>CABRCR010000023.1:0-56626 GCA_902469435.1 uncultured Collinsella sp. | reverse complement strand
GGCCCCGAATCGGTGCTGCCTCCCGGCGCATTCCGCAGGGGGAGCGATATTTTGCAGCACGAAGTGCGCAGCAAAATATCGCTCATGCCCGAGGACGCGCCGGGAGGCAGCACCGATTCGGGGCCGGACATGCGGATCTACCTGCGCAATTACAAATTCGTAAACTTTTTTGAAAAAAGTGCTTGCACAGTTCTCGAATCATAGGTTATTATCTTTCTCGTTGAACGCGCGGGTCCAACAAAACGAACCGCGAATCAACAACATAGCATGTCGGAGTGGCGGAATTGGCAGACGCGCTAGCTTGAGGTGCTAGTGACCGCTTTTTGGTCATGCGGGTTCAAGTCCCGCCTCCGACACCATCGCATTTGAGAAGCCTCTTCGGAGGCTTTTTTGTTACCGATAGACGGTGGGGTCCACGATGGAAACGCTTGAACGCAACGAGTGGGCAGACGTTGCCCAACTAGTCGAGATCACGAGCGATGCTGTCATCATCTGCGAGCTCGACGGAACCATTCTGCATGTGAATAACCGCTTACTTGGTTTGATGTGCGAGGAACGCGCCGACGTCATCGGTGGAGATGTTAAAGACGTCCTGTACTCGTCCGCTTTTGAACGTGCGACGGAACATCGTCTGCCATTTGAAACTGATGGCTCCGAGAACGAACTGATGCTCAAACTGAGTGACGGCTCTTTTATTCCCGTCTTGGTTCGTGCGGGCTCCGTAACGCCTCCACGCATCTTTGGGCGCCGCGCACCACGTGTCCTGGTGGCGCTTCACAGTATCGAGGAACAGTATTCTCACGACCGGCAACTCAAGCGTGCGTTATCGGAGCTTAGAGTGGCGAACAAGCGTCTCTCTGGCACGCTCTCGGTCATTATGAGTACCGTGGGCTCCGATGAGTTACCCAGCCTGCTTGATACCGTTTTGAACCAGCTTGTAGGAACGCTCGATGCTTCGGGCGCCGCTATCTATTTTTCTGAGAGCGGCGGTTTTAAGCTTCGCGGTGTTTCCAAGGAGCTGTACGACAGCTACCTGCCTGAGTTTTTGCCGTATGGTGCTGGCATTCCGACGTATGTTCTTCGTGAGTCGCGTGCCTGTCGCTTGTCGATTCAACAGGACCTTGAGGGCGATAGGGCCGCCTCCGGTATGTTCATGGACCTGGACAATCGTTCTAAGCACCTATTGCGCGTGCAGGATATGCCTCCGTATCGCAGCGAGATCTGTCTTCCCGTTTTTTACGGTACGCAGATCCTTGGCGTGCTGGAAGTTGGTTGGAAACGCCCCCAGGCACCGCTCGCCTATGACGTTAATGTACTCGAGGTCATTTGCGATTACCTGTCTATCCAGCTGGTCGGCATGGCATCGAGCCTTCGCTCTCGTCGTACGGCCGAGCTTGGCCGCTCGCTTAATGTGCTTCGGGATGTGCTGTTCACCTGCCTCGATGATCCTGTTGCCGCCACGCGTGCGGTGTCGGCCGAAATCCGCACCGTTCTCAATTGCCATTTCTGTCCCGTGGAGTATGATGCGGGCCTCGAAACCTATGTCATCGATTTTGAGGGTGGCAGCCGTGTGGCGCTGCCGGGCGATCCGGAGTCACTCTTCTTTTCCGTCACAACGCCGGCGGCGCGCCTGGGGGCAACTTCTGACGGATTCGAGACATCGGTGCTGGGCGGGACGAGTGCCGACGACCTCAAGCACGTGCGCCTTACACGTGTGGACGAATCCACGTCTATGGGTGCATGGTTGAGGGCCCACGGCCTACCGTGTCAGGGACTATATATCGATTCCGGCATCGAGGCTGGGCGCTACCACTCGGAGACGGACGGCAAGCGAAGCAACGATGCAATCGTTCCCGCTGATGTCGCCAAGGGGCCCATGAGGCGCGTTTTGCTGCTTCGCGATGGCAGCCAGGAGCCAATTGACGACCTTGAATATGACTTTATGGTGCATTTGGCACACGACTTTGAGTTGATCTATGAGGGAGAGTCTCAAAAGCGCGAGGAGCGCCATATCGCTCAGACCCTCCAGATTGGCATGAGAAATTCACTGGGGGATGTTCCGGGAATCGCCGCCGATTCGGTGTACCTGTCGGCCACGAACTCGGCGTTGGTCGGCGGCGATTTCTATACGCTCATCCGTCTTCCCGACGATTGCGCCGTCATGATTCTGGGCGATGTGTCTGGCAAAGGCATTGAGGCTGCATCGATGTCCGCACTCGTCAAGACGGCCCTGACGGCATATGCCTGGGAGGGCGCTGGACCGGCCCGCATGGCACGCTCTCTTAACAGCATGCTTATGGGCTTTTCGAGGGTCGAGACGTTCGTGACGGCCTTTATCGCCAAGATTGACCTTAAAGCCGGACGCGCAACGTATTGTTCGGCGGGCCATCCTCCGACCATGGTCATCAGGCCAGAGTCGATGCCGCTGGGTGGCGGCGAGGCTCGTGGGGGAGAGGTCGAGCTTCTTGGATGCCAATCGGGGGTAATCGGTGCCTTTGAGAGCATGGTGTACGAGACAGGCGTGTTTACGTTCGCTCCTGGTGACATGCTATTTATGTACACCGACGGAACAATCGAAGCGCGTGACCGCTCGGGTGCTTTCTTTGGCGAGCAGCGCCTTCGCGACCTTCTGCTCTCTGTCTCGGGTGAGGGCGTGTCGGGCATTTGCGGCAAGGTCTTGGGCGAGCTTGACCGATTTACCGAATCGGCGCTGGACGATGACATTGCATTGGTATCCCTTGAGTTTTTACGGGGTCGTTCATAGACGACGCTGGGCGGGCTGAATCCGTACGGTTGGGGAAACGAATGCATCGAGTGGGCTTTTTTGGGGAACCATGGTCGTATGAATGAGTGGAATGACATAGCGGTTTTGACGCCACCAGGCGATATCGACATCGCCACGGTGCCTGCGTTGCGTCGGCGGTTGGATGCTTTGATTGGCCGCGGCGTGCGTCGTGTCGTCATCAACTGTCAGGCTGTTAGCTTTATCGATTCGACGGGCTTGGCATTCCTACTTACGCGCGCTCGTGAGCTTATGAGGCGAGAAGGCCTGCTTTCGCTCGTCAATGCATCAGGTGAAGTTGTTCGCTTTTTGGAGATTGCTCGTCTTGTCGATATCCTTCATGTCGCGGGGCCGGCACGGGAGTCTATTCCCGCCATTCCGGTGGGGGAGCTGCCTCGCTGGAGTAAGAGCGTCGAGGTCCGTCAGGGTATCGAGAATCTTCCATACTACCGACATCGCATCGCCGAACTCCTTGAATCGCTTCCGTTGCGCCGTGACGAGCGCTACGATGTCGCATTGGCGTCGGGGGAGGCGCTGGGTAATGCCTATGACCATGCGGGCGGTATCGGGTGCGTCCTGACTGTTCAGGCCTATGGCGATCGCGTTGTGGTTGAGGTGCTTGATCGAGGTGCCGGCTATTCTATCGATGAAACGAGCGAGCCGGTCGCAACTGAGGAACGCGGCCGTGGTATCAAGCTTATGCGTATGCTCGTCGATAACGTGGAGGTTGCTCGTCGTACGGACGGCGCCGGCACGCGCGTGCAGATGGTGAAGCTGTTTAGCGGAGCGCTGGAATCGTGTGCCTAGCCAATCGCTTTAGCGCGTTTAGCTACTAAGAACATGCGGCAGACAAGTTTTTTGAAAAAAGTACTTGCGTCTTTTGGACAACTCGCGTAAATTAATAACCCGCAAGCGGACATGGCTCAGTTGGTAGAGCACAACCTTGCCAAGGTTGGGGTCGCGGGTTCGAGCCCCGTTGTCCGCTCCATTGCATTTCCGGACCGTTTAGGCGGTCCTTTTTCGGCGAAGTGGCCAAGTGGTAAGGCAGAGGCCTGCAAAGCCTTTACCCCCGGTTCGAATCCGGGCTTCGCCTCCAGGCAACATCCGGGCGCTCCGGCGCCCGTTTTGTTTTACATATGCGGACATGGCTCAGTTGGTAGAGCACAACCTTGCCAAGGTTGGGGTCGCGGGTTCGAGCCCCGTTGTCCGCTCCAAGCGTAACAGCCCGACTACTACGGTAGCCGGGCTTTTTCGTACTCATCGCATGGGTTCGAACCCGAGAGGGAGCGAGCGTTTTGGGTCGTGGCTGTGGCGTTGTTTGCCGCGAATGTCCACTTTGGGCGTATCATCGTGGGCATCTCGCATAACCTCGTTGCAAGGGAGATACGCCCCATGGCTACAGAAAAGTCTTCTTCGCGCTCATGGATGTCCGATGCCGCGATCTATCAGATCTACCCGCGCTCGTTTAAGGATTCGACTGGTTCGGGTCTGGGCGATATCGCGGGCATTACCCAGCAGATGGACTATCTTGAGCGGCTGGGTATCGAGGCCATCTGGCTGAGCCCGTTTTACCCATCGCCTCTTGTCGATGGTGGCTATGATGTGGCGGACTACTGCGATGTCGACCCACGTCTCGGCTCACTTGACGACTTCGATGACATGATCGCTGCGGCTCACGCGCGCGGCATCAAGGTCATCGTCGACATCGTGCCTAACCATTCATCCAACCAGCACCCCTGGTTCAAAGCCGCTCTTGCCGCCGGCCCCGGATCGCCCGAGCGCGCCCGTTATATCTTCCGCGATGGTCGCGGCGAGCACGGCGAGCTGCCTCCCACCAATTGGAATGCCAACTTTGGCGGCCCCGCCTGGACGCGTGTTGCGGACGGTCAGTGGTATCTGCACATGTTTACGCCCGAGCAGCCGGACTTTGACTGGTCATGCCCCGAGGTTCACGCGTTCTTTTGCGACGTCCTGGCGTTTTGGAGCGATCGAGGCGTCGATGGCTTTCGCATTGATGTGGCGCACGGTCTCGCCAAGGACCTCGACCGCGATGACCTCGACCGGTGGCATCTCGCCGAGGGCGATGACATGGTTGACGACGGCACCCATCCGCTGTGGGACCGCAACGAGGTCCACGAGATCTATCGCGAGTGGCGCCGCGTGTTCGACCACTATAATCCGCCGCGCAGCGCGGTTGCTGAGGCGTGGGTACTGCCCGAGCGCCAGTATCTCTACGCGCGCCCCAGCGAGCTTGGCCAGACATTCAACTTTGAGTTCGCCAAGGCCACTTGGACCTATGATGACATGCACGCTGCAATCGAGGAGGGCTTGAAGGCGGCCATCGAATCCGATTCCGCCTCGACCTGGGTACTCTCCAACCATGACGTGCCGCGCGTGGCGACGCGCTATGCCCTGCCGCAGATCAAGGCGACGCGCTACCATCAGATTGCGCTCGACTGGCTCTTACGCGACGGGTCGTCTTATGACGAGGACCGTGAACTCGGCGAGCGCCGCGCGCGGGCGGCCCTTTTGCTTGAGTTGGCGCTTCCGGGCTCGGCATACGTATATCAGGGTGAGGAGCTCGGCCTTTTTGAGGTGGCTGACATCCCGTGGGCTGCACTCGAAGATCCCACTGCGACCAATACGCACGGACCGAAGCGCGAGAAGGGGCGCGACGGCTGTCGTGTGCCCCTGCCGTGGGTGGCAGCGGACGATCCCGCGCAGGGCGGATCGTTTGGGTTTTCACCGGCGGACGCCGATGCGGCGCCCCATCTGCCACAGCCTGCATGGTTTTCCGATTACGCTGCCGATAGGGAAGAAGCGGCCCCGACATCGATGCTTGCGCTCTATCGCGACGCCCTCTGGCTGCGGCGCAAGCTGCGCGGGTGCGCCAACGATCTTGCGTGGCTCAATCTCGACGGGCGCACCGGCCTTGCGGATGGTGCCGAGGGCGCTGAGGGCGGCGTCATCGCCTATCGCCGTGACAACGGCTGGGCGTGTGTGACGAACTTCGGCGCAGTACCCGTGGAGCTGCCGGCGGGCAGAGTCCTGCTCACCTCATCACCGCTTGCAGACGGCAGGCTCGCGCAGGACAGCTCTGCCTGGATCATGCTCGGTGAGATGTAGGGGCCTCTTGCGGCGAGTTTGCGTTTGCCTGCGCTTTCCGTGGTGGCTGATGTCTTCGCGAGGTTCGCGAGGGCGTCGCAAAACTTTTCAAAAAAAGTTCTTGCATTTGGGTGGATTATCCCGTATATTAAATCCTCGCAGGCGGACATGGCTCAGTTGGTAGAGCACAACCTTGCCAAGGTTGGGGTCGCGGGTTCGAGCCCCGTTGTCCGCTCCATTTGGGCGTTTAGCTCAGGGGGAGAGCGCTTCCCTGACACGGAAGAGGTCAGAAGTTCAAATCTTCTAACGCCCACCAAATGTTCGCAGCTCAGAGGCTATACCCTCTGGGCTGTTTTGTTTTTGCCGCCAATTGTGCCAGCAAATATGCCAGCAAATTTCATGTCAGCGCTCCTTCGCGTTGCCCCACAAGAATCATTTGAGATGATTCTGGATTTCTCTTTATACCTATCAAGATCCTTGTTTAGATCAATGGGATGGGCAGGCATGGTAAGAGACGACCGCAACATGTTGGTCAAGCACAAACTTTTGGATTCTTTTGGCGTGAGCGGCTTGGTTTTGGTAGGATTTGTCAGCGGCGCGGTTGAGGGGGTTTCAAAACTGCCGTGCAGGTAGTCGAGCTGATAACGTTTTAGCACTCTGCCAAGAGCCCTTCATTTTTAATGCGTCTGCAAAATGACTAATTGCTTTGACCTGCTGAAACACTATATGTTGTGTTTGACCTAAAAAAAGAATACAGGATATAGATGCCTCTTTGTCGTATGATAGATGGCGGACAGAGAACGAGGACCTTATTCGCCCCATTTGGACACGCCTTTGAGCCGCTTGATCGGCCGCGAGGATTGTCCGCATGAGGACCTATGGTTTATCGAGAACACAGATTGCGCGACGGCGCCGCAAGACAGGGGTAAGCCCTGCCGGGCATCGTTTGGCTCTGAAGCGCAATGAGACTACGACGCGAAAGAGGCAAGAGGATGAAGATCATCAAGCGCAGCGGCACCGAGGTTGTCTTTGACATCGATAAGATCGTCAATGCCATCCGCGCCGCCAACTTGGAGGTCGAGGAGAGCTCTCGTCTAACCGACCGCCAGGTGGTTTACGCGGCACAAAACGTCGCCGAGGCATGCGAGAACGCGGGCCACACCGTTTCGGTCGAGGAGATCCAGGATTTGGTCGAGGACGAGATCATGCGTCTCGACTGCTACGAGGTCGCCCGCCACTACATCATCTATCGCTACGTTCAGAGCCTGAAGCGCCAGAAGAACACGACCGACGACAAGATTCTGTCGCTGATTGAGTGCAACAACGAAGAGGTCAAGCAGGAGAACTCCAACAAGAACCCGACCGTCAATTCCGTCCAGCGCGACTATATGGCCGGCGAGATTTCCAAGGACCTGACTCAGCGCGTGCTGCTGCCCCAGGAGATCGTGGATGCCCACAATGAGGGCCTGATCCACTTCCACGATTCCGACTACTTTGCCCAGCACATGCACAACTGCGACCTGGTGAACCTGGAGGACATGCTCCAGAACGGCACCGTTATCTCGGGCACGCTGATCGAGAAGCCGCACAGCTTCTCGACCGCCTGCAACATCGCGACGCAGATTATCGCTCAGGTTGCTTCCTCCCAGTACGGCGGCCAGTCGATTTCGCTGACCCATCTTGCCCCGTTCGTCGAGGTGAGCCGTCAAAAGATTCGCGGCGAGGTTGCCCGCGAGCTCGATGAGCTTGGCGTCTCTGCGTCTGCCGAGAAGGTCCGTGAGGTCGTTGAGGACCGTCTGCGCGATGAGATTCGTCGCGGCGTCCAGACGATTCAGTATCAGGTCGTGACCCTTATGACCACCAACGGTCAAGCGCCGTTCGTGACGGTCTTTATGTATCTTAACGAGGCCCGTACGCCTCAGGAGAAGCACGACCTTGCCATGATCGTGGAGGAGACGCTTCGTCAGCGCTATGAGGGCGTTAAGAACGAGGCCGGCGTGTGGATTACCCCGGCATTCCCCAAGCTTATCTATGTACTCGAGGACGATAACGTTTACGAGGATTCCCCGTACTTCTACCTGACCCAGCTGGCCGCTAAGTGCACCGCCAAGCGCATGGTGCCCGACTACATCTCCGAGAAGAAGATGCGCGAGCTCAAGCTGTCGAAGGGCGAGACCGCGGGCAACGGCGACTGCTATACCTGCATGGGTTGCCGCAGCTTCCTGACGCCCGACCGCTCCGGTAACGGATTTAACAACGTGGCCAACGCGTTGAACTATGACCCGAACAAACCCAAGTACTACGGTCGCTTTAACCAGGGCGTTGTGACCATCAACCTGCCCGATGTCGCGCTGAGCTCGCATCAGGACATGGACAAGTTCTGGAAGATCTTCGACGAGCGCCTTGAGCTGTGCCATCGTGCCCTGCTTTGCCGTCATGAGCGCCTGATGGGCACGCTTTCGGATGCCGCGCCGATTCTTTGGCAGTACGGCGCCCTGGCGCGTCTGAAGAAGGGCGAGACGATCGACAAACTGCTCGTGGGCGGTTACTCCACCATTAGTCTGGGTTATGCCGGCCTGTATGAGTGCGTCAAGTACATGACGGGCCACAGCCACACCGAGAAGGAGGGCACGCCCTTTGCCATGGCCGTCATGCAGCGCATGAACGACAAGTGCGCGGAGTGGAAGGCTGCGAGCGACATCGATTTCTCGCTGTACGGCACGCCGTTGGAGTCGACGACCTACAAGTTCGCCAAGTGCCTGCAGCGTCGTTTTGGCATCATCCCGGGCGTGACGGACAAGGGCTACATCACCAACAGCTACCACGTCCACGTGTCCGAGGAGATCGACGCATTCGACAAGCTCAAGTTCGAGGGTATGTTCCAGCAGCTTTCGCCGGGCGGTGCCATCTCCTACGTCGAGGTTCCCAACATGCAGGACAACCTCAAGGCTGTCATCCGCGTGATGCAGTACATCTACGACAACATCATGTACGCCGAGCTCAACACCAAGAGCGATTACTGCCAGGTGTGCGGCTACGACGGTGAGATCAAGATTGTCGAGGATGACGGCAAGCTGGTGTGGGAGTGCCCCAGCTGCGGCAACCGCGACCAGGAGAAGATGAACGTCGCTCGTCGTACGTGCGGCTACATCGGTACCCAGTTCTGGAACCAGGGCCGAACCGAGGAGATCCGCGACCGCGTGCTGCATCTCTAATACCGCTCCGGGGCTGAACCGAGAGGGCCGCTTGGGCTTTTGCTCGCTATTTCGGACAGTCCTGCGCAAGACGAAGGCCACATTAAGTGGCCTTCTTTGCGTGCGGAACTCATATCGAGCAAAAGCCCAAGCGGCCCTCTCGGCTCAGCCAAGTTGACGTAACTGAGATGCGGCGCGCAGCCTACTCACTCCTCGAAGTTCTTAGCGGAAATAATTCGAGCTGCAGCTGCGATTTACTTGCGATGGCGGTTGAGCCGCAACCCAGTTTTTATTGGACCTCGAACCCTATACTCGATGTTCGCTTCGTTCATTGAGTTGCCTTTTGCATGAGGCCGGGACATATCGTCCCGCCCGCAGTTTCGCAGGCCGCAGGCCGAGAATGTTTGAGGACGGGATGATATACTCCAGACCCCCAGGAAGGTTACCTATGAACTACGCGAACATTAAGTATTTCGACATTGCTGATGGGGAAGGCGTTCGTACTTCTCTGTTTGTGAGTGGGTGCCGTCGTGGGTGCAAGAACTGCTTTAACTCTGTTGCGTGGGACTTTGCTGCGGGCGAGCCGTTCGATCGTGCCGTCGAGGACAAGATTATCGAGAGCCTCGACCATCCCTTTATTGACGGCCTGACGATTCTAGGCGGCGAGCCTATGGAACCTGAGAATCAGGCGGGACTCGTTGAGTTTGTCGAGCGCGTTCGTGCCGCGTATCCTGCGGGGTCAGGAAAAACCATTTGGTGCTTTACCGGCGACGTGCTCGAGGAACTTATGCCGGGCGGTCGTCACTATACCGAGGTGACGGACCGCATTCTCGCCTGCCTCGATATGTTGGTGGACGGTCCGTTCGTTCAGGATCTGTACGATATCTCGTTGCGCTTTAGGGGTTCGAGCAATCAGCGCGTGATTGATATGAACGCCACGCGTGCCCGTGCCGAGCGTGAGAACATTGCGCTTTGCGACGCCGTGGAGCTTTGGCGGGACGATCCGGTCTATTCGACCCATACTATGTAGCTGACAGAGGTTGCGTGCCGGCGTGGTACCATAGCGCGAACGTGAAATCGGAAAAGTGAGGCCCAGATGGTCGATCAGGAAAAAGTCGAGGCCGCCATTAAGCTGTTGCTTGAGGGCATAGGCGAGGACCCAACTCGTGAGGGCCTGCTGGAGACCCCGGCGCGCGTTGCCCGTATGTATGGTGAGATTGCCGGCGGTATGGACCAGAGTGCCGAGGAACACCTGTCCAAAACCTTTGCCGTCGCTTCGAACGATTTGGTTATCGAGCGCGATATCACGTTTTACTCGCTGTGCGAGCATCATCTGCTGCCGTTTTACGGCAAAGCTGCCATCGGCTATATCCCTAACGGTCGCGTGGCTGGACTCTCCAAGCTTGCCCGCACGGTTGAGGTTTATGCCCGCCGTCTGCAGCTGCAGGAGCAACTGTGTGCACAGGTTGCCGATGCCCTCATGGATTATCTCGCTCCCCAGGGAGCGATTGTGTTGATGGAGGCCGAGCATATGTGCATGACGATGCGTGGCGTGCAAAAGCCCGGCACCAAGACCGTGACGCTCGCTCGCCGCGGCGTCTTTGAGACCGATCCCGCGCTCGAGGAGCGTTTCTTTAGGATGTTGGGCCGCTAACCATGAGATTCGTCAACGACTTTACATCGAAGACCGATGAGGGGACGTCGCGTCGCGGCTTTATGGCTTCGGGCCTGGCCCCCTTTGGCGCCATGCCTCGCATTGATTACATTTGTGCCAACGGGCTGTTCCGGCGGCACCTGGGCAACATTGCACAGTTGGAATCGGGGCGCATCTTCTGCCGCCACGGTATTGACCATCTGCTCGATGTCGCTCGCATTATGTGGATCAAGAATCTCGGGGAGCAGCTCGAATTTGACCGCGAGGTCATTTACGCCACGGCACTTCTTCACGATATCGGCAAAGATGAACAGTATGAATCGGGTATATCCCATGATGTTGCAAGCGAGCGCGTCGCTGATGCAATACTCGCCGGCATGCCCGATGACGTGGCGTTTGAGTCGGCCGATGCCGCAGCCATTAAGACGGCCATTCTGGGTCATCGAAAGCTGCGCGTGAACAGCCAACCGCTTGAGCGTCTGCTCTATGCAGCCGACAAAGCGTCGCGCGCCTGCTTTGCATGCCCCGCGCGCAATGCTTGCAACTGGAGCGATGATAAAAAGAACCTGTCGATTCGCGTGTAGTTAATTTGCGCGGTCGGGGTTCTAAACGAAGGAGACGATCGCGATGAGTAACAAAAAACTGCCCGAGAATGCAACCAAGACTGAGGGTGCTGAGCTCGCCCGTCGTGGTATGGGTGAAATTTCTACTGCGACGGCGGTGTCTCACGTGAACTATGACGATCTGCGCCATGCCGATCGTATTGTCATTGACGGCCTAGAGGTTTTTGCCAACCATGGCGTGTATCCCGAGGAGAACGCGCTGGGTCAGAAGTTCATCGTGTCCTTGGTGCTCTATGCCGACCTGCGTGCAGCGGGGGAGCACGATAACCTGGACGCCTCGATTGACTACGGCTCGGTGTGCCACGATGTCGATGGCTATCTGCGCGAGCATACGTTTAAACTCATCGAGGCGGCAGCCGAGGGGGCGGCCCAGATGCTGCTGCGCCGTTATCCCTCGCTGCTTGGTGTGCGCATAAAGCTCGATAAGCCGTGGGCTCCTGTTGGCCTGCCCCTGGCAAGCTGCGGTGTCGAGATCGAGCGCGTGCGTTAGGCGACGCTAGAGCTCGTCGGCGGGCGGTTTTTTGAGCCGCTGCGACAGGGCTCTATTGTCGGGGCAGTACGTGTCGAGCAGGGCATGGAACCGTTGATTGTGGCTTGGCTCGAGCAGATGAACGAGCTCGTGGGCGACAACCATGTCGAGGCATTCGACAGGGTAGGCGGCCAGTTCGCGTGCGATGCGAATGGCGCCGGTTTTGGGCGTACATGAGCCCCAGCGCGTCTTCATGCTGCGCACGGAGGCGCGGGAGACGGCGACACCCATTGCGATTTCGTACGCGTGCACCATATTGCGCAGCGCCGATGTGACCTCGGACGTATAGAGCTGGTCGATGTGGGCTTGGAGCTCGTCGGACGTTAGGCCGTCGAGGACTGCGCGCCGCTTGGCTTGTGGGCCTTCGTCCGATTCGTCGGTACCCATAAAACTTGCGAAGGTGGCCTGCTTGGGCCGCGGTGCGGGCGATGCAAAGTTGTGATCGAGTGCGTCCTGTACCGTGATGGGCTTGCCCCAAAGTGCAATGATGGACGAGGGGCTGAGCGGCTCTCGCGCCGTCGCCTGACGTTGCTCGCGCTGGGCAAGTCGGCCGATAATCCAGGCGCTGTTGCGCTTCACAAACGCTTCGATGCGCTCGCGACCGGCGCCGAGCGGTGCGCTGGCGTGGACCTCACCGCTCGATGTGACGCGTAGGTTGAAGTTCTTGACGCGTTTTTTGGTAACGATGACGGGCAAGGCCGTCCCATCCGGTCGAGATACGGAAATCGTAAATTGCTGCGTCAAAAGCGGTCCTTTGGGTTGGGGACGGGCCGGCATGTCGACCGTTCGGCATGCCGGCCCGCTCAAGGGATGTGAAACTAATAACGCTCAAAGAAGGCAAGCGCGTTGTCGCTGCAGAGCTTTTGCATCACGGTCTTGCCAAAGTGCTTGGAGAGCATGTTCTGGAACTCGGGCATCATGCTGGCATCGGAGAGGAAAGCGGGCACCGTGGCGCCGTCCCAGTCGCCGCCGAGCGCGATGACATCTTCGCCGCCCAGGTCGAGCCAGTGCTCGATATGGGCCGCCAGCTGGTCGAAGGTGACATCTGCAGCGGTCTCGTCGGTTGCTTCGTTAGACAGGAACTCGCTGCAGTAGTTGAGGCCGACGATGCCGCCCATGTCGCGAATGGTGCGGAACTGGTCGTCGGTAAGGTTGCGCTTGACGCCGCAAACCGCACGGGAGTTGGAGTGGCTGGCGACGAAGGGGCGCGTGGCGCGGGCGGCAACTTCGTCAAAGCACTCGTCGTTAAGATGGGAGACGTCAAGCACCATGCCGGCGTGCTCCATCTGCGTAAGCGCCTCGATGCCGGCGGCGGTGAGGCCGGCGTGGGTATCGTGTCCGCTCGCGAGCGGTCCCTGCGCATTCCAGCTGAGTGATGACATGAGCACGCCCAAGCTCTTGAGCACCTCGATCAGCGCGGGGTCCTCGGCAAAGAACGTGGCGTTTTCGATAGTGTGGATGCAGGCGACCTTGCCGCCCTTGAGCGCAGGGCGAATGTCGGCGGCGCTGCGTACGTTGACCATGCGGTCGTGGTTGAGCATTGCCTGGCCGCTCATGTGCGCCATGATCTGCGCCTGGAAGCGCGCGGCGTGGGCGGTGGGAATCTCGTCGGGGACAAACGTGGCGAAGCACTGTGCCCACGGCGTATTGCCGATCTTTGCGAGCGAGATGGCGCAGGCGTTGCCCTCGATGAGGTCGAAATCCTGCGGATGCGTTTCGTCGCCGGGGAAATACCCGTCGGTGCCCGCGGTAAAGCGCAGGTCGAGATCGAGCGTGGCCCAGCCGATGCGATCGGCGGTGTCGCAGTGTAGGTCAAATACGGGAAATGCCATAGTTCCTCCGGTTGCAGCGTTTCTTTGCAAACTGTCCTTGAATTGTATGACTAGGGTATAGTTAGCGCCATATGGTCATGGCGGTCCGCGTTGTGCGCCGCCCTTATCACGGAGGTTACCATGTCCAACCAGGGCAAGAAGGTTAAGACTCATTATCGCGGCACGCTCGATGACGGCACGCAGTTCGATAGCTCCTACGATCGCGGCGAGCCGCTGGAGTTCACCTGCGGCGCCGGCCAGATGATCAAGGGCTTCGACGCTGCTGTTGTCGACATGCAGGTGGGCGAGAAGAAGACTGTGCACATCCCGGCTGCCGATGCCTACGGCGAGCACAACCCCGAGATGGTCCTGACCTTCCCGGCCGAGCAGGTTCCCAACATCGAGCAGATCGAGAAGGGCATGAAGCTCTTCCTGTCCACGCCGAGCGGTATGCCCGTCCCCGCCGTCGTCATTGACGTGACGCCCGAGGCTGTGACGCTCGACGCCAACCACGAGCTGGCCGCCAAGGACCTCAACTTTGATATCGAGCTCGTCGAGGTCGAGGGCTAGAGCATGCCTGAACGCTTGGTTTCGACGACATGCTTGGGAAATCTCAACGATCCGTCCTATGAACTCCTGCTTCGCCGGGAGCTGGGTGGTGTCTTTGAAGTTGACGAGCTGCTGCTCGATTGGGACCAGGCTGATGTATGCGCGTTTGCGGGCGTGACGGAGCTGGGGCGCACGGTCGATGTTCGGCTGGCGTCCGACGGCGGTCGTCTTGCCGACGGCGACGTGCTCGCCATTGACCGTTTGGGCATGGCGCCCGTGGCGGTTGTCGTGCGCCTGCGCAGCGCCGAGGTTTATTTAGTCGAAGTTGACCGCATGGACCCGATTGCGCTCGCGCATGCGTGCTGGGAGATCGGCAATATGCACGCGCCGCTTTTCCGAGGCGACTCGGACGAGCATACCGTGCGCATGTATACGCCGGTGCAGCCTGTTTTGGGCCGCATGCTCCGGGGTGTCGAGGGTGTTCGGCTCTCGGTGGTTACGCGCGAGCTCGATGCCAGTCGGCGCTTTGCGTCGAGCGCGGCGGATGTTGTCGTGAGTATGGCTCCCGACTTTACAATCGTAAAGGCGGCGCGTGGTTAACGCGCATATATGCAAGACGGACTTTGAGAGGCAACGATTCAAAGTCCGTCTTGCTGTTGATGAGATGTTTTGGGGGAAACATATGGGTCTTGAGGGAATCAAGCTGATCGCCTGCGATTTGGATGGCACGTTGCTGCATCCGGGGGAGCGCGAGCCGCGTTCCGAGGCGTTTGAGCTCATCGATGAGCTACATCGTCGCGGCATTGTGTTTATGCCGGCGAGCGGCCGTCAATATGCGAGCCTGCGCTACCTGTTTGCCCCGGTGGCCGATGAGCTCGCCTATGTATGCGAAAACGGAGCCCTGGTGATGAGCGAGGGGCATGCCGTTGTCAAGCGTTCCATGGAGCGTAGCCTTGCTATGGATATCGCGAATGCCGTGGTTGCGTATCCCCATGCCGACGTGACCCTTTCGTGCGAGGGGCACCTCTACACCATGAGCGGCAACGATGCGTTCGTCGACCATTTGCGCTATGAGGTCCACTGCGATGTGGCGGTGGTCGACCGTCCCGAGGACATCGACGAGGATGTCATTAAGATTGCCTTCCAGACGCCCGAAATTGATCAGCCGGTGGCCCTGGAGTATTTCGAGCGTCTCTTTAGCGACCGAGTCGATGTGATGACGTCGGGAACCGAATGGACTGACTTTATCGGCTTTGACTCGGGCAAGGGGTCCGCGCTTGCCGATTATGGTCGTGCCCTGGGGATCTCGCCCGATGCGATGATGGCGTTTGGCGACAATGAGAACGACCGCGACATGCTCAACGTCGTGGGCCATCCTTATCTAATGGAGAGCTGCAATCCCTCTATGCGTGGCATCAACGACCGCGTCCGTTACGTGCGCACGGTCGAAGAGGAATTGCATCGCCTGCTTGCTGAGTAGATATTTGGGACATGCCTAGAAATCTATTTTTTGCTGCAAAGCGCGGAAAGGTGGATTTTAAGGCATGTCCTGAACATCTACCGGCAGTCGGGGCAGAGACCCTCGAAGATGGTGTAGTGCGACGTGACGTGCCAGCCGATTTGCTCGGACGCCTTGGCGTCGAGCTGGGCATCGAAGGGGAGCGGTACGTCGATGACGCGGCTGCATGAGGTGCAGATGATATGCGCATGCGGCTCGATCGTGCGATCGAAGCGACTTCCGCCCGGCGTCTTGATGGAGAGAATCTCGCCGGCGTCGGCCAAGAGATTGAGGTTGCGGTAGACCGTACCGCGGCTGATTTTGTCATCCTGCGCGCGCACGACGTTGTAGATTTCGTCGGCGGTGGGATGGTTATAGCTTTGGCGCACGGCGTCAAGAACCAACTTTCGCTGCCTGGTATTCCTTCTTTGCACCGCCATGCGCCTCGCCTCTTTTCTATCAACGGTCGTAGGTAAATGATACCGTATTTAGCACACAATACTAATAACGAGGCGTGAAACCGTCTTCATTGGCAAGTGGGGCTCGGGCCTGGGCGTCTACGAGGCGAAAACGCGTACCTATGCGCTCGTAGGAGGCATGAAGCGCCTCGAGATGAGATAGGACGTTTGCCGGAGCTCCCTGTATCTCCATCTCGACTGAGCCGTCTTCCATATTACGCACCCAGCCGGTGAGGGAGCGTGCCTGTGCGAGGTTGGTGTTGGTAAAGCGAAAACCAACGCCTTGGACTTGCCCCGCCCAGCGCAGGAAATAGCGCAGGGGAGTGTCTTGAGTGGCCTCGTCGCTTGCGAGCACGGTAAGCCTGCGGCGCAACTCGAGCTCAATGTTTGATGGTTTTTGAGGCTCTCGACTGCCTCCGGTGACGCTGGAGAAGAACGTATCGAAGAAGCCCATCGCTAGGCCTGCTTGCCTGCGTCGGCCGGGAAGGCGATACCCGCCTGCTGACGCACGGCATCCATGATACGCAGCGACACGAGCGTGACATCGCGGTAGTGGCCAAGCTCGTGGCGTCCCGCTGGGGTCTCCCAAATCTCTTCCTTAACGTTATCGATGCCGCCGATAGCGGTGATAAAGTCTGCGAGTTCGTATTCCATAGTGTTGCACGATTTGGGCAGGTCGAGCACGCGGCCGTTGTCGCCCTGTTCGCGCGGTGCCTCGGTCGCCGAGCCGCGTACGACGTCGCCGCGATAGTCGATGCGTACGTTGCGGGGCGTGGACAGATGATCAATCTGGATGGTGCCGCGCTCACCTTCGATTTGCGAGGGCAGCAGATCGTTGGTGATCTTGGAATGCGCAAGCTCGACGGAAATGCGGCCTCCGCCATAGCTGGCGAGAATGGAGCCGCAGCCGTCGATGGGGCCGTGCGTGAGCTGTCGCGTGGTGGGGTCGAGCAGAGTAGTCATGCTCGTAAGACCGGAGGGCATGCCGAAGATCTCGACCATGGGCTCGACGGTGTAGACGCCGATGTCCATGAGGGAACCCGATGCCATGTGGCAGTCGAAGATATTGGTGGCGCGCCCCGCGAGAACCTCGTTGTAGCGCGAAGAATACTTGCCAAAGCGCAACGATGCACGACGAATGGGCGCAATCTCGCCCAGGGCGTCCTCGACGGCGTGGAAAGCAGGGTCATGGAGCGGGCGCATGGCCTCGAGGGCTACGACGCCCGCCGCCTCGGCTGCGCGAAAGACCTCGAGCGCTTGCGCCTCGGTGGCACAAAAAGGCTTTTCGACGATAACGTGCTTGCCGCCGGCGATACAGGCGAGCGCCTGCTCGTAGTGGAGCGCATTGGGGCTGCCGATGTAGACGGCGTCGACGTCGGCGGCTGCCGCAAGCTCATCGAGTGAAGTAAAGCTTCGCTCGCCACCGCGCTCGGCGGTAAAGGCAGCACCGCGATCGGCATCGCGTGAAAGCGTGCCCACAAACGCGGCTTGGTCATTGGCGTTGACGACTTGGATAAAGTCGTCGGTAATCATGGATGTGCCGATGGTCGCTATGCGCAGCATGTATCCCCCTCGTGCCGTTCGGTTTACAGGATGAGTGTAGCGCGAGGAGGCAGGAAATAGCGTGCGAAAACGCCGTTACAGGTCGCTCTCGTTAAAGCCAGTGTCGATATCGAGGTTGCTGCCGTCGGCCGCCGTGGTGGCAAGTTCGTCGCAGCGCTCGTTGAGCTCGTGGCCGGCGTGACCCTTAACCCAGATGAACTCAACCTTGTGCTTGCTTTTGGCGGTGAGTAGGCGCTCCCACAGGTCGCGGTTCTTGACGGGCTGCTTGTTGGCGGTTTTCCACCCGCGCTTTTTCCAGCCGTCGATCCAGTGCTTGTTAAAGGCGTTGACGACGTACTGCGAATCGGAATGGACCTCGACCTCGCAGGGGCGGTTGAGCGCCTCGAGCGCCACGATAACCGCCATGAGTTCCATGCGGTTGTTGGTGGTCTTGGCGTAGCCGCGCGAAAGCTCGGAGGTAAAGGTCTTGCCGGCGGGGTTGGTGTATTTGAGCACGGCGCCGTAGCCGCCGCGTCCCGGATTTGATCGGGCCGAGCCGTCGGTATAGATGATGACCTTCACGGGCTTCCTTTCGTTGAGTGCGTTTCATGTGAGTGACCATTGTAGCGCCATGCCCGCCGGGGGCTAGCAATCTACGATTTCTACCCCGTCTTCCGACAGTTAGTTGGCATGGATGATGCGGTTGAGCTCGTCGAGGTATTGCTGCAAGAGGGGAGAGGGCTTGCGCTCGTCGTGCATGATATAGCCTACGTGCATCGTTGGGGCGTCTGCTAACGGGATCGATGCCATACCCCATTGCATTTCATTGGAGAGGACACCGGTCGACAGAGTGTAACCGTTCGACGTGATAAGTAAGTTAGTAAGTGTTCCGCGGTCCGAGATTCGTATGTTGCGGTCGCAAGGGATATAGCTAAAAGGTTCCTCGGCGTAATAGAAGGAGTTTGAGGTTCCCTGCTCAAAGCTGTAGCGCGTATAGGGCGTGAGGTCGGCAAGGGACAGCTGGGGGCGGTGTGCGAGCGGGTGGCGCTCGCTCACGAAGACGTGGACCGTTGCGTCGAAGAGGGGGTGGAAGCTTGCACGGGCATCGGCGAAGGCCTTCCGCAGAACGCGGGCGTTAAAGTCATCCAGATACAGAATGCCGATATCGCTGCGAAATGCACGGACGTCATCGATGATCTGCGATGTGGTGGTCTCGCGCATGATGAACTCGAACTTGCTGTCGCGGCAGCGCTCGACCACGTTGACAAAGGCCTCGACCGAAAAGGCGTAGTGCTGGGCGGAAATGGCGAGACGGGCTTGCGGGGTGCCGCCGTCCTCGTAGCGCGCCTCGAGCATGTCGACCTGCTCTACGACCTGGCGCGCATAGCCCAAAAGCTCGGTGCCGTCGTTGGTGAGCGTGACGCCGCGGCTGGAGCGCGTAAAGATCTCCAGATGGAGCTCCTGCTCTAGGCTTTTGACGGCATTTGAGATGTTGGACTGAGCGGTATAAAGGCGCTGAGCTGCGGCGTTGATTGAGCCGGACTCTGCCACGGCGATCAAAAAGCGAAGCTGCTGGATGGTCATTGGCGCCCGTCCTTTCGATTGCTATCTATAAAACAGATAACAGATTAGCGCTTTTAAGTGATTGACCCGGGGAGACGATACTCGTACTATTCAAAACACACAAAGGCGGTAGGTAATTAAGCCAACCACGGAACCGGGATGTGAAAGGAGGCCCGCATATGAATTGCTTGCTAAGACGAATGCCGGGCTCCTGTTTGCGCCCGTCGGCGTGATCAGGAGACAGCGACTTACTTCTCTTACGCTTATTACTTTTGTTCGATCAAGGAGATCACCATGAGTCAGTTTATCAACAACCCTGAGCACACCTTTGGTTTCGATACCCTGCAGCTGCACGTTGGCCAGGAGAGCGCCGATCCCGCATCCGACTCCCGCGCCGTGCCGATCTACCAGACCACGAGCTATGTGTTCCGCAACTCCCAGCACGCCGCCGACCGCTTTGGTCTTGCCGACGCCGGTAACATCTACGGCCGTTTGACCAACTCCACCCAGGGTGTCTTCGAGGACCGTATCGCCGCACTCGAGGGTGGCGTGGCAGGTCTTGCCGTCGCCTCCGGCGCTGCTGCCATCACCTATACCCTGCAGGCGCTCGCTCAGGCCGGTGACCACGTGGTGGCTCAGAAGACCATCTACGGTGGCTCCTACAACCTGCTGGAGCATACGCTCTCCCAGTTTGGCGTCGAGACCACGTTTGTCGATGCCCATAACCTGGAAGAGGTTGAGGGTGCCATCAAGGACAACACCACGGTCATCTATCTCGAGACGCTCGGCAACCCCAACTCTGACATCCCCAACATCGACGCCATCTCCGAGATCGCCAAGAAGCACGGTCTGCCGGTTGTTGTCGACAACACCTTCGGCACCCCGTATCTGTTCCGTCCGCTGGAGCATGGTGCCAACATCGTCGTTCATTCCGCAACCAAGTTCATCGGCGGCCACGGCACCTCGCTGGGCGGTGTGATCGTCGACGGCGGTAACTTCGATTGGAAGGCGAGCGGAAAGTACGCCCAGATCGCTGAGCCCAATCCCTCCTACCACGGTGTTTCGTTTGCCGAGGCTGCCGGTCCCGCGGCCTTCGCAACCTATGTCCGCGCTATCCTGCTGCGTGACGAGGGCGCTTGCATCAGCCCGTTCAACGCCTGGGTCCTGCTCCAGGGCACCGAGACTCTGTCGCTGCGCGTCGACCGCCATGTCGAGAACACCAAGAAGGTCGTTGAGTTCCTGGCTGGTGACAGCCACGTCGCCAAGGTGAACCACCCGAGCCTGCCTGAGCATCCCGATCACGAGCTCTATCAGAAGTACTTCCCCCGTGGCGGCGCCTCGATCTTTACCTTTGAGATCAAGGGCGGCCAGGAGGCTGCATGGAAGTTCATCGATCACTTGCAGGTGTTCTCGCTGCTCGCCAACGTGGCCGACGTCAAGTCGCTCGTCGTACACCCGGCTACCACCACGCACTCCCAACTCTCTGCTGAGGAGCTCGCCGAGCAGAACATCACACCCTCCACGATCCGTCTTTCTATCGGTACCGAGAACGCCGAGGACATCATTTGGGACCTGAAGCAGGCCTTTGCCGCACTGGACGAGTAGGGCGACTTGTGCAAGGACCCCTTGCGACTCGATAGGTATAACTGCATAAAATGCCTGCTCAAGGCGTCTGCGCAAGCAATGGTTGCACAGACGCCTTTTTTGCATAGAGAGGGTGCAAAAACAGGGTTTTTGACACGCTTTATGCATTCGAGTTATGGAAAACTCCTGTTGAGAGGATGTGAGTTTTACGCAATTGACGTGCACCTTTTGAGTAAAACTGCAGGTCGCGATTTGCTCGGGGTACTATGCAGCGCGATCGAATCACACGCAGCTTAAACGCAGCAAAAACGTACTACGGAGGTTTCCAGCTACATGAGGATCGATTCACGAAAACCGAAAGCCGCCGCCCTTTCCGCCGCTCTGACCGTGGCACTTTTGGCGGGCGCCGGCGCAACTGATGCCCACGCGGCGACACTATCCGATACGGTCGGATCTACGCCGTCCGAGGCGACGCTGGTGCAGCCCGTCGACTACCGCGGCGACGGTTATGGCTCTATGCAGGAGTGGAACGCCTCGATGGGGGCAAAGCGCGATTCCCTGGAGATGCGCGCTCAGATCATTATGAATATGTATGGCGACTATGCTACCGATGACGAGCGCGCTGTGCTGCAGGGTTGTATCGACGGTGCGGGTAGTCTGTTGACGATGGGGGAGGTCGACACGAAGTCGACCGAGCTCGATGAGCTGCGCACTGCGCTTGAGAATGCCAAGCGCGAAGCGCTCGAGGCCGCCGCAGCCGAGGCCGAGGCCGCCGAGGCCGTTCAGGCTTCGTATTACAACGCCGGCTCCGGCTTGTCTTACACGTCTGCTGCGTATTACGCGAACGGCTCGGGTCTGACGCGCTCGAGCGGCGTCAATAACTATAACGGCCGCCGCGAGACTTATTACAGCAGCAACGTGTTGTATCACCACCGCACGGGCGAATGGACGCAGGATTCCGAGGGCTTTTGGCGCGATTCCGATGGCTACTACGTCGTTGCCGCGGGCGATAAGGCCCAAGGCTCCACGTTTACCGGTTCCAAGGGCGAGTGCAAGGTCTATGACTCCGGCTGTGCTGCCGGAACCACCGACTACTATACCGGTTGGTAATCTGCCATCAGAGCAAAATAGGCACATGATGGGCGGGCGTCTTTGCTGAGCTTTTAGGCAACGTAAAGCCGCCCTTTCTTTATGTGCGTTTGAGTTAACAGAGCCCTTACCGTGGCGGTACGCTGGGCGTATGCATGCGGGGCACACTGGTTCATGAGAAATAAGGTCTTTCTCGTGGAGGAAGTGGTCTCATGAACGCTCGAGATATCGCTATCGCCGCCGTCGCATTGGTACTTGGCTGTCTTGGCCCTACAGCTGCGTTTGTCGCAGGCATGCAGGGCTCGTGCGGGGCTGCTCCTATTGTGGTCGGCGCGCTCATCGCAGCAGCGCTGCTGGGAAGTGCGGGCGTGACCCTTTGCCGCGATGACGAGGACGAGACGCCGCAGGTGCGGCGCTAGCCGTTGTGAAGCTGGTTTTGCCCATAGATGAAGAAGGAAGCCGCCGCAAGGGGAGTGCCCTTTGCGGCGGTTTTTGCTATTGAGACTGTTGGATGCGGTGCGGCGGCGTTACCAGCTGGCCTCGATTTCGCGGATGCGCGAATAGAGCCATTCGTTTTGCGGCACCTGGATACCGTGCTTGGCCGCGAGGCGGCAGATGGTACCCGCAAATTCCTCGACCTCGGTTCTGCGTTGAGCGATGCGGTCTTGCGCCATCGAGGGCATGCCGGCGGGATCGAGCCCTTTTATGAGACGCACCATCTGCGTTAGGTCTGCCTCGGTGAGCTCGATGCCCTCGGCATTGGCGACTGCAAGCGTCTCGCGCATGGCGGAGACAAAACTGCGGAGCTGCTCGGAGCCCTGCTCCGTAGCGCTTCCGTAGGTGCCGCCGTAGGCCATACAGGTCTGGTTGATGCCGTCGTTGAGCATGAGTTTGGCCCACATGCGATGTGCGATGTCGTGCTCGACGGTATGGGCGATGCCGCAACGCGTGTAGAGCTCGTCGATGGCGATAACGGTTGCGGGGTCGGTGCCCGCTGCCGCATCAAAGCGGATCTCGCCGGCATTGGTATAGGTGAGCTCCCCGTTGAGGAATACGGCGTCCATGCCCTGGCAGATACCAAGGACGGTGTGCTCCCAGCCAAAGCGCTCGGCAATCTTCTGCTCGCTCGTGATGCCGTTGCACAGCGACGCGATCAGCGTGTCGGGTCCCACGACGCTTTCCAGGGTTTTGAGCGCCACATCGAGCCCGGTTGTCTTGACCGTGAGGATGACCAGGTCGACGGGCGTCGCCTCGCTCGCGCGGACGGACTTGAGCGCGCAGGGCTTGCCGTTGACGGTGAGCGCATCACCCGCGTGGCGCTCAAAGCGCGCGTCGTCCATAACGTATTCGACGGCGTCGTTGCCGAGCGCTTGGGCGATCATGCTGCCGTAGAGCAGGCCCACGCCGCCCTTGCCGATGAAGGCGACCTTGTTGATCTGCATGTGAATCATCTCCCCATAAA
The DNA here is from genome assembly GCA_902469435.1 of uncultured Collinsella sp. Classification (GTDB taxonomy): domain Bacteria; phylum Actinomycetota; class Coriobacteriia; order Coriobacteriales; family Coriobacteriaceae; genus Collinsella. Next base: position 33,183 of record CABRCR010000023.1, on the reverse strand, counting down.
AAGGCGCCCGCGTATGGGGCGCCTGATGGATTGTATGCCGCCGGGCCATGTCGCGTGCACCGGATGGCCGTATTTAGAAGAACAAACGCATGGGAACTTATGACGCGGGGCAGACCGCAAAGACACGTGCGGGATATCCGACGCCATCACGCACCTTGGGGAAGGTGCAGAAGATGACGGCGCCCGTGGCGGGAAGCTCGTCTAGATGGTCCATGACCTCGATCTGATAGCGGTCGACCGAGAGGATGTACTGTTCGCCGGGGTAGGGGTAGGCGTCCTCACGCGTGGTCACGCTCGCCGGGTCGGTGTCAGCCGGCTCGTGGCCGATGGCGCCGATGTCGCGCTCTTCAACGAGCCACTTGATGGCGCCGAGGTCCCAGCCGGGGTAGTGGGGCTGGCCGTCCTCGTCCTTGTTCTCGAGGTCGGCGAGCTTGGACCAGTCGGAGCGGAAGGCGACGAAAGCGTCCTCGGGAATGCGACCGTGCTCATCCTCCCAGGCTTTGAGGTCCTCGATGGTCAGGATAAAGTCGGGATTCGCGGCGCACTCCTCATGCTTGTCGATCACGCAGAGCGGATGCATAAACTCGATGGGTTCAATCTCTCCAAGGGAACGACCCTCGACATGGAAGTGGCGCGGCGCGTCGACGTGGGTGCCGTACTGCGAGGCGACCGAATACTGGAAGCAACGCATGGGCGCGAGCATGTCCTCGGGCGTGCCGGGCAGGTAGTCGAAGAGCTTGGTGGACTCAAATGGCTTAAAGCCAAACCAGTGCGGGGTGTCGCATGAGAGCGTGTGGGTGAGGTCGACCCAGCGATAATCGTTGCTTTTGAGCTGGGAGGCGAGGTTCCAAAGGTCGAGCGCGGGCATGGGCGGCTCCTTTCATCGGGCTTTTTGCTGATGTTAAAGCGGTGCCGTGACAGCTCGATTTCTGCTGCGTTACGATACGTTCTCGATTGCGATTCCACGATGTTTCGGCCGCGTGACCATTGTGTTTCGTCTTGCCGGGGTGCTGATGGCGAAAGGAGGGGCCGTGCAATACCGCGTTGACCCCAAAAGTGGTAACCGAATATCCGCTCTGGGTCTGGGCTGCATGAGATTTCCCGGTGCGCCGGGACACCCCGATGCGAAGACATCCGATGCCATCATTTCCCGTGCGGTGGAGCAGGGGATTAATTATCTGGATACCGCGTATCTCTATCCCGGTAACGAGGTGTGCGTGGGCGCCTCACTTGAGCGCTTGGGGCTGCGCGACCGGGTGTTGCTGGCGACTAAGTTGCCGCACGCTTCGTGCAAATGTGCGGAGGATTTCGACCGCTTTTTTGACGAGCAGCTGCACCGTTTGCGGACCGACCATATTGACTACTACCTTATGCACAACATCACCTCGCCCGCCCAGTGGGAGCGCGTGGTGGCGTTGGGCATCGAGGACTGGATTGCGCACCAAAAGGCTGCGGGGCGTATTCGCCAGATAGGTTTTTCGTACCACGGCAGTGCGGCGGACTTCCTCACGATGCTTGACGCGTATGACTGGGATTTTTGCCAGATCCAGTACAACTACGCTGGAGAGCGCTACCAAGCGGGGACGGCGGGACTTATAGCAGCCGCCGAGCGCGGGCTCGCGGTGTTTGTGATGGAACCGCTTTTGGGTGGACGCCTGGCGGGCAAGCTGCCTCCGCGGGCCCGCGCCGTGCTCGATGACGCCCGTGACCCGCATTTGCGCACTCCTGCCGCCTGGGGACTTTCGTGGGTGTGGAACCATCCTCAGGTCACGATGCTGCTTTCGGGCATGACCGATACCGCACAGGTGGACGAGAACGCGGCATTGGCGGATCGCGCACTTCCGAATTCGATGACGACAGAGCAGCTCGACACCATCGCACGTGTGCTGGGAGAGTTTGAGAAATCGAATCGCGTGCCCTGTACGGGGTGCGGCTACTGCATGCCGTGCCCCAAGGGCATCAATATTCCCGGCTGCTTTGGCGCCTACAACGCGAGCTACGCGCATAGTTGGTTTACGGGGCTGTCTCAGTACTTTACGGCGAGTGCGGTGCGAACGAACGAGCCCAAGCTGGCGAGCAATTGCGTCAAGTGCGGCAAATGCGCACGTCACTGCCCGCAGCACATCGATATTCTCGAGCGTCTCGACGATGTGCGCCGACGTTTCCAGCCTGGCCCCGTAACGGCTGCGCTTAAAGCCTTTTGCAAAACGCGCTCCTCATGACCCTTTTATAACTTGCGGTGGAATACGGTCTGTTTGCGCCAAAATAAGGCACCAATAGACCGTATTTCACCGCAACTGATGAGGGGGAGCTGGAGATGCTAACGATTGGGTGTCATCTTTCGACGACGAAGGGCTATCGGGCAATGGGGGAGACGGCGCTGTCCATTGGCGCCAATACCTTTGCGTTCTTCACGCGCAACCCGCGCGGCGGCAAGGCGAAAGACCTTGATATGGATGATGTGGCGGCCCTGCGCGAGCTTATGGAGCAAAACGATTTTGGCCCGCTTGTGGCTCATGCTCCGTATGCCTATAACCCCTGTTCGGCTAAAGAGCGGGCTCGCGAGTTCGCCTTGGAGGCAATGGCCGAGGACTTGCAGCGTCTGGAAGCACTGCCCGGCAACTACTACAACTTCCACCCCGGCGCGCATGTGGGGCAGGGCTCCGACGCCGGCATTCAGATGATCGTCGAAGCCCTGTGCCAGGTGATGTTTGAGGGCCAGCAGACGACGGTGCTGCTCGAGACCATGGCGGGAAAGGGTACCGAGGTGGGCCGTAGCTTTGAAGAGCTGGCGCGCATTATCGAGGGTGCTGCCGCCAGGCGTCCAGAGCTATCGGACAAGCTGGGCGTGTGTCTGGACACCTGCCATGTGAGCGATGCCGGCTACGACATCATCCATGATCTGGACGGCGTTCTCGACGAGTTCGACCGCGTGGTGGGTATCGACCGCTTGCGTGCCGTACACATCAACGATTCGAAGAACCCCTGTGGTGCCCATAAAGATCGTCACGAGTGCATCGGCAAGGGATACCTTGGCAGCGAGGAGTTTGGCGGCGGTATGCAGGTTATGCAGAATATTGTATCGAACGGCCGCTTGCGCGCATTGCCATTCATTTTGGAGACACCGAACGAACTTGCAGGTTATGCGGCTGAAATCAAACTGTTAAGGTCGTTGCAGCAGTAATGACTGTCATAAAGTGGAGTGTTCCATTCACGTTATGGGTTTGTTTCAATCAGTTTTCTAATTGCGGATTCTTCCAAACGGGCGCATAATATCCAACAGTTTTTGCAGACCTCTGAATCAAACGGGGTCACCGGAAGGAGACTGATTATGAAGCTGAAGAAGCTTGGCGCATTTGCCGCCACGGGTGCCATGGCACTCGCTCTTGCACTGACGGGTTGCGGCTCGTCCAACGCCACCTCTGGTTCCGATGCCGGTTCCAGCAGCTCTGACGACGCGAAGGTCGAGAAGGTCGATGGCTCCAAGGAGTACGCGCTCGTCAAGGACGGTACGCTGACCGTCGGCACCTCTGCCGAGTACGCTCCGTTTGAGTACAAGGATGACAACGGCGACTACCAGGGCTTTGACCTTGAGCTCATCAAGGCTATCGGCGACAAGCTGGGCCTGGATGTCGAGTACGTCAACAATGACTTTGACACGCTGGTTCCGGGCGTCGCTTCGGGTGCCAAGTATGACGTCTCCATCGCGGCTATCACTGACACGCCTGAGCGTGAGAAGGAAGTCACTTTCTCCGATTCCTACTACATGGACGATCAGGCCATCGTGACCAAGGTCGATAACGCCGACATCACGGCTGACAACTACAGCGAGAAGCTCAACAACGCCGACGCTACCATCATCGTCCAGTCTGGCTCGACCGCCGAGGCCTTTGCCCAGGAGAACTTCCCCAAGGCCAAGATCGTCCCCTACAAGGATGCTACCGAGTGCTTCAGCGCCTTGCAGTCCGATAAGGGTGACGCCGTAGTCACCAACCGCTCCGTTGCCAGCCAGCTGACCGCCGAGCAGTTCAACACCTGCCAGACCATCAAGCAGATCAGCACCGGCGAGGAGTACGCCATCGCCATCAACCAGGGCAACACCAAGCTCAAGGACGACATCAACCAGGCCATCAAGGATCTGACCGATGACGGTACCGTTGACGCCCTCATGGCTAAGTACAACATCAAGTAAAATAGCTACTTGATTGTGCGCGGGCCCTTTCCGTTTTGCGGAGAGGGCCTTTGCGCTTCTCTTGACGGAGAGTGTTTCCGTCTCGTTTTGCCGGCAACTTCTACGATAGGAGCCACCTTGTCTCGACTGAACAAAGGGGCCGCGGAGCAGCGTTTTTCACTGCCCGCCTTGCTCCAAAAGCTAGCCTGCGTCATGGCCGTGGCGCTCGCGCTGGTGTGCGCGGGGGCATATGCGCCCACGACCGCCCAGGCGCTTGAGACCGCAAAGATCACCGCCCGACCCAACACCGGTTCGGGCAGCGCTGTGGTCGGCGGCACCGAGACGCGAATTACCTGGGAAGTTCAGGCCGATGCCGACGAGGAGCTGAGCGGTCTTTCGCTGACGTTTGTCGACGGCACGACGTTTGGTGCCGATGACACGCGATTGACGATGCTCTCGGGCGAGGACCTCATGGATCGTACGCCCATGAAACCCACGTGCAAGGCTGACGGCCAGACGCTCAAGATCGATTTTGGCGAGACGGCGCCTGCCGGCGGCTTTTTCCGTGTCGAGGTTTACGGCGTGACCTTCCCCGTCGAGGGCGGCGATGAGGCCTTTAGCGGCACCTATACGCTCGCCGACGGGTCGACCAAGAAGATCTCCAAGATTCCGTCGGTGGAGATCAAGGGCGTGACGGCCTTCGATAACTTCTTGGCCGACCTTAAAGAGCAGCCGTGGGTCGAGGCCTGGAACTCCAATATGTTCCTGCGCCTGTTCCTGAACCCGGTCATTTTGGTCCAGAGCCTGCCGATCGTCTTTAAGGGCTTCCTCATGTCGCTCTCGATCGTGCTCGTGGCGTTTCCGCTGGCAATTCCCTTCGGTTTTGCCCTGTCGCTCATGCGCATCTCCAAGTCGCGCATCCTGCGCTGCCTCGCCGGCATCTACGTGAATATCATTCGCGGTACGCCGGCGTTCCTGCAGATCTACATCGCGTTCTTCGGTCTGCCGTTGGCCGGCGTCAAGGTGGACGACTATGTCTTGGGCGTTATCGTCATGGCCATGAACTCGTCTGCGTACCTGTGCGAGATCTTCCGTGCCGGTATTCAATCAATCCCCAAGGGCCAAAACGAGGCTGCTCGCTCTCTGGGCATGAATGCCTTCCAGACGCTGCTCTACGTTATGATTCCGCAGACGTTCCGCAATGTTTTGCCTACGCTGACCAGCGAGTTTATCTTGCTTTACAAGGATACGTCGCTGCTTGCCGCCGTGGGTGTGGTCGAGATCGTCATGAACGCCCGTACCATCGTGGCCACGACGGGCTCCATTACACCGTACGTGGTTGCCGCTCTGTTCTATCTGGTCATCACCCTGCCGCTCGCTCGCTTGGTGAGCGGTCTTGAGGCGAGGCTTCTGGGCACGGCCGAGACCAAGAAGAAGCGTCCCGCCAAGAGCGCCGGACAGGTTGTCGCGACGCCCGCCGATCACATCGCCGGTCTGTAAGGAGGTCCTATCATGAGCGAAACCAATAACTCGAACGAGGTCGTCGTCAGTATCAAGAACCTCCAGAAGGCCTTTGGCGACAACGTGGTCCTGCGCGATATCGATCTGGATGTGCACAAGGGTGAGGTCGTTGTGGTCTTGGGCCCCTCGGGCTCGGGCAAGTCGACGATGCTTCGCTGCATCAACCGTCTGGAGCATCCCACGAGTGGCTCGATTGTCGTTGAGGGCGTGGACGTGTGCGCCAAGGGTGTCGACCTTAACAAGGTACGTACGCATCTGGGTATGGTGTTCCAGCAGTTCAATTTGTTCCCGCACCTCTCAGTCAAAAAGAACGTCATGCTCGCGCAGCAGAAGGTACTCAAGCGCAGCAAGGAAGAGGCCGAGAAGATTGCCGTCGAGGAGCTGACCAAGGTCGGTCTTGCCGAGCGTATCGACTTTATGCCGAGCCAGCTCTCGGGCGGCCAGCAGCAGCGCGTTGCCATCGCTCGCGCCCTGTCGATGAACCCGCACGTGATGCTCTTTGACGAGGCCACGTCGGCGCTTGACCCCGAGCTTGTCCGCGACGTCCTGGGCGTCATGCGCGACCTGGCACGTGACGGTATGACCATGATCGTGGTGACCCACGAGATGGGCTTTGCCCGCGATGTCGCCGACCGCGTCGTCTTTATGGACGGCGGCGTCATTGTGGAAGAGGGTACGCCGAGCGAGGTCTTCGACCACCCCAAGAGCGAGCGCACCAAGGCGTTCCTGGGCAATATTTCGTAGCCGGTTGATGTAACTGCCGTTACAAAAGAGCGGGGGCTGGACTTGAATCCAGCCCCCGCTCTTTTGTAGGGATGGGGATGCGCTGTGATACAGGCTCTTTTGGAGGCCTGGTTTCGTTACGCGAGCTCGGCTCCGAGGGCCTTGCAGGCCGCCTCGCCCTCATCGTCGGGCGCATCGTAGCAAATGACGGAGTCCACGACGTTGACGCCGGCCTCGTCGGCGTCGGCCTTCCAGTTGTCCATCCACTCGCCCTCGGCCCACGAATAGGAGCCAAAGAGGACGACCTTCTTGTCGCCGAGGGCCTCCTTGACCTCGTCCCACATAGGCTGAAACTCGTCATACTCAAGCTCCTCGGAGCCCATGGCGGGGCAGCCGAAGGCGAAGGCATCATATTCGGCGGCCTTGTCGGCAGAGAAGTCGGCGCAGGGGATGACCTCAGTCTCGGCACCCGCGGACGTGGCGCCTTCGGCGACGAGGTTTGCCATGGCCTCGGTGTTGCCCGTGCCGCTCCAGTAGACGACGGCGATCTTGCTCATGTTGAGTCCTTTCAGTTGTGCGGCAGGTTGCCGCGGCTTCTATGTTCTATCGGGTTGCCTGGGCAAGTTGCGCCAAGCTGCAGCCCTGCTGATAGACAAAGGTGAGGTATTGAGTGCAAGCGCGGTAGGCGTCAAACATCGCAAGCGCTTGCTCGACATTCGTGTAGACCTTCCAAGCTCCAAAGACCTTGTAGTTCTCGCCGCGCTGGACGATAAACTCGTGCACGTCGTCGTAGGGATATCCAAGGAAGTAGCCTATTTCGTGCGGAAACTCGCAGGTGCAGTCGTTGCTGCAGCTAGCTTGCTGGGGTAGTGCGCATCGAGTCTGGCTACAAGCGCATTCCGCGACGTTATTGCTCGCGAGCGTGATGCGTGATGCCAAATGCACAAGGCATGTCGAAAGGTCTCTCGTGTCGTAGCCTTCCGAGGCGAGCGCTGTTTGGGCGCGAGGGTCTGCGAAATAGGTGGCGAGGCTTTTGGCTCGGTACACGTACACGAGTGCTCCGCAGGGCCGCCAGACCAAAACACTCAGGTGGATGCCGAGCGGGTCAAGCTCGCGATTGCACTGGGCGATAACGTTGAGCAGGCGTGCTCGACGTTCTGCGATGGTTTCGGTTGTGGTCGAGCCGTTCCCGTGGGCGTAGGTGCCTGGATAGGTAAAGAGCGATGCCGGCTTGATGCCCGCGAGCGTGGGAGAGCAGTTGCGCACGACCGCTGCCTGAAACGTTGGGATATCTATGGTTCGAGTCACGGCGCTCCTTACGGATCTAAACTGTTAGCCTAGGAAAACTTATACACGAAAGTAAGCCATGGTCAACAAAAAAGTTTGAAGAGGGAAACTAATTGACCGAACAGACATGATTTTGGGTTAAGATGGGGACACCCCATGGGGGTATCTAGATAGTGCTAATTGAAAGGGGAGCGCATGAGTGACTTGCTCAACCCTGCGAATCTCATCGTGCTGGCCGTCATTGCCGTCGGCATGTTTTTTGGACTGCGTCGCATTGCCGCTTCGACACACGGGAAGAGTTGCTGCAGCGATGGTACGAGCGGCAAGAAGGCCAAAAAGGTTGTTGTGGTGGATACCGATGCGTCACACTATCCCTATAGCGATGAGCTGCTCATCGGCGGCATGAGCTGTGACGGCTGCGCTCAGAACGTAGCCAATGCCCTCAATGCGCTGGATGGCGTGTGGGCAACGGTGACGTATGCGGACCACACGGCACGCGTGCGCTCTAAGCAGCCGGTTGATCGTGGTGCCCTCGAGACGGCCGTGAAAGACGCGGGCTACTACGTCATGACGCTGTAAGCGCCGCCCTGGATGCGCTTCCTTGGCTAGGCTCGTCCGCGCAGTTCGATGTCTTGGATGTCGTCGAAGTCGATGGCGATGTCTCGGAGCTTGAGGAGCTTGAAGGCGGGGAGCGCCTCGTCGAGGATGCCGGTGCGGCTGCGATAGCCGTATGTATCGTAATAGGTGACACGAACCAAGTCGCCACGTTTGAGACCCTCGAGCTTTTTAGAAAGTACGAGGGCTTTTTCTTCCGTGAGCTCACGTTTTGACTCGACGGTGATTTCCTGCTTGCGCACGAGTTCGTAGTATCCCGTGAGGGCGGCAAAGGGCATAAACTGCGCGGCGCGGTTGGCGCGCACGGCACCGTTGGCAGTGAGCTTGGGGTCGGCGGCGCGGCGCCTGCCCTCGGGGTCCGCCAGGCGCTCGAAGGCGGTCGGCGGGCGCACGGGCTGTTGTTTGGGTTTAGGCACGGTGTCCTCCAACTTGGTCGTTGCGTTCGCGCGCGGTGGCGCCGGCGGTAAAGCTTAATCCCTTGACGAGCGCGTTCTTGCCGTACTTGCCTTTCACGGCCAGGACGGCGCGCGCCAGGTCGCGCTCGCGCTCATCGGCCTCGATATCGCTGAACAGATCGATGGTGGTAAATTCCTCGGGCATGAGGTTGCCAAATCCAAGGTTGATGCGCTTGACCGGTCGTTTGGGATCGACGGTCTGCGCCCAGAGCTCATCGAAATAGCCCATGATTTTCTTAAACGAATTAGTGCGCTCGGGCAGCTTTCGCGAGGCGTTGGAGTGCGCAAAGAGTGCGGCATAGCCACCACGCGGTTTGCCGCCATGCTCTCCCACAAAGATGCCATCGATTGCCTGCGCTTCGCGCACCAGGCGACGCCGTTCGTCATCGCGCTGGACGGGCTTGGGAGCACGGGGCGCGAGCTCGGAGCCGTCGGTCGCTGCGGGTTCGATGCCCGAGGTACTCGAGCGCAGGTGTCCGCATCCGTCCACATACTGCGCCGTGCCGCTGGCGTTGAGCCGGCGCATGTCGGCGCGCTCGCTTGCATAGCCCACAAAGAGCGAGATGCTGTCGCACACCACGTGCTTGTCGATCAAATCCAGCACGGCGGCATCGACCATTTCGCGCAAGACGGTGTAGGCCTGCTCGTAGGCATAGCCCTTCGAGAGCACCTGCCCCGTGGTGGTCGAGGTCGCTTGCGGGCGATAGGCTTGGATATCGGCGATGGTCGTTGGCTCGCGCCCAAAGGCGTGGTCGATAAGATATTCGGCATTGACGCCGAGCTCATCGTAAAGCAGGTTTTCGTCGAGCGCGGCGACGCCCATCAGATCGTAGACGCCGTACTTTTCGAGGCGGGCTGCCACGCCGGGGCCGATGCCCCAGATATCGGTAATGGGACGATGAGGCCAGATCTCCTTGCGAAAGGTCTCGTCGTCGAGTATGCCGATGCGGCTGGGTACGTGCTTGGCGGTAATGTCGAGCGCTACCTTGGCCTGGAATAGGTTGGGGCCGATGCCGACCGTCGCCGTGATGCCGGTGCGCGCGAGGACCTCGTCGCGCAGCGTGCAGGCGAACCCTTCCGCATCTGTGTGATAGAGGTCCAGATAGGGCGTCACGTCGATAAAGCACTCATCGATGGAGTAGACGTGCACGTCCTGGGGGCTGACGTATTCCAGATAGATACCGTAGATTTTCGCCGACACCTCCATGTAATGCTGCATGCGCGGTGCGGCCGTGATGTAGTCGATGCCATCGGGAATTTCGAACAGACGGCAGCGATTGCGTATCCCGAGGTCCTTCATGGCCTGTGTGATGGCGAGGCAGATGGTCGTGCGCCCGCGCGATTCGTCGGCAACGACCAGGTTGGTGGTGAGCGGATCGAGCCCACGGTCGACGCACTCGACGCTGGCATAAAACGTCTTGAGGTCGATGCAGATATAGATGTGCTGCTCGTGCGCCATCCGTGTCCTTCCATCAAACACATGTTCTTATCGAATACATGTTCGATAATACCTGCTTGCACGGACATCGTCAAAACCTGTCCCTCTTTGGCGGGTATGGTCGTGCGGTTGCATCGGGTTTTTAACGCAGCTCTAAAGAGCGCGAAACAGCTCGGAAAACCTCGCTTCGTAGCATGAGTCTAACGATTGATACCGCCTATACGCACGGAAGGGTTGTGGGGATAATGGTCAACTATGGGTTTGGTATGCCGACGCGCTTGGTTGCGGATGGGGATGTGGCTCGCTGGTGCGGGCGATTGGTTGCCCACTATGGCGGCACCAAGGCACTGGTCGTGCTGGGAGGCGACAAGCACACGCGTGATGAGCTCGTTTCGGCGGCGCTGGGCTCGCTCGATCGCGCCCTGCTCGAGCGCGTGCTTTTCCGCTGCGGTTTGGTCGGGGGCGACGGGGGAGACGAGCTGATCGACGAAGCCGTGGCCCTGGCGACCGACGAAGGCGTGGACTTTGTCCTGGCGATCGGCGATGCCGATACGGCCGGCTTTGCGCGCGAGCTCGCCCGTCGTATGGCGGCGCTCGATGCCGGTGAGGACGGCTTTGTGCCTTATGGATGCATCGTCTCCGAGGGAAAAGTGCCCGCCGTTGTGGGTGCCGGCGAGGTTCCCGTTTTCGCCATTATCGCGCCCGAACTGCTGGAGGGCATTGGGTCTCCTCTGCGTGAGTTGCTCGGCAGCGTGTGCGCCGCGGCCTAATATTTACCATAAAGGGATAGGTTCTATTTGATTGGTAAAGCGTTTGACCTGCCAAAACAAACCTGTCCCTTTTTGGCCGGTCGCCGTTTGGGGGCCGATTGGCAACGCTCGCTGATTATGGTCTTGACCTGCGCTAGAATAGTGGCATCTGAATGTCCGGGCGCATGGAGGCGTGCGCCCGTATGCTGAGGAGGACTCTATGGCAACTGTTGCCGCACCCATCGACGCTACGTCGACTGCCGCTTGGAAGGCGCTCGAGGCCCATCAGGAGAAGCTCGAGGCCGAGGGCATCGACCTCAAGGCCTGGTTCGCCGCTGACGCCGACCGCGTGAATAAGTTGAGCTTTGACGCCGGCGACCTTCACTTCGATCTGTCGAAGAACTTGGTGACCGATGAGACCGTCAAGCTGCTGTGCGATCTTGCCCGCGAGGTGAAGCTCGAGGAGCGCCGCGACGCCATGTTCTCCGGCGAGCACATCAACACCACCGAGGACCGCGCCGTCCTGCACACCGCGCTGCGCCGTCCGGCAAGCGAGAAAGGCCAGCTTATCGTCGACGGCCAGGATGTCGTCGCCGACGTGCACGAGGTCCTCGACCGCATGTATGCCTTCGCCGAGCGCGTGCGCTCCGGTGAGTGGAAGGGCGTTACCGGCAAGAAGATCGAGCACCTGGTGTCCATCGGCATCGGCGGCTCCGATTTGGGCCCGGTCATGGCTTACGAGGCCCTGCGTCCCTATGCCGACGCCGGTATCGACTGCCGCTATATCTCCAACATCGACCCCAACGACCAGGCCGAGAAGCTCAAGGGTTTGGATCCCGAGACCACGCTCGTGATCATCGTCTCCAAGACCTTCACCACGCTCGAGACCCTCACCAACGCCCGTGAGGTCAAGACCTGGATGCTCGAGCAGCTCAAGGCTCAGGGCGCCATCGACGGCTCCGATGAGCAGAACGCCGAGGCCGTGGCAAAGCACTTCGTCGCCGTTTCCACCGCACTCGAGAAGGTCGAGGCCTTCGGCATCGACCCCGCTAACGCCTTTGGTTTCTGGAACTGGGTCGGCGGCCGCTACTCCGTCGACTCCGCCGTGGGCCTGTCGCTGATCGTCGTGCTCGGCCCCGAGCGCTTCCAGCAGTTCCTCGAGGGCTTCCACGCCATCGACGAGTACTTCTGCAACACCCCGCTCGAGAACAACGCCGTCGCGCTGATGGGTCTGCTCAACGTCTGGTACGTCAACTTCTTCGGTTCCAAGAGCCACGCCGTGCTGCCGTACTGCCAGTACCTGCACCGTTTCCCGGCCTACCTGCAGCAGCTCACCATGGAGTCCAACGGCAAGCACGTCCGTTGGGACGGCAGCGCTGTGACCTCCGATACCGGCGAGATCTTCTGGGGCGAGCCCGGCACCAACGGTCAGCACGCCTTCTACCAGCTGCTGCACCAGGGCACCGTGGTGGTCCCGGCCGATTTCATCGCCTTTGCCAATACCGCCAACCCCGCAACCGACAGCGGCCAGGACGTGCACGAGCTGTTCCTGGGCAACTTCCTGGCCCAGACCAAGGCGCTCGCCTTTGGCAAGACGGCCGATGAGGTGCGCGCCGAGGGCACGCCCGAGCAGATCGTCCCGGCTCGCTGCTTTGAGGGCAACCGTCCGACGACCTCGATCTTCGGCGACACGCTGACTCCGTTCGCACTCGGCGAGCTCATCGCCCTGTACGAGCACATCACGTTTGTCGAGGGCACGGTCTGGGGCATCGACTCCTACGACCAGTGGGGCGTCGAGCTGGGCAAGCAGCTTGCCAAGCAGATCACCCCGGCCTTCCACGATGACGCCGCCAAGGCCGAGCAGGACGCTTCGACCCAGGCGCTCATCGAGTTCTATCGCGCGCACCGCAAGTAGGATTCGCTGCGATAAGTAACGCATAGCTGACAAGGGCCCGTATCCGTTGGGATGCGGGCCCTTTGCTATTTGGATAGGATGGAATGTATCGGGAGGCGCCTCGACGGGCATCGCAATCGTCGAAGGCGCGCCGTTCATGTTTGGGACAATATGACATTTTTCCCGTTGCAAACAGCGCCGCCGTGGGTGTTCTGTATGATGGCTCAGACAAGGTTGCTCAATGACAGGGAGGCATATATGGCAATCAAAGCCATCGCAATGGATATCGACGGTACGCTCACCAACGACCAAAAGGTCATCAGCCCGCGTACGCGCGAGAAGCTGCTCGCGGCACAGGAATCGGGTATTAAGCTCATCTTGGCTTCGGGTCGTCCCGCCTGGGGTCTTCACGCCTTGGCGCAGGAGCTCGACCTTCAAAACCATGACGGTCTACTAGTCGCTTTCAATGGCGCGCATGTGGTCGACGCTCAAACCGATGAGGTCCTTTTTGACCAGGCCATGCCGGCTGACGAGCTGCACCGTCTGATTGATCATCTGCGCAATTTCGACGTGATCCCCATCATCTCGCTTGGTCGCGATCTTCATGTCGAGGATTCGTACCGCTGCATGATTACGCTGCCGGATGGCTCGCAGAAAAACATCGTCAAATACGAGCGCGATGCGTGTGACCTTAAGATCCGCGAGGTCGAGAGCTTGCATGAGGTTGTGGACGCTTATCCCGTGGACAAGCTGCTGACGGCAGGCGACCCGGCCTACCTACAGGCGAATTACGAGGAGATGTATGCGCCCTTTACCCAGACGCTTTCGGGCATGTTTACGGCCGACTGGTACTTTGAGTACACGGCGCCCGGTATCGACAAGGCCTGCGCGCTCGAGGGTGCCCTGCCCAAGCTCGGTATCGATGCCAGCGAGGTCGTCTCGTTTGGCGACGGCCAGAACGACAAGTCCATGATTGAGTGGGCCGGCACCGGTGTTGCCATGGGCAACGCCGTCGATGAGGTTAAGGCCGTGGCCCAGATGGTGACCGCCAACAACAACGAAGACGGTATCGCGGTAGCACTTGACCAACTGCTGGGTTAGAATCGCCGATAGTGTATGGTTCGGGCGTCCGCTTGCGGGCGCCCTTTTGTTAGGGAGGGTGCCGTGTCTGCATTTCCGTTCGACGCCGTTATCTTTGACATGGATGGCGTCATCGTCGATACCGAGTATTACTACCTGGGGGAGACCGCCGCGTTTGCCAAGGAGCTTGGGCTGAATCTAACCCAAGAGGAGCTAAACGGGCAGGTTGGCACCTCACATCAGTTCTTCCTGCATATGCTGGTCGATTGGTTTGAGCGCGCCGGTAGGGGGCATTTCACTGGCGAGGAAGCGTTGGCCCGTTGGGACGAGTGGGCGCATAAGCGCCCGCGCGACTATCAGGCTTTGATCAACCCGGGTGCCGTTGATACGATTCGAGAGCTGCCGCGCCGCGGCGTCCGTGTGGCGCTGGCGAGTTCGTCTCCCATGGTCAGCATCGAAGAGGTGCTCCATGCATGCGGACTGTCGGACGCCTTTGAGTACGTGGTGAGCGGCGAGCAGTTTAAGGAGAGTAAGCCCGAGCCCGACATCTACCTGCATGCGCTGGATCTGTTGGGGCTGCCTGCGGACCGTTGCTGCTGCGTTGAGGATTCGGTGCCTGGTATCACTGCCGGCAAACGCGCGGGGTTAACGGTGATTGCCAAGCGCGAGGAGCGGTTTGGCTTTAGCCAGGATGCCGCGGACAAGATCATCGACCAGCTGCCGGAACTGCTTGAGCTTTCTTAGGAGCGCGGTAGTTGCGCGTTTTTCGGGTCTGATGAGTAAATAGCCGACATTTTGGTGCGACACCTAGCATACTTTAAGCTAATGCGGGTTTAAGGACTTGTTGAATGCCCTTGGGCCCGCTTTAGACTTAATTGTGCTTGGAGAGGGTATATGCCACCGACTGAAGGGCTAACTGACGGTAAAGCAGCGATACCGCTGTACCAACAGGTTATCGATATCATCAAAAATGAAATCAACTCCGGTGCCTACAAGGCAGGTGCGCGGATACCCAACGAATTCGAATTGGCTGAGAGCTATAAAGTTGGCCGCGTTACCGTGCGACGCGCTATTGAGGAGCTCGTCCAACAGGGCTATCTAACGAAGCGACAGGGGAAAGGCACGTTTGTCAATGCCCCCAAGCTCAAGCGCAAGATTCGCCAGAAGGATGACGTCCAGAGTTTTTCGGACGCATGCCGCGTTAACGGAATGGAACCGGGGGCGCGTGTCATTTCGAGAAAGATACTGCCGGCGGATTCCACCGAAGCACAGTTCTTTGGTGTTCCCGTTGGAACTGACTTGATTTGCGTTGAGCGCGTGCGTACTGCCGATGGCGTCCCTGTCATGCTCGAGAACAACATATATGTTTACGAGGACAACGCCTATCTATCAACGGCACCTCTATCTAACCAATCCATTTTTGAGTTCGTGTGCAACCGGACGGGCCGCACGCCCGCGTTTACCGACCCGTGCACGCTCGAGATCGCGTGCGCATCGCCCGAGGTCGCTCGGTTGTTGGCAGTTCCCGTTGGCGAACCCTTGTTTTATATGGAAGCCTTCTTTTTCGATGAGCAGCGGCGGCCGTTTATCATCGGTCGTCAGCGGATCGTTGGGTCTCGCTACGTTTTTGACATCTAGGACATTGCGAATGGAAGCGCCCGGTGGATCATCTCACCGGGCGTTTCCATACCGTTCACGGCGCAAACGCAACCGTTCAACCGCGTTGCGGCAATCAGTTTGAAATTATCTTGATGACGAGAAAAGCTGCTGGTAATCTATGGGACGTCATAGAACGTTTGCCTTGCGCAAACGTTGAAGCGAGATGCGATGCAGTCTCGAGTTCTTTGGAGGTATCTATGTCAGATACGAAGGCGAAGAAGACAAACAGACGTTTTAAGTTCAAATTACCGCATGTCTATACGATTATGTTCTTGCTGATCGTTGTCTTTGCGGTCCTGACTTGGATCGTTCCCTCGGGTCAGTATCAGCGCAAGACGATTTCGACAGCGGCGGGCGAGCGCGAAGTCGCCGTTGCTGGAACCTATGAACAGGTCGATAAGAACTACACCGATTCCGAGACCGGCGAGACCATCAATCTGGGTCAGGATATCTTCGCGGTCCTGCAAGCGCCCACTAAGGGCATCCAGGAGGCTGCCGACGTCGTTGCGTTCGTCTTATTGATTGGCGGATCGTTCGCAATCATCACCAAGACCAACGCTTTGAATGCCGGCATGAGCCGTGTGATTAAAAAGCTCAAGAACAAGGACATCCTCATCATTCCCATTACGATGACGTTGCTGTCCATTTGCGGCACTACGTTTGGCATGTCTGAGGAAGCCCTGCCGTTCTATGCCATCTTCATTCCCATCATGATGGGTATCGGTTATGACTCGATGACGGCATTCATCATCTGCTTCCTTGGTCCTAACCTGGGATATTGTGCTTCGACCATCGACCCGTTTAATGTTTTGATCGCCCAGGGCATCATTGGCATCGAGGGCAATCCTCAGCTGTGGCTGCGCGCCGTTTCTTGGGTCATCTTTACTGCCGTCGGTATCGCATGGGCCATGCGCTACGCTATGCGCGTCAAGAAAAACCCCGAGTCGTCCATTACGTACGAGGACGACAAGCTCAAGCGTGTTGAGTTTTCCGTGACCGATGCCTCCATCGAGGAAGAGTTCACTACCCGTCAGAAGCTCGTACTTATCGATTTTGCCTGCGGTATGGGCATTATCGTCTGGGGTCTTGTTACCCAGGGCTGGTACATGAATGAGATTTCCGCCGTGTTCCTTGGCATGGGCTTGCTTGCCGGTATCCTGGGCGGTCTTGACCAGCAGACGATCGCTGAGGAGTTCGTTAAGGGTCTCGCCGATTTTGCGTACGCTGCTATCGTTATCGGTATCGCTCGCGGTATTCTGGTCATCGCCGAGGGCGGCATGATCATCGACACCATCCTCCAGGCGCTCGCTACTGCGCTCGCCGGTGCACCCGCTGCCGTCTACACCACGTTTATGTATATCGTCCTTGGCCTGCTCTCTTTGCTGGTTCCCTCGAGTTCTGGACTTGCGGCGCTCACCATGCCCGTCATGGGTCCGCTGACCGAGCTTATGGGCCTCAATCCCGAAGCTGCCGTTACCGCGCTCCAGTTTGCTAATCAGACCATCAACACCATCAGTCCCGTGGCGGGCATGACGGTCGCCGGCCTTGCCGTGGCTAAGATTTCGTTTGGCCAATGGTGGAAGACCATTTGGAAGTTCTTCATCTTCATGGTCGTCTTTGGCCTGATCGTAACGGCAATCTCTGGCATGCTTCCGGTGTAGGTGGTTGTGATGTCTGATCGTTTGACGGTCCTGACGTCTAAGAGCGTCTTTACCGGTACGGGGGACCTGCCGTTTGAAGGTTTCGTAGCGGTCCGTGGCAATCGAATTGAGGCGGTTGGCACCAAGTGTGAGGTAGCTTCGTATTTGACCCAAGCGGACGAGGTAGTTGACCTGGGCGACCGCACCGTCATGCCTGGCCTGATCGATGTGCATACCTTCTATACAGGCTGGGCGCTGCGGACGTTGGGGTCTGATCTGTCCGGCATCGCTGATGCCAAAGAGGCCGTGTCGCTCTTGCGTGCATGGAAAGAAGATCATCCGGATTGCGCGGCGGCTTTTGGCCACAGCCTACCCGAAACGTTGGCATCGGATGCCGAGAACGCAAATACGGCAGCTGTGTTTGACGATTGTTTTGGCGATATCCCTGTCGTCTGCTTTACACCGGGTGCGGAGACCTGCGTTCTCAATGCTGCCGCCAGTGCACGATACGGCTTTACACCCCAGGCGTGCTATGCCGAGAAGATCTGGCGCATGATGAGCGATTTCCTCGCGCTGCCCGAGGTACGTGCGGGGTATTCGGACTACATGAGCATGCTTAACGAGCGCGGCGTTACCGCCATCAAGGAGATGGCGTTTGATGACTACTACGGTTTTGCCGACGAAATGGCTCGCCGTGAGGAATCTGGTGAGCTGACGGTTCGCGTCTCTATGATGTCGCAGCCGGTGGGTGCCGGTGCAAATCTGTCATATGCTCGCGAGGCACGAGAGCGCTTCCGGGGTCCGTTCGTTCGTTTTTCTGGCTTCAACCGTATGACCGATCGAGGCGTATGGGCGGGGCTTGCCGAGATGATTGACCCCTATGAGGACACGGCCGATGCGGGCGCTGCCGGCAAGACGGTTGTCGAGGAGCCCGAGTGGGATCTGATTGAGAACGAGCTGCGCGCAATTGATGCTGACGGCTTCCGATATTCCTTGCATTGCCAGGGCGATGGCGCCGTTCGTCGCACCGTGGCGCTCTATGCCTCGCTGCCTCGAGACGAGCATGGACGGTTGCTTCGCCGCCATGCGATTACCGATCTCGAGAACTCTGATCCGACCGATCTTGTCAAGTTTGGCAAGTTAGGTGGAATTTGCGAGGTCTATCCGCAGATTTTGACGCTGGACCGGCGCGAGGATTGCCTGTCGATGATGCGTCGACAAATTGGCGAGACGCGACTTTTGCACAGCTGGAATCGCCGCGGCATGGAAGATTCCGGATGCACGGTGTGCTGTGGTACGGATTTGCCGCTGCTGATTCCGAGCCTGGGCGAGTCAATCTACAGCGCGTGCGGCGGATTCTTCGACGATGGACTGCCCGTGAATGAGGCCAACGCTCTGACACTTGTCGAGCTCTTGCGCGCTTGGACTGCCGGGGGCGCGTACGATCTGATGCGCGAAGACGAACTGGGTACGCTCGAGGTCGGCAAGCTTGCCGATATCTGCGTGCTCGATCGGGATGTGTTCGACCTCGATTATCGCGACGCACGCGATCTTTCGGTTGATATGACGATGTCGGACGGACAAATCGTGTTTGATCGAAATAAGGAGGCATAAGATGTCTGAATCCAAACCGACGCTGCGCCGCGAACAGATTGCGGGCATGAATATCCACTACATCATGTGGTCGCTCGATTACTTCCTTGATGTGCAGCAGCGTTTGGGCTTTGAGTCCATTGAGCTGTGGTGTGCAGAGCCGCATGTGACACTCGACCATACGGGCTACTTTGAGGCTGAGGTCCTGGCGAAAAAGGCTGCAGACCGTGGGCTTAGGTATCGTACTCTGTGCCCCGAGAATGTTGTCTATCCTTGGCAGTACTGCGCACGCAAACCGCTGCATGAACAGCGCAGCCTGGCGTACTTTAAGCACGGCATTGAGCTTGCCGAGGTACTTGGGTGCGACCGTATGTCCGTCAACTCGGGCTGGGGCGACTGGGACGAGGACCGCGAGGAAGCCTGGAAGCGCAGTCGCGAGCACTTGTCCATTCTGGCGGAGTATGCCGGCGAGCACGGTCTGGTGCTTACGATGGAAAGCCTGCGTCCCGAGGAGAGCAACCTTGTGACGACGGTTTCCGATGCGAAGCGCATGATTGACGAGGTCGCGAGCCCGTACTTACAGCCCATGGTTGATACAACCGCGATGGGCGTTGCGGGCGAGACGCTCGAGGACTGGTTTGCCGCCTTTGGTGATGGGGCAATTCACGAGATGCACTTTATCGACGGTGATCCGTATGGCCATCTGGTGTGGGGCGATGGCAAGCACGATATGGACGCCTTCGTTGCCACGCTCAACGCCCATGGTTTCGACGGCATGCTGGGCCAGGAAATCACGGACGGTCGTTACTACGATGACCCGGCCGCGGCAGATGCCAAGAACATGGCCGCATTCGAGAAATATCTGATTGACTAAAACAACTATCGGCCACGCAACCAACGTCATTAATTGCGGGCCAAATAAGAAAGGAACTGGATATGAACGCACACGATCTGATCAAAGAGGCAATTGCCGAGAAGGGCAAGTTCGACAGCGTCTACTGGATTGCTTGCGGTGGCTCCATGATCGATTTGATCCCGGCTCATGAGCTTCTGCAGCGCGAGGCAACCACCTTCACTTCGTATATCTATACGGCTCGCGAGTTTGATATCATGCGTCCGCGTCGTCTGGGCGAGAAGTCCCTGGTCATTGCTTGCAGCCACAGTGGCAACACCCCCGAGGTCGTCGAGGGCTGCGAGATTGCCCTTGCTGCCGGCGCTACGGTGATCGCCCAGACCGACAACGCTGGATCCAAGATTGACTCCGGCAAGTGGACCACGTGGGTCTACCCGTGGGGCGAGGGCGTGCCGCAGGCCGAGGTCCCCGCTGGCATTTCGCTGTCGCTTGCGGCCGAGCTGCTCGATCAGCAGGAGGGCTACGCCGATCTTGCCGATATGTATGCCGGTATCGCCGAGATGGATAAGATTCTTCCCCCGGCACGTGAGAAGGTAAATGCCGAGCTGGGCGATCGTTTTGCCAAGCTTTGCCAGGAGCACGAGTTCTTCTATATTCTGGGCAGCGGTCCCAACTTTAGCCAGACCTACGGTTTCGCTATCTGCTCTCTTATGGAGATGCAGTGGCAGCACTGCAGCTACATCCACTCTGCCGAGTACTTCCACGGCCCCTTCGAGGCTACTCAGGATGGCGTTTTTTACTTCCTGCAGATGGGTTCCAGCGAGTGCCGTGCTATGGACGAGCGCGCCCTGGCGTTCCTTAAGACGCATACCGATACGCTGATGGTGCTCGATGCCAAGGAGTACGGTATGGAAGCCGTGCCGGCGAGCGTCCGTGCCTATCTGGACCCGGTGCTGTTCTACGCCATGAACTGCGAGCTGCGTGCCGCACGCGGCAAGGTGTTTGATCACGATCCCGATTTCCGCCGCTATATGGGTGTTGTCGAGTACTAGAAGGGGCAAAGGCCATGGCATTTAACGTTAACGCGCTCGGATTTGGCGACAACGTCGTCGATCGCTACGAGCATATCCACACCATGTATCCTGGCGGCAACGCGGTGAACTTCGCCGTTTATGCCAAGAAATGCGGTGCCGCACGCTCCGCATACATGGGCATTTTTGGCAATGACGCCGCTGCCGAGCATGTCATTGCAAGCCTCGAGGATGAGGGTATCGAACTTGACAAGTGCGAGCAGATGATTGGCGAGAACGGAGCGGCTCGCGTGACCGTCGTTGACGGTGACCGTGTCTTCCTCGGCTCCAACGAGGGCGGTATCCGTGGCGATGCGCGCTATGTCCTCGATCGCTTTGACCTTTCGTACATGAAGCAGTTCGATGTGGTTCATTCGGGCAACTATTGCTTTACCGAGCGCGAGCTGCCCAAGTTGAAGGCTGCGGGCGTCACCGTCTCTTTTGACTTTTCGGACGACTCCACCGACGAGTACTACGAGCAGATTGCGCCCTACGTCGATTTTGCTTTCTTTAGTGCGGCGGATGCCGCGAGTGAGGACGAGATTCGCGAGCGTCTGGCATGGGTGAAGGGCCTGGGTCCGCGTTTTGTGTCGGCTACGGCGGGCGCCGAGGGCTGCATTGCTTACGACGGCGAGCGTTATTACCGCCAGCTGGCTAAACCGGTAACGGACATGAAGGACACCATGGGGGCGGGCGACTCGTTCCTCACCTCGTTTTTGATGTGCTATCTCGATTCCGCCAAGCGTGGTGAGGATGGCGCCGAGGCCATCGAGCGCGCGCTCGACTTTGCTGCCGGGTTTGCCTCGACCGTGTGCGGCATGGAAGGTTCTTGGGGCCACGGAGCACCAATCGTCGAATAGCTTAAGAAAGCGTACGGCGGTCTGGCTATGAGGCCTTGGACAGCCGATGCAAAACAATAAGCGAAACGCGAAAAGGGGGCTCGCCATGTGGTGGGTCCCCTTTTGAACATTGGAGAAGACCATGGGTATTAAAGCGTGTGCGGCTGGTTTTTGCTGTGCGGACGTCTATCAAAACATCGGCGTGTTCTATCCGACTGGCAATGGCATTGACTGGGGTATCCATCTTGCACGAATGGGCGTTTCGGTATCCGCCGTGTCGGTTGTCGGCAAGGACGAGTACGGAGACAAGATGAGAGAGGCGCTGGCCGCCGAGGGGTTCGATATCTCACATCTGCGGGTGGAGGATGGCGACACCTCGGTGATGCTCATGGCATTGAAAGACGGCGTCGATCGCGTGCATCTCGAGGCAATCGATGGCGTAATGGAGACATATCGTCCGAATGAAGATGACCGGGCGTTTATCCTAGAGCATGACATCATCCATACCGACCTGTTTGGCAATTGTTTGGACCTCCTGCCCGAATGGCATGATGCGGGCAAGACGGTGGTTATGGACTTCTCGGTGTTCAGCCAGGATCCCGAATATGCCTGCGAGGCTCATTTTCCTTACGTAGACTATGCGTTCATGTCGTTTGAAGAGGACACTCCGGAGCTGCGTGATTGGGTGCGTCACGTACAGGAGTTGGGACCGCGGGTGGCAGTTGCCACGCTTGGCGAGAAGGGAAGCATTGCCTATGACGGTGAGCGCTTCTATGAGTGCGGAATCGTACCGGCGGAGAAGGTCGTTAATACCGTGGGTGCCGGCGACTCGTATATCGCCGGGTTTACCAAGGGCGTGATCGATGGCCTTGATATTCCGGCGTGTATGAAGGCGGGCGCTGAGCTGTCGTCCCGAGTGATTGGTTCGTTTGAGCCGTACTAGGGTCAAATGCCTGGAAAGGAGTACGAAATGGTTATCGACATGTTGGTCCATCCTATGCTCTACGGCGAGATCTGTACGCCGGGTGATGAGCCTGATGGATTCGGTTTTTGGTCACGAGAATTTGGTATGGGGCATATGGGCCCCATGGATTGGGATGAGCTTCAAGTCGAGATGGACGTCTGCGATGTGCAGAAGAGTGTGCTCATGCCGCTCGATGTAACCACGGCATGCGGAGGGCATTTTGGCACCAATGACCAGATTGCCATGCTGGTTGCCGCGCATCCCGATCGTCTGTGGGGATTTGCGAACGTAGATCCGCAGGTGAGCGGTGCCGCAGGCGAATTGGAGCGCGCCTTTACCGAGTTGGGGGCAAAGGGGCTTTGCCTGCATCCGGCAAAGCAGGGTTTTGCCCCCGATGATGCTGTGGCCGAGCCGCTTTATGAGCTGTGCGAGCGCTATAACAAGCCGGTGGTTTTCCATGCCGGTATGTCTTGGGAGCCGGGTACAGAGCTCTCGCGCAGTAACCCGCTTGCATTTGAGCACACAATCGCAACGCATCCAAATGTGCGTTTTAGTTTGACCCACTTTGGCTGGCCCTGGGTGCGCGAGACCGTGGCGATGCTGCTCAAGTATCCCAACTGCTACGCGGACACCTCTATCACTTATATCGATTCGCCCGAGGAGATGATGCAGCGTCTTTTCACGGTCGATATGGGGCCGCTGTGGTATGAGCGCGCGCTATCGCATCAAGTGATGTTCGCCAGCAATACGCCGCGCTTCCGTGCATTCAAACTCAAGCGGGCGCTCGATACCGTGCCCATGCGCGATGATGCGCGAGAAAGGCTCTACTGGGGTAATGCCCTGCGTTTTCTTGAAGGGGATGAGTGAACATGGTGACGCTCGAGACATTGAGCTATCTATCGACTGCTCCGGACCAGTTCATCGATATTACCGAGGACGTGCACGCTGCCATCGAACGCAGCTCGGTGACCAATGGCTTGGCGGCGATTATTTTGTCGCATACGACCTGCGGAATCGTGGTAAACGAGGGGCTGCCCTGCGTGGAGACGGATCTTATGGAGACGCTTGATCGCATCGCCCCACTCGATGCCCCCTATGCGCATGCACACTTCCTGCCGAGCTATGGAGCCACCGGTAACAACTCCTGTGGGCATATCAAGAGCATGATTTGTGGAAACAGTTGCTTCTTTCCCGTCCAAGATGGCCACATCGTGTGCGGAGGTGCCCAGAACATCTATCTTGCGGAGTTTGACGGTCCGCAGAAGCGAAAAGTGTACGTCGAGGTGCTGGGGGAGTAACGTCCCTGCAATAACCCTATGAAGGAGCACGTTATGTCGTTTCTAACCTCGATGTTCAAGACCGAAAAGCCGGTTATCGGAATGCTGCACCTGCGTCCTCTGCCGGGCGATCCACTGTATTACCCGGGCGGAAGCGTGTCACAGGTCGTGGAAGCCGCCAAGCGCGATCTCGAGGCGTTGCAGCAGGGCGGTGTCGATGGCATTTTGATTACCAATGAGCTCTCGATGCCCTATGAGCAGCATGTTTCTCCCTCAACCCTTGCATCGATGGGCTTTGTAATCGGGGCTCTATCCCATGATCTGTCGACTCCTTGGGGAGCTGAGGCTATTTACGATGGCGATGCCACAATCGAGCTGTGCGCTGCCGTCGACGCGCAGTTCACACGCTGTAATTTTTGCGGTGCCTGGGCCGGTGATCTCGGGCTGATTAACCGAGATTTCGCTCACACCATGCGTCGCAAGGCGGCGCTGCGCCTGGACGACCTCAAGCTTTTTCACTTCATCACGAGCGAGGGGGAGGTTTATCTCAACGACCGCACGACTGCGGACATTGCCGATTCACTTCTCTTTAATTGCCTACCGGATGCGATGGTCATCGGCGGTTCGGCTGCCGGTCGTGGCGCTTCGGGCGAGCTTGCCGATGAGGTCCGCGAGCGTGTTGACCAAGTACCTGTGGTATGTGGTACCGGTTGTCGCGAAAATACCGTGGCTGACGTATTTGCTCACTACGATGGCGCGTTTGTCGGCACGTGCTTAAAGCGCGACGGAAAGCTGGATGCCCCGGTCGATGTTGAGCGGGTAGCTCGTTTTATGGCTACCGCTCGTACGGCGCGAGGGGAGTAGGCACCTATGGCGCTCTATCTGGGTATTGATATTGGGACAAGCGCCTCTAAAGGCGTTTTAATCGATGATCGATGCAACATCGTTTGCCAGGCCTCTTGTGGACATGAGACGGACAACCCGCGTGATGGATGGTACCAGCATGATGCGGAGGCAGTTTGGTGGGGCGATTTTTGCCGCTTGTCGCGCGAGCTGGTGGTGCGATCGGGGGTTAACGCGGCGCAGA
This sequence comes from uncultured Collinsella sp., assembly GCA_902469435.1. Classification (GTDB taxonomy): domain Bacteria; phylum Actinomycetota; class Coriobacteriia; order Coriobacteriales; family Coriobacteriaceae; genus Collinsella. The sequence goes on along the minus strand of CABRCR010000023.1, from coordinate 8,268 downwards.
TCGGATGCGTCGGCCTTTCCGCATTGGGTTGCGACTGCGTGCCGGTCGATACCGAGTGCAACGCGCTGGCGCCCGCGATTTTGTACGGAGTCGATGCACGTTCGAAGCCGCAGATTGACGAGCTTCTTTCCGAATATGGGTCAGATCGCGCACGCGAGCTTTTCGGACACGATCCCTGTTCGTCAGATATTGCTCCCAAGATCTTGTGGTTTAAGGAGAATATGCCCGAGGTGCACGAACGTGCCGCGAAGTTCCTGACGGCGTCATCGTTTCTGTGCGCAAAGTTGACGGGGCGTTTTACGGTGGACCGTTATTTGGCGGAGGATTTTCTTCCCCTATACGACCGCTACACCTGGAAGGTTGATGCTCGGGAATGTGCTCGTTTCTGCCGGCCTGACCAGATGGCTGAGGTAATGTCGGCTACCGATATTGCCGGGGTGATTACGCGGCGTGCGGCTGAGGCGACGGGGCTCGCGGCAGGGACACCTGTCTTAGTGGGAACGGGCGACTCTGGTGCCGAGGCTATTTCGACGGGTGTATTCCGTCCCGGCGATATGATGGTTCAGTTGGGGAGTACGGCGTATTTCATCTACCTGGCTGATCATATGATCGATGATGCCCGCCTGTGGCCAGGGACGTTTATCATTCCCGGAACTTATGGGATCTGCGCGGGGACCAATACGGCGGGCGCACTCACATCGTGGCTGCGCCAAGAGCTGTATCGCGACGCCGTAGAGGCCGAGGGCCACGGTGGCCCCGATGCCTATTCGGTTATGGCGCATGATGCCGCCGATGTGGCGCCGGGTGCCGATGGGCTCCTGTGTCTGCCGTACTTTGCGGGGGAGCGTACTCCGCTCAACGATCCCGAGGCGCGTGGCGTCTTCTTTGGCCTGACCGGAAGGCATACGCGAGCCCATATGGTTCGCGCCGCCTTGGAAGGCGTCGCGTATACCGTTGCATCCCATGTCGACATTATCGAGCGACAGCATGGACTGCCAATTGGGCGCATTATGCTTGTCGGAGGTGGAACCAAGAATCCAGTTTGGATGCAAGCTATCGCCGACGTATGCGGGCGCGAGGTCTCGGTTGCCAAGGTTACGGTGGGCGCATGCTTCGGTGATGCCATCATGGCAGCTCTCGCAGGTGGCGCCTATGCATCATGGGATGAACTCGCCCAAGTCCTTGGCGTTGCGCAAACAATCGTGCCCGATATGGCTGCCCACGAGTTATATGCGTCGCGCCGTCATATCTTTGACGAATTGTATGCACGCAACCGTGATCTCATGCACGAATTGGTGTAATGCTGCCGAATTGTACTGCCTTCCAATAGGGGCTGCGTTGTTCGATTCGCATGCCCCTTGGCATTTTTACCCACAGGGGTTAGCGAAGGTCAAAAACAGAGTGCGCATTTGCTAAAACTGCCGACTCGATGCGCTTTGCGTCACAGTTTTTGAGTGAGGCAATGCGCATCGAGGTCCTTGCGAGCGATTTGATGAGCGACTGTGCGCTTGTTTCTGTGTTTGGTTCGGCTGGCGCATCGGTCTCGAGCAGTAGACGGTCGAGTGGAATCTGTCGGGCATATTCGCGTCCACGTTTAGACGCAAGCATGCGTTCGTTGACGGAAAAATTACAGCCCGCATTACGCGCGCGGGCGAGTTCGTCCGAAGTGCCGCTAAACCAGTGGAAGATGATAGCGGGGGAGTCGGGGTTTGGGATGAGTAGTCCATGCGATTCGAGGACGTCCAGTACGGCCCCTGCCGAACGAACGGCGTGAATTGATATCACGCGTCCGGTAAGAGGATGCTGCACGAGTGTATCGCAGAGCCGGTCAAGTGCCTGTATTTGTAGCGGCTCACTTCCGGCAAAGCGCGCAGAAAAGTCGAGTCCCACCTCGCCGACGTAGCGCTCTTGGGTGGCAACTTCGCAAAGCAGATTGACTTCGGCAGGACCGCAGCGGCCGTCGGCGAGCCACCAGGGGTGAAGCCCGACGCCGGCGATGATGCCTGTTTGGCGACGGGCGCGCTCGTTTGCGCTAGCGAAGTCGCGTGGATCGACGCCGCAATCAAATAGACCCAAGCCCAGCGCCGTCGCCTCATCGGCAACGGCGTCCGGGTGAGCCATTAAATCAAGATGGCAGTGTGCATCAAATAACCGGGGCTCCATCTCGGCGCGCTCCGCTAGTCCAGACGTTGGCCATCGGAGCGTACGCGCTCGGTGCCGCGGCCACTGATCTGGCGGATAACCTCGCCGGCGATCATCTGACCCATGATGGGCGGCATAAAGCTGGCGGTGCCCAACTCGGTGCGCTCGTGGATATTGGAAGGGTCGCGGGGCTGTGTCTTAACCGATTCCTCGCAGCTAAACAGTACATGCAGACTCTTGATTCCGCGCTTCTTGCATTCTTTGCGCATGATGCGGCTCATGGGGTCACGTACCGTATCGAAAATGTCGGCAAAGCGGAGGCACTCGGGATGGAGCTTGTTGGCCCCGCCCATGGAGCTAACCAAACGAATGCCGTGGTCCTGAGCATATTTGGCAATGGTGAGCTTGGCCGAGATGGTGTCGATGGCGTCGACGACGTAGTCGAGCTTGCCGTCCGTCTGCTCCAAAACGCGCGCGAAAAATTCGTCGATATTGTCGCTCAACAGGTATTCGGTGCGCTTGATGACGGTAGCGGCTGGATTGATGTCGTGGATCATGGCTTCCATAACATCGACCTTGCGCTTGCCGATGGTGCTTTGAAAGGCGATGGCCTGGCGATTGATATTGCTGGGCGCGATGATGTCCTTATCCAGAATGACGAAATGACCAATGCCGCCGCGGGCAAGTGCCTCGCAGCAATTGGAGCCCACACCTCCGCAGCCGAGCACCAGCACCGTGGCGGCGGCGAGTTTGTCGAGTGCCTCGCGGCCCATGATGATCTCGAGCTTGGTATCGCGTGTCTCGACAAGAGCGGCAGCGGTTTCGGTCATAGACATCCTCCGATGGGGAAGCGAATTGTGTTTTAGCTATCGCCATTATAGGTATTATTACGATTCCATTTGAACCCTTGGGGTTTGTTGAAATGGGATCGGGATTCGCATAAGATCGAAGCAGATGGCGCCCGTTGCCGCGGGTTAGCCAACTCCAAAACACGTTTGTAGCGTGAGAAGTGGCCGTCTTCGCATTACGCGGGGGCGGCTATTTTTTGAGTGTAAGATTAGATAGTTAGACAAACGTCTAAATATCGAGTATAGTGTGCGCGTCGAACGAAATGCTGAGAGGAGGTCCTATGCCGGGAGAGGGTTTTAAGGCGCTGGCCGATCCTACACGGCGTCACATTTTGGAACTGCTGCGCGAGGGCAATCGCACGGCTGGGGAGCTTGCCGAGCATTTTGACATCAGCAAGCCGTCATTGAGCCATCATTTGGCGACGCTCAAAAACGTCGGGTTGGTGACCGACGAACGTCATGGCCAAAACATCGTTTACAGCTTAAACACCACCGTCATGCAGGACTTGATCGGTTGGTTTATGGGCTTTACAAACACGGAAGGTGATAAGGATGAATAACGAAAACAAGGGCATTCACGCCACGGGGGTATCGTCGCGCGCGTGGGCCATGCTTGTTGTGGTCTGCGCTATTAATGTTGCCGCGCATCTCTGGGTGATGCCGAGCTTGCCTGCGCAGATTCCCACGCACTGGGGCGCGAACGGCGCTGTCGACGGTTGGGGTCCTAGCTGGATGGCATCGGCGCTCGGCGCGTTGCCGCTGGCGCTTCTCGCAATGTTCCGCGTGGTGCCGCGCATCGATCCCAAAGGTGAGGCATATCGAACCTCGGGCAAGTTCTATCAGGGCTTCGTAATCGCCTTCACCTTGTTCATGTGCGCCATAAGCTGGTTGGGAGAGCTTACGGTCTGGGGCGTGGTGCCAGCGGTCGGTTCGGTCAACGTGCTGATTTCCGGCGCTGTTGGCCTGCTTTTTATTGGCGTAGGCAACTACTTGCCGCGTGTGAAGCAGAACTATACGCTCGGTATCAAGACGCCCTGGGCGCTTGCCGATCCCGAGAACTGGCGCCGTACGCAGCGCTTTGGCGGTGCCTGCTTTATGGTGCTGGGTGTTGGCCTGATTGCGATGGGCGTGGCAGGTGCGGTGCTTTCGAATGAAGTCGTCGCCGCGGTGATTGCGGTTCTGGCGTTTGGTTCGGTCGGAGCCGTCTACGTCTACTCGTATCTGCTGTGGCGCAAATCTCAGCGGGCTGTTCGTTAAGGTTGCGGAAAACTAGCGTACGCAGTTCATAGTATGTTCTGGGGGATTTTTCCCAGGTAGTATTAGGGGGTATGGGCAACCATGCCCCTTTTTCGTTACGTTTCAGAGCTAGTTTTCTCATTTCGTTTCCACTAAAGCGAATCAAGAATAGGGAAACAACAGGTAGAAAGGATAAAACAGACAAATGGCGGAGTTTATCTACCAGATGTATCAGGCTCGCAAGGCCCATGGCGACAAGGTAATCCTTGACGACGTGACCCTGAGCTTCTACCCCGGTGCCAAGATCGGCGTCGTGGGCCCCAACGGTATGGGCAAGTCGACCCTGCTCAAGATCATGGCCGGCATCGAGGAGGTCTCCAACGGCGATGCCAGGCTCACCCCCGGCTACACCGTGGGCATCCTGCAGCAGGAGCCGCCGCTCGACGACAACAAGACCGTCATCGAGAACGTGCGCATGGCGTTTGGCGACATGATCGCCAAGGTCGATCGCTTCAATAAGATTGGCGAGGAGATGTGCGATCCGGACTGCGACATGGACGCCCTCATGGCCGAGATGGGAAAGCTCCAGGACGAGATTGACGCCGCCGACGGCTGGGATATCGATTCCAAGCTCGGCCAGGCCATGGACGCCCTGCAGCTGCCCGATTCCGACATGCCGGTCAACGTGCTCTCTGGCGGCGAGCGCCGTCGCGTGGCCCTGTGCAAGCTGCTGCTCGAGGCTCCCGACCTGCTGCTGCTCGACGAGCCCACGAACCACCTGGACGCCGAGTCGATCCTGTGGCTCGAGCACTTCCTGCACAACTACCAGGGCGCGGTGCTTGCCGTCACACACGATCGCTACTTCCTGGATAACGTTGCCGAGTGGATCTGCGAGGTCGACCGCGGTCACCTTTATCCCTACAAGGGCAACTATTCAACGTATCTGGAGACCAAGGCCGCCCGTATCGAGGCACAGGGCAACCGCGACGCCAAGCTCGCCAAGCGCATGGAGGCCGAGCTCGAGTGGGTGCGCAGCTCGCCCAAGGCCCGCCAGGCCAAGAACAAGGCTCGTCTGGCTCGCTACGAGGAGATGGAGGCCGAGGCCCGCGCAAGCCAGAAGCTCGACTGGACCGATATCCGCATTCCCGTTGGACCGCGTTTGGGTAACAAGGTGCTCGAGGCCCATCACCTGCACAAGGAATTCGACGGTCGCGTGCTCATCGACGACCTTTCGTTCACCCTGCCGCGCAACGGCATCGTGGGCGTCATCGGCCCCAACGGTGTCGGTAAGACCACGCTGTTCAAGACCATCGTGGGCCTGGAGCCGCTGACTTCGGGCGAGCTCGAGGTGGGCGAGACCGTCAAGATCTCCTATGTCGATCAGAACCGTTCTGGCATCGACCCCGATAAGAACCTGTGGGAGGTCGTCTCGGACGGCCTGGACCACATGATGGTCGGCGAGACCGAGGTTCCGAGCCGTGCTTATGTGGCGAGCTTTGGCTTTAAGGGCCAGGACCAGCAGAAGCGCGCTGGCGTACTCTCCGGTGGCGAGCGCAACCGTCTGAACCTGGCGCTCACGCTCAAGCAGGGCGGCAACCTGCTGCTCCTCGACGAGCCCACGAACGATCTCGACGTCGAGACGCTGTCCTCACTCGAGGCGGCGCTGCTCGAGTTCCCGGGCTGCTCGGTGGTTATTAGCCACGATCGTATGTTCCTGGACCGCGTCGCCACGCACATTCTGGCGTGGGAGGGCACCGACGAGAATCCGGGCAACTGGTATTGGTTCGAGGGCAACTTCGAGGCCTATCAGGCCAACCGCATCGAGCGCCTGGGCGAGGACGCAGCCCAGCCGCATCGTATTCACCGCAAGCTGACGCGTGACTAGTAGCAAGTAGAAAGGCCGCCAGCAAGGGCGGCCTTTCTTGTAGCAATTGCACTGCAGCTATGCCCTGGCTGCTGGTTTGATTCATAATCAAAGTCATCTCTTTGGGATTAAAGCCCGTTTTTGCTATGAGTGATTTTCTAATTCCGTTTAAAACGTAAAGACGTATTGGGTTACAAGGACATAAGCAAATCGAATTGAAATATAACCAGTGCTGTAACGTTACAAAAAAGGTTATAGAATAGGAGTATCTTATAAGTCGCTCCTCTAGAAAGAAGAACATATGCTTTCGCGTCGTCGTTTTCTGCAACTTGTCGCGTCTTCAATTGTCGCCTTAGCCGCACGTCCGAAAGAGGTTTTTGCTTCGACGGGCAATATTGATGGTGAGCAGATACAATTTACTTCAGAAATTGCGCAAGAGCTTGCCGATAAATATATAAAGGGACTCCTCGGCTCTTCGTATACGCCTTCTGACCCTATTCCTTTTGTAGACGTTGATGGGTCCCCGCTTGGCTACATTGTTCCGGTTGTGACATTCAATAGAGCCGCGGGCTATTTGGTTTTAGATGCTTCAGATGATGAAATACTTACGGGATATCGTTTTGGAGACGGCTTAGTCAGCCCTATGGATCGGGGAGGAGATCTTGGTGTTGAGTCTTATTCTTTCAATAACCCAGTCGTAATGATCAATCCATTCGAATTCGGTGTGCAATCTTTGGACGGTTCAATAACAACAAATTGCGGAAGAACAATCCCGGCTGTTTCCATAGAAGGACGGCCTGTCGTTTTATCGAATAAACCTTCAAGCTGGAACGATGTCGTAATTTACGCAACTCAAATGCAGGATTACACAGTATCTGGGTTTCGTTCCATTTCTCAGTTTATGTCATATGATGAAAGCGAGATTAAGAGGCTTACTGCCCACTATGCTTGTATGGTGACAGCTTTTTCGAACGTTGCGGAACTGTATGGCATTGCCAATTTATATAACGACCCTTCGCAATATATGCAGATATGGAATTACACCAATACCCATGCTCTTTCCGATGAAGAACAGACTGTTCCCGGCGTTGTTTTGGGCGGAACGCCGATATCAACCTGTGCAACGGGGTTTACAAATTACTGCGCAAGCAGAGGAAGTACTCTTATCGCCCGCACTGTCTCCTCTCCGGCTATCGCGAGCATTCAAAATGAGATTAACTCTAATAGACCGAATGTTTTACATGCGAGTTTGTACAACGGATCAGCCCATTCTGTAACAGCGGAGGCTTACGCCACACTTACTGGTAAGAAAACTGGAGAGACAAGGCAGATGATTGGCATAGCGGACGGCTGGAATTCATCTTTATCCTTCCTGAAGTATGATCAGAGCTATTATGCGTGGACTTATGGAACGACTTTTTCGAAGTAGGACGATTCGTCTAGCTCTGTCTTTGGTGCTGATGGCTTCATTGGTGGGCTGTTCAACAAAGGAAGAGATATCGCGCGGAGGTTCCGGAGAAGTGACTGCGACAGACTCAGGTTCATTAGAAATAGCTGGCGGGCATGCCGATGTGATGTTACAAGGAAAAGGCGTGCTTAGGTCGATTGATGCTGAAGACGCTGTCTGCTCAATAGAGGATTTGAAGACAGGTGAAACTGCATCGTACCGAGTTTCAGATAATGCTGCGAATATGATTGAGTCGATACCGACTGGAGTGCAGGTTTCTTTTAGATACTTTGCTCCGCAACTTGAGGATGAGCTTGCTTCTCTGGTGTCTATATGCGCCGATGACAACTAAAAGGCCTGAATTCAAACGGCCTCGGATGGTCAATTGGCTATCCGAGGCCGTTTTTTACTCGACCGGGGCTTCGACCTTGTCGATGGCCCAGGTGGCTCCGAGGCCGCCGGTGGTGTTGCGGCGAATGCGTACGGTGACTTCGTGGCGTTTGCCGGCCTGTGTGTAGCGCAGGGGGAAGCTCGCGCGGTTACGGCCGGCCTCGATGGTACCGCGCTCGCGAGCGATCCAGTAGTACTCGCCGACGATGCCGAGGGTGTCGGCGCCGTAGGGGAGATAAGTCGAGGTAGTGTCGAGAAAGTTGGTGTAGCGCCCGATCCGAAGCGAGGCGGCCCGGCGTCCTGGAACCTGGAACACAGTTGATATCCTATGCCGTCTCGAT
>CABRCR010000022.1:0-1802 GCA_902469435.1 uncultured Collinsella sp. | reverse complement strand
GCATCATGCCCGGCATGCTCGGCATGCTCGCCTTCTGGCTGTACTACTGGCTGCTGTCCAAGAAGATCAACCCCATGGTTCTGATCGTGGCCACCATGGTCGTGGGCATCGTCGGCGCGTTCTTCGGCGTGCTGGCGTAAGGGCCCGGCTGCATAGATTTTCGTTGCAACCTGGAAAGGGGATGGAGCAGGCCTATGCCCTCCATCCCCTTTTTGTATAGAAGGAGTTCGTATGTTCGCGAAGGATCGCGAAGCAATGCGCCTGACGCCGGCAGAGGTCAGGCTGATTCTTATTGAGTCCCTGCAATGGTGCGCCAACAACGCGGTCTACTTTTTGGGGCTTATCGGTGCGGCCACGTATGATCTGGCCGGCACGGCCTTTTTGGTTGCTGCCATTACGCTCGTGCGCAATCTTATGACGTCGGCGGGCAATATGGTGTCGGGCTCGGTCATCGATCGCTTTGGACCGCGCCGGACGTCGTTTGTGACGTGCGTGATTACGGCAGTGCTATCGCTTGGCGTGGGGTTAGCGCCGTTGTCTGTCCCCGGGCTTGTGTTTGCCGCGTGCGTCTTGGGACTTGCGGGCGGCTTTATCAACACCTGCACGCATGCGTTTCCGGGATACCTAGAGTCGACCACCGAGGGCCGTACCCGCGTGAACGGTCTCATGGTGTTCTACAGCAATATCGCCTATACCGCTGGCCCGCTGCTCGGTGGTGCCATCGTGAGCTGTTTTGCCACGCAATCGGTCTATCTGCTCATGGCGGGCATGATGGGTGTGGCGGCCGTGCTCTCCTTGGGCTGTCACGAGTGCGTTGTTCCCGCAAAAGGGGAGAAGCCGAAGGGCGGTATTCTGGGCGGCATGGCCGAGGGTGCGCGACTTACGTTTCGCGATCACGATCTGCGCCTCATCTTTATCTCGGGCTTTTTGGGTTTCTTTGCGTTTGGCGCGTTCGATTCGCTGGAGTCGTTGTTCTACCGTGATGTGCTCAACGTGGATATCGTCTGGCTGGGCTGGCTGTCCTCGGTCGTGGGCCTTACTTCCTCGGTGGGTGCGTTCATCCTGACCAAGCTTTCTACTCGCCATGTCAACCTGCGATTGCTGCTCGGCGCGCTCATGGCCGTGGGCATTGGGTCCATGGTGTACGTGGGTACCGATATGCTGGGGGTCGCGATTATCGGTCAGGCGATTAACGGTCTGGCCTGGGGATTCCTAGAACCGCTACAGATGATCTTGATTCAGGAGCGCGCCGACATCAAATACCTGGGGCGCATTACCGGCTTTGTGCGTTTTGGCCTGATGAGCGCCGGCGTGTTGCCGCTGCTGGCGGCTCCGTTTTTGGCGGAGGCTTTGGGCGTCCAGGCGGTGCTGTTTGGGGCATCGACCATTATTGCGCTGGTAGGAACGCTGTTCTTTGTCGCACAAGGGAGGCGTCGGTGGTGTTAGCTATACATTCAATTCTAATTTAATACCACTCACCAGAGAATTTCGACCGTTCACCGAGGATTGGAGCAGATTGAAAAGTGGTATTAAAAGCACGTTAGGTGTATGTCTATAATTGGTATCGAAAAGAAACGCGATGTATAGATTCGCGTACAGGACAGAAAGGAAAAGCCATGAAGGAAACCGAGAAGATCGAGATCATGCACTTTAGCCAGGAGGGCTACGTCGAGGACGGCAAGAACGTCTACGAGGCCGGCAAGAAGATGACCGCGCTCGCCGACAAGGTCGCCGACGAGGGCTACGACGCCGTGTTCCTGATGGGCGTCGGCGGCACCTGGGACGAGCTCATGCAGCTCGAG
>CABRCR010000021.1:0-29413 GCA_902469435.1 uncultured Collinsella sp. | reverse complement strand
GCAAATATGAGTACTGATACTCTTTTAGTAGCAGTACTTTTGACCAAATTTAAGGTGATTTGACGTGTCGATCGAGCAGATAAGCTGCCGTATCTCCTCAAGTGTTCATTAAAGGAAGACCTTGATGCGAATAAATCTCATTAAGATCTTCTTTTATTAACGAAAATAATGTAGCTACAACGGTAACAGTACTCATATTTGCCGTTTTTTGGCCACAGTCCTTCGGAGGGTCCTCGAAAATAGTCCCGAGCCGGCACTTGGGGACGTTCCTATAATGCCGGCACTTAGGAGCGTCCCCAAGTGCCGACACCGCGTCTGCCTGCGGCGGCCGCGCCCCGCTGCGTCGCTCCGCACCCTTGCGGGTTCGAATCCCTCCGCTTGGCGGCGTTGGCTCGATTTGCTTGACGTGAGGGGCTCTTGGCTGGTGTGGGACGGAGGGATTCCGCGTCCGCCTGGTCGGCGGCCGCGCCCCGCTGCGTCGCTTCGCTCCTTGCGTGCTGCGCTGGAAAACGCTTCGCGTTTCCTCAGCTCCGCACCCTTGCGGGTTCGAATTCCTCCGCTTGCCCACAAGAAAGCGCCCTGGGCCGTTATGGGCTTAGGGCGCTCAGTTTTAATGGCTGGGACGGAGGGATTCGAACCCCCAACAGCCGGCACCAAAAACCGGAGTTCTACCGTTGAACTACGTCCCAATGTGTGGTGTTGCCCAAAAGCAACTCGTCTAGTTTACCTAATCTGCGAGGGCATCGCAAACGCCGTCGAGTAGGCGTACGGCGAGCGTCTGCGCGTCGCTGGCCGTGAAGGTGCCGTTGTAGCGCGTCATGCCCGTGAGCTCAATGCGAATGCGAGCCGGCTTCTGCTGCGCGGCGACATTGGCGGTGCGGATGCGCTGGGCCAGGTTGTGGCACTCGGCGAGGGCAATCGTGGCGCGTGGCGCGGCGTCGGCGGGCAGCTCGTCGCTTGCGATCTCGAGCACCAGGTCAACGTCGGTTGGGACCTCGGAGTCGCAGAGCATCATGCCGCTGTTGTCGGTCGTTGCCGTGGCGATGTTCCACATGCGCGAAGCAACGCTGCGTGCGATGGGGTCCTCACCGATAACGGCGATCTGGAAGCGCTCGAGCACGTTGGCGGCGCGAGCAAAACCGATGCGGGACTCGGCTTCGGTGACCGAGGGCTTGCCCTCCCACACATGATGCAGGCGGTTGATGTAGGCGTAGGTGTCCTGGAAGGCCATGCCGTCGGCAAACAGGCCGACATTTTCCTGGAACTGCTGCAGGGCGGCCTCGGTATGCGGACCAAAGTAGCCGTCGTCTTCGCCACAGGCAAAGCCCAAAACGTTGAGAGCGCGCTGCAGGGCCTGCACATCGGCGCCATGGAAATTGGGCATGCGCAGATACAGGGTGCGGTCGCCCAGCTTATACGAGGCGTCGACCAGGGCGCTCCAACAGGGGATATCGACGGCATGACCGGCAGCAAGGCCACTGTCGAGCCTGAAGGTGCTGACGGCCTGCTCGGTGGTGGTGCCAAAGCGCTTGTCGGCGACCTCGTCGGCATCGATGGTGTAACCGAGCTGCAGAAGGCGGGACTGAACATCCTCGACGGCTGCTCCCTGCATGCCCGTGGTAATAGGTTCCATGAACGAACCCCTTTCGGCGTACGATTCGTACTATTTTGAGCGCGTGTCGGATAGACAACGCGAGACAATGCATAAACATGCACTCAACAGTGTAGCAACTTGTACCCAAACTCGCTGCCCACAGGTTTTATGACCCCCGCTAGTTAAGACGCTCCACAAAGAAATCTGCCATTGAGAGGAAGAGCTCGCGCGCATGCGGGTCGAGCTCGACGCCTTCGATAGCGGCCTTGGCCTTAGCGGTCAGGTCGAGCGCATAGGTGTGGGCGTAATCGATGGAGCCGGTCTCCTGGAAGATCTCCACGGCGCGTGCGAGCTGCGCAGGGTCCTCGGTGCCCGAGGAAAGGATTGCCTCGATCTCGTCGTGATAGCGCTCGTCTGACAGGGCATGCACGGCAACGAGGGTGCGCTTGCCCTCGGTGATATCGGTGCGGAAGTCCTTGTTGGCGGCCTCCTTGGTGCCGATCAAGTTGAGCAGGTCGTCTTGAATCTGGAAGGCAAGGCCCGTGTGCAGCCCAAAGGCGCGCAGTGTCTCAATCTGCTCTTCGCTGCCGCCGCCGATAATGGCTCCGGCGGCAAGCGGCGTCGCTCCGCTGTAGTACGCGGTCTTGTGCGTCGCCATGTCCAGATAATCGTCGACCGAAATGTCAAAGCGCCCGTCGCGGACCCAGCCCAGGTCGAGCGCCTGGCCCTCGATGGTACGGACGATCATTTCGGTAAGCTCGTGGAGCACGCGAAGCTTCACGTCTGCGTTGAGTGTGGGGTCGTCGAGAACCGTCTTGGTGACCATGGTGAGCGCCAGGTCACCGCAGTTGATGGCAAGACCGGTGCCCTCGGTAAGGTGCATGCAGGGCTTGCCGCGACGAATCTGCCCGTTGTCGGCGATGTCGTCGTGGATGAGTGCGCCCGACTGAAAGTGCTCGATGGCCGCCGCTGCGCTGCGGGCGCTCTCAAAGCTGCCGCCTACCGCAGTGGCGGCGAGCATGCAGATGAGCGGGCGGTGGCGCTTGCCAGCGTTTGCCGTAAATGCCGAGAGCGGGGTATACAGGTAGCGCTCGATATCGGCGGAAGTCGCCTGTCCGTCAAAGAACGTGGCCAGATAGTCGTTAATCTGGTCAAAGTGCTGGGCTAAAAAGCTGGTAAACGGACTGGACACGGGTTCTCGCATTCTTTGATAGGTTGCATCGTTGCATTATGCAGACAACATATTGCCACATTAGGGCGTCGAGCGCGGCGGTTGAAGACGATTGGTCCATGCGGCCGCAAGTGCGGTAGGGGCTTGGCTAGATAAGCCCAAAGTGTTCGAGCGCGGTGACGACGCCGTCGTGGTCGATGCTGTCGGTGACATAGTCGGCCTTTTCCTTGAGGAAGTCCGGCGCGTTGCCCATGGCGATGCCAACGTCGACGGCGTTCATCAGCGAGACGTCATTGCTGGCGTCGCCGATGCCGTATACGGTTCCGTGGTGGGGATCGAGGGCGTCGAGTACGGACTGGATACCCTCGCGCTTGGTGCATTCGCGAGGCGAAATCTCGGTCACTTCGAGCTCGAGCTCGTTAAAGCAGAGCAGCGGCTCAAACGCTTGATCCTGAGCGATGCGGTTGGCAAGCGACGTGGACATTAAGATCTTGTAGGCGCTGTAATGTTGCAGCTGCGTAATTGCATCGCCCACGGTGCGGGCGTATCCCGGAGCGTCGGGCGCATCGGCACTCATGCGAACGACGCCATTGAGTCCCTCAAAACGAATCACTTCGTCCGATTGCTCAAGAATGGGAGCAAGGCGCTGCAGCATGCCGGGCGTCATCGCCAAATCGCGAATCACGTGTCCCTCAAGTTCGACATAGCCACCCGCGAGGCAGACGATGCCGGTCCAGGGCAGCTCGAGCAGCTTTGGATGGATGCAGCTCAGCGTGCGCCCTGTGCAGATAAACGCCATATTGCCCTTGGCGACAAAATCACGGATGGCTTGCGAGACCGCTTCATTGGGGTAGGGGGAGAGGTCTCGCTCGCTCTCGGGAAGCTCTTGTGCCACTCGAGGGTCTTGCCAGGCGAGTGTTCCGTCGATATCGAAGAAGCAGATATCGCCGCGCTTATGGGCTGCGCTGGCGGCAGGGGAGGCCGAGGTGGTGGACACAAATCCCGGCTCGAGGCCCATGATCTGGTCAAAATGCTCTTTAACGCGGGGAACGGAGATGCCAATAATCACCTGGGCGGTCTTGCCCGTAATGATGAGGCCCTTGGCGCCCACCGCGACAAACGACGCATTATCTGCAACGATGGAAGGGTCTGCGACCTCGACGCGCAGGCGCGTGGCGCAGTTGGTTGCGCCCACGATATTGCCAACGCCACCTAAAAGCTGAATTACCCGCTCAGCGAGGACGTGATCTTGATCGGATTGAATACTGACCTCGCCATTGGGAGATTGCTCTTTGGCAAAGCCGCTTCCCGTTAAACGATCGATTGCCGCGCGATTGGAGACATGATCCTCGCGGCCCGGCGTCTTAAGGTCATAGACCAAGATGAGTGCTCGAAAACTAACAAAAAAGATGAGGCTAAAGGCAAGACCGATACCGAGCGCCAAAAGGTAGGAGCCGGCATGCATTCGCATGAGTGGGATGAAGTTGAAGGCCGTCATTTCCATGAGACCGCCCGAGAAGATGCCGACGATGCCAAAGAAGTTCATGGTCATGGCAAGGCAGGAGGACAGGACGGCGTAGAGCAAAAAGAGTCCGGGATAGGTGAACATAAAGAGAAACTCGAGCGGCTCGGTGACGCCGCAGACCACCGAGGCGACGATGGCGGGCAAAAGGATGACCTTAAGGCCGGCGCGGCGTTCGGGTTTGGCGGTGAAATAGAATGCTGCCGCGATGGCGGGAAGGCCAAAGAGCTTGCCCCAGCCGGTGGCGGTAAAACCTGCCCAGGGCGCAAGTTCATTTAAAGGGCGCGTGCTATGGGAGAGAATGGGGAGCAGGTTGGTCCACGTGGCGTAAATACCGTCGTGAATGACCAGATTGTCGTAATAGATGGGCATATAGAGCAGATGGTGCAGCCCCATGGGCTCGAGCGCTCGCTCCAAAAACACAAAGATGCCCACGCCGAAGGGGCCGACGCCCGCAAGTGCGTGGCGCAGCGTTTCGGTCACAGCGTATGCGAAAGGCACGATGGCGGCCGAGATGGCGGCAAGGGCAAACACGGCAAAAAAGCTGATGAGGTAGACCAGCGAGGAACCCGAGAAGGTGCCGAGCCAATCGGGAACCTTGGCATCGTAGAAGCGGTCATGGATCGCGACGACGGTTGCCGACACCGCCAGCGGGCCGATAATGCCGGTGTCGAGCGTCTTGATGCCGTCGATGACGGTGATGCCGCTAGCGGAGGTCAAAAACGACGGGTACTTAAGCCCAAGGTTGTCTCCGCTCAGCTTAATGATCTCGCTCAAAAAGAAACAGTAGGCAAAATAGGCTACGAGCGCCTCGAGGCAGCAGCGTGCCGGTTGCTTTTGGGCAAGGCCGATAGGCAGCGCTACGGCAAAAAGGAGTGGAAGGCGCTTAAAGACCGTCCACGAGCCGCGCTGAATGATAGTCCAGAAAACGTACCAGGGGGTTCCGTATACGGCGAGGTCGCCGACGATATCCACGGTCGTTGCGAGGGCGGAGATGCCGACCATGAGGCCTGATATAGAAAACAGCATGGCGGGCGCGAACATGGCTCCGCCAAAACGTTGGATTTTCTGCAGCATAATATGCCTTTCGGATGCAACATGCTGTGCGAGCAAGAACGTTTAAACAATGAACTCATTGTAGAGGACTGGCTGCTTGCCGCATTGACGGTTTTGATTCGGTCCGATTTGGGTTTCGGGGGAACCGTCGACGGTAAATAATCCGTGCTTTACCGATAATCGGTTTAAACAACTTTAAGAAATGCTATCGTGCCTAGCCATACATATTCATTAGAGGTGAAATCATGCCAAAAGCGATTTACGAAGGAATCTACCGCGAGATCCGTTCGCGCATCATCAACGGGACCTATGCGTTTCAGGAGATGCTGCCAACCGAAGCCGAGCTGACCGCGGAGTTTGGCTGCACGCGCAATACCGTTCGACGCGCCTTGAGCATGCTGGCCGACCAGATGTTTGTGCAGCCTATACACGGTAAGGGCGTGCGCGTTATTTGGCTTAAGGGCGAAACCGACATGCTGGGCGCACTCGAAGAGGTTGAGTCGTTTGGCGAGTTCGCAAAACGCAACAATGCCGTCGCATCGACCGAGGTCAAGTCTTTTGAACATTTGATTTGCACTGAGCAACTCTCACGTCGCCTGGGCTTTAAGGTGGGCGAGGAGCTGATTCGCGTAGTGCGTGTCCGAAGCCTCAACGGCAGCGCGCGCCAAGTGGACCATGGCTACTTTTTGGCGTCGATCGCCAAGGGCCTGACCCCCGAGATCGCGGCGGATTCTATCTACGGCTATCTGGAGCACAAGCGCGGCGTCAAAGTGATGGCGAGCCGTCGTACGGTGAGTGTCGAGCTCGCCAACGATGAAGACTGCAGCTATCTGGACCTCGGCAAGTACAACTGCGTCGCCGTTATGGAGAGCCAGTCGTACACCTCGGACGGCATCTTGTTCGAGGTCACGCATGCCCGCACACACCCCGAGATCTTCCATTACCGCGTCAATTCCAAGCGATAGCCGGCTAGCTCGCAGCCTGACGAGACTCATGCCCTCAAAGCGAAAACGCCCGGTCAAACCGACGATGCATCGGCTTGATCGGGCGTTTTCTCTGCATTCGATAACAAATAATTGTTTATACAAAACTTGTCAAGTATCAAGTCGAAATTACCGTTCACCGAAGTTTTTCTACCGCTCTAGTAATACTTGTTCAAACAACTAGCCAAATAGCGTATTGTACAAGTCAGCAAAAGGGGCAAAGTCCCCGAGCCAATCTCCGAAGGCGGCGGCAAAGGGTGCCGCCACGGTGTGAAAGGGTGGATTGTAATGAAGAACGAAATGAGCAGAAGGCAGTTCCTGGGCTTTGCTGGTTCCGCGGCTGCGGTTCTTGGTCTGGGCCTCGTGGGCTGCGGTGGTTCTGCCGGCTCTGGCTCCTCTGCTTCTGGTGACGCTGCCGAGGTCTACTTCCTCCAGTTCAAGCCCGAGGTCGACAAGGAGTGGAAGGAGATCGCCAAGGCGTACAAGAAGGAGAAGGGCGTCGAGGTCAAGATCGTGACCGCCGCCTCCAACACCTACGAGGAGAAGCTCAAGTCCGAGATGTCCAAGAGCTCCGCTCCGACGCTGTTCCAGGTCAACGGCCCCACCGGCCTTAAGAACTGGAAGGACTACTGCGCCGATCTTTCCGACACCAAGCTCCGCGGCGAGCTCATCGACGACTCCCTGGCGCTGCAGTCCGACGGCAAGGATCTGGGTATCGACTGGGTTCAGGAGAGCTACGGCATCATTTACAACAAGGAGCTCCTCGAGAAGGCCGGCTACAAGGCCGAGGACATCAACTCCTTCGACAAGCTGAAGGCTTGCGCCGATGACATCCAGGCCCGCAAGGACGAGCTCGGCGTTGACGGTGCCTTCACTTCCGCCGGTATGGATGACTCCTCCAGCTGGCGCTACACCACGCACCTCGCCAACCTCCCGCTCTACTACGAGTTCGAGAAGGAGCACAATCAGGAGGACGACGAGATCAAGGGCGAGTATCTCGACAACTTTAAGCAGATCTTCGACCTGTACATCACCGACTCCACCTGCGATCCTTCGCAGCTCGCCTCCAAGACCGGTGACGACGCCACCAACGAGTTCGCAACCGGCAAGGCCGTCTTCTATCAGAACGGCTCTTGGGCCTACGCCGACCTCACCAAGGCCGGTATGACCGACGACCAGCTCGGCATGCTGCCGATCTACATCGGCGTCGACGGCGAGGAGAACCAGGGCCTGTGCTCCGGCGGCGAGAACTACTGGTGCGTCAGCTCCCAGGCTTCCGAGGATGCCCAGAAGGCCACCGAGGACTTCATGTATTGGTGCGTCACTTCTGACACCGCCACCAGCATCATCGCTGACAAGATGGGTCTGACCGCCCCGTTCAAGAGCGCTAAGGAGACCACCAACGTCTTCTCTCAGCAGGCCGTTGCTATGGCCAAGGACGGCAAGAAGACCGTCGCTTGGGACTTCGTTTACATCCCCTCCGAGGAGTGGAAGAAGAACCTCAAGCAGGCTCTCATCGCTTATGCTGCCGACAACACCAAGTGGGACGGCGTCAAGAACGCCTTCGTCGATGGCTGGAAGACCGAGAAGGCTGCTTCCGAGTAAGCAGTTGCTGCCCAAGCTATCTGATTAGCGACAGGGGGCGGGCAGACGTAGGTTTGCCCGCCCCCTGCATATTGAAAGGACCCTTCTATGGGCAAAGCACTCAAGCGCTGGTGGCCGCTCTTTATGCTGCCCACGTGCCTGGCGTTTATGATCGGGTTCGTGATTCCCTTTATCCAGGGTTTCTATCTCTCGTTCTGCCAGTTTATTACCATCAATAACGCGCACTTTGTCGGTATCGAGAACTACGTGCGCGCGCTGTCCGATCCGCAGTTCTCCACGTCGTTCTTCTTTACCGTGGCGTTTGCCTTCCTGTCGACGGTGCTCATCAACGTGATCGCGCTGGCCATTGCGCAGGCGCTCACTCGCAAGGCGCTCAAGGGCACCAACATCTTCCGTACGATTTTCTTTATGCCTAACCTGATTGGCGGCATTGTACTGGGTTACATTTGGCAGATTCTGATCAACTGCCTGCTCTCCAACGTGGGTGCCCAGCTTATCGCCCTCAACTCCGCTGCTGGCTTCTGGGGCCTTATCATCCTGACCCTGTGGCAACAGGTCGGCTACATGATGATCATCTACATCGCCGGTCTGCAGTCCATCCCGTCTGACTACATTGAGGCCGCCAAGGTCGATGGCGCTACGGCATGGCAGACGTTTTGGAAGGTTAAGATCCCCAACCTGATGCCGACCATCACCATCTGCCTGTTCCTGTCCATCACCAACGGCTTTAAGCTGTTCGACCAGAACCTTGCCCTTACCGGTGGCGCCCCGGCGCACTCCACCGAGATGCTCGCCCTGAACATCTACAACACGTTCTATTCGCGTGCTGGCATCGCATGGCAGGGCATCGGTCAGGCCAAGGCAGTTATCTTCTGCATCCTGGTTGTCGCTATTTCTATGATCCAGCTTAAGGCCACGAGGTCCAAGGAGGTGCAGCAGTAATGAAACGCGATAAGGCTATCAACCGCGCGCTCTCGATCTTCTTTACGATCCTGTCGCTCGCATGGATCTACCCCGTGTTCATGATTGCGCTCAATTCCTTTAAGAAAGCGACCGCAATCAGCACCACCACGGCGTTCGATCTGCTCACGCCCGAGACGTTCAACGGCCTCGCAAACTACGTGCACGCTCTGAACGAGCAGGGCTTTGCCTCGGCGTTTATGTACTCGCTCATCATCACGGTCACGTCGGTCGTGCTGATTCTGGTGTGCTGCTCCATGTGCGCTTGGTACGTGGTGCGCGTCAACAGCAAGATCTCGAACTTCTTCTATTACCTGTTCGTCTTCTCGATGGTCGTACCGTTCCAGATGCTCATGTTCACGCTGTCCAACCTCGCGGACCGCATCGGCTTTAACACGCCGTTTAACATCTGCTTCATCTACCTCGGTTTTGGCGCGGGCCTCGCGGTCTTTATGTTCGCCGGCTTCGTCAAGAACATCCCGCTCGAGATTGAGGAAGCGGCCATGATTGACGGCTGCAACCCGGTCCAGGTGTTCTTTAAGATCGTTCTCCCCATCATGAAGCCCACCTATCTTTCGGTCGGCATCCTCGAGACCATGTGGGTCTGGAACGACTACCTGCTGCCCTACCTTACGCTCGACTCCACCAAGTACAAGACCATTCCTATTTTGATCCAGTACTTCCGCGGCGGCTATGGCCACGTCGAGCTCGGCCCCATGATGGCCTGCATCATGATGGTCGTTGTCCCCATCGTCATCATGTACATCTTCTGCCAGAAGTACATCATCGACGGTGTGGTGGCAGGTGCCGTCAAGGGCTGATGCCGTAACTGTTTTGCAAGTTTTGGCGGCGCCCCTCAGCGCGGCGCCGCGTATCGAAAGGTAGAGACATGGCCGAGATCGTTCTCAAACATGTTCAGAAGGTGTATCCCAACAACGAGTCAAAAAAGAAGGGCTTCTTTGGCAAAAAGAAGAAGACCGAGGAGAAGAAGCACAACCTCAAGGTTACCGAGGACGGTGTGCTCGCTGTAGAGGACTTCAACCTCACCGTTCACGACCAGGAGTTCATCGTCCTCGTTGGCCCCTCTGGCTGCGGTAAGTCCACGACGATGCGCATGGTCGCCGGCCTAGAGGACATCACCTCCGGCGACGTGCTCATCGACGGCAAGCGCGTCAACGACGTGGCGCCCAAGGACCGCGACATCGCCATGGTGTTCCAGAGCTACGCTCTGTACCCCAATATGACGGTGTACGAGAACATGGCGTTTACGCTTGAGCTCAAGAAGGTCCCCAAGGACGAGATCGACCGTAAGGTTCGCTCCGCTGCTGAGATCCTGGGTATTACCGAGTACCTCGACCGTAAGCCCAAGGCGCTCTCTGGCGGCCAGCGCCAGCGCGTCGCCATCGGCCGCGCCATCGTGCGTGACCCCAAGGTCTTCCTGATGGACGAGCCGCTGTCCAACCTGGATGCCAAGCTTCGTAACCAGATGCGCGCCGAGCTCATTAAGCTGCGTCACGAGATCAAGGGCACCTTCATCTACGTTACCCACGACCAGACCGAGGCTATGACCCTCGGCGACCGCATCGTGGTCATGAAGGACGGCGTCGTCCAGCAGATCGCCACGCCGCAGGAGGTCTTCAACCATCCCGCGAACATCTTCGTCGCCGGCTTCATCGGCGTGCCGCAGATGAACTTCTTCGATGCCCAGCTGGTGCGCTCGGGCAACGGCTTTACTGTCAAGACCGAGGATATGAACGTGGCGCTCGCCCCGGAGACTTGCGCTCAGCTTGCCCTCAACTGGGACGGCGGCGACGTGAAGGAGATTACGGCCGGCGTGCGCCCCGAGCAGATTCTGCTTGCCGACAAGGACGAGGAGGGTGCGCTCCAGGGCACCGTCGAGGTGACCGAGCTCATGGGCTCGACCGAGCATGTCCACGTGACTGCTCCCGACGGCCAGTTTGTCCTGATCATTCCCGTCGTCGACCTCGAGGCCAAGGGCGCGCTCAAGGCGGGCGACCCCATCTGGTTCAAGTTCGAGAAGAACGCGACCCACCTCTTCGATAAGGTCTCTGGCAAGAACCTTATCTAGGCCCGGTGCAACCAGGCCCTTCCTTTGGGCGACTGCGGCTTTGCCATCCTTTTGCCGCGGTCACATATAAGGCTCCCCTCCCGTCCACTGGGCGAGAGGGGAGCCTTTCTTTGTGTTGGGACTGTCTGACCGGTCGTTTGTCTCGATCTGTAACGGATAGGGCCGATTTCGGACGTTAGATGTTACAGATCGAGACGGTTCCGCTGAGCTAACCATTTCATCTAAATCTGTAACACCAAAGGTGAATTTCAGCTGCTAGATGTTACAGATTGAGATAAACCCAAGGGGAGGGGCCGGTATGTCTCAATCTGTAACAGCTGGGACCGTTTTGGTTGAGTAGTTGTTATGGATCGAGATTGTTTGGCCGAGTCGGGTCACAGGGTAACGTTTGGGCACAAAAAACGGAGCCGTGTTGCCACGACTCCGTTTCTCAAGAGGATGGGTAAGGGAAGCGAAATTAGTTCAGGTGCCAGATCTCGTCGTTGTACTGGGAGATCGTACGGTCGGACGAGAAGGTGCCGGCGTTGGCGATATTGATGAGCGCCTTGCGCATCCAGGCGTCCTGGTCCTCGTAGTCGGCCAGTACGCGCTCCTTGGTCTGGATGTACTCCTCAATGTCGAGCAGGGCCATAAACCAGTCCTTGCCCTTAATGTCGTCGTGCAGGCGCTGCAGGCGCTCGGCGTTGCCGGTCGCCATAAAGGCGGGGTTGGTGATAAAGTCCACCAGCAGCTTGATACCGGGCTTGCGGTAGAGTGCGCTGGCGTTATAGCTGCCGTCGGCGTAGAGCTGCTCGACCTGTTTGGACGAGGCACCAAAGGTATAGATGTTCTCGTCGCCCACGAGCTCGGCAATCTCCACGTTGGCGCCGTCGAGCGTGCACAGGGTTAGGGCGCCGTTGAGCATGAACTTCATGTTGGAGGTGCCGCTCGCCTCCTTGGAGGCCAGGCTGATCTGCTCGGAGATGTCGGCGGCGGGGATCACGCGCTCGGCGGCGGTGACGTTGTAGTTCTCGATCATGACAACCTGCAGGTAGGGAGCCACGTCGGGGTCGTTTGCAATCCACTGCGACAGCGTCAAGATCAGATGGATGATGTCCTGCGCGATAGTGTAGGCAGGCGCCGCCTTGCCGCCAAAGATGATGGTGACAGGGTGCTTAGGCCTGTTGCCGTTCTTGATATCGAAGTACTTCCAGATGATGTAGAGCGCGAGCATCTGC
This sequence comes from uncultured Collinsella sp., assembly GCA_902469435.1. Classification (GTDB taxonomy): domain Bacteria; phylum Actinomycetota; class Coriobacteriia; order Coriobacteriales; family Coriobacteriaceae; genus Collinsella. The sequence continues at coordinate 17,216 of CABRCR010000021.1, read as the reverse complement.
TGACGCTTGTACTCGTGGATGCGCTTGACCTGGACGTCGATGATGGCGTTGGAGGGAATGGTCACGCCCTGCTCGAGCGCCATGAACTGGCGCATGATGGCCTTGGCCTCGACCTTGGTGGCGGCCAGGCGCTCAAGAACGTCCTTGTCGTCGGCGAACTTGGCGAGTTTGCTCAGATCGCCGGTGCTGCGCCAGTCGGTGCCGATTACATCGTCGAGCAGGCTGGCGAGCGCGGGGTTGGCTCCATGGATCCAGCGGCGGAAGGTGATGCCGTTGGTCTTGTTGGAGAACTTCTCGGGATAGATCTCGTAGAACGGATGAAGCTCGGTGTCCTCCAGGATCTTGGTGTGGAGGGCGGCTACGCCATTGATGGAGAAGCCAAAGTGGATGTCCATGTGGGCCATGTGGACGGTGTCGTATTCGTCGATGACGGCGACGCGCGGGTCATCGTGCTCGGCCTTCGCGATCTCATCGAGCTTGACGATAATGTCGGCGATGGCAGGGGAGACCTTCTGCAGGCTGACGAGCGGCCACTTCTCGAGCGCCTCGGCAAGAATCGTGTGGTTAGTGTAGGCGACCATGGAGCGTACGATGGTCACGGCCTCGTCAAACTCGATGCCATGCTCGGTGGTGAGCAAGCGAATGAGCTCGGGGATGACCATGGTGGGGTGCGTGTCGTTAATTTGGACCACGGCGTAGTCGGCCAGATCGTGCAGGTTGCTGCCGCGCTCGATGGCCTCGTCGATTAGGAGCTGGGCGGCGTTGCTCACCATGAAGTATTCCTGGTAGATGCGAAGCAGGCGGCCCTGCTCGTCGGAATCGTCGGGGTAGAGGAACAAGGTGAGGTTTTTGGCGATCTCGGTCTTGTCGAAGTCGATGGAGCTGCCGGGGACCAGGCCGTCGTCGACGCTCGCCAGGTCGAACAGGCGCAGACGGTTCTTGGTGGGCTGGCCGTAACCGGGCACGTCGATGTTGACGAGCTTGGAGGTAACGGCAAAATCGCCGAACTCGACGGTGTAGGAGCGGTCGTCGTCGACTAGGATGTCCTGCTCACCGAGCCACTCGTCGGGGACGGCCTTCTGCTGGTTGTCGACAAAGCGCTGACGGAACAGGCCGTAGTGATAGTTGAGGCCCACGCCATCGCCGGTCAAGCCCAGCGTGGCGATGGAATCCAGGAAGCATGCGGCCAGGCGGCCCAGGCCGCCGTTGCCGAGCGACGGCTCGACCTCGAACTCCTCGATCTTGTTGAGGTCGTGGCCTGCGGCGGTGAGCTGGTCCTTAACCTCGTCGTAGATGCCGAGGTCGATCATGTTGTTGATGAGCAGCTTGCCGATCAAAAATTCGGCGGAAATGTAATAGAGCTTTTTCTTGCCGTTGTTGAGCGGGCAGGCGGCGGAGCGCTCCTGCACGAGTTTGACCAGCAGCTTGTAAATGCGACGGTCGTCGAGCTGCTCGAGCGAGGTGCCAAAAGACTGCTCGGCGAGTTCCATGAGGTTAATTTGGGGCATGTTTCCTCCTGTAATGGGTTGATTACATGTCTGCAATTCATAAGAATCCCGCGCGAGGGGATTGGGGTGGCCTCGCGCGGGTAAGCAAGCGCGTCCGCACGGTGGGGAGGGGTCGGGCGCGGTAGCTCCTATTGAGGAAGCTCGATTTCGGCTTCCGACGGGATGCGGAAGTAGGTCTCGGTCCAGTCGGTGAGTTTGTGCTCGAGCTCGCGGGTGATGGCGCCGTCGAGCATGCGCCAGGTCCAGTTGCCGCCCAGCGTGGCAGGGGTGTTGATGCGCGCCTCGTTGCCCAAGTTGAGCAGGTCCTGCATGGTGTAGACGCACGTGTCGCTCACGCTGGCTGCGATGGTTCGGTTGAGCGCGTCGGCGATGGGTTCGCCGGCCTGCTGATGGGTGTACAGGGCTGTCTGCTCGCGCTGACGCGGGGTAGCCGTTCCTTCAAACCAGCCGCGTGCCGTCTCGTTGTCGTGAGTGCCCACGTAGGCGACGGTGTTGGCAATGTAGTTGTGCGGCAGGTAGTACGAGTTGGTGCCCTCAAAGGCAAACTGCAGGATCTTCATGCCGGGGAAGCCCGAGTTGTCGCGCATATCGATGACGCCGGGGGTGAGGAAGCCCAGATCCTCGGCGATGATGGGCAGCGTGCCGAGCTTTTCCTCGAGTGTCTTGAAGAGCTTGAGGCCGGGACCCTGCGTCCACGAACCGTAGGACGAATCAGGCGAGGAGAACGGCACCTCCCAATAGGCCTCGAAGCCGCGGAAGTGATCCAGGCGGATGACGTCGTACATGTCGAGGGCGGCGCGAATGCGGCCCTCCCACCAGGAGAAGCCGTCGGCCTCCATGGCGTCCCAGTCGTAGATGGGGTTGCCCCAGTACTGGCCGGTGGCCGAGAACTGGTCGGGCGGCGTGCCGGCGACGCTCACGGGATTGCCGGCGGCGTCGATCTTAAAGAGCTCAGGTGTCGCCCACATCTCGACGGAGTCACGCGAGACATAGATGGGCAGGTCGCCGATGATGAGAATGTCGCGCTCGTTGGCATAGGCCTTGAGGCGGCTCCACTGGCGATCGAAGAAGTACTGCGTCATCTGGTGGTAGAGCATACGCGCCGGATGGTCGGCGCAGACCTTGGCGGAAGCCTCGCCGCGGGTGCGGAGCTCCGCGGGCCACTCCCAAAACGCCTTGAGACCGCACTCCTCTTTGACGGTCATGAACTCACAGTAGGGGATGAGCCAGTCCTCGTTGGCCTGGATAAAGTCATCGAAATCGGCCGGCTTGTCGGCAGCAAAGCGCTCGGCGGCGCGGTCGAGAATCTGACGGCGGCCGCCAAAGATAGCACCGTAGTCGACATTGCTGGGGTCGGATCCCAGATACACGCCATCGATATCGCGCTGCTCCAGATACCCTGCCTCGATAAGCTCGGCAAAGTCGATAAAGTTGGGGTTGCCTGCGCGGGCCGAGAACGACTGATAGGGCGAATCGCCATAGCTGGTCGTCGTAAGGGGCAGAATCTGCCAGTAATGTTGTTTGCACGAGGCGAGAAAATCGACGAAGTCGTAGGCATTCCAGCCAAAGCCGCCGATTCCGTATGGTCCGGGCAGAGATGAGACGGGCATGAGGACGCCGCTTGCACGCTCCATGAATGCGCTCACCAACCTTCTTGTTGTGGGGTCGGCCTGCCGATGGGTGTGCAGTCCGCCTCCGATGTTCTGATTCGATACGCCTATTGTAAAACATGTTGTTTAAACATGTACAGGCAAGATAAAAAAGTTGGTCGATTTTCGGCGAATGGTTACATGCCATGAAAAGCCCCGACCTCACAACGTGAGATCGGGGCAAGAGCGGTATGTAGGTTTTTGCTACTCGGCGTCGGCGAAGCCGTTGGGGTTGTGGCTCTGCCAGTTCCAGCTATCGCGGCACATGTCCGCGATGTCGTACTGGGCCTTCCAGCCCATCATGCGCTCGGCCTTGGAGGCATCGCACCAGTTGGCAGCGATGTCGCCGGCGCGGCGCTCGCGGATCACGTAGGGCAGCTCCTTGCCACAAGCCTTGGAGAAGGCGGCGACGACCTCGAGTACCGAGGTGCCGGTGCCGGTGCCCAGGTTAAAGATCTCGACGCCGGTTTTGCCGTTCATCCAGTTAAGGGCGGCAACGTGACCAGAGGCCAGATCGCACACGTGGATGTAGTCGCGCACGCCGGTGCCGTCGGGGGTGGGGTAGTCGTTGCCATAGACCTGAACGGCCTCGAGCTTGCCCACGGCGACCTGGGCGACATAGGGCACCAGGTTGTTGGGGATGCCCTTGGGGTCCTCGCCGATCAGGCCCGACGGATGAGCGCCGATGGGGTTGAAGTAACGGAGCAGCACGACGTCCCACTCGGGGTCGGCGGTGTGGACGTCCATAAGGATCTGCTCGATCATCCACTTGGTCCAGCCATAGGGGTTGGTTGCGGGCTTCTTGGGGTCTTCCTCGGTGACGGGCGGGTTGTCCGGGTCGCCGTAGACGGTCGAGGAGCTCGAGAAGATGATGGACTTGCAGCCATGGTTGCGCATGACGTCGATGAGCACCAGGGTGTTCTCGATGTTGTTGTGGTAGTACTCGACGGGCTTGCTCACCGACTCGCCGACGGCCTTAAAGCCGGCAAAGTGGATGACACGGTCGATCTGATGGGTATCGAAGATCTTGTTCATCGCATCGCGGTCGAGCACGTTGGCCTTGTAGAAGGTGAGGTTCTTGGCGGCTTCGTCGCCCACGATGGTCTTGACGCGGTCGACGGCGACGGCGCTGGAGTTGGAGAGATCATCGACGATGACGACCTGGTAGCCACCCTCGAGCAGCTGAACGACGGTGTGCGAGCCGATAAAGCCGGCGCCACCGGTAACGAGGACGCAGGTGTCTTTGGGGTCGAGTGCTTTGGACATGTAGTCTCCTATCGAATCAGGAACACTTCTTGAGGGGAGTATAGCGCAGCTGGGGGTGCCCAAAACACGCGGGGCAGGAAAACCAGAGGATTGATGTTAACGTACTCATAGGGTGTTATTTGCATAATCCTTACCTTTGGTGTGGGACGTATTTGCGAGCCGCTGACCATGCTTTTCCAGCCGTTCGTGGAAATAGTTGGGACAAGCGCGATGTGCGTTAATATGTTTAAGTTGAGCGACATATAAATAAGCATGTAACGGAGTACATATGTCACCGAACAACGATTCAATCTTTACGCAGGAGCTTTCGCGCCGCACTGCCCTTAAGGCTCTTTTCGGCGCCGCTTCCGCGGCTGTTCTTTTTGGCCTGCCCGCCCGCGCTCATGCGGCTGAGGCCAGCCAAGAAACCACCGACAAACTGAATGCCGCCCAGGCCCAGCTCGACGAGGTCCAGGCTCAGCTCGACAGCATCGCCAATGAGTACGCGACGCTCGCCAACAAGAATGCCCAGACCCTCAGCGATATCGAGGGCGTTCAGGGCCAGATTGACGAGACGCAGGCTCAGATCGACACCAAGAAGTCGGAGCTCAAGAAGAAGCGTAACGACCTTTCCGATCGCGTGGCGGCAAGCTACAAGTCGGGCGGTACCAATATCCTGTCGTTGCTGCTCGCTTCTGGCTCGTTTGAGGAGCTCGTCGCCAACGCGCATTACGTCGAGAAGATCAACAAGAGCGACCGCGACGCCATCGAGGACATTCAGACCATCCAAAAGGAGCTCGACACGCAAAAGTCCGAGCTCGAGTCGCAGAAGGCCGACCTGGAGAAGCTCAAAGACCAGCAGACGGCCCAGATGCAGGACATGCAGGCCAAGCAGCAAGAGGTTCAGACCGTGCTGAATGGCCTCTCCGACGATGTCAAGGAGCTCATGGCACAGCGTGATTCCGAGATTCTCGCTGCCGCCCAGGCAGAGGAGGCTGCCAGGAAGGCTGCCGCTGCCGCGGCTGCCGCAAACAAGAATAATTCCTACTCGGGTGGTTCAAGCTCGGGTGGCGGATCGTATGCGCCCGGAACTCCGCAACAGAATGCCGGCTCGGGCAAGCAGCAGGCCGTCGTCAACGCATGCTACTCCACCCCTTCGCCTGGCCTGAACTGGTGCGCCGCTTGGGTTACCAACGTATTCCGCAACGCCGGCGTGGGCTACTTTGGCGGCAACGCGTGCGACATGTTTAACGCCTGGTGCTACAGCTCCGATCGTTCGGCGCTGCAGGTGGGCATGATCGTGGCCGACTCGTCGCACAGTGGCACCGGTACGCCGGGTCTGCTGTACGGACACGTGGGCATCTATGTTGGCGGCGGCATCGTTATGAGCAATGAGGGCTCCATTACGTCTAAGTCGCTTGATGCGTTTATTCGGTTCTACGGCACTGGCTCTGGCGTGCGTTGGGGCTGGCTCGGCGGTATTGCGCTGTCGTAAAGCCGACTGGGCCGCGTGCCCGCCCGCAATATATTTGATTGCCTGCTCGGGCAGTCCTGCGCAAGAAGAAGGCCACATTAAGTGGCCTTCTTTGCGTGCGGAACTCGCGATCAATCAAATATATTGCGGGCGGGCACGCGGCCCTCTCGGGTCCTGAGCGCGACTCACCGGACTGGTTGTCTGAATATAAGAAAGCGACGGTCCCTTGGGCTAAATACTTAGTTTTACTTTACGCTGCGCTTTTTCTTTCCGCCGTAAACGGTTGTTACGGTTGCTGCGCCGACGCTGGCGAACAGCAGGGCGATCCACAAAGCAAGGCTGTTTGTATCGCCAGCCTGCGGAAGCTTATCGGATGTTCCCGGTTTGGTGCTGGCAGGTTTTTTCTCCTTGGTGCTGACGGGTTTTTTCTCAAGAGCAGCAATCGCATCTTCAATAGCCTTTGCCATTGCATCAACTTCGCTCTGTTCAGTGATGTTCTTGTCGCGGACAACAGCTTTGACGGCAGCTTCTACTGCAGTGAAGTCTTTGTAGTTATCCTTGTTCAGTGCATTTGCCTTGGCAATGGCTTCGTCGACCTTAGTGTAGTCGGCAGGTAAATAAGTCATTGCAATGGTCTGCGTATGAGTTGCTGTATCGGCCGTAATCGTAATGTTGGAATTGAAAACCTCGCAATTATCTGCGCTGACTTCGGCTTGATAAGTACCTGCCTCCAAATTGGCGGGGTTTGTTACTACCTGACCGTCCACTTTGATGATTACATTTGACAGTTCAGCAGGTGTTACAACAAAAGAAACTGCATATTTCGGTGCTGGCAGAATAGGTGTGCCATTTGGGTTAAATCGATAATTGCCGCCAGCAGCAGTGATCTCATTAAAGAACCCTTCCGTTTTCATAGAGTCAAGGGTCTTTTCTGTTCCGGCATTCTGGTACTTAAAGCAAGCCGTGACATTTTCAGTTCCCACGAAATAATTGTTTTCAAAAGCAGGTGTATCAGAAGAAACACCGCCTGCAATACCACCTAAACGCTTATAAGGTGTAGTGGCAGTATATTGAGATATATCCATTTCCCCGGCGAAATAGCAATGTCTGATTTCTGTGCCTGCACCAACTATGCCTGCAATGCCGCCGAAATCTGTAGTACCACGGCCAAGAGGAACCATTTTCCCGGTGGAATAACAATTGATAATCTTTGAGCCTTGATACAACTGTCCAACAATTCCGCCGGTACAGGGTGTCCAAGAGGTCATATCGCCCGTATTGGCGCAATACTGTACGGTACTGTTGTCAGCAACACCTACGATACCGCCTATCTGCAAAGAGGTAGTATCCGTCGTTACTGAAAAATTCCCCTTGTTTTGGCAGTGTTCAATCGTGCTATTTAGCGCATATCCGCACAAAGCCGCAGGGCCGTTGACATATTTGTCCGTATCCGTGAACGATACATCCGAAACGCAGCCAGAAATTTTGCTGTTTTCTGCAACGCCCGCAACTGTTCCAAAAAAGACATACCCTGAATTGGACACATCCAGCTTGCCTTGAATTGTCAAACCGGAAATTTCAGCGCCGTAAGCCACGCTGAAAAATCCGAAAACCGGATACTCTGCCTTTCCATAGTTTTCGGAAAAATCTAAATTGGAAATCGTATGCCCGTTTCCGTAAAATTTGCCGCTGAAGTAGTGCAGCAGATTTCCGTCGCTGTCAAAGACGCTGCCAATCGGTTTCCACGCAATACCTGTTAAATCCAAATCTGCATCAAGCGATACAACAGCATCTGTTTTATCGTCATATTCGCCATTGTCCACAGCTTTTGCAAATTGCAAAAGCTCATCTACTGTTGTGATTGATGTTTTGCTGCTTTGCTCGTTTTCTTGTGCAAGCGCTGTCATCGGGACAAGCACCATCACAAGGCACAGCGCAAGCAGAGCGCCTAGAAGCTTCTTCTTCATTTCCATTCCTCCAAACTATTTCTATCCGCTATTTACTTCCTCTGACAGCGGGCACGCCGGAGAAGATAGAAGTCTTAACCGGAAAAGATTGATTTGACGGTCGTGGTTAGGACTTCAATATCAAACCACCATCCTTCCGGAAAACGCAAAAAGCCGAAGCCAAGGCATAATGCGCCCTGTCTCCGGCAACCGGTTCGTTATAAATTGTATGAAATAAGACTTGAAAGGCTGAAAAGGCGGCGCTATGCTCCTGCCGAGCCGAGCCGAGCCGAGCCGAGCCGAGAAAAAGTCGCTGCATTTCCATTTGCCATAGTCAAGTCCTCCTTCCATATTGTAATTCTCCACGTACGATTGATTTTACCAGCCAATTCAATCATTAGTGGAGGATTACAAAAGCCGAAAGGGAGAGGACTTCCTTACGAAGCCTCTCCCTTTCGGAGCCTTCTTTTTAGAGGAATTCGCCGACTCGGTGGACTTCGGGTTCTAGGTCTACTCCGAATTGGTCTTTGACGGTTGTTTGAATGTGGTGGATGAGTTTGTCGACGTCGGCGGCGGTGGCGTGGTCGGCGTTGACGATAAAGCCGCAGTGCTTTTCGCTCACCTGGGCGCCGCCGATGGCGTGGCCGCGCAGACCGGCGTCCATGATGAGCTTGCCGGCAAAATAGCCCTCGGGGCGCTTGAAGGTGGAGCCGGCGCTTGGCATGTCGAGCGGCTGCTTGTCCTCGCGGCGTTGGCGGTAGTCATCCATGTCGGCCTTGATCATCGCGGCGTTGCCCGGGGCGAGATTGAAAGTGGCCGAGAGCACGATAAAGCCGTCGTCGGCGATGCGGCTCTTGCGATAGCCCAGGTTGAGCTCATCGACATCGAACTCGATGATATTGCCGCTGCCGCGGATGCCGTCGTCGAGCACGCGGGCGGGCTTATAGACGCGCACGGACTCCAAAACATCGGCCATGCAGGCGCCGTAGGCACCGGCGTTCATGTAGCAGGCGCCGCCGACCGAGCCGGGGATGCCCGAGATGGGCTCCATGCCGGTAAGACCAGCCTCGGCTGCCGCGGCCGCTACGTCCGAGAGCAGCGCGCCGGCTGCTGCCGTAACATGCGTGCCGTCGACGGTGATGTTAGAGAGGCCTTCGCCCAGCGCCACGACGACGCCGCGGATGCCCTTGTCGCCGACGAGCAGGTCGGAGCCGTTGCCCACGATGGTGAGTGGCAGATCGCAGCGGTAGCAGGTATCGAGCGTGGCAACGAGTCCCTGCTCGGTGTCGGGCGTGACAAAGACGTCGGCCGGGCCGCCGATCTTAAACGTGGTGTGCTCGCGCATAGGCTCGCTCATGAGCACGTTGTCCTCGCCGGCAACGCCAGCGAGCGCGCAGAGCAGGTCCTCGTTAAAAAAGTCATTCTCGTGCATACGTATATCCGCCTTATGGTGGTCGTTTTCATCAATCGAATGCAATATACCCCACCCGGATGGATTTGGTGCAAAGTAACCTGACCCCAATGCATCACATGGTGCAAAGGGGTCAGGTTGCTTTGCACCAATCGCGGCGATAAAACAGCCGTCTACCGGATTGGTAAAGTGTTTATCATCGAGGTAGAGGGACGGTCGCTATACTTTCAAGAGATTGCGCGAATACTCGGAAGGAGCGAGATGGGCAACAAAGTTACTCTCAAGCAGATTGCCCAGGAGGTGGGGCTTTCCCCCTCGTCGGTCTCGCTTGTTCTCAACAACCGGCCTTGTCGCATCTCGGAAGAAAACCGCAAGCGCATCAAAGAGGTCGCGGCGCGCAACCACTATGTTCCCAACCAGATCGCGCGCAGCCTGGTCATGCGCGAGTCTCGCACGCTGGGCCTTATCGTTCCCAACATCGAGAGCCGATTTTTTGCCTCGCTCGCTGGCAGTCTGGAAAAGCGCTGCCGCGAGGACGGCTACGCGCTCTTTATTACCAGCTCGGGTGGAAGCGCCGAGGACGATCTAGAGCTCCTGCGCCAGCTGGTGACGCGCGGCGTCGATGGCGTGTTCTTGGTCGTGGGCGACGAATTCTCGGACGACCGCGCTTTGCGCGAAGAAGTCAGCCATCTGCCCATCCCGGCGGTAATGGTTGACCGTGCCATTGAGGGACTCGAGTGCGACAAGGTGATGTTCGACCACGAGATGGGCGGCTATATGGCCACCCGCTATTTGATCGAGCAAGGCCACCGCCGTATTGCCTGCCTGGTTAACGCGCGCCGCTCCAATACGGGTCGCAAACGACTTGCCGGCTATGAGCGCGCACTGCGCGAGGTGGGGCTGCCCATCGATGCGCGCTTGGAGTTCGAGAGTGAGTATTACATTCCGAGTGCCTATGAGGCATCGGAGGCGGTGCTCGCGACTGACGCCACTGCTGTGTTCGCAAGCTCGGACAACATTGCGCTGGGCCTGCTCAAGCGCCTGCACGAGATGGGAAAGAGCATTCCGGGCGATATCTCGGTGGTGAGCTATGACAACTCGGCGGCCGACGTTCTCTTTGAGCCGGCGTTGACCGCGATCGAGCAGGACCCCGGCGTGCTCGCCGAGCATGCTTTTGGCTGCATGTCCAAGCGTCTTGCCGGTAGGGGCGGCAGGCGTGCCGAAGAGGTCGTTCTGGAGCCGGCGCTTATCGTTAAGGACAGCGTGCTCGAGCTTACTAAACACAACTAAACACGTTTATCAATTCATGCAGATTGAATGTGGAGTACCTGTGACAGACAATGCCGCAGGTGAATGTCTGCTTTTGCCTGTCCATATGGCAAATCAGGATGGTAAAACGTTTTTTCACCATGATAAAACGTTTTAGCAAATATACTAGTCCCAACGAAAGGTTGCCGTATCGGAAGGCGACCGCGCAGCGAAGGGACATAAACAATGGCTAAAACACTGGGAACGCCGTGGCAAAAACTGGGACATGAGGTTCCCGCTTCCGAGCTCGAGGGTGTCGACCTGTATTGGCGCGCCTCGAACTACCTGTCCGTCGGCCAGATTTACCTTCGCTCCAACCCGCTGATGCGCAGCGACTTTGTCGACGAGAAGACCGGCGAGACGCGCGATTTTGGTCGTCCGGACGTTAAGCACCGTCTGGTCGGTCACTGGGGCACCACGCCCGGCATCAACTTCCTGCTCGGTCATGTCAACCGCCTCATCGCCGATCACAACCAGAACGCCATTTTCTTGATGGGCCCGGGCCACGGTGGCCCTGCTGGCACCGCCCAGTCGCTGCTCGATGGCACCTACCGTGAGATCCGCCCCGACATCACCAATGACGAGGCCGGCCTGCAGAAGTTCTTCCGCCAGTTCTCCTATCCCGGCGGCATCCCGAGCCACTTTGCGCCCGAGACGCCCGGTTCCATCCACGAGGGCGGCGAGCTCGGCTACACGCTCAGCCACGCCTACGGCGCCGTCATGGACAACCCGAGCCTGCTGGCCGTGGCCGTGGTGGGCGACGGTGAGTCCGAGACCGGTCCGCTTGCCACCTCTTGGCAGTCCAACAAGCTCGTGAACCCGGCAACCGACGGCATCGTCCTGCCAATCCTGCACCTCAACGGCTACAAGATCGCCAACCCCACCATCCTCGCCCGCGTGTCCGACGAGGAGCTCACCAAGTTCTTCGAGGGCATGGGCTACAAGCCGCACTTCTTTGTCGCCGGCTTTGACGACGAGAGCCACGCGAGCATCCATGCGCGTTTCGCCGCCCTGTTTGAGCAGGTCTTTGACGAGATCTGCGACATCAAGGCCACCGCGCAGGCCCAGGCTGCCGCGGGCGAGACCGTGGTCCGCCCGGCCTACCCCATGATCGTGTTCCGTACGCCCAAGGGCTGGACCTGCCCCAAGCACATCGACGGCAAGAAGACCGAGGACTCCTGGCGCGCCCATCAGGTGCCGCTGGCGAGTGCCAAGGACACTCACGAGCACTTCCGCGTGTTGCGCGAGTGGCTGCGCTCCTATAAGCCCGAGGAGCTCTTTACGCCCGAGGGCCAGGTACGCCCCGAGGTGACGGCCTTTATGCCGACCGGCGAGCTGCGCATTGGCGCCAATCCCAACGCGAACGGCGGCAAGGTGCGCCGCGAGCTCGAGCTCCCCGATATTCACGCCCACGAGATCCCCGTCGCCGAGAAGGGCCATGGCTGGGGCTCCACCGAGGCCGCTCGCGTCTTTGGTGAGTACACTGCCGACGTTCTGGCCAAGAACATGGAGGATTTCCGCATCTTTGGCCCCGACGAGACCGCGTCCAACCGCCTGCAGGCCGCCTACAAGGTGACCAAGAAGCAGTGGGATGCCGGCTTCTACGAGGACGAGGCCAACGACGAGCTGCTCGCCGGCTCCGGTAAGGTTGTCGAGCAGCTGTCCGAGCACCAGTGCGAGGGCTTCCTCGAGGCCTACGTGCTCACCGGCCGCTCCGGTGTGTGGAGCTCCTACGAGAGCTTTGTGCACGTGGTCGATTCCATGGTCAACCAGCACTGCAAGTGGCTCGAGGCCACCAAGCGCGAGATTCCGTGGCGTGCCCCCATCAGCGGACTCAACATTTTGCTGTCGAGCCATGTTTGGCGTCAGGACCACAACGGCTTCTCGCACCAGGACCCCGGCTTTATCGACCTGCTGCTCAACAAGGCCAACGACACGCATATCGTGAATGCTTACTATCCGGCCGACGCCAACATGGCCCTCGCTGTGGCCGAGCGCGTCTATCAGTCCATCGACTGCGTCAACGCCATTTTCTGCGGCAAGCAGCCCGCCCCGACCTTCCAGACGGTCGACGAGGCAAAGGCCGAGCTCGCCGAGGGCGTCGCGACTTGGAAGTGGGCATCGACCGCTGGTTCACTCGCCGAGGCCGACGTCGTGGTTGCGACCTGCGGTGACGTGCCGACGCTCGAGGCTCTGGCCGCAACCGATATGCTGCGCGAGCTAGGCATTAAGGTGTGGTTCGTTAACGTGGTCGATCTGCTCAAGATTCAGAACGTCTGCGAGAACGACCAGGCCATCAGCGATGAGCGCTGGGCTGAGCTGTTCGGCTGCGGTGAGAAGCCCGTGCTCTTTGCCTTCCACGCCTATGCCGGCACGATTCGCCGCCTGATCTGGAACCGCCCCGGCCACGACGCCTTCCGCGTCCACGGCTACGAGGAGAAGGGCTCCACGACCACGCCGTTCGACATGCTGCGCCTGAACAACATGGACCGCTGGGCCCTGGCCGCCGACGTGCTGCGTATGGTCGACGCCGATAAGTTTGCCGAGCAGATTGATGAGTGGGAGGCTTTCCGCACCGAGGCATTTGAGTTCGCGTGCGACGAGGGCTTCGATCACCCGGCCTTTACCGACTGGGTCTGGCCCGACGCCGCTGCCGCAACGGCAGCCGACGGCGCACTCTCCGCAACCCAAATGACCGCAGGCGACAACGAGTAGCATCCGGGACGGTCTCGCGCTGGGGCCGCCTCCGGGCGGGTGCCTTCCTCTGAGAAGTGGGCTTCGCGAACTTCTCAGAGGAAGGCACCCGCCCGGAGGCGGCCCTCTCGACCGTTTCGATCTGCGGCGCTGATATTTTTTTATGTAATGGGGACTTGGCTGTTGCTGCCTTGGAAACCGGGCATCTAACTATGGTCAGCCAAAATTACATTGCCGGGGCCGGGGAGGCATACTTTGTTTTGAGAAGTTCGCGGAGCCCACTTCTCAAAACAAAGCAGGCTCCCCGGCCCTCGTCCGTGAACTTTTCCGCTGGGCGAGCCATAGACGCCGCGCACCGATACGGTAAAGCGGCGGCTTGAAATTGGTGCTATATTCAGCTTGAGTTGTTTAATGCTAGTACGGGAGGCTGATATGGGGCTGTTCAAGAAGAAAAACCCGCAGGATGCCTTTGATCCCAATGTGTTTACCATCACGGATACGATTTTGGACCCGCCGCGGTTTACATTTTTGCCGGCTATCTATCAGGATGCCACGCGCCGCAAGTGGGCCGTGCATCAGCGCGGCGGCGAGCCGAAGATTTTTGACTATGCGGACGTGTTGCAGTGCGAAGTGGCCGAGGCGGGCGATCCGGAGGCCAATGAAACGGTCTCTAAACAGGAATTTGCCCAGCGTATTCTGGCAAATCCCGCTAAGGCGGCAAAAATGAACGCTGCCAAGCGTAATATGTGTCTTGGTATGGGCGTTGTTGTGGCGGTTCAGACGGGAAAAGACGAGGTTTCCAAATTAGAGATTCCCGTTATGACCGACGAAGTCAAACGCGATTCAAGCCTATATAAGTCGTATCGGAATGTCGCCGAGAAGATCAAGGCCGAATTTGATGCCATGGGAGGGCTGGTCTAATTTTGGCGGCATACGTTTCTGAATGAGGAGTCTGTGCAATGGCAGGCGAATCTTATGCAATTCCCCCTAAAGATCGTGCTGTTGAGGGAATTCTATGGTATATCCAGCACCATCAGCTTGCCGGCGGCGATCGCCTGCCGGCCGAGCGCGTGCTGTGCGAAGAGATCGGCGTTTCGCGTACGGCGTTGCGTGCCGGTATCACGCGGCTCATCTCGTGTGGAACGCTCGAGAGCCGTCGCGGATCGGGTACGTATGTGTGTCCTCCTAAGCCGCTGAACATCTTCCAGGAAACGTATAACTTTTCCGATGCCGTGCGGACTGCCGGCCTGCATCCCTCTTCTCGTCTGGTTTCCACCGAGACCATCGAGGCGGATAAGACGCTTGCCGACAAGCTTGGGGTGGCTATAGGCGCTCCTTTGCTCCGCATGCAGCGCGTTCGACTTATTGAGGGCGAGCCGGCGTCAATCGAGACGGCTCACGTTAATCTGTCCCTGTGCCCATCGCTTCCCGAGCACGATTTTGAGTGCGAGAGCCTTTACGATGTCTTGCTCAAAGAAGGTGGCGTGCGTGTTGAGCATGGACGTGAGCATATCTCCATCTCGCGTTTGAACGCCGAAGAGGCCGAGCTGCTCCAACAAGAAGAGGGAACGCCGGTGTTCTATGAGAGCACGATAGAATTTGATAAGGACATGCGTTTTGTGGAGCATTGCAAATCGGTGATTTTGCCCACAAAGTTCCGCTTTGCCGATAACGGCGAGAAGAACGGCATGAGGAGCGTGGCAGGTGAACAATGGCTGAAACAGTAGATGCCACCCCGGTTTATATGCGCATTCGACGCCGCATCGAGGAGCGTATCGAGCGCGGTATATATCCCACGGGTTCCATGATTCCGTCCGAAAAAGACCTCGCCGAGGAATTTGGTACGACGCGCTTGACCATCCGAAGCGCTGTCGATGAGCTGGTTCGGCGTGGGCAGATTCGACGCGTCCGCGGAAAGGGCGCGTTTGTGGCACAGAAAGTGCCCGTTGCCTACGAGCGAACGGGAGGCTTTCGCGAATCAGTTCGTGCTTCGGGCGGCGAGCCGTCCGTCCGCATCCTCGCGCGTTCCAAGCGTTATGCGGGTCCATATTATGCCAACCTGTTTGGCATTGCCGAGGACGATTTACTGTATTCGATTCGGCGTTTGAACTGCGTCAACGGCGATCCCGTATCGATTGAGATGGCGTTCATCCCGTGCCTGCTGTTTCCCACAATCGAAGATATTGACGTGTCGGTCTTCAGTTTGTACGAGACCTATGAGATGTTGGGCCGAAAGCCGGTCATGGCACAGGAAAAGCTCGATATCGAAGCGCTGGGCGCGCGAGATGCCGGCCTGCTTGGACTGGAGCAGGGCGATCTTGCCTTGACGCTTGAGTGCGTGAGCTTCGATGCGAGCGGCCAGGCAATCGAGTACGTCAAGTCGTTTAACCGCGGTGATGCGGGTGGATATACCTATACGTACTAGCTGGTTTTTAGCATAACGGGCTGAAAAGCTGACGGAATTTTGATTCGTTGAGCAAACTGCATATACAACCTTACAAGGCTCAAAATCGACCGTTCGCCGATGGGGATAAATTAATCGACAAAGAGGTATCAAAAAGCCATAACCTGTAACTGTGATTGGTATCAAATACTAATGATTTGTTACGAGGTGAGACGATGAAGATGCTCGATTACGTTCAGCTTGCCCATGTGCGTATGGGAGAGAGCCTCGAGCGTTCGTCTGAGCTGGTAGCGCAGCTCGTTGATATTTTCCAGTCCGGTTCTTTTGACGCGCTGCGCATCGTTGCTTCGGGTTCGTCGCGCCATGCCGCCGATTGCGCCCGCGATTACCTGCAAGATGCCCTGCAAATGCAGGTGTCCGTTGTGACGCCCGAGGCCTTCGTCGATTTTGAACACACCTATCCGCAGCATGCGCTCAACATTGCCGTTTCGCAGAGCGGCTATTCGACCAATACGATCGCGGCTCTTGATTACATGCGCGCGCACGATATGGCTGCAGTTGCGCTCACGGCAAACGTCGAGGCACCCATCAAGGAACACGCTGACATCGTTCTTGACTACGGTGTGGGTGTCGAGTCGGTGGACTTTGTGACTCTGGGCGTCGAGGTTCTCGTTGAGTACCTGGTGCTCTTTGGTATTTACTGTGGTCAGGCGCGCGGAACGATTGACGCCAAGGGCGTTGCCCAGCGTCTCGACGACTTGCGCGAGGCTATCCAGGCCAATGCCGTGATGTGCAAGATCGCCGAGGCATATGTCCAAGACCACATGCTCGAGCTTTCTGAGCACATGCCCGCCATGGTCGTCGGCAACGGCCCCAACTATGGCGTTGCCGAAGAGGCAGCCCTCAAGCTGAGCGAGACCATCAAGATTCCTGCCATGCATCACGAGGGCGAGGAGTTCGTCCACGGTCCCGAGATGCAGATAACCCCAGGCTACCTGGTGTTTATCGTCGACGATCCGCAGGGGTCGGAGCGTCTTGCGGATATCGCCGATGCGCTATCGAACGTTACGACAAAAACAGTGCTGCTCACGGCCCATCCCGGGGGTAGGGCTCACGAGGTTGCGGTGCCTGAGGTGGCTCCGCTGCTCAGCGCAATTCCCAATCTTGTGTTCTTCCAGACGATTGCGGCCATAATCGCCGAGCGTCTGAAGTCATGGGACGTGCACCCGTATCTCGATGCCGTCTCCAAACAGATGGAGGTCAAGGCAGAGGGCTACGAAGAGTCAGTCAATGCGCTTAAGGCCAAAGCGGCCGAGTGTTACGGAATGTAAGCGGGTTTTGATGCCCGTTGGCATGGGGGATGTGGAGACAACCCCAGAAAGGAGAGACAAATGAAGGAAACCGAGAAGATCGAGATCATGCATTTCGACCAGGAGGGCTACCTCGAGGACGGCAAGGCGCTCTATGAGACCGGCAAAAAGATGACCGCGCTCGCCGACAAGGTCGCCGACGAGGGCTACGACGCCGTGTTCCTGATGGGCGTCGGCGGCACCTGGGACGAGCTCATGCAGCTCGAG
>CABRCR010000020.1:0-49986 GCA_902469435.1 uncultured Collinsella sp. | reverse complement strand
TTCGTGACGGCGCCGAAGGCCAGGCGCGGCGAGCGCGTGGACGCCTCCGCCGACCTGTCGGCGGCCTGCCCGCGCCTGGCGGCGTGGCCGCGATGCTGCAACGGCTGCGGGCGGTACCGCGCGATCGGCTGCAAGCGCCGCCCCCACGTCTTCTACGAGGCCCGGGCCGCGCAGCTGTGCGCCGACTCGGTCCTCGTCTCGTCCAGGCGCGGGATAGACGCCGACGAGCCCGCCGCGGCCGCGGCGCTCGCCCTCATCCGCGACGGCCTGGGCCGGGGGCTGTCGCCCGAGCAGCTGTCCGCCCGCAACGGCGGGCCCGTGGACCTGTCGCCCTCGACGATCTACCGCTGGGTCGCGGCGGGCTACGACGGCATGACCGACATGGAGCTCAGGCGCAAGGTCGGCTACAGGCCCAGGTCGCACCGGGCCCCGAAGAGGGCGACGCCGCACTCGCCCCGCAGGTCGCACGCCGCGTTCCTCGCCCTCGGCGAGGACGCGTGCGCCGCCGCCTGGGAGATGGACACCGTCGAGGGCTCGCGGGAGGACAGCGCCTGCCTGCTCACGCTGCTGCACCGCCCCAGCAGGCTGCAGCTCGCGCTGCCGCTCGCGGCGAAGGACGCCGAGAGCGTGGCGGCGGCGCTCGGGGGCGTGCGCTCGGTGCTGGGCGCCGGCGGGGCGCGCCGCGTGTTCCGCGCCGTGCTCACCGACAACGGCGCCGAGTTCTCCGACGAGGGCGCCATCGCGGCGCTCATCGGCGAGGGGCCGGGCGAGACGAGGCTGTTCTACTGCGACCCGAGGCGCAGCGACCAGAAGGGCGCCTGCGAGCGAAACCACGTCGAGATAAGGAAGCTGCTGCCCAAGGGCTCCGGACTCAGGTTCGACCGGCTCGCCCCGGCGGACCTGGCGCTGGCCATGTCGCACGTGAACTCCGAGCCCCGCGGCGCGCTCGGCTTCTCGACGCCCGCCCGCGCCTTCAGGGCGATGCTCGGGGAGGACGCGGCGGCGCTGCTGGACGCCTACGGCGTGGAGGACGTGGCGCTCGTCGATCTCGACCTGACGCCGGGGCTCATCGAGAGGGCGCGCGCCGAGAGGGGCGATGCCCCGCTGGCCTAGCCTAGAGGAAAAACGGAATAGACGGACCGACCGTCCGGCTGAGTCTGGGAAGAGGTGCCGGGCGGCGGGCGGAGCATGGCCACCGGACCCATCGAAACACATCTCCACCGTTCCTTCAACTGGGAAAACGGCGCCCCCGGACCCCAGGAGGGGCCGCGGGGGCGTTCGGCTAACTGCGGGAATGGCCTATCCGCTCAATGTGTTCGGCTGAGATCGGAAATCAACCCGCGGCAGATTTATACCCGTGCCCGAGCTCGAAGAGCCCTATGGCCGCCTTCCTGGCCTCGATATCATGCTTCACTCTCAAATCAACGCGCATAAAGAAAGCCTCCCATTTCTCATGTCCAAGAAATGGGAGGCAGTTCAAATTCGGACGGGCTTCTGTGCTCGATATAAGGTTTACGCGGCGGGGCTGCAAGGCCCGGCGGTGTAGCTTAGCGTCGACGCTTCCAGATAATGCCGAGAATGATGACGATGATGCCGCCGATAAGGCACGTGCCAACTACTGCCAGCGTGCGGTCTCCCGTTGCGGCGAGCTTGCCGGTCGTCTTCTTGGTGATGACCTTCGTGGTCGTCGTGTCCGTCTTAGGCGAGGGCTTAGGCGTCGGGGCCGGTGTGGGCGTGGGGTCCACGGCTGCGGAGCCGAAGCTGATGGTGCCGGCGAGTCCGGCCATCTTGCTCTCCCAGCCGTTTTGCCCAATCAGCGCCCTCAGCGCCGCCTCACACGTGCCCCACTCGGTGCGCTTGGCGGCGTGTGCGAAGGTGGGGAAGTCGGTCGTGTTGGTAATGATGTAGTTGTTGGTGGCGACGGTATAGGTCTTGGTGGGATCGAGCGTGCTGCCGTCCTTGGCGAGTGTGGCACTCACAATGCGCTTGCCTTCGGGCTGCGTCCAATCAATCGTCACGTTGATGCCGCCAAAGGAGAGAACGCTGCCGGAGTCATCGCGCCACTTGTACTTGTCTTGCGCTTCCTGCTCGGTATGGCCGGCTGCCACGTAGGCTTGCTGAAGCTCATAACTGTGATTGCACTCGTCGCTGATCTGCATCGAGCGCTCGAGCGCTGCGAGGAAGTCCGCACCGGTCATGGTCCAGGTCTCCACGGTGTTGCCGTAGGGCGAGATAGCGATGACGTTGCCTGCGGTCACATCGCCTGCAGCGATGCCGCCGCGGATGCCACCCGCGTTTTCGATAGCGAGGTCTGCGCCCGTCAGGTCAAGATAGGAGCCGCAGATCACATGGCCGATGGTCTGGGCCTTGGTGGTGTCGCCCTCCTTGCTGGGGCGGAAATCGGTGGTGCGCACCATTTCCCAACCATGCGTGCCTGCGGCGTCCTCGCCGTAGAAATAGTTGGTGGTGGATGTGCCGAGCACCTTGTTCGATTCGTTTTCAAAGGCCTCGTCGAGCGGCTTGATCTTGTTGCGGACGGCTTCAAGGCGGCTTTGGTAGTCGGAGCCCTTGTCGGGGTCTGCCAAAAGGTCGTTGACGTTCTTGGCGGTGTAGAGCTTCTCGTCACTGCCGTCTGCAGGGACCGTGACCGTGTCATCGTCGGTCGTCTCGGTGCCATTCGTGTCGTACTTGTACGGAATGGAAAGCAGCCCCACCTCGGCAAAGGCGCTGCCCGCCTCGACGACGCGGACCGACTTGCCGTCAGCCCCCGTCACGTTTTCGTCTAAGTTGATGTGCTCGTGGCCCGCGACCAGTGCATCGACCCCAACGAGCTTTGCAGCAAAGGTCTTGGCGTTGAGCGTGTGCGCGATACAGACGACAACGTTGCAGCCCTCTGTCTCGCGCAGTCGCTTGGCCTCGGCATTGATGGCGTTCGCGGCACTCGAGAACGACGTACCCGCGACCAGGTCCGCGCGCAGCGAGGATTCCAGCGACTCATCCATGGCACCCACGACGCCGACCTTGATTTTGTAGTCGAATGTGGAGTGATCTTCGCTATCCTCCCAGGTGCGATCGAGCGTCTTGGTGATACTCGAGCTCCATACGCCGCTCGTAGACTTTGCGTTCGCGCAGAGCATGGCGAAGGGCGTGCCGGTGGGGCTGTAGCCGGTCATGGTGCGGAGCTTGTCCGCGCCGTAGCTCCAGTCGTGGTTGCCCGGCGTGGTCGCGTCGTAGCCGTCTGCATAGAAGGTGTCCATGAGCTCGGCGATGCTCTTGCCCTCGCTCATGGTGGCAAAGGACTGCCCGTGGAAGGTATCGCCCGCATCGAGCAAAAGATCGGGGGCGCTGCTTTGGGCGCTATAGAGAACCGCCAGTCCGTCAAAGCCCACAGTGCCGGTGCCCTTGCTTGCGTTGTAGCTGTACTTGTAGCTGCCGTGGATATCGTTGGTGTGCATGACGGCCACGGAGCCGTCAATAGCGGCGGGCAGGTTCCCCGCGAAAGCGAGGCTTGGGATGCCTGCGAGCGAGCCGGCAAACAACGCGGCGGCTAACGCAAGGCGGGGGAGTCTTTTCATGGCAGTTTCCTTAGTCCTTAGCCAGAAAGTCTGGTTGAATATCGGATTATCGACATAATATGCGAAAACCGCCGCAAGGGCGTCTGTCCCTTTGCGGCGGTTTTGACGTTTGCGCAGATAAAACCTGCCAAAATAAACCTGTCCCTTTTTGGTAGGTTTAGCTCAGCAGCATGCGGTCGTTGGCGAGCTCGCCGCCCGAGACCTCCTCGAACTTCTGCAGCAGGTCGGCTACGGTGAGCGACTTCTTCTCGTCGCCGGCCACGTCGTAGATCACATGGCCCTCGTGCATCATGATCAGACGGTTGCCCAGACGGATAGCGTCATTCATGTTGTGCGTAACCATGAGCGTGGTCAGATGGTTTTCGTCGACAATCTCCTCGGTCAGGTTGAGCACCTTAGAGGCCGTCTTGGGGTCGAGGGCCGCCGTGTGCTCGTCGAGCAGCAGCAGGCGCGGCTTGGTGAGCGTGGCCATCAGCAGGGTGAGTGCCTGGCGCTGGCCGCCCGAGAGCAGGCCGACCTTGGCGTTGAGGCGCGTGTCCAGACCGAGGTCCAGGCGCTTGAGCAGCTCAACGTACTCGTCCTTCTCGGCCTTGGTGACGCCCCACGAAAGACAGCGACGCTGGCCGCGGCGCTTGGCGAGGGCCAGGTTTTCGGCAATTTGCATGTCGGCTGCGGTGCCGCGCATGGGGTCCTGGAACACACGGCCCAGGTACTTGGCGCGCTGCGACTCGCTCAGACGCGAGATGTCGGTGCCGTCGAGCTCAATAACACCCGAATCAAGCGGATACACGCCGGCGATCATATTGAGCAGCGTGGACTTGCCGGCGCCGTTGCCGCCAATCACGGTTACAAAGTCGCCATCGTTGAGGGTGAGGTCGACGCCGGTGAGCGCGCGCTTCTCGGTGACGGTGCCCTTGTTAAAGGTCTTCTTGACGTGCGAGAGCTTAAGCATCTGCCTCATCTCCCTTCATGTAGGAGCTGCGGAGCTTATAGCGCTCCCAAACCACGGGCACGCACAGGGCCACGGCAACGATCACGGCGGAGAGCAGCTTCATGTCGTTGGCGTCCATGCCCAGCTGCAGCACGATGGCGCGGATAAGGAAGTACACCACGGAGCCAAAGACGGCGGAGGCAAGACGGACGCTAAACTGTGTGAGGCCGCCGGGCAGCAGGCGACCGAGCACCTCGCCGATGACGATGGCGGCAAGACCGATAACGATGGCGCCGGTGCCCATGCCAATGTCGGCATACTTCTGGCTCTGGCAGATGAGCGCACCCGAAAGGCCAATGAGGGCGTTGGAGAGCACGAGGGCGATCATTTTGGTGGTGTTGGTGTTAACGCCCAGGGCGCGGATCATATACTCGTTGTTGCCGGTGGCGCGCAGCGCCGAGCCGATCTCGGTGCCAAAGAACCAATACAGGATGGCGACGATGGCCACGGCCAGCACAATGCCTAGGATAATGGCAACGGTGGACTGCGGCAGGCCCGTCATGTTGCTGACGGATGAGAAGATAGTGCCCTTGGCAAGAATGGGCGTATTGGACTTGCCCATGATGCGCAGGTTGATGGACCACAGGCTGATCTGCGTCAGGATTCCGGCGAGGATCGCAGGAATCTCAAAGACGGTGGTCAAGATGCCCGTGACGGCGCCCGCGATGGCGCCGGCGCACATGCCGGCCAGCACGGCGAGCAAGGGGTCGACGTTATTGTTGACGATAAGTACGGCGCAGACACAGCCGCCGAGGGCAAAGCTGCCGTCGCAGGTCATATCGGGGATGTCGAGCAGGCGGAACGTGATAAACACGCCAAGCACCATAATGCCCCAGAGGACGCCCTGCGAAACGGCGCCCTGCAATGCAATGAGCATGCTTCATACCTCCTAGGATAGGGTGGACACGTGATTTTCCATAATAGCGGTACCAATGCATAAAAGAGCTGCGGACGGATGTTTTGTCTCATCCGAAACAAGCAGGGCGAACGCCGGTCTTTAGCGTTCGCCCCAATGACTCAGATATTGAATAACGCAGCTATGGTGCGAGAACGAACTCTAGATGCGTTACGGCGCATGGTGCTACTCGTCCAGAGCGGAAAGGTCGATACCCAGAGCCTCGGCCATCTCGTCGTTCTTGACAACGACCAGGTCCTTGCTCGAGAGGTGCTTGATCGGCATATCCTTGGGCTTGGCCTCGCCCTTCAGGATCTTAACGGCCATCTCGCCCGCGGCGTAGCCCAGGTCCTTATAGTTGATGGAGAGGGTGAACAGGCCGCCGGCCATGCACATACCCTCCTCGCCGGTCACGAAGGGGAGCTTATTCTCCTTGCAGATCTGGCCGACCTGCGAAGCGCCCGCGGCGATGGTGTTGTCAGTGGGGGAGTACAGCGCGTCGACCTTGCCCACGGCAGACTCGACGACGGACTGAATCTCGTTGGAGCTCGAGACGGTGAAATCGGTGTACTCGAGGCCCAGCTTGTTGAGCTCCTTCTTGGCGGCTTTGATCTGGACGTCGGAGTTGGACTCGGCGGTGCAGTAGAGCAGGCCGACCTTTTTAACGTCGGGCAGGACCTTCTGCATCATCTCGAGCTGCTCGGCGACTGGGGTGAGGTCGGAAGCGCCCGTGACGTTGGTGCCGGGCTTGTCGTTGTCCTGGACCAGGCCGGAGGCGGCGTAGTCGGTGATGGCACAGCCCACGATGGGGATATCGGCCGTGGCGCCGGCGGCAGCCTGCGCGGCGGGCGTGGCGATGGCATAAATCAGGTTGACGTTGTCGCCCACAAACTTGTCGGCAATGGACTTACACGTGGACTGGTCGTTCTGGGCGTTCTTCTGGTCGATCTTGACCTTAAGGCCGCTCTCCTTGATGGCCTTGACAAAGCCGTCGTTGGCGGCATCGAGTGCGGAGTGCTCGGTGAGTTGCAGAACGCCGATGGTGTAGTCGGAACCGGCGGCAGCAGAGCCGGAACCAGAGTTGCCGCCGCATCCGGCGAGCGGGGCGAGCGCGAGCAGACCGGCGGAGACCAGAAGGCTCCTGCGGCTGATGGTGATGTCCTTCATATCATTACCCCCAGTATAAAAATGGCTGGAAACACTGCACTGGGACAAAGTGCAAGTGGAACTATAGTAGCGCTGATGTCCATTTTTACAACAGCCTGGCGGGTTTTTTAATACAGAATCGGATGGGCGGTACGGGTAGTCGAATGGGCGGCGGAGGGTCTTATGCGGCGGAGGAGGCATCGTCCTCGTCCAGGACGGCGAAGAGCTTCTTGCCGTCAAGGAGACGTGTGGTGACGTTTCTCATGCGGCCGATCTCAACGGTACGCAGCGTGTCGTCGGCGCCTCGCGCGTCATAGACCGTTCCCAGCAAATACGAGATGCCGTCTCGTTGCTTGATGGCAAAGGGCCGGAGTGTCATCCGCGCTACTTCGACCTCTCCGCGTGCCGTGACACTCGAAATATCAAAACTCACCGTGGTTCCGTGGTCGATGGCCTGCTCGATGAGCTCGCAGGCATCGATGCGCTTGACGGGCGTGCGTGTGGCCTTGGTGGATTTGTCGCCTGCGCTTGGAGCAGGCTCGGGTGCATCGAGGTAGCCGCGAACGTCGGCACTCGCCATGGCGACCAGGTGCTGCGCCATGCTTTTTCGAATGGCGATGGGCGTAGAGCGGTTGCGCATGACCATGCCGTGGAGCCGGATGATCTCTTCGTCGGTGAGCGGACGGGTCAAGAGCCGATACCCCACGCCGCGCTTGTATTCAATTTCGTATCCGGCATGGCGAAGTGCGGAGATGGCGGTGTAGATGCTGCGCCGCGCCGCCGAGATGGGCATGCGGGCGGGGTCGTCGGGATGGGCGAGACGTCGGATCAACTCATCGGAAAGCATGGCCTTGTCCTCGCCGGTGTTTTCGCTTAATAGTTGCAGGATGCGAACGGCGCGATAGGCTGCCATCGAGGCGGCGCCCCTCGTCGTGGTCTCGTAAGTTTCAACAGTGGTTTCGGTCATGGCGTCCACGTCCTTTCCGTTTTGGGTGGCGACGGTATGGAGCCTAGGGCGCGGGGCTTTCCCAGGGGTGCAGGACACTCCGGGCGGTCGGTAGTCGTCGGCAAGCGGCGGGTCGAGTTTTCAACAGCCCTGCTCAACTGATCAAAATCTTGCCAAAAGCTTGACGGATACTGTTGAAAAAAGCACCCCTCGGCTTGCCGAGAGGCGCTGGCGTGATGCGCTGGAACGCGTTTGGTGGCGCTGTGGCGATTAGAAGTCGGCGTTGCCCACGGTGCGCGGGTGCGGCAGGACGTCGCGGATGTTGCCCACGCCGGTCAGATACATGACCAAGCGCTCGAAGCCCAAGCCGTAGCCGGCGTGCTTGCAGGAACCGTAGCGGCGCAGGTCAAGGTAGTACTTGTACTGCTCGGGATTCATGCCCAGGTCCTTGATGCGGGCCTCGAGCAGATCCAGGCGCTCCTCGCGCTGGGAGCCGCCGATAATCTCGCCGATACCGGGAACCAGGCAGTCGGCGGCGGCGACGGTCTTGCCGTCCTCGTTCATGCGCATGTAGAACGCCTTGATCTCGGCCGGGTAGTCGGTTACGAAGGTCGGTCGCTTAAAGTGCTCCTCGGTCAGGAAGCGCTCGTGCTCGGTCTGCAGGTCGATGCCCCAGCTGACGGGGTAATCAAACTGGTGGCCAGCAGCGACTGCCTGCTCCAGGATCTCGACGGCCTCGGTGTAGGTAACGCGGGCAAAGTCGGAGTTTGCCACGTGGTCCAAACGCTCGATCAGGCCCTTGTCCACAAACTTGTTGAGCATGTTGAGCTCGTCGGGGCAGGTGGCCATAACGTCCTTAAGGACGTACTTGAGCATGGCCTCGGCGTTATCCATGTAGTCGTTAAGGTCGGCAAAGGCCATCTCGGGCTCGATCATCCAAAACTCGGCGGCGTGGCGCGTGGTGTTGGAGTTTTCGGCGCGGAAGGTGGGGCCAAAGGTGTACACGTCGCCAAAGGCCATGGCAAAGTTCTCGGCATTGAGCTGGCCGGATACAGTAAGGCTCGCGTGCTTGCCAAAGAAGTCCTGGCTCCAGTCGACCTCGCCGGACTCGGTGAGGGGCGGATTTTTGGGGTCGAGCGTGGTTACGCGGAACATTTCGCCGGCGCCCTCGCAGTCACTCGTGGTGATGATGGGGGTGTTGACGTAGACAAAGCCCTGCTCCTGGAAGAAGCGGTGGATGGCGGCAGCCGCGACAGAACGGATGCGGAACACGGCGCGGAACAGGTTGGTGCGCGGGCGCAGGTGCTGCTGGGTGCGCAGGAACTCGACGGTTGCGCGCTTCTTCTGCAGCGGGTAATCCGGGGCGCTGACGCCCTCGACCTCAATGGAGGTGGCAGAAAGCTCGAAAGGCTGGGGCGCATCGGGGGTCAGCTTGACGGTGCCGGTGCAAATGAGTGCGGCCGAGACGTTTTGATGGGCGATCTCGTCGTAGTTGTCGAGTGCCTCGCGGTTCATGACGACCTGCAGGTCGCGGAAGCAGCTGCCGTCGTTGAGCGTAACAAAGCCAAAGTTCTTCATGTCGCGGATGGACTTGACCCAGCCGGCGACGGTGACGGTCTGGCCGCCGAGCGACTCGGCATCGGCATAGAGCTGCGCGATTTTGGTGCGGTTCACGTATCCTCCCATAACGGTTGAATGATAGTTATCCATACAGTTCGATATTCTAGCAGCTCGGCTCATTTGGGCTATACAGATAAGGCATTGGCGGGATGGTTTTTCAAACGAAAAGCGCCCGCGGCCAAATGGTCGCGGGCGCTTGACGAGGTGCCTTTTGGCTGTGTGGCGCGGGGCCTGGCTACTTGGTCTTGGCAACCAGCAGCGGGTCGCCAAGCTTGACGAGCGGGTTGCCGCCGATAAGCGTTCCAGACTCGCCGACATGGTCGATGCTCTTAAGACGATCGAGCTCGGAGACGATGACGGTCACGATGTCCTCGTGGCCGGCGGCCTTGATGGCCTCGCGATCGAAGCTGATGAGCGGCTGGCCGGCCTTGACCACATCGCCCATCTCGACAAAGCGGGCAAAACCCTTGCCGTTCATTTCCACGGTGCCCAGGCCAACATGGATGAATACGCGCAGACCGTCCTCGGTAATCATGCCGATGGAGTGGTTGGTGACAGTGGTGGCGCCGATGCGGCCGTTGGCGGGCGCATAGATGGTGCCGGTAATGGGCTCGATGCCATAGCCCTGGCCAAGCATGCCCGAGGCGATCGTCTCGTCGGGAACCTCGTCCAGGCTGACGAGCACGCCGTTGACGGGGGCATAGATGACGCCTTCGCGGGTGGCGAAGCTTGCTGCGGGCGGAACGGACGCCTCGCCGGTCGAGGTGAAGGTGGACTTAAGCGAATCGAGCAGACCCATAGTTGCCTCCAACTTAAATAGGCGCATATCGCGCGTTTGGTTTGCCGGAAACGTTTTATATCTGTTTCGCGGCTTGGTCAACACCCCCTATTCTACGCTGCTCAGCGATACCTCTGAGCTGGGATTATGTGATATATCAGTTGAAGGGAAACTTATTGCTGGCGCGTTTCTGCGTCACGGGTTCAAGTGGGGTACGCTTGAAGGCGAAAAACAATGGCGCTTAATTTGCGCGAAGGGAGCACATATGATTGTCGAGAACCATGCGCTGTGGGGCGAGGAGCCGACCGAGGAATATCCGGCGACGTTTACGTATTTGGGTGCCGAACCGCTGCCCGATAAACCGAATGGCCGCCGCCCTGCCGTGATTATCTGCGGCGGAGGTGCGTTTACGCATATCGCTCCGCATGAGCAGGATCCCGTGGCGTTTGCGTTTTTGGATCACGGTTACCAGGCCTTTGTGCTCAACTATGTCACAAGTTCTACGGGTGACGTGAGCTTTCCGCACCCCCAGGCAGATCTTGCCAAGATGGTCGCCACGGTGCGTGCGAATGCCGACGAGTGGCATGTCGATCCCAAGCGCGTGTGCGTCGTGGGCTTTTCTGCTGGCGGCATGATTTGCGCCTCGCTGGCAACGCAGTGGAAGACCGGCCCCTTCGCGGCGCTTGCCGGGTCGCGTCCGGACGACATTCGTCCCGATGCCGTGGTGCTGGGCTATCCGCTGCTCGACTTTGCCTATGTGCGCGACATGCAGACGCGCGACCCGCGCATCGACCTGCGCGTTCCCAAGACGGGTGGCAAGACGGGGCGCGATTTGCTCAACGACTATCTGTCGATGGTGACGGGCGGTGAGGCGACCGATGAGCACCTGACCGACATCTGCCCCACCACGCATGTTTCGCGTCAGATGCCGCCGACCTTTGTGTGGGGCGTGTCCGACGACAAGACGGCGCCGGTCGCGCAGGTCTACCCGTTTGCGCAGCGCATGGCCGAGGAGGGTGTTGCATGCGAGATGCACGTCTTTGACCAGGGTGGCCACGGCCTTTCGCTCGGTAACGCCAATACCGCGGTCGACAACGAGGACAAGCAGGTTTCCGTCCGTCCCTGGATCCGCCTGGCCTTCCGCTTCCTGGAACGCCATATGTAAAAGTAGACTACTTGCCCGTTTCAAAAAGTCTGCTTAGAGGAGGAGCCATGCTTGAGGGTACGTATGTGGTTTTGGCCCAGACGCCGGTGGGGAGCAAGCGCGGCGAGGTGACGTTTTCACATGGGGTGAACGGCGCGCTCAAGGCAGTACTAAACGTCAGGGGTCTCAATATCGCTCTCTCGGGTGCCCGCGCTGAGTGTGATTTCTTTGAGCTCTCGGGTACTATCTCCCACGTCTTGATGGGCAAGGCGCCCTTTACATGCACGGGGTCGGTTGAGGGTGATCGACTCACT
The DNA here is from genome assembly GCA_902469435.1 of uncultured Collinsella sp. GTDB lineage: Bacteria > Actinomycetota > Coriobacteriia > Coriobacteriales > Coriobacteriaceae > Collinsella. The sequence continues at coordinate 38,577 of CABRCR010000020.1, read as the reverse complement.
GCTACCGCGCGGTCGGGTTCCATTTCGATCTCGCTGAGCGGTATGCGCAAAGAGCTTTCGGGGCGCACCGCATAAAGTTTGCGCAGGTAAACATCGGTATTTGACTTTATATAATAGTTCAGAGCGCTATCATTTGTCGTTACGAGTTGGTTAGCCCCGGTAAACGGTTAACCGCGTCTAACGAAAGGATGAGCGCGTGAAGCTCGATACACTCGAGATTGGAAAGGACGCCGTTGTCGCATCGGTGGCATCGGACGATCAGGCACTCCGACAGCATATTTTGGACATGGGCCTAACGCCGGGCACCGAAGTCACCATGATGAAGTACGCTCCTATGGGCGACCCGCTCGAGATTCGCCTGCGTGGCTACGAGTTGACGCTGCGCAAGGACGATGCTGCTCGCATCGAGCTCGTGGGTGTTCACGACACAGACACGGGTCCGCGCACTAACGCCGCAATCGGCACGACGGAGCACCCGGCACTTGGCGAGGGGACGTATTCGCCCCGTGCGGCAAAAACGGCCGTGCCCGAGGGTGCGCCGCTGCATTTCGCCCTCGCCGGCAACCAAAACTGCGGTAAGACCACGCTGTTCAACCAGCTTACGGGCTCCAACCAACATGTCGGTAACTTTCCCGGCGTGACGGTCGACCGCAAGGACGGCACCATCCGTAACCATCCCGAGGCAAGCGTTACCGACCTGCCCGGCATCTATTCGCTGTCTCCGTACACGGGCGAAGAGATCGTCAGTCGCCAATTTATCCTGGACGAAAACCCCGACGCCATCATCGACATCATCGACGCTACTAATATCGAACGCAACCTGTACCTGACGCTGCAGCTTATGGAGCTCGACCGCCCCATGGTCATCGCGCTCAACATGATGGACGAGGTGACGGCCAACGGCGGCGCCGTGGACGTCAACCTGCTCGAGAGCCTGTTGGGCGTGCCTGTTGTTCCCATTAGCGCTGCCCGCAACGAGGGCATCGGCGAGTTGGTGGATCATGCCTTGCACGTGGCGCGGTTCCGCGAGCGCCCCGGTCGCCTGGACTTCTGCGCGCCCGATGGTCCAGACAGCGGCGCGCTGCATCGCTGCATTCACGGCATCGCCAACCTTATCGAGGACCATGCCGCGACGGCGCATATCCCGGTGCGTTTTGCGGCAACCAAGCTGGTTGAGGGCGACGAGCTGGTAACCGAGGCGCTTCACCTGGATCGCAATGAGCTCGACGCTATCGAGCACATCATTACCCAGATGGAGGGCGAGGCCGGCACCGACCGCCTGTCCGCGCTGGCCGATATGCGCTTTAGCTTTATCGGCGACGTGTGCGGGCGTTGCGTCGTCAAGCCGCACGAGAGCCGCGAGCACGTGCGCTCCGTCAAGATCGACCGCATCCTGACGGGTCGCTACACAGCCATTCCGGCGTTTCTGGTGATCATGGGCCTCGTCTTTTGGCTGACGTTTGGCGTGATCGGCGCGGCGTTGCAGGGACTCATGGAGGACGGCATCGCTGCCATCATCGCCTCGGCCGATGCGGGCCTCAAGGCGTTCGGCACCAACGACGTAGTGCGCTCGCTGGCTGTCGACGGCGTGCTTACGGGCGTGGGCAGCGTGCTGACCTTCCTGCCGATTATCGTCGTGCTTTTTTTGTTCCTTTCCATTCTGGAAGACTCCGGATACATGGCACGCGTGGCCTTTGTCATGGATAAGGTACTGCGTCGCTTTGGCCTTTCGGGCCGCAGCTTCGTCCCCATGCTCGTCGGTTTTGGCTGCACCGTGCCGGCTATCATGTCGACCCGTACGCTCCCATCCGAGCACGACCGCAAGATGACGGTCATGCTCACGCCGTTCATGAGCTGCTCGGCCAAGTTGCCGGTCTACGGTCTGCTGTGCGGGGCGTTTTTCCCACAGGCGACGGTTCCCGCCATGGTCTCGCTCTATCTGATTGGCATTGCGATCGGTTGCATCGCGGCTTTGGTGCTCAACCGCACGGCATTTAAGGGCGACCCGGTGCCGTTTATCATGGAGCTTCCCAATTACCGTCTGCCGAGCGTCAAGACGACGGTGATGCTGGCATGGGATAAGGCCAAGGACTTTATTACCAAGGCCTTTACCATTATCTTTGCCGCTACCGTGGTCATCTGGTTCCTTCAGACGTTCGACATTCGCTTTAATGTGGTCGCCGATCAGTCGCAAAGCCTGCTTGCGGGTCTCGGCAGCATCATCGCGCCGGCGCTGGCGCCGCTTGGGTTTGGCGATTGGCGAGCATCCACGGCGCTCGTCACCGGACTTATCGCCAAGGAGAGTGTCATCTCGACCCTCACGGTGCTTTTGGGCGCGACCTCGCCCGCGGCACTGTCGACCATGTTTTCGCCGTTTACCGCTTACGTGTTCCTGGTCTTTACGCTGCTGTACCCGCCCTGCGTAGCGGCAATCGGCGCCGTCAAGAGTGAGCTGGGCGCGCGCTATGCCGTTGCCGTGTTCGCGTTTCAGGTGACGGTCGCCTGGATCGTGGCGTTTGTCGTGCATTCGGCGGGCATATTGCTGGGGTTGGCTTAGCTATTAATTGACGTCGCCACCTCTGTGTATTGAGTTGATTGCGGCCCCGCATCTGTACTGACGGATGCGGGGCCGTTGCTATATAATCGCCCATCGCTCAAGACAATCGGAGAGGGTTCCTACATGACTCAGGCAAGACAAGATGGCATCTCGCTCAAGCAGTGGCTCCCGCTTATCGGGCTCGCCTGCTGTGCGTTCGTGTTCAACACGTCGGAGTTCATGCCCATTGGCCTTCTGACTGATATTGCCGCATCGTTCTCGCTCACCGAGGCCCAGGCAGGCATCATGATCTCGGTCTACGCCTGGGGCGTCATGCTGCTGTCGCTACCGCTTATGGTGTTTGCCTCGCGCTTTGAGTTCAAGCGTATGCTGCTCGGCGTGCTTGCCGTGTTTTCTCTGGGTCAGTTCCTGTCCGCCGTGGCGCCGACCTATCCCATCTTGGTCTGCGCACGCCTGGTGGTCGCCTGCGCGCACGCCGTGTTCTGGTCGGTCGCTTCGATCATAGCCTCGCGCCTGGTCGATACGCGTCATGGGGCGCTCGCCATCAGCATGATCGCCACGGGCTCGTCCATCGCGCAGATCTTCGGCCTGCCGATCGGTCGCGCCATCGGCCTGGCCGTGGGCTGGCGCATGACGTTTGCCGTGGTTGGAGCCTTCTCTGCCGCCGCGGTGGTGTACCAGGCAGCGGTGTTCCCGGTCATGCCGGCGGGCGAGCGCTTTACCGTCAAACAGCTGCCCGAGCTGCTCAAGAACCCGTTCCTGATTGCGCTCTACGCGGTCACGGTCTTTATGGCGACCGGCTACTACGCGGGTTACAGCTATATCGAGCCCTTCCTGGCGCAGGTCGCGCACGTCGACGCAAGCGCTATTACCATGACGCTGACGGCGTTTGGCTGCTCCGGTCTGCTCGGAAGCTGGCTGTTTGGCCGCCTGTTCGATGGGCATCGCTTCCCGTTCTTGGCTATCACGCTCTCCGGCGTGCCGGTGGCTCTGCTGCTCATGGGTCCGGTCGCATCGTCGCTCGTAGCAGTGCTTGCCGTCTGCGCGCTATGGGGCTGCTGCTCCACAGCCTTTAACGTGGCGTTCCAGGCCGAGCTCATCAAGTACACGCCGGCAGATTCGTCGGCCGTGGCCATGTCAATCTTCTCGGGGCTGTTTAATCTGGGTATCGGCACGGGCACCGCGATCGGTGGCGCCGTGGTGTCGGGCCCCGGTATCGCCTGGATTGGCTTTGCGGGCGGGGCAATCGCTGTCGTGGGTGTCATTCTCGCCATCACGGTGATGTTCCCCGCCATACGCCGTGCCAAGCCCGCCGCCTAACCACATCCCCTCATCAGTTGCGGTGAAATACGGACGGGGGTAGCTAATTTGGGATGGGGCTTTTTGACTACCCCATGTCCTGAATTGAGCTGCTTGCCACGAAATGGGCCTATCTACTACTTTTTAGTGTCTACCCTCGACCACACCGGTAAGTACGAAATTAAAACTGCAGGTAGAAAGCTTGCCGGTTTTACAAAAACGCGGGCGCGGTCGACCCATGCGGGTCAAACGTAGTAGATGGGCCGCTTTCGTGGCGCGGCATAATCGAATGTGACAAAGGGACAGTCCCTTTGTCACATTCGGCATACAATGGGTGGCGTTGCTTGAAGGATTGCCGGGAGGTTGCTATGTGGGCATACGAGACGACGTTCTATCAGATCTATCCGCTGGGCTTTTGCGGAGCTCCGCGCGAAAACGCCGCGCCCGTTGCCGAGGATGAGCTCGCCCAGGCTGCCAACGCTGCGCCCAACCCCGATGCGCCCATCATGAAGATCGCCCAATGGGCCGACTACCTGCAAAAACTCGGTATTGGCGCTGTGCTGATTAACCCGCCGCTCGAGTCTGATAGCCACGGCTACGATACGCGCAGCCTGCGCCATATCGACCGCCGCCTGGGCGGGGATGCCGATTTTGCCGCCGTATGCGAGACGCTGCACGCCCATGGCATCCGCGTGGTGCTCGATGCGGTCTTCAACCATGTGGGCCGTGGCTTTTGGGCCTTCCGCGATGTGCAGGAGCGTAAGTGGGACTCGCCGTACAAGGATTGGTTCCACATCAGCTTTGACGGCGATTCCTGCTATGGCGACGGCTTTTGGTACGAGGGCTGGGAAGGCCATTTTGAGCTCGTGAAGCTCAACCTGCAAAACCCCGCCGTGGTCGATTACCTGCTCGAGTCCGTGCGCCGCTGGGCCGAGGTCTTTGGCGTCGACGGTCTGCGCCTGGACGTTGCCTATATGCTCGACCGCGACTTTATGCGTCGCCTGCACGCCTTTACCCGTGAGCTCAAGCCCGACTTTGTGCTGATCGGCGAGACGCTTCACGGTGACTACAACCAGATCGTCAACGACGAGATGCTCGACTCCTGCACCAACTACGAGTGCTACAAGGGCCTGTACTCCAGCTTTAACTCGGTCAATATGTTCGAGATCGCGCATTCGCTGCATCGCCAGTTTGGCGGCGATCCGTGGTGCATCTACCGCGGCAAGCACCTGCTGTCGTTTGTCGACAACCACGACGTGCCGCGCCTGGCAAGCATCCTCACCGACAAGTCGTGCCTGCGTCCCGCCTATGGCATGCTCTTTGGCATGCCGGGCATTCCGTGCGTCTACTATGGCAGCGAGTGGGGGATTGCCGGCGAAAAGGGCGGCCCCGATGGTGACTGGGCGCTGCGACCTGCGCTCGATGAGCCTGCGCCCAACGAGCTGACGGCGTTCATCACGCAGCTTGCGCACCTTCGCTCGGCCGATGACGCGGCGGCCTGTGCTCTCAACTACGGTGCCTATCGCAACGTGGTGATCCAGAACAAGCAGCTGCTGTTCGAGCGCGCCTGTGATGACGCGACGGTGCTCGTGGCGGTGAACGCCGTGGGCGAGCCTTACACCTTTGGCGCCGGCGAGCTCAACGGGTCCTTTGTCGACCTGCTTGCCGACGATGCGCCCACGGTCGAGCTGACGGGTACCCTTGAGCTTGCACCCTACGAGGTGCGCTATCTGTTGAGAGCCTAGCCCATGGCCGTGTCTGACGAGGACTATCAACATATTGAGCATGGGTTTGAGCCTGTGTTCGACCAGCGCTCGCGCGTTTTGGTGCTGGGGTCGTTTCCCTCGGTGCTCTCGCGTGCCAATGCCTTCTACTATGGCAATCCGCAGAACCGCTTTTGGCGGGTCACGGCGGCGTGTCTCGGTGTGCCTGTGCCGCCCAACGAGGGTGATCCTTTGGCAAACGGTGAGCCCGCGACGCTCGATGTCTCCATTGCCGCCAAGCGATCCATGCTGCTGAACGGCGGCGTAGCCCTGTGGGATGTGATCGAGAGTTGTGACATTAAGGGCTCGAGTGACGCGAGCATTCGCAACGTTGTACCGGCACATATCGGGCGCATTACCGATGCCGCGCCGATCGAGGTCGTTGTCTGTAACGGCGGTACGGCAGGGCGACTCTACAAACGCTACTTGCAAGATCGGACGGGGCTGCCTGCCGTCGTCCTGCCCTCGACAAGTCCCGCCAATGCCGCCTGGCGCCTGGAGCGTCTTGTTGAGCGTTGGCACGAAGCCGTTGACTGGGCTGTTATTTAATTTAGATTTTTGTTTGAGCGTGGGCGCCCAGACGTTTTAGAACGCCTCGCCAGATCGGCGCGGGCACGGCTGGCTCGGCGCAAACCATGCCGTCGGCGTCGACGTTGGCGGCATTGCCGCCGCCAAGTCGCTGTGCATGCTTGACGGAGCAGCCCATGCGCACAGCGCCTACGAGCTTGTCCATCGCTTCCGAAAACGGTCGCCGCAAGAGTCCCATGCGCGGGGAGCGACGAAGCACCGCAATGCCGCTGCCGGTACAGACGATCATGCCGCCGCACCATGACAGGTCGCGAAGACGACAGGCCCGGCGCAGCCGCTCAACGGTTCCGTGTGTCCGTTCGGCGTCTTCGGACGCGGCCTGGTCGATGACATAGACGCGTGTCTTTGCATTCCCAAGGCGATCGAGTATCTGCTCGACAGCGGTCATCGCCTCATCATCAAATGCATCATCGACAGCGATTACCATGCCATCGACTGCACCAGCATCATTTGCCTTCAAGTCGACCGGGCGGGGGAGTGCGGTGCCGGAAAGCTGTGCATAGGCGGCGATGGCATCCTGCAGGTCCCAGAGCAAAAACTCAAGATCGGCGCTCTCGGGAATACTGACATACGCAATGGTTTGCAGTGTTTTGGGCTTATCGCTGCGCGCGGTCGTCTCCATGCCGCCTCCTTTCCGGTTGGTTTCCGTTTAGGTTACACCGTCTGGTGACGCTTCGCCGCGCTATCCTAGTGCAACCCTTACGAAAGGAACGCCATGCGTCTGCCCATGAATACCTCGCTTGCCACGCTCAAGCCTTCTGGCGTCCGCCGAATCAACGCGCTCGCCGCCCAGCACCCGGGATGCATTGCGCTCGCGCTTGGCGAGCCCGATTTTCCCACGCCCGATGTGATTAGCGCCGAGGTGACCGCCGCGCTGGATCGCGGCGACACGCACTATCCGCACAACAACGGTCGCCCCGCCCTGCGCGAGGCGCTGTCTGCCTACATGGGGAATGCGGGCCTTACGTATTCTGCCGACGAGGTCATCCTGACCGACGGCGCGACCGAGGCCCTGTCGGCAACATTCATGGCTATGCTCAACCCCGGCGACGAGGTCATTATCCCCACGCCGGCCTTTGGCCTGTACGAGAGCATCGTCGTGGCCAACCACGCCAAAGCAGTCTTTTTGGATACGGAGCCTGCGCAATTCCAGATTGACGAGGACGCGCTTCGCGCCTGCGTGACGCCGGCGACCAAGGCTATCGTCATCTGCTCGCCCAACAATCCCACGGGCTGCATCCTCGACGCAGCATCGCTCGATGCCGTGGCACACGTAGCGGAGCAGACGGGCATCTATGTGATTTGCGACGACGTGTACAACCGCCTGGTCTACGTGGACGGCTACGAGCGATTTGCCCAGCGCCACCCGGAGCTGCGTGAGCAAACGGTCGTCATCGAGAGCTTCTCCAAGCCCTGGGCTATGACCGGCTGGCGTCTGGGTTGGCTCGCAGCCGCAGCCCCCGTCATCGTCGAGATCGCAAAAGCTCACCAATACCTAGTATCGAGCGCCGTCTCCTTCGAGATGGACGCCGCAGCCCGAGCCCTCACCGTCGACCCAACCCCCATGCTCAAAGTCTACCGAGCCCGCCGCAAACGCGTGCTCGAAGCCTTAAACGCCATGGGCCTCGACGCAGTAGAGCCCGCAGGAGCCTTCTACACTTTCCCGAGCATCAAAAAGTTCGGCCTAACCAGCGAAGACTTCTGCATCAAAGCCATCGAAGAGGCAAACGTAGCCCTAGTCCCGGGCGACTGCTTCGGAACCGAAGGTCACATCCGCCTAAGCTACTGCGTCTCCGACCAAGATCTGGACGAAGGCCTAAATCGCCTGTCCACCTTCATTTCAACCTTATAGCCCAACGGGACGCAACACATCAGCCCACCGACCCAAGCATTATGAGTGGGGGCGTCAGCCAACGAAAACCCGGGCTGCCCAAAGTCAACGCAGGCACGCGCCGCCGAAGGCCAGGCGCAAGGTTTTCGTAGATTCCGCACGAGCCGAAGAGCACTTAATGTGCTCTTCGTGCGAGCCAGGACTTGACCGAGCGAAAACCTTGCGCCTGGCCTTCGGCGGCGCGGCCGGAATGGTGGAATTGTGTGCAGCCCGGATTTCCGTTGACCGACGCCGGGGTCCCCGCCATAATACTTTCGGTTCACGCACGAATCCGCTGCCAGAGACAGCCGGTGCAAACGGGCATCGCCCGCGAGCTTAATGGGATATCCCGCCAGCCGAGGTGGTCGAGTAGATATGTCTTCTCGCCCCCGTCGCTCATGCAGCGCGGGGGCTTTCTTTTTGGACATGCCCCCGTCACGTCCTTGTGGCGGACCGTGCCCGGAAAGAATTCGAGGAGGTGTAATTTATGCCCCAGCAGTACAAAATCGACAAGGTTGCAGAGATCGAGTCCCGTATCGCCGAGAACGCCGGTCTGTTTGTCGTCAACTACAACGGTCTGACGGTTAAGCAGGCTCAGGAGCTGCGTCATCAGCTTCGCGAGTGCGGCGCCGAGATGAAGGTCTACAAGAACAACCTGGTCAAGATCGCTCTCAAGAACCAGGAGCAGCCCGAGCTCGACGAGATCCTCGCCGGCCCCGTCGCTTATGTGTTCTACGAGTCCGAGCCGGTCGAGGCCGCTAAGGCCCTTAAGGACTTCTCTGCTAAGTCCAAGGGCGTCCTTGAGATCAAGGGCGGTATCTCCGACGGCAAGGCCGTTTCCGCTGATGATGTTAAGGCTATCGCCGAGCTGCCCACCAAGGATCAGCTTCTCGGCCAGATCGCCGGTCTCATCTCCGGTTTCGCTCGCGACATCGCTGTCTGCGTCAACGGCGTTTCCTCTGGTCTCGCTCGTTCGATCCAGCAGGTCTCCGAGCAGAAGGCAGCCTAGTCGCTGTTTTCACCCGCGGCGGCAACGCCGCACCCCTGGCGCATTCGCGCCGTGTTTTAACTGATCTCCGTGCATCCGCACGGAAACCGAAAGGACTTAGAAATGGCTAAGCTTACCACCGATGAGATCATCGATGCTCTTAAGGAAATGACCCTTCTCGAGGCTTCCGAGCTCGTCAAGGCTATCGAGGACACCTTCGGCGTTTCCGCCGCTGCTCCTGCTGCTGTTGTCGCCGCTCCCGCTGCTGGCGCTGCTGAGGCCGAGGAGAAGACCGAGTTTGACGTCGTGCTCGAGGGCTTCGGCGACAACAAGATCCAGGTCATCAAGGCCGTCCGTGAGCTCACCAACCTTGGCCTGAAGGAGGCCAAGGAGGTCGTCGAGGGCGCTCCCAAGGCTGTTCTCGAGGGTGCCAAGAAGGAGGAGGCCGAGGCTGCCAAGGAGAAGCTCGAGGCTGCTGGCGCTGCTGTCACCCTCAAGTAATCAGGCTTTCTCGCCAGATTCCTTTGCAGACGGGGTTCGCATTGCGAGCCCCGTCTTTTTTGTTTTTCGGTCCCTCGGCATCGGTTGCTCAAACTGCCATGTTCTGTGATTTGGGTCGTATCGGGTGCCCTGCCGTCGGGCAATAAAATTGCACCATTCGAGCAATAATTTGCGTTGACCTGCTGAAGAATTGTCTCTGCCTTGTAGCGACATATAGTTCCAGCGGTAAGATGCTTGAGTATCGCAATTTGGTCTGCGGCTGTGTGCCGCACGCATGGGGCGCTTTTGCGCCTGCGAAAGGATCTTTGAATAACATGAAGGCAATCATCCCCGCCGCCGGTCTTGGCACGCGTTTTCTGCCTGGCACCAAGTGCACGCCCAAAGAGATGCTGCCGGTGCTCGACAAGCCCGTCATTCAGTACGTCGTCGAGGAGGCGCTCGAGCCCGAGGAGGTCGACGATGCCATCATCGTTACTTCTCCCGGTAAGCCCGAGCTACTGAACTACTTCCAGCCTGATCGCTCGCTCGAGAACCTGCTGCGCGAGCGCGGCAAGAACGCCTATGCCGATGCCGTCGCCCACGCTGGCGGTATGCCGGTCGACTTCCGTTATCAGTACGAGCCCAAGGGCCTCGGCCATGCTATTCGCTCTGCTGCCGACGCCGTGGCAGGGGAGAACTTCCTGGTTCTTCTGGGCGACTACGTTGTGCCTAACCGCGATATCTGCGACAAGATGCTCGCCGTTTCCAAGGAGCACGGTGGCGCTTCGGTTATCGCCGTCGCCGCTTGCTCGCCCGAGGAAGTCAGCCGCTACGGCGTTATCGCCGGCGAGCGCGTCGGTTCGCTCGAGGGCGCCGAGGGCGTTGCCGATGCCGAGCCGGGCGCTGTCTGGCGCATCGGCGGTCTGGTCGAGAAGCCCGCTCCCGAGGCGGCTCCGTCCAACCTGTACATCGTCGGTCGCTACCTGCTGAGCCCGCTGGTCATGGACTTGCTGGCAGATCAGCAGGCCGGTAAGGGCGGCGAGATCCAGCTCACCGACGCCATGGCCCGTTCGCTCGACCGCGAGGCCATGTACGCCGTCGTCATCGACCCGCTGTCGGGCTACGACACTGGCACTCCCTCTGGTTGGATGGCCACTAACGCCCTCATGGCTGCAAACGACCCCCGCTTTGCCGATGCCTTCTGGGACGCCATCGACGAGCGCGGCGGATTGATGCGCAAGTAAGCCTTCGGGCACCGACATTTACGGGCGTGGACCTCGGTTCGCGCCCGTTTTTTATAAGAGCTGCGATTGCTGGCTCTCTGTTCACAGAAAATATATGAACAGATGTTCGATATACATACATCTACCTGCGTGTTTTCTGTCGAAAAACTTTGCTACTCCAAAAACTCAATCGCGTCAAGGCTTTTCTTGCCCAACGGTCGGTACCTGATAAACTATTAGGTTGCGATAACTGGCGAAGCTATGCCTCGCCAACCCACCGAGCATTTCCGTGAAGGAGGAAAAACCTGGTGACCTACGCATACACTGCCACTGAGCGCAAGCGCGTCAGCTTCGGGAAAATCCCGGAGGCCATGGAGCTCCCCAACCTTATCTCTGTTCAAAGGGAATCCTTTGAGCGTTTTAAGGACGAGGGTCTTCGTGAGGCGTTCAAGGAATCCAGCCCCATCCAGAGCCAGAACCATGTTCTCGAGGTTACCTTCGGCGAGCATCAGTTCGGCGACCCCGCGCACACCGTCGAGGAGTGCCGCGAGAAGGATATGACCTATCAGGCTCCGCTTCTGACCGACGTCCGTCTCACCAACAAGGAGACCGGCGAGATCAAGGAGCAGCTCGTCTTCATGGGCGACTTCCCCATGATGACCGATCAGGGCACCTTCATCATCAACGGTACCGAGCGTATCGTCGTCTCGCAGCTCGTCCGCTCCCCGGGCGTGTACTACAGCTCCGAGATGGATTCGGGCAAGCAGATCTACAAGGCCCAGATCATCCCGTCCCGCGGTGCCTGGCTTGAGTTTGAGGTCGACAAGCGCGACCAGCTCATGGTCTCCATCGACCGTAAGCGCAAGCAGAGCGCCACGATGTTCCTGCGCGCCCTTGGCATCGCCGTCACCAACGACGACATCATCGAGCTGCTCGGTAACTCCGATGTGATCAAGCGTACCCTGGAGCGCGACACCGCTCTCACTCGCGAGGACGCCCTCATCGAGATCTACCGTCGTCTGCGCCCGGGCGAGCCTCCCACCGTGGACGCTTCCCGCAGCCTGCTCGAGGGTCTGCTCTTTAACCCGCAGCGCTACGACCTGGCCCGCGTCGGTCGTTACAAGGTCAACAAGAAGCTCAACCTCACCACCGAGGAAGAGGTCACGGTGCTCACCGACGAGGATATCGTCGCGACGCTGCGCTACCTCCTGTCCCTCGCTGCCGGCGAGCAGGGTTTCAAGGTCGACGACATCGACCACTTCGGCAACCGCCGCATCCGTACCGTCGGCGAGCTCGTCGCCAACCAGTTCCGTATCGGTATGAGCCGTATGGAGCGCGTCGTCCGTGAGCGCATGAGCTCCCAGGACATCGACGAGATCACCCCGCAGTCGCTCATCAACATCCGCCCGATCGTGGCCTCCATCAAGGAGTTCTTCGGTTCCTCGCAGCTCTCGCAGTTCATGGACCAGGCGAACCCCCTGACCGGTCTGACCCACAAGCGCCGTCTGTCCGCACTCGGCCCTGGTGGTCTTGCCGGCCACAAGTCCGGCTCCAGCCGCCGCACCAACGTGCCGACGGCCGTCCGCGACGTCCACAACTCGCACTACAGCCGCATGTGCCCGATCGAGACCCCCGAAGGCCCCAACATCGGCCTGATCGGCTCGCTCGCCCTCTACGCCCGCGTCAACGAGTATGGCTTCATCGAGGCCCCGTTCCGTCGTGTCGAGAACGGCGTTGCCACCGACCAGATCGACTGGATGACCGCTGACGAGGAAGAGAAGCACGTCATCGCGCCGGCCAACACGCCGCTCGATCCCAAGACCAACGAGTTCATCACGACCGATGCCGAGGGCAAGCTTGTCCGTCCGCACACCGTGATCGCCCGTACCCGCGACTTCGACGGCTCCTTCGGCGCTCCCGCCGACGTGCCCGTCGAGGACGTCGACTACATGGACGTCTCGCCGCGTCAGATGCTCTCCGTCGCAGCCACACTGATCCCGTTCCTTGAGCACGACGACGCCAAGCGTACGCTGATGGGCGCCAACATGCAGCGTCAGGCCGTGCCGCTGGTTCACCCCGCCGCTCCCTATGTCGGTACCGGCATGGAGCGTCGCGCCGCTCTGGACTCCGGCGAGGTCACCCTGGCCAAGAACGCCGGCGAGGTCATCTTTGCCGACGCCGCCAAGATTATCGTCAAGCATGCCGGTGGCATGGACGAGTATCATCTGGCCAAGTACCAGCGCTCCAACCAGTCCACCTGCATCAACCACCGTCCGCTCGTTCGCGTCGGTGACACCGTTGAGCAGGGCGAGCCCCTGGCCGACGGTCCTTCGACCGATCATGGCGAGCTCGCACTGGGTCAGAACCTCACTGTGGCCTACATGCCGTGGGAAGGCTTTAACTACGAGGACGGTATCGTCGTGTCCGAGCGCCTGGTGGCCGAGGACCTGCTGACGACCATCAACATCACCCGTCACGAGATCGACGCCCGCGACACCAAGCTCGGCCCCGAGGAGATCACCCGCGAGATCCCGAACCTCTCCGAGGACATGCTTGCCAACCTCGACGAGGACGGCATCATCCGCATCGGCGCCGAGGTCGGCCCTGGCGACATCCTGGTCGGCAAGGTCACGCCTAAGGGCGAGAGCGCTCTGACCGCCGAGGAGCGCCTGCTGCGCGCCATCTTCGGTGCCAAGGCCCACGACGTCCGCGATACCTCCCTTAAGATGCCTCACGGCGCTTACGGCCGCGTCATCGATGTCGTCCGCTTTAGCCGCGAGAACGGCGACGACCTGGCCCCCGGCGTCAACGAGCAGGTGCGCGTCTACGTCGCCCAGCGTCGTAAGATCCAGCAGGGCGATAAGATCGCCGGCCGCCACGGCAACAAGGGTGTTATCTGTAACGTTCTGCCGGTCGAGGACATGCCCTACATGGCTGACGGTACCCCGATCGACGTTATCCTCAACCCGCTGGGCGTTCCTTCGCGTATGAACGTCGGCCAGCTGCTCGAGTGCCACCTTGGCTGGGCTGCTGCCTGCGGTTGGGATACCGAGCAGGCCGACTCCGACAAGTACGTCCCCGGTCCGTTCTTCACCGCCACGCCCGTCTTCGACGGCGCCAAGGAGGACGAGATCGCCGAGGTCATTCGTCGTGCCAACAAGAACATGCTCAACAAGGCCACCGCTGCCTTTGGCGATCACATGCGCCCCGAGTTCGTCACCCAGCTTGACGAGCGCGGCAAGACCCGTCTGTTCGACGGCCGCACCGGCGAGGAGTTCCGCGAGCCCATTACCGTGGGTACGTCCTACATCCTCAAGCTCGGCCACATGGTCGACGACAAGATCCACGCCCGTTCGACCGGCCCTTACAGCCTGGTTACCCAGCAGCCTCTGGGCGGCAAGGCCCAGTTCGGCGGCCAGCGCTTCGGCGAGATGGAAGTTTGGGCACTGTACGCATACGGTGCTTCCAACGTCCTGCAGGAGATCCTGACCGTCAAGTCCGACGATACCGTGGGCCGCGTCAAGACCTACGAGTCCATCGTCAAGGGCGAGAACGTTCCTGTCCCGGGTATCCCCGAGTCCTTCAAGGTTCTCGTCAAGGAGATCCGCTCCCTCGCGCTGGACATCGAGCCCATGCACGATGCCGACGAGGACGCCTCCGCCCCTGTGACCGCCGAGGAGACCTCTGCTCTCGACGACCTGGCTGCGCTCGCCGGCGTTGACACCGACGTCGAGGCCGAGGATGCCGAGACCGCCGAGGCACCCGAGGCTGTCGCCGCCACGACCACTGATAAGGAGTAGTTGACTGTGGCAGATTTCGAAGCTACTGATTTTGACTCGGTAAAGATCTCCCTTGCCTCCGCCGACCAGATCCGTTCCTGGTCGCACGGTGAGGTCAAGAAGCCGGAGACCATCAATTACCGTACCCTCAAGCCCGAGAAGGACGGCCTGTTCTGCGAGAAGATCTTCGGTCCCGCCAAGGACTGGGAGTGCTCCTGCGGCAAGTACAAGGGCATCCGCTTTAAGGGCATCGTCTGCGAGCGCTGCGGCGTCGAGGTCACCTCGGCCAAGGTGCGTCGCGACCGCATGGGCCACATCGAGCTCGCCGCTCCCGTGTCCCACATCTGGTACTTCAAGAGCCCCACGAGCTTCCCGATGAGCCGTATGCTCGACATCAAGTCCAAGGACCTCGAGAAGGTTCTGTACTTTGCCAGCTACATCATCACCGAGGTTGACTACGAGGCTCGCGAGGCCGACGCTGACGACCTGCGCGAGGAGCTCGCCGCCGATCTGGAAGAGATCGATGCCGAGTGCGCCCGCCAGATCGAGTCCCTCAAGGAGCAGGGCGACCCCGAGAACTTTGACGAGTTCTCCGACGAGGAGCCGCTGACCCCCGAGGAGATCGCCTCTGGCATCGTCGACATCGAGGAAGAGTGCAAGGACGAGAAGCAGCTCCGCACGGACGCCTTCAACGCCTTCATGAAGCTCACCGAGCGCGACCTCATCTCCGATGAGCCGCTGTTCCGCGAGATGACCCGCTACTACTCCATGTACTTCAAGGGTGGCATGGGTGCCGAGGCCGTCCGCGACCTGCTCGCTGCCATCGACCTTCCTTCCGAGGCCGAGAAGCTCAAGGCCATCATTGCCGACGAGGATTCCCAGAAGCAGAAGCGCGAGAAGGCCGTCAAGCGCCTTGAGGTCGTTGACGCCTTCCTGAAGGGTGGCAACAGCCCCGCGAACATGATCCTGGACGTCATCCCGGTCATTCCGCCCGATCTGCGCCCGATGGTCCAGCTCGACGGCGGCCGCTTCGCCGCGTCCGACCTCAACGACCTGTATCGTCGCGTGATCAACCGTAACAACCGACTCAAGCGCCTGCTCGACCTGGACGCCCCTGCGATCATCGTGAACAACGAGAAGCGCATGCTCCAGGAGTCCGTGGACGCCCTGTTCGACAACGGCCGTCGTGGTCGCCCGGTCTCTGGCCGTGGCGGTCGCCCGCTCAAGTCGCTCGCCGAGGCCCTCAAGGGCAAGCAGGGCCGTTTCCGTCAGAACCTGCTGGGTAAGCGTGTCGACTACTCCGGCCGTTCGGTTATCGTTACCGACCCCAAGCTGCTGCTGCACCAGTGCGGTCTGCCCAAGACCATGGCGCTGGAGCTCTTCAAGCCCTTCGTCATGAAGCGCCTGGTCGAGCTTGGCAAGGTCGAGAACATCAAGGGCGCCAAGCGCGCTATCGACCGCGGTGCCACCTTTGTGTGGGATATCCTCGAAGAGGTCATCGACGGCCGCGTCGTGCTGCTCAACCGCGCACCGACCCTGCACCGTCTGTCCATCCAGGCCTTTGAGCCGGTGCTGGTCGAGGGCAAGGCTATCCACCTGCACCCGCTGGTCTGCTCGCCCTTCAACGCCGACTTCGACGGCGACCAGATGTCTGTCCACGTGCCGCTGTCCAGCCAGGCTCAGGCCGAGGCCCGCGTGCTCATGCTCTCTGCGAACAACCTGCGCTCGCCGGCATCCGGCAAGCCGGTCAACATCCCCTCGCAGGACATGATCATCGGTGTGTACTACCTGACCCAGGTCCGCGACGGTCTGCCGGGCGAGAACCACGTGTTCGCCAGCTTCGACGACGCGCTGCACGCCTATGACTGCCGCTCCGAGGTCGACATGCAGGCCAAGATTCAGGTCCGCGTGTCCGCTGCCGACGCCAATGTCATCAACGAGGACGGCACCCGTATCTTCCGCGTCAAGAACGGCAAGAACGAGTTTGTCGACTACGACGTCACCGGCAACAAGACCGCGCGCTTCGAGACCTCTATCGGCCGCATCATCTTCAACCGCCAGTGCCTGCCCGAAGACTACGAGTTCATGAACTACAAGATGGTCAAGGGCGACGTGGCCAAGCTGGTTGCGGACTGCTGCGATCGCTATCCCGAGGCCAAGGTCGGCCCGATCCTCGACGCCATCAAGTACTCCGGCTTCCACTACGCTACCCGCGCCGGCCTCACCATCTCGGTGTGGGACGCTCTCATCCCTGCCGAGAAGCAGGAGCTGCTCGATCGCGCCCAGGCCAACGTCGACCAGATCAACGAGTACTTCGAGGAGGGCTTCATCAACGAGACGGAGCGCCACATCGAAGTCGTTAACGAGTGGACCGCTTGTACCGATAAGGTTGCAGCGCTCATGCTCGACTTGTTCGACGAGGAGAACCCGCTCTACATGATGGCCGACTCCGGCGCCCGTGGTTCTAAGACCCAGCTGCGTCAGCTCGGCGGCATGCGTGGCCTGATGGCAGACATGTCCGGCGAGACGATCGACCTTCCCATTAAGGCGAACTTCCGCGAGGGCCTGCTGCCGCTCGAGTACTTCATTTCGACCTACGGCGCCCGTAAGGGCCTGGTCGATACCGCATCCCACACCTCAGACTCTGGTTACCTGACCCGTCGTCTGGTCGACGTGGCCCAGGACGTCATCGTCCGCGAGGAGGACTGCGGTACGCACGAGGGCGTCACCTACAACCTCATCATCCCCGGCACCACCGACCTCAACACCGACCTCGTCGGCCGTTGCTTCATCGAGGACGTCGTGGCCCCCGATGGCACCGTGCTCTTTGAGCAGGACGGCTACATCGAGAAGGTCGCCGACATCCAGAAGATGGTCGATGCCGGCCTCAAGAAGGTTAAGCTTCGCGCACTGCTCACCTGCCGCTCCAAGTACGGCGTGTGCCAGAAGTGCTACGGCTGGGATCTTTCCACCCGTCGTCCGGTCGCCATCGGTACCGCGGTCGGCATTATTGCCGCCCAGTCCATCGGCGAGCCCGGCACGCAGCTTACGATGCGTACCATTCACTCCGGCGGCGTCGCTGGCGTCGACGATATTACGCAGGGTCTGCCTACGGTCAGCCGTATGTTCGATATCGTCGGCAACGTCAACGAGAAGATCCTGGGTCGCGAGGCCGAGCTGGCTCCGTACTCCGGCCACCTCTCGATTAAGCCCGAGAAGTCCGAGTACGTGCTGACGCTCACCGACTCCGAGGACCACACCCGTGTCCTCGACGAGCGTCGCGTCCCCGCATCGGTGCGCTTTATGCCCGAGATCGAGGACGGCTGCGAGGTGCGCGCCGGCGACCAGATCACCAAGGGCTTCGTCAACTTCCGCAACCTGCGCAAGCTGACCGACATCGAGTCGACGATGCACACCTTCGTCGAGAGCGTCAAGGACGTCTACACCAGCCAGGGCGTCGACCTGAACGACAAGCACATCGAGGTGCTCGCACGTCAGATGCTGCGTCGCGTTCAGATCACCAACCCCGGCGACTCCAAGTACCTGCTTGGTCAGTACGTCGACCGCTACGAGTTCGCCGACGAGGTCGAGCGCGTTGCCCGTCTGGGCGGTCAGGCTCCCGTGGCCGAGCCCGTCATCCTGGGTACGCTCAAGGTCGCGTCCAACATCGACTCCTGGCTGTCGAGCGCTTCGTTCATCCGTACCGCTGGCGTCCTTACCGAGGCTGCCATCGAGGGCAAGGTCGACCACCTGCTCGACCTTAAGTCCAACGTCATCGTCGGTAAGAAGATTCCGGCCGGTACCGGCCTCAAGCCGTACGCCAACGCCAAGCTGACGTATCGCACGGCCGACGGCTACGTGGACATCGACGGCCCGGCTTCGCCCAACGCCAAGTCGCTGCCCGAGTGGGCTCCGGTGGAGCTCAAGGACCTGGACGAGCAGCTCCCGCAGCAGCTCGACTGGGCCGGCTACGACGAGTTCGGTGGTGCTGACGGTTCGTTCACCCGCAACGGCCACACCATCTCCGCCGAGAAGGCTCGCCTGTACCTGTTCGACGACCTGGGCGTGTCGCAGCGCTGGACCAACAAGTTCAGCGAGGTCGGCATCGAGACGGTCGGCGACCTGGTCGGCAAGTCCGAGGAAGATCTGCTGCGCATCGATGGTATCGGTGCCAAGGCGATTGAGGAACTCCGTGACGGCCTCGAGGCCCACGACCTGCTCTACATCCTCGAGAACAACGACGACGTTGCCGACGAGGAAGACCTCTCGCAGCTGCTGCAGATGGTCTTTAGCCCCGACGGTCCGGACGATATCCTGCTGGGTACCTCCGCTCCGACGCATCACGCCGACGCCGACGAGGAGCTCCTGGGCGCCCCGATCGACGACAAGAAGGCTCCCGCCAACGGCGCGATCAACGAGGACATGGCTTCCCTCGACGAGCTGCTCAACCAGCTCGTGGACACCGACGACGCCGAAGAGGCCAAGGACAACGACGAGGAATAATTTCCTAGTACGTTAACCGCCCTTCCAAAGACCCGCTTCCCAACAGGGGAGCGGGTCTTTTTTGATGAGGAACGTTGCCCCGACGAGTACGTCGGATTCCCGGGACGGGCGGCATAGGGGTTAAGTTTGTCGCGAGTTCCGCACGCAAAGGAAAGCACTTAATGTGCTTTCCGTCTTGCGCAGGACTGTAGAGCAGCAAACTTAACCCCTATGCCGCCCGTCCCGGGAATCCGCCCTCGCGCACAGGAGGGGATTCCTTTATGCCAATAAGGGACAGGTTTATTTTGGTAGGTTTTTCCTGCTTGAATTTGAAACATTCCGTTTGACCAAAGCGTATCTATGGTGAGGACCTCATCAAGAATCATTACCGTCACCGGGAGGTGATTATGGAAGAACAAGCTTTTAGACAGGCGGTCGAAGATCACCGGGATATCGTGTTTCGAATCGCATTGACGTACCGGCGCGATCGCGCCGATGCCGACGATGTTGCACAAGACGTCTTTCTAAAGTTACTCAAAAGCGATACGCATTTTGAAAGCTGGGAGCATCTTCGTCGATGGCTTATCCGGGTCACGATCAATGAATGCAAATCGCTCTTTCGAAAGCCATGGAGGCGTGTGGAGGATATTGAGAACCTGGCCGATTCGCTTTCGACGGCGCAGGAAGAGACCAAGGCGGTCCTGTCAGACGTTATGCGACTTCCGGAGCGATTCCGTGTTCCCATCGTGCTCTATTACTATCTGGGCTTTTCGACCTCAGAGATTGCCGAGTTACTGCATGTGCCAGCCGCGACCGTTCGAACGCGTTTAGCTCGCGGTCGATCGAAGCTCAAATTCATCCTAGAGGAGGGCGACCGTGAAATCCAATCAAATCAAGCAGGCCTTCGAGTCCGTCCAAGCCGATAGCGATCTTGCTGACCGTGTTCTTTATGCCGCTGCTGGTGAGCCGCTTCGCCGAAAGGGTCACGCGAAGCCTCTGTATGTTGCCGTGATCGGATGCCTTGCCGGAGTGCTGGCGACCGGAGGGGTCGCCTACGCCGTCGTCAATTCCAGCTATTTTGCCTCTGCCTGGGGAAACCATGGCAACGGAGAGTCCATTACCTGGACTCAAGGTGGCTCGTCGGGGACTAAATATACCTACACCAGAGAGTTTGGTGATGGTATCGCGCCCCAAAGCTTGGAGGGTTCAGTACAGAAGGTCAATCTGTCCGTCGAGGGCAACGGCTATACACTCGACATTCATGATATGGCTATCGATAAAAACGGTTGCGGCGCCGTGACGTTTACGTTGTCCAATCCAAATGGTGTTAACTACTACAAGCCGGCAGCAGAGACTGGTGAGCTTGTTCTCTATGGTGAAGAAGAACAAGGCATCGGCACGCCCAGCATGAACTTCGGCGAGGAATGGGCTGACACACGCTGCACAATTGATAAAGACACATCAAGCGACACGGTCATTAATGGCACGATGTACTTTGCCTCGTGGAATCGCGAGCGAGATTTGGGACATGCGGTCACCTGGAATATCTGCTGGACTGAGGGCGAAGGCGAGGACGCGAAGCTGTTCGAGGCATCGACGCCCGAGTTTAGCGTTGGAGCGTACGTCGATACAAAGGAACTCCGCTCCGATGACTCGCCTCTCGAGATCAGCCCGTTTTCCATCCAGACGCACATCGACGATCTGGGCATTGACGCAGTCACGAAAAAGTTGACCGTTACCTACAAGGATGGATCGGAGCAGATTATCGAAGACGATGCTGCGGGCGCGTACAATTTCTATGTCTCGATGACGCGCAATAGTGGAGAGAACATCTCGGTGCCGACAAAACTGATCAATGTCGATCAAGTGGTCTCGGTAACCCTTGAGGGCACGAGGTACACATCAACAGGAGAGACCGAAACAGAAGTACCCTTTACCATCGTCTATTCGTAAGATTTGGGGCCGCTTCCTACTAGGGGAGGCGGCCCATTTTGCGTTAAATGGGCGGTTAAAGCGAGCGACATTCGTCCGATTTTCGGAAGTATGCGGCAAAATCCCGATAGGCCGACCACACCGCATATGCTCAAGCGTTCTACCTGCCGGTTTGTTATCGCAAAACCCTTGTGCGCTCAGCAAGTTCAAAATTTGCCGCATACTTCCGAAAACGCCGCCGATTTCCATGCGACAGATGAGAGCAGATCACCGCTGGAGCGCGACGTTTCCCCAGATAAAACCGACCAAAATAAATCTGTCCCTTTTTGGAAGGTAACGTTGCCCCGACGAGCACGTCGGATTCCCGGGCACAGGAGGGGATTCCTTTTGTGTAGGCTTTGCGGAAATGTGCTCATTTTGGGATACGCCCGGCGGCGTGGTCTGTTGACGTCACAGCTAACGGCACGTATCCTATCGAACTGCGTGTTTCGTAGGGGGATGCTGACCCCTCGATTCAAGCCGTTGCACTTTACAGAAAGCTGGAATCATTCGAGAAGGAGTACGCTTTGCCTACTATTAACCAGCTGGTTCGCCAGGGCCGTCGTTCCGTGCCCAAGAAGTCCAAGAACGCTGCTCTGCAGCACAACTCCCAGAAGCGCGGCGTGTGCACCCGCGTCTTCACCACGAGCCCCAAGAAGCCGAACTCGGCTCTTCGTAAGGTTGCCCGTGTTCGCCTCGTCAACGGCATCGAAGTTACTGCTTACATCCCGGGTGAGGGCCACAACCTGCAGGAGCACTCCATCGTGCTCGTCCGCGGCGGTCGTGTCCGTGACCTCCCTGGTGTCCGTTATCACGTCATCCGTGGCGCCTACGACGCTGCTCCGGTCCAGAACCGTATGCAGGCCCGTTCCAAGTACGGTGCTAAGCGCCCCAAGGCTAAATAAGCCAGATAACGTTTTGATACTTTCGCCGTGTGCCGTCTTGAGCGCCGCACGGTAGACACTTAAGGAGATTTCACATGCCGCGTCGTGCAGCAGCTAATCGTCGTGAGGTTCAGCCTGACGCCGTTTACAACAACCGCCTGGTGACTCAGCTCATCAACAAGGTCCTTCTTGACGGCAAGAAGGCCACCGCTGAGCGCATCGTTTACACCGCTTTCGAGATCGTTGCCGAGAAGTCCGAGGGTGGCGACGCTCTCGCTACCTTCAAGAAGGCTATGGACAACGTCAAGCCCACGCTCGAGGTTAAGCCCAAGCGTGTCGGTGGCGCTACCTATCAGGTCCCGATGGAGGTCAACTCCCGTCGTTCCACCGCTCTGGGCATTCGCTGGATCGTCAACTTCTCCCGCGCTCGCAAGGAGAAGACCATGGCCGAGCGTCTCGCCAACGAGATCCTCGACGCTTCCAACGGCCTGGGCGCTTCCGTCAAGAAGCGTGAGGACGTCTTCAAGATGGCCGAGGCCAACCGCGCGTTCTCTCACTATCGTTGGTAAGTTAAGGTAAGGAACTAACATGGCTAAGCCTAAGTACAAGCTTTCCGATACCCGTAACATCGGCATCATGGCTCACATCGATGCCGGTAAGACCACCACGACCGAGCGTATTCTTTACTACACCGGTAAGACCCACAAGATCGGTGAGGTCCATGAGGGCGCTGCCACCATGGACTGGATGGTTCAGGAGCAGGAGCGCGGCGTAACCATTACCTCCGCTGCCACCACCTGCTTCTGGAACAAGGACGGTAAGGACTACCGCATCCAGATCATCGACACCCCGGGCCACGTTGACTTCACCGCCGAGGTCGAGCGCTGCCTGCGCGTCCTCGATGGCGCTGTCGCCGTCTTCGACGCCGTTGCCGGCGTTCAGCCCCAGTCTGAGACCGTTTGGCGTCAGGCTTCTACCTTCAACGTTCCCCGCATCGCCTTCATCAACAAGTATGACCGCGTGGGCGCTGACTTCTTCAACGCTATCGAGACCATGAAGGATCGTCTCGACGCTAACGCCGTGGCCGCTCAGGTCCCGATGGGCGCCGAGGACAACTTCTGGGGCGTCATCGACCTGGTCACCATGACCGCATGGGACTTCAAGGCCGACGAGAAGGGTATGACCTACCCTGAGCCGATGGACGAGATCCCGGCTGAGTTTGCCGACATCGCTGCCACCAAGCGCGAGGAGCTCCTTGACGCTGCTGCCAGCTTTGACGACGAGCTCATGGAGAAGATCCTCATGGAGGAGGACTTCACCGTCGAGGAGCTCAAGGCTGCTCTGCGCAAGGGCGTTCTGGCCAACGAGCTCAACCTCGTCTTCGTGGGTTCCGCCTACAAGAACAAGGGCGTTCAGGAGCTGCTCGACGCTGTCGTCGACTACCTGCCCAGCCCGCTTGACGTCGAGGCCGTCACCGGTACCGATCCGGACACCGGCGAGGAGATTCAGCGTCATCCTTCCTTCGACGAGCCCTTCTCCGGCCTGGTCTTCAAGATCATGACCGACCCGTTCGTCGGTAAGCTCACCTACGTCCGCGTTTACTCCGGCCGCGCCGAGTCCGGCTCCTACGTTGTCAACGCTTCCAACGGTCAGCGCGAGCGCCTCGGCCGCATCCTCGAGATGAACGCCGCCGAGCGTATCGACCGTGACGACGCTGCCGCCGGCGACATCGTCGCTTGCGTCGGCTTCAAGAACTCCACCACCGGTGACACCCTGTGCGCCGAGGGCAAGGAGATCGTCCTCGAGAAGATCGAGTTCGCTAAGCCCGTTATTGACGTTGCCATCGAGCCCAAGACCAAGGCCGAGCAGGACAAGATGTCCCTGGCTCTGACCAAGCTCGCCGAGGAGGACCCGACCTTCCAGGTGTCCACCAACCACGAGACCGGCCAGACCATCATCGCCGGCATGGGCGAGCTGCACCTCGAGATCATCGTCGACCGTCTGCTCCGCGAGTTCAAGGTTGACGCTAACGTCGGTAAGCCCCAGGTTGCCTACCGCGAGACCGCTGGTCACGACGTCGAGAAGGCTGAGGGCAAGTTCGTCCGTCAGTCCGGCGGTCGCGGTCAGTACGGCCACGCCGTCATCAAGCTCGAGAAGATGGAGGAGGGCTTCGGCTACGAGTTCGTCAACGCTATCGTCGGCGGCGTCGTGCCCAAGGAGTACATCCCGTCCATCGACAAGGGCATCCAGGAGGCCCTGAACACCGGTGTTATCGCCGGCTTCCCGGTCCTCGACGTTAAGGTCACCCTGTTCGACGGTTCTTACCACGAGGTCGACTCCTCCGAGGCCGCCTTCAAGATCGCCGGTTCCATGGCTATCAAGGACGCCCTCAAGAAGTCCGATCCGCAGCTGCTCGAGCCGATCATGGCTGTCGAGGTCGAGACCCCCGAGCAGTACATGGGCGACGTTATGGGCAACCTCTCCGGTCGCCGCGGCAAGATCGAGGGCATGGAGGATCGCAAGAACAGCAAGCTCATCCGTGCCAAGGTGCCGCTGGGCGAGATGTTCGGTTACGCTACCGACCTTCGCTCCCAGACCCAGGGCCGTGCATCCTACACGATGCAGTTCGACTCTTATGAGCCCGCGCCCAAGTCCATCGTGGACGAGGTCATGAGCAAGAACGCCTAAGTTCGAGCTCCCTGTTACGTAATCCTGCGAGAACATCTCTCGCACTCTTTGGAGGTTTAAGTTGGCTACCCAGAAGATCCGCATTCGCCTCAAGGGCTATGATCACGAGGTCGTCGATCAGTCCGCGAAGCTCATCGTCGAGACCGCTCAGAAGACCGGCGCTCGCGTTTCCGGTCCTGTCCCCCTGCCCACCGAGCGCAACCTGTACACGGTTATCCGCTCGCCGCACGTGAACAAGGACTCCCGTGAGCAGTTCGAGATGCGCACCCACAAGCGCCTCATCGACATCCTCGACCCCACCTCGGGCACCGTTGATTCGCTTATGCGTCTCGACCTCCCCGCTGGCGTCGACATCGACATCAAGCTCTAAGCGATATCGCTCATAGCTTAAAGGGCCCCGCTGCCGTTACGGTAGCGGGGCCCTTTTGTTTTGCATGATGGGTTTGGATCGCCGGGTAAGGCTGCCGAGCGGCTGGCTGTGGCGACCTACTCACTCAAGGGGCGCAATGACGCTTCCTCAAAATGGAAGGATCGCAAGCCGTCTTCTGTTTCGATGCACGCACGACCAAAGCCATCGACCGTTTTAAAGATGCCTCGCGCCAGCTCGTCACCGGCAGGGGAGCGGGCGATAACGTGCTTTCCAATCCAATTGAGGTGAGCGACATATTCGCCGTGGACGGGCGCGAGCGGTCCGGTGTTTTCTTCCATGGCGTTGAGGCGTTCTGCCCAGGCATCTATAGCGTCTATAACTGCGTGATAGACCTCATCGAGGAGCATGTCGACAGCTGGAACGTTCTCGTTAAGGTCCGAGAGACCGATTGCCGGCAGGCCGCCATCGGGCACCTCTTGGGGCGCATAGTTCACATTGACACCAATGCCACAGACGGCGAAGGGTTTGCCTTCGTTATCGCATGCGGCCTCGACCAGAATGCCGCCGAGTTTGCGTCCACGCGCGACCAGGTCGTTGGGCCATTTGAGGCCAATCTCGTTTGCAAGACCCTGTTTTTCGAGCGCCTCGAGCACCGCTAGGCCGCTGACGGCAGCAAGACCAGAGTACTTCGCAGGATTAACGCATGGACGCAGGACAATCGAAAGCAATAGGTTGCCGGCGGTTGAATCCCACTTGTGGCCGCGCCGGCCGCGTCCTGCTGTCTGAGCCCGGGCGGCAAGTCCTGTGCCGTGCGGCGCTCCCTGTTTTCCTGCTTCGAGCAGGTCATCGTTGGTCGATCCGGTTACGTCGACTATCGTTAATTTGGCATCCATAACGGCTGCTACCTCCTTAATGAATAAGTGAATAACGCAATGGTGTCGAGAGAGACACAATGTGAAGCCTTTGTCGCATTTGGACAATTTAATGTTAACACGTTAACAACGACTGAAATGCGCTATCCTCTCTTGGTCGATGTAAACACGTCAATAACTCAAAGGAGGTTAGTGATGGGTTTCACGATTCTTGGAACAGGCTCGGCGCTTCCTAAGCGCAGTGTTTCCAATGACGAGCTGTCCGAGTTCCTCGATACCTCGGATGAGTGGATTTTTACCCGCACAGGTATTAAGAGTCGCCACGTCTGCACCACCGAGTCACTTGACGACCTTGCCGTAGCGGCGAGCGAGCGGGCACTTCAGGTGTCCGGAATCGACGCGAGCCAGTTGGATCTGATCGTCTGCTCGACGACGACGGGTGACCACCTTGTTCCCGCCGAGGCGTGTGCCGTTGCTGAGCGACTGGGCGCGACGTGCCCTGCCTTCGATGTCTCGGCTGCCTGCGCCGGCTTCGTATTTGCGCTCGATGTTGCCGAGGGCTATATCGCCCGAGGACGAGCCAAGCATGTGCTTGTCGTTGCCGCCGAGCAGATGACGCGCGCGCTCGACTGGACCGACCGCGCCACCTGTGTGCTCTTTGGCGATGGGGCAGGCGCCGCGGTGATTGAGGCTGGGGGAGACAGCCCCCTTGCCGTTGAGCTTTCGACGGCGCCCGACGTCGAGACGTTGTGCGTTCCCGGTCTGGTCGGCACCTCGCCGTTTAAGGCCTCCGCAGATAGCGAGAGCGTGCTGTCCATGAATGGCCGCCGCGTGTTCAAGTTCGGCGTCAACGCGATTTGCGACACGGTCCATAAGCTTGCGAGCGATGCGGGCATTTCGGTCGAGGACATCGACCATTTTGTATTCCATCAGGCTAACGAACGAATCCTGAGTCAGGCGGTCAAGCGCCTCGGTGTGCCAGACAAGCGCGTGGTTCGAACGCTGCGCGAGACCGGCAACATTTCGAGCGCATGCATTCCGCTTGCCCTCGACCGGCTGGCAAACGCCGGTGCACTTCACACGGGCGACACCATCACCCTCGTTGGATTTGGCGCCGGTCTGGATATAGGTGGCTATCTACTTCGTTGGAAGTAGTCGCACATAGGAAATAAAAACGCCCCTAGGGCACAAACAAAGGAGAACTACCATGGCAGATCAGAAGACCTTCGAGCGCGTTTGCGATGTTATCCGCGAGACCGCCGGTCTTGACGATGTCGAGATGAAGCCCGAGTCCACGCTCGAGGAGATTGGTCTCGACAGTCTGGGCACCGTCGAGATCCTCGTCGCCGTTGAGGACGAGTTTGGCATCCAGCTCGATACCGAGGAGAACCCCAAGACGGTCGGCGAGTTCGCCGATACGGTCGAGGCGGCATTGGAGAAGTAGAGATGCTCAAGACTCCTCTCTGCGATCTGCTCGGCATCGAAAAGCCCGTGTTCCAGGGCGGTATGGCCTGGATCGCCGACGCCTCGCTGGCGTCCGCAGTGTCCGAGGCGGGCGGCTTAGGGATTATCGCGGCCATGAACGCCGACGCCAACTGGCTGCGCGACCAGATTCATGAGCTGCGCGCCAGGACGGATAAGCCCTTTGGCGTCAACGTCATGCTCATGAGCCCGTTTGCCGACGAGGTCGCGCGGGTCGTGATTGACGAGCGGGTACCGGTCGTCGTGACGGGTGCCGGCAATCCCACCAAGTACATGAAGGCGTGGAACGAGGCGGGCATCAAGGTCATCCCGGTCGTTGCCTCGGTGGCGCTGGCGCGCCTCGTGGCGCGTCGTGGAGCCACTGCCGTGGTTGCCGAGGGTACCGAATCAGGCGGCCATATTGGCGAGACCTCGACGATGGCACTGGTGCCGCAGGTTGTCGATGCGGTCGATATTCCCGTGGTTGCGGCTGGCGGTATCGCCGATGGCCGCGGCGTGGCGGCCGCCTTTATGCTGGGCGCCGCCGGCGTGCAGGTGGGTACGCGCTTTCTGATCGCAGATGAGTGCACCGTATCGGAGCAGTACAAGGAGATGGTCCTGAAGGCCAACGACACCTCGACGCGTGCGACCGGCCGCTCGACGGGACACCCGGTGCGTGCCCTCAAGAGCCCCTTCACCAACGCCTACGCCAAGAGCGAGGCGGCGGGCGTAAGCGTCGAGGAGCTCGGGGCCATGGGCACGGGCGCCCTTCGCAAGGCCGCCAAGGACGGCAATTACGAAGAGGGCTCGTTTTTGTGTGGACAGATTGCCGGCATGGTCAACGAGCGCCAAAGCGCACGTGAAATCGTTGACGACCTGGTCGATGGCGCCGAGCACGTCCTGAAGGGTGCGTGCGCATGGGTGGCGTAGCGTTTCTGTTTGCCGGCCAGGGCGCCCAGCACCCCGCGATGGGCGTCGACCTGATCGAGGCATCGCCGGCGGCCGCCGAGGTGTTCGCCATTGCCGACGAGGTGCGCCCGGGGACCAGTGAGCAGTGCCGAAGCGCCTCCAAGGAGGAACTCTCGCAGACCGAGAACACGCAGCCGTGCGTGTTCGTTCACGATCTGGCAGCGGCTGCCGCCCTGCGTGAGCGCGGCGTGGTACCTACCGCCTGTGCGGGTTTTTCGCTTGGCGAGGTCGCCGCGCTCACCTTTGCGGGGGCGTTCGATACGCGAGCGGGTTTTGAGCTCGTATGTGAGCGTGCGGCATTGATGGCCACGGCGGCCGAGTGTCACCCCGGCGGCATGCGCGCCGTCATCAAACTCGATGCGGCGCAGGTCGAGGGCTTGGCAAAACAGGCCGGCGAGGACTGCTGGCCGGTCAACTACAACAGCCCCCAGCAGACGGTTGTGGCCGGAGCGCCCGAGGCGCTGCAGGAGCTCGACGTTCTAGTGAAAGAGGCTGGCGGTCGCGCCATGAAGGTCGCGGTGTCGGGTGCATTCCATAGCCCCTATATGGCCGAGGCGACCTGTGGCCTTGCTGCATATATCGAGGCCGGTCACGCGCCGTCCCCGCTGCTGATTCCTGTTATGGCAAATATGACAGCGGCGCCCTATCCGGCCGACCCGCAGGCGGCAGCGGAGATGCTGGCCAACCAGGTGAGTCATGCCGTGCGCTGGGTCGACACGCTGCATGCTCTGCAGGATCAAGGCATCGATACGTTTATTGAGGTCGGCCCTGGCAAAACGTTGTCCGGCTTGGTCAAGCGTACGTTGAGCGACGTTCGCGTGTATTCGTGCGAAACGGCCGAGCAGGTCGCAGCTATTGCCGACGAGCTCGCATAGTCCACAGAGCTGTAACCCGAAAGGAATGACATGGGCAACTTGAACAACGGCGCGCTCGAGCGCAACGACTCACGTCGCGTGGCGCTGGTCACGGGCGGCTCGCGTGGTATCGGCCGCGCTTGTGCGGTTGGCCTGGCGGAGGATGGCTACGATATCGCCGTCGTCTATGCCGGCAGCGTCGATGCGGCGCGCGAGACATGCGAAGCCTGTGAGGCGGCTGGCGCCACGGCGCGCGCATATCAATGTGACGTGGCCGACCCCGATGCCGTCAACGCTTGCGTGGAGACGGTCCTCAACGACTTTGGCTTCATTTGGGCGCTTGTCAACAACGCCGGCATCACGCGCGACGGCCTGCTCATGCGCATGGGCGATGACGCCTTCGACCGCGTGCTCGATGTCAATCTCAAGGGCACGTTCAATATGACGCGCGCGCTCACCAAGACCTTTATGCGCCAGCGCGGCGGTTGCGTCGTCAACATGAGCTCGGTCGTGGGCCTGATGGGCAATGCCGGGCAAGCCAACTACGCTGCTTCCAAGGCGGGCGTGATAGGGCTTACCAAGGCGGTGGCGCGCGAGCTTGCGCCTCGTGGCGTACGAGCGAACGCGGTCGCCCCCGGGTTTGTCGAGACAGATATGACGGCAAAGCTCTCGGAGAAGGTGCGTACGGCAACCGAGGAACAGATTCCCCTTAAGCGCATGGCACGTCCCGAGGAAGTGGCCGGCGTGGTGCGCTTTTTAGCGAGCGATGCGGCTGCTTACATTACGGGCGAGGTCGTGCGCGTCGACGGCGGAATGGCGATGTAGAAACCAGGGCCGAAGAACGGCTTGGATGAGGAGACCATGATGGAACAGAGAGTTGCAATCACCGGCATCGGTGCCGTATCGCCGCTCGGCAACACCGCGCTTGCCACCTGGGCGGCCATGTGCGCCGGGACCTGTGGCATCGGCCCGATCACGCACTTCGATACCGATGCGTTTACCGTCAAGGTGGCGGCCGAAGTCAAGGGCTTTGACGGCAACGAGTACTTTGGCAAGCGTGACGCCAAGCATCTCGACCCCTGCGTTCAGTTTGCGATGGCGGCTTCGGACGAGGCAATGCACGATGCGGGCTTTGATGTCGAAGGCGCCATCGATCGTGAGCGCCTGGGCGTCTACGTGGGCTCGGGCGTGGGCGGCATGACGACGCTCGTCGACAACGTCCACACGATCGCCGATCGTGGACCTCGCCGCGCAGCGCCCTATATGATTGCGATGATGATCCCCAACATGGCTTCGGGCAATATCGCGATCCGCCACAAGGCAAAGGGACCGACCCTGCCAGTCGTGACTGCTTGCGCGACCTCGGCCCATGCGGTGGGCGAGGCGTTCCGCGCCATCAAGCACGGCTATGCCGACGCGATCCTCGCGGGCGGCGCCGAGGCGGCCATTATCCCCGATGCCGTTGCAGGCTTTACGTCCTGCCGCGCATTGACCACCAACCCCGATCCTGCGACGGCTTGCCGCCCGTTCGATGCAGACCGCGACGGCTTTGTGATGGGCGAGGGCGCTTGCGTGCTGGTACTCGAGAGCATGGAACATGCGCAGGCGCGCGGTGCGCACATTTATGCCGAGGTCGTGGGCTACGGCAACACCGATGATGCTTATCACATCACGAGTCCCGATCCCGAGGCTGCCGGCATTGCCCGCGCGATATCGCTGGCGGTGGCCGAGGGCGACGTCAAGCCTTCCGAGGGTCTCTACATCAATGCCCACGGCACCTCGACCAAGCTTAATGATTCGTCCGAGACGGCGGGCATTAAGCGGGCGCTCGGCGAGGACGCGGCACGCGCCGCGCACGTCTCGTCGACCAAGTCGATGACCGGGCACATGATCGGTGCCACGGGTGCCATCGAGGTCATGGCCTGTGCCATGGCGCTCGAGCAGGGCGTGGTGCCCCCGACCATTAACTACCACACGCCCGATTCCGCCTGCGATCTTGATTACACGCCCAATCGCGCGGTTCGCGCCGACCTTACCTGGGCGCTTTCGACCAACCTGGGCTTTGGCGGGCACAACGCCGCCATCGCGCTGCGTAGATATACGAGGAGCTAGAGCATGGATTCCAAAAGACTTGCCGAGATAGCCGATGTGATGGAGGACCGCGGCCTCACGCGCGTACGCGTTGAGGAGCCCGATGGCACCGCGGTCGAACTCGAGCGCGCGAGTGTGGCGCAGCCGGTTGCCGTGCCCATGCCTATGCCGAGCGCCATGGCCGCTCAAGTTGCAGCTCCCACAGTCGCGCCTGCCGCACCGGAACCCGCCACGCAGACACCTGCCGCCGCGCCGGAGCCCAAGGGCACCGAGGTGACTGCTCCCATGGTGGGCGTCTTCTATGCTGCCCCTGCGCCGGGCGACGAGCCATTTGTGCGCGTGGGCTCCAAGGTCAAGGCCGGCGAGACCCTCTGCATCATCGAGGCCATGAAGGTTCTCAACGAGGTGACGGCCGAGGCAGACGGTGAGGTGCTCGAGATCTGCGTGGCCGACGGCGACCTCGTGGAGTTTGGCAGCTGCCTCATGAGGATCGGATAGGTGATATCCATGAACAAAGAAGAGCTCAAGAAGCTGTTACCGCATCGCGAGCCGATGCTTTTGCTCGACGAAGCCGAGCTGGTGGGCGACGAGGCCCACGGCAAGATCACGATTACAGGCGACGAGTACTTTTTGCAGGGACATTTTCCGGGAAACCCGGTCGTTCCCGGCGTGATTCAGTGCGAGATGCTCGCCCAGAACTGCTGCGTGCTGCTGATGGGCGATGAGGAGGCGCGCGGCGCGACGCCGTTCTACACGAGTCTGGACAAGGTGCGCTTTAAGCGTCCGGTGCGCCCGGGCGACACGGTGGATCTAGTGTGCTCCATCACGCGTGCGCGCGGGCCGTTCCGCTTTGCGGCGGGTACTGCGAGCGTCAACGGTGAGGTTTGCTGCCGCGCCGATATGTCTTTTGCACTCATGCACGAAAGTTAAGGAAGGCTCCATGTTCGACAAAGTGCTCATCGCCAACCGCGGCGAAGTCGCGGTCCGTGTTATCCGCGCGTGCCGCGATATGGGCATCAAGACCGTCGCCGTTTATTCCACGGCCGATGCGGACGCGCTACACGTGCAGCTTGCCGACGAGGCGTATTGCATCGGCGGCCCGCGTCTTGCCGAGAGCTACCTCAACGACGATGCCGTGCTCACCTGTGCCGTAAAGTCGGGAGCTAAGGCAATTCATCCCGGCTATGGCTTCTTTTCCGAGAAGGCGAGCTTCGTGCGCGACTGCGACAAGTTCGGTCTGGCGTTTGTCGGTCCTTCGGCCGAGGTGATCGACAGCATGGGCGACAAGGACGCCGCACGCCGAACGGCCGCTGCTGCGGGCGTGCCCATCGTGCCGGGCTGCGATTTGCTCAAAAGCCCCGAGGAAGCAACGGCCGAGGCCGAGCGCATCGGCTGCCCCGTGCTTATTAAGGCGCGCGCGGGCGGCGGCGGTCGCGGTATTCGCAAGGTCGAGCGCGTGGAAGATGCGGCAAAGGCGTTCATCGAGGCGCGTGCCGAGGGTGAGGCCGTTTTTGGCGACGGCGAGTGCTACATGGAGAAGTTCGTTGCGCCGGCGCATCACGTTGAGGTACAGATTATGGCCGATAAGCAGGGCCATGTGTTTTCGCTCGGCGAGCGCGAGTGCTCGGTGCAGCGCCGCAACCAAAAGCTGATCGAGGAGAGCCCCGCGCCGTGCCTCGACGGACGCGATGATATTCGCGCGCGCATGCACAAGGCCGCGCGCGACCTGGCTCGTGCCGTTGGCTATGAGGGCGCTGGCACCATCGAGTTTTTGTACTCAGATGACGGCAATTTCTACTTTATGGAAATGAACACGCGCTTGCAGGTGGAGCATCCGGTTACGGAGTTTGTGACCGATACCGACCTGGTCAAGTGGCAGCTGCGCGTGGCTGCCGGCCAGCCTCTGCCCTTTGAGCAGGAGGACGTACCGGTCCGCAACCACGCCATGGAGTGCCGCATCAATGCCGAAACGCCGGACTTTCTACCGTCATGTGGAACGGTCACCGCGTTGCGTGTGCCGGGTGGTCCGCGCGTGCGCTGGGATTCCGCCATGTTTACCGGAGCGAAAGTTCCGCCGTACTACGACTCCATGCTCGGCAAGCTCATCGTGTGCGCGCCCACGCGTGACGGTGCCATTCGCAAGATGCGCTCGGCCCTGGGCGAGCTCGTGATTGAGGGCGTGAGCGAAAATAGCGAGCTTCAGCTCGACGTGCTGGCAAACGACGAGTTTTTGTCGGGCATGTATCACACCGATCTGATGGGGCATCTCTATGCTGATGAATAGAAAAGCGAAGACGGTCAATGTCCTTGAGGGGCCGATAACCGAGTCGTGCGCCGAGTTCCCCGCGCGCCACGTGTTTGTCAAATGCCCGGAGTGCCGCCGTGTGATCGATGAGGCGCGCCTGCACGACAACCTCGAGGTCTGCCCTCGTTGCGGCAAACACTTTCGCGTGAGCGGTCGCGCGCGCATGCGCATGACGGTCGACGCGGGTACCTTTGAGGAATGGGATGCCAATCTGGCGTCGAAGGACTTCCTCTCGTTTCCCGGTTATGCCGACAAGCTTAAGAGCGTGAGCGAGCGTTCGGGCGAGCGCGATGCCGTTGTGTGCGGCAGGGGCAAAATCTGCGGCTGCGATACCGCGCTCTTCTTTATGGATGCCAACTTTATGATGGGCTCAATGGGCTCCGTGGTGGGCGAGAAGATCTGTCGTGTCTTTGAGCGCGCGGCCGAGTTGGGGCTGCCGGTCGTTGGCTTTACCGTATCGGGCGGCGCCCGCATGCAGGAGGGCGTGACCTCGCTCATGCAGATGGCCAAGATTTCTGCGGCGGTTAGGCGCCACAGCGAGGCGGGCGGCCTGTATATCACGGTGCTCACCGATCCCACGACCGGAGGTGTAACCGCGAGCTTTGCCATGGAGGGCGACATTATCCTGGCCGAGCCCGATGCCCTGACGGCATTTGCCGGCCCGCGCGTGATCGAGCAGAACATGCACAAGCGTCTGCCCAAGGGATTCCAGCGTTCCGAGTTTTTGCTGGAGCACGGCTTTTGCGATGCCGTTGTTCCGCGTGGTGAGATTGCGCTCACGGTAGGCGAGCTGCTGGCGCTGCACGAAGGGCACGCGCCCGGCCTGGGGGCACCGCATGAGATCGTGCATACGGGTCGTCGCGACAAAAAGCTGGGACACTTGTTTAAGCGCTCGGCCGCACCAAAAAGCGCGCTCGAAATCGTCAAACAGACTCGCTCGGCGAACCGCGCCACGGCAGGCGAGATGATCTCGTTGGGTCTCGACGGATTCGTAGAGCTGCACGGCGACCGCTACTTTGGCGACGATGCTGCCGTGGTGGGCGGCATCGGCTGGAAAGACGGGCGACCCGTGACGGTTATCGCCATCGAGCGCGGTACCACGACCAAAGAGCGCATGCGTCGCAACTTTGGCATGGCGCATCCCGAGGGCTACCGCAAGGCACGTCGCCTGATGCACCAAGCCGAGAAATTTGGTCGGCCGGTTCTGTGCCTGGTTGATACTTCGGGCGCGTTTTGCGGCATCGGTGCCGAGGAGCGCGGCCAGGGCGAGGCGATTGCCCAGAATCTCATGGAGATGAGCGGCCTTAAGACGCCGATTGTCTCGGTGGTGACAGGCGAGGGCGGCTCTGGTGGCGCGCTGGCGCTGTCCGTGGCCGACCGCATCCTGATGCTCTCGAGCTCGGCCTATTCGGTCGTGAGCCCCGAGGCCTGTGCGTCGATCCTGTGGAAGGATACCGAGCGCGCGAATGAGGCCGCTGAGGCGCTTAAGCTCACGGCCCCCGATCTGTTGGCGCTCGGCATCATCGACGGCATTGTTGACGATAGGGGCCTGTCGCATGAGGAGATCGCCGGTGTCGTCATGTCCTCGGCATTTGATGCCTTCGATACGCTTGGGCAGCTCGACGACGCGACCCTCACAAACCTCCGCTACGAAAAGTACCGCGCAATCGGTCAGTACCGCACGATGTGACAAAGGGGCAGTCCGCATGTCACATTGGGAAAGGCGTTCCATGTCACAAGTTTCTAACACCTCGTTTACAACGACGGTTTCATCAAACGCCATGGCCGTGGTGGACTATCTGTCCAAAAGCATGATGTCGGCGTTGCCGTTTATTGTCTGCGCGGCGCTGTTCCGCACCGTTGCCGTCATTATGGGCGAAGGCATGCTTGGTCTATGGCCTGCCGATTCCGAAATCTATCGCCTGTTTTACAGCTGGCTGTATAACGCCGGCTACTACTTTTTGCCCATTTATCTTGGTTGGGCCGCTGCCCGCCAGCTCGGTTGCTCGGAGCAGCTGGGCATGATACTGGGCGGCGTATTGATTGTGCCCGATCTGCTTAAGCTCGTTGATGCCGCATCGACGACGGGGGCATCGATGACTTTCGTGTATGGTCTACTTCCCGCGCCGGTCAACGATTACACGACGACTGTTATTCCGGTTCTCATCTCGGTGCCCGTGCTATGGCAGGTGGAGCGTTTCTTTAAGCGCACTATCCCTCAGGCTGTGGCGTTTTCTTTTGTACCGTTTGCAACCATGCTTGTCATGGTTCCGGTGTCGCTGTGTGTTACGGCGCCGGCAGGCAGCTATCTGGGCATGCTGTTGGGACAGCTTATGTTTATGCTTGGCAATTCCGGTGGCATCGTGTCGCTGCTCACGCTCATGGGGCTTGCCGCGGGCTGGGAGTTTCTTAAGATCGCGGGTGTCAGCAACGTTGTCCTATCGCTCGCCTATGCGCAGTTTATGAGTGTGGGAACGGATTCGTGCATCCTGATCGCCGCGACGATGGCAACGTTCGCCGTTTGGGGTATGCCCTTTGGCGCGTCGCTCCGCGTTGCGGATAAGGACGAGAAGGCGCTCATGCTGGGCTATTCAATCTCGGGTATTCTTGGCGGCGTAAGCGAGCCAGCGCTGTACGGATGCGGCTTTAAATATGGCAGGTGTCTGACGTGCATGGCCGTTGGCGGCGCCGTCGGAGGCCTTGTTGCGGCCGTAGGCCACGTTACGGCTTATACCATCGGTATGACGAATGTTCTTATGGTCATTGGCTTTGCCACGGGCGGCATCTCGAATCTGCTGTGGTGCTGCGCTGCCGGCGGCGCAGCATTTGCGGTGTCTGCGGCGCTGAGCTGCTGTTTTGGCGTGGTGCCGGCGAAGGGGCAGGCGACAGAAGACGGGGCCAATTCGCGCGAAACCTCGAAGAGCACGGCCGAAGCAAGCGCATAAATCGATCGACAAAGGGGCAGTCCCGCATGGCACATTCCAAGGTCGTGGCCCGTGTAGGTTGCGGCCTTTTTGTATCTGTGGGGCAAAGTGGCTACACTACAATCCGTTTGAGCAATAGATATATAGGTAGTACCGTGGGGGCGGATGTAGATGGTCGAGTGGATTGTTAAGCGTGCGCAGGGCGACCGTGCGCGCGTGGGAACGTTGACGGGCATAGTGTGTATTCTCGCCAATGTTGCGCTTTGCGCTGCGAAGGGTGCAATTGGCGTGCTGTCGGGATCGGTTTCGATTGTGGCGGACGCTATGAACAACCTGTCTGATGCCAGCTCGAACATCGTGAGCGTGCTTGGCTTTAAGCTGGCGGGCAAGCCGGCCGACCCCGAGCATCCTTACGGCCATGGCCGCTACGAGTATCTCTCGGGTCTGGTCGTGGCGGCGCTCGTGCTGCTGATCGGCCTTGAGCTTATCAAGTCCTCGGTTGAGCGCGTCATCCACCCCGAACCTGTCGAGTTCTCGCTTGCCCTGGTGGCAGTCCTTGCGCTTTCGATGGTCGTAAAGCTTTGGATGGCGGCCCTCAACCAAAAACTCGGCGATCGCATTGAGTCCGAGACGCTGCATGCGACCGCGCAGGATTCCAAGAACGATGTTCTAGCCACGGGCGCCGTGTTGGCGTGCGCGATTGTTTCGCAGGTGACGCATATCAATCTAGATGCATGGGTCGGCCTTGCCGTTGGCGCCTATATTGGCTGGAGCGGCTTTGAGCTCATCCAGGATACGGTGAGCCCGCTTTTGGGTCAGGCACCCGATCCCAAGTTGGTCAAGCACATTCGAGACAAGATCATGAGCTACCCCGGCGTTTTGGGCGTTCACGACCTAATGGTTCACGATTACGGTCCGGGCAGGAAGTTTGCAAGTGCGCACGCCGAGATGGCGGCCGAGGCTAGCCCGCTGGAAAGTCACGACACGCTCGATAACATCGAGCAGTCGTTTAGGGACGAGGACGGCATGATCGTCACGCTCCATTACGATCCCATCGTGACCGACGATTCAAATGTGGCGAGCATGCGCCTGCGCGTCAACGCTATGGCTCAAGAGATCGATAGTCGCCTTTCGATTCACGATCTGCGCTGCGTGCCGGGCCCCACGCACACCAATGTGATATTTGACTGTGTGCGACCCTCGGATTTGGACATGGATGCCGATGAGCTCAAACACGCGCTGGCACAACGGGTCGAATCGGAATACCCCAAGTCGATTGCCAAGATTACGATCGACGAGGACTACGTAGGCCATACCCACGAGTAGGGCTGTGCCGAAAAAGCAAGTTATGCAGAAGGGGAGAGCATGAAGCGCCTATACCTACTCCGCCACGGTCAGACGGAGTTCAACGTCAAAAAGCTGGTCCAGGGCCGCTGCGATTCACCGTTGACCGACCTGGGCCGCAAACAAGCGGGAATGGCAGCCGCATGGCTCAAGGCCCACGGCGTCGTCCCCGACAAAGTGGTCTCATCACCCTTAGGCCGCGCCATGGGCACGGCAAGTCTCGTCGCATGTGAACTCTTCGGTCCGGACGCCGCTGTCGAGCCCTGCGAAGGCATTATCGAGCGCGGCTACGGCACCTTCGAAGAAGGCCCCCATGACGCCCTGCCCACCGACGTCTGGGATCCGGGCGAGGATCTGGTCCCCTTCGGAGGAGAGGGAAGCAAAGCGTTACAAGAACGCATGGTAGACACTCTCACCAATATCATGGGCTCCGAGGGCATCGAAACCCTCCTAGCAGTAAGCCACGGCAGCGCCAGCCGCCAATTCATCAAGGCCGCAGCCCCAGAGGGCTTCGAACTCCCAGCAAAACTCCCCAACTGCGCCATCATGATCTTCGATTTCGATGAGGCAAAGCCACAAGCAGAAGGCGAGCCAATGCAATGCAAGTTCACCCTTCAGCAAATAGTGGACCCTCAACAAAGCCATTAGCCTGAGCGAGCAGAGTTAAGCAGACATCAACGTGTCGTCTCCCGAGCTTGGCAGAGGGGCGGCGAAATATATTAAGTTTGTCGCGAGTTCCGCACGCAAAGGAAAGCACTTAATGTGCTTTCCGTCTTGCGCAGGACTGTAGAGCAGCAAACTTAATATATTTCGCC
>CABRCR010000019.1:0-39712 GCA_902469435.1 uncultured Collinsella sp. | reverse complement strand
TTCGTTTGAACGACGGCGCCCACGTTTTGGATTTATTGGGCTGTGGCGGTGAAGGTTGTTTTGTCGGCGGCGATGTGCACGTGCAGCTTTGCCTGACCGTCGCAGCTGATGAGCACGCCTACCTCGAACGGGGTTCCCGTCTTGTCGTAGGTCGA
The DNA here is from genome assembly GCA_902469435.1 of uncultured Collinsella sp. Lineage (GTDB taxonomy): Bacteria > Actinomycetota > Coriobacteriia > Coriobacteriales > Coriobacteriaceae > Collinsella. The sequence goes on along the minus strand of CABRCR010000019.1, from coordinate 39,557 downwards.
ACGCACGATGCGCATCGCCGCCTTACCGGTGTTCTGTCCCAAAAGACGCGCCTCATGCTTGTCGAGGTTGACTGTCTCGTAGACGGCATCGACGCTTGCGGGCAGGATGCCGGTCTTTTCCGCGATGTAGGCGTAGAGCGAGCCATCCACGTCTTTGCGCGTGAGCTCGGGGCAAAGTGACACGGGGATATAGACGTAGTTGAGCTCCATGGGTTTGTCGTTGGCGAGACGCAGGCGGCGAATCTCCCAGACGGGTGTCCCTTCGGGCACTTTGAGCCCGGAGGCGATGCCGCGGACGGCCGGTATGCTTGAAAAGGCGAGAATCTGCGAGCTCGGAACCCGTCCCGCTTCGCGCATCCGCGCGCTGAAATTCAGGGCCAGGTCGATGCCGGGTGCTGAAGTTTGGGGCTTGATGAACGTGCCCTGGCCGCGCTTGCGCACCACGCGCCCCTCGATGACGAGATCTTGGAAGCAACGGCGCACGGTCGCGCGCGATAACTCCAGCCGCTCACAGATTTCGAGCTCGCGTGGCAGCGGCGTCTTGGTGTCGAACGCCTGGCTGGCGATAAGCAGAGCGATTCGATGTTTAAGCTGGACATAGAGCGGCGTATCACCGCTGCGGTCGAAGGGTTCGGAGGCGAGAAACGAGATCATATCCATGGGGTACCTCCATGTCGTGGGCGTACGTGACATGGTCTGACACTGCGGGGCAAACCGGAGATGCCAGGCCCGATTCTTGCTGGTATGTATGGTGCATAAGGAACATAAAACATTTATCAGGCAATCTACCTGCTATTTTAAAAATAATTAGAAGAAAAAATAATTTAGGCACAAAAATAGTTGCTACCGTTAACCGATGAATAGTTGCCGTTCGCAGCTATTTTCTTGTACCGAACATGCCCCGGCGCAACAATAATCTCAGCAAAAAGCAAAGCCGTGCGACACACGGCAGGTCGAGAGGAGACCGCATGCGGTATCTGGTAATGGTCAGTCACGGAACGCTCGCTCCCGGACTGCACAGTGTCCTCAAGATGCTCGGCAATGACGCCCCGAACATCTTGTCGACGAGTCTCGTGGACGGCATGGGCGCTGACGAGTATGTCGCGAACGTCAAGGCGATGCTCGCTCCCGTTACCGCCGATGACGAGGTTGTCCTGCTTGGTGACATCCTGGGCGGATCGCCGCTCACCAATGCCATGAACACGCTGGCCGAGAAGGGTTTGCTCGCCCACACCATTGCCTTCGGCGGTATGAATCTGCCCATGGCTATGACCGCCATGATGGGGCTTGCCACCATGGACCTGGATTCCCTCAAGCAGATGATGCTGCAGGAGGGCAAGAACGGTATGTCCGAGCTCGTTGTCCCGACCGATGACGCCGACGACGAGGACGACGACATCTAGGCAGCGCATCCGCCCAAATTTTCGTGATGGAGCGGGGGTTAAGAGGAAAGACCCCCGGTGATAAAGAAAGGGAGAACGCATGATTTCGTTCATCCGTATTGATGACCGTATGATCCATGGACAGACCGTTACCCGTTGGGCCCTCGAGTATCCCTGCGACGGTCTTATCGCCGTCAACGACGCTGCAGCGTCCAACCCCGTGCTCAAGGAGGCCTACAAGAGTGCCTCGGGCAAGAAGACGTTCGTGTGGACCAAGGAGCACTTCAAGGAGGTCTCCGAGAAGGTTCTCAAGTCCGACACCAAGTACTTCCTGATCACCAAGAACCCGCTCGACATGAAGGAACTTCTCGTCGATTTTGGCTTTAAGCCCGGCATGGACCGCATCATCGTCGGTCCCTGCAACGATCGTCCCGGCACCACCAAGCTTGGCAACAACCAGTCGATCACGCAGGAAGAGGCCCAGGCGCTCGAGGATCTCACCAACGCCGGTTACACGGTCGAGTTCGCCCTTATCAAGGAGAAGTCCATCGGTGAGTGGCCCAAGTTCCGCGGTCAGTTTGGCTTCTAGTTAGGTGCCAGCCGCATTTTGGTATCTACAGCCCTTGGTGAAAGGGGCTGAGGAATAAAGAAAGGGGAAAGCATGGCAATCAATGCATTCCAAGCCGCGCTGTTCGGCCTGTTCGCCTGCCTGGCATCACTGCCTGGCATGGGCGGCACGACGATCGGCAACTACACTCTGGGTCGTCCTCTGGTCGCCGGCCTCATCGTCGGCATCATCATGGGCGATATGCAGACGGGTATCCTCGTCGGCGCTGCCATCCAGGTTGTCTACATCGCTCTCGTGACCCCCGGCGGAACCGTCTCCGCCGACGTCCGCGCCGTGTCCTATATCGGCATCCCGCTGGCGATCCTCGCCATCAAGAACTCGGGCATCGATCCCGCCTCCGCTGAGGCTGCCGGCATGGCCGCATCCCTCGGTGCCGCCGTCGGCACGCTCGGCACTGTGCTCTTCTATGGCACCGCCACCATCAACCTGGTGTGGCAGGGCATGGGCTGGAAGTGGCTCGAGAAGGGCGATCTCCACAAGCTCTACCTGGTCAACAACGTTCTGCCTTGGATCGGTCACATCGTCTGCTCGTTCCTCCCGACGTTCATCATCACCATGGGCGGCACCGCCATGGTCGACCTCATGAAGACCTACATGCCCATGGACGGCATCGCGATGAAGACGCTGTTTACCGTCGGCTCGCTGCTGCCTACCGTCGGTATCGCCATCCTGCTCAAGCAGGTCATCTCTAAGCCCACGGACTTCCTGACGTTCTTCTTCGGCTTCACCCTGTCCGCTGTTATGGGCTGCAACCTGATCGCCGCTGCCGGCATCGGCTGCTTCTTCGCCCTGATCAACTATGAGATCGCTTCGCTCAAGATCGACCTCGCAAACGCTCCCAAGGCAGCTATCGCCTCGGGCTCAGATGATGAGGAAGAGGAGGACATCTAATGGCAGAGAAGAAAAAGCTCTCTAAGAAAACGCTTGCCAAGTCGTTCCGTAACTGGTCCTATGGCAACCTGACCTGCTTCTCGCAGGAGCACATGCAGACCTTCGGTTACCTGTGCGCCATGCTTCCGATTGTCGAGGAGCTCTACGACACGCCCGAGGAGCAGAAGCAGGCCCTCCAGACCTACTCCGCGTTCTTCAACACCGAGCCGCAGATCGGCACCATGATTGTCGGCGTCACCGCCGGCCTCGAGGAGGCTCGCGCAAACGGCGAGGCCATCGACGACGACGCCATCAACGGCATCCGCGCCGGCCTCATGGGCCCGCTCGCCGGCCTTGGCGACTCGCTGATCGTCGGTACCCTGATCCCGATCCTGCTCGGTATTGCCCTCGGTCTCTCGACCGGCGGCTCCCCGCTCGGCGCCATCTTCTATATTGTCGTGTGGAACCTGCTCATGTTCCTTGGCATGCGCTTTGCCTACAACCAGGGCTATGAGCTCGGCGGCAAGGCGGTCGAGGCCCTCGTCGGCCCCAAGGCCAAGGCTCTGCGTGATTCCATCGTGATGGTCGGTACCATGGTCATCGGTGCAGTCGGTGCTACCTGGGTCTCCATCACCTGCAGCCCCAACCTGGTGCTGCCCGGTGGCGGTAAGTTCCAGGACACGCTCGATGGCATCTATCCGCACCTGCTGCCGATGATCTTCATCATCTTCTGCTGGTACATGATGACCAAGAAGAAGGTCAACCCCATCGTTATGATGCTGATCCTCGTTGTGATCGCATTTGTGGGCGTTCTCATTGGCTTCTTCGACCCGGCACTGAGCTACTAGTCATCATCCCCTGGCCCCCTGTAAGGCCGTGCGGCCTCAACCGCACGGCCTTCTGATTTTGCGCCGCCCTTCAAGGGCAATATGGCCAGCGACCTCCATCGCCTACACGACACCCGCTATATTGCTCTTGAAAGATGACGTATTCGACAAACGATGCACTTGCGCATGATGCACACTTTGCACGAGGAGGACCATATGCACGAGAAACATGGACACGACCTTTCGCGCGACGACTTGATTCGCGAGGCAAAGATGCAGACCGATGCTATTCAGCGGCTCAATGTTTGGCTGCGCCTGGGCTATTCGCTCGTGGCGATTGGCTTTTTGATGGGGATGTGGGGTATGCAGGGCGGCCCCGGCTGGGGTGTCCCCGTGGGCATCGTGTGCCTGGTGGTGGGCACTCCGCTTTCGATCGTGCTTAAGGTCGGCACGACCAACGCCAAAAAGAATGTCGAGCGCATGCTCGAGGCCGCTGGTGTCGACGTTGAGGAGCTTATGCGACGCAAGAAGGACGAGCAATAGACTTCCGCGTTGGGGTATCATAAATAATTGTTGCGAATGTTAACTAATGTACGGCAAATGACGGTTTTATGGCCCTTCTAGAGTTGCAAAGGACAATATCCCCAGTGGATTACGATGACGTCGCTCGAAAACTGATTGTGTACTCACGTTCCCTTGCCAAGGGATCCTTGAGTGCTGCCGGCGGCGCCAGTGTGGGCGAGGCACCGGTTTTACAGTATCTATCGGGTATTGACGGTGATGTCATTCCCTCCGAGATTGCCAAGAAGCTGAAATTCTCCCGTGCGCGCATGTCGCATATCTTGGATTCACTCGAGAGTAAGGGTTACGTTCAGCGCAGGACTGATCCAAACGATCGTCGGCGTGTGCTGGTGAGCATTACCGAGGAAGGCCGTGATTTCGCGGCGAAAAAAAATGCCGAGAGTGTGGCATCGCTCTCGAAACAACTCTCGGCGCTCGGCGAGCACGATGCCCAGGAGCTCGTGCGCATCCTGAATAAAGCTTACAGCCTTACCTATGATGCCGACGACTACCTGGACAATCTATAAGGATAAAGACAGACATTTAGGTGCATCTTGAAATGCACCCGGGACAGTTGTGCCCATCAGCCACCGTCAACATCTCATTCCAAACCAAATCAGCCAACGTACGTCATGGCAATCCCCGGTAGGTTGCAGGATGGCGGCTGAGCCTTTCCCTCGGGAAACTTCGCGAAGCCCAGTTCCCGAGGGAAAGGTATGGTCTGTGTAATACCAGACAAACAGTACATTTTTGCTAGATTGGTATTTGACTGAAGAACCAATTGGTATGGCTTATTAAGCCCACCTTGCCGTTGACGCTTATTTTGCTGCCGCTGGGAGAATTCCGAACTTGGGTGCGCAAGTGCTCCCATATGTTGATATAACCTAGTAGGTGGCTATCTGGTTACTACCAGTTGGCCCCTTGGTAACGGGTGGCCCCCATTGTGCGGAATGTACCGAACATCTCCGTTTGATACGTTTTCCCATGCTGCCGGGGGGGCGTCCTCGGCACCTCAGCATGTCGGAAGAAAGGAGACCAGATGCGCAGGAATTCCATTTTTACGAAACGGTGGGTGAAGGGAAGCGCGGTCCTCGTTGCCACTGCAGCGACGCTCGTGTTTGCCAATCCCCAGCAGGCGATTGCCACGCCACTCAAGGGCGTCGACTCGGCGACCGTGTCCCAGTCTGCCTCGAATGTCGTCGACATCGATTTCGCTGACGGCATCAAGGGCCGTATTACGTTCCTCGAGGACGGTATTTTCCGTTATAACGTCGACCCCAAGGGTGAGTTTTCCGAGTACGCCACGCCGCGTAGTAAGTCCCACACGGCTAAGATCCAGGCTCAGCCCGATACCTCGGACACCTACAGCAAGCCGAGTGCGACGGTTGCCGACAAGGGCGACACTATCGAGATCACCGGCGGAAAGGCGACCGTGATCCTGGACAAGGCGACTGGCAAGATGAGTATCAAGTCAGGCGACCGTGTCGTGGTTTCCGAGTCCGCGTCCCTCGACCTTGATAAGAAGGGTACCGTCCAGACGCTCGCCAAGGAGAAGTCCGAGAACTTCTTTGGCGGCGGCACCCAGAACGGACGCTTCCTGCACACCAACCAGACCATCGCCATCTCCAACACGAACAACTGGACCGATGGCGGCGTTGCCTCGCCCAACCCGTTTTATTGGACGAGTGACGGCTACGGCGTACTCCGAAACACGTTTGCAGAGGGTTCCTACGACTTCGGTTCCACGGACTCATCGACGGTCACGACTTTGCACAGCGAGAATGAGTTTGATGCCTACTACTTCGTGGCGACCAACGAGGGCGCTTCGAACGTGGCAACCGAGATACTGCAGGACTACTACAAGGTGACCGGTAACCCGGTACTGCTGCCCGAGTACGGGTTCTACCTTGGTCATCTTAATGCCTATAACCGTGATGGCTGGTCAACGACCTCGGGTCAAAAGAAGTGGGAGACCAAGGGCAGCAAGTCCTCGAGCGAGAAGGGCGACGTTAAGTACGAGTCTGGCATGTCGACGGGCTACAAGCTCGACGGCACACTTGCGGCCGAGACGCTCAACGGTGAGGGCCCTACGGTTGATACCGAGAACATGAAAGCGACCGATTTCGACCGCCAGTTCTCTGCTCGTCAGGTTATCGATGACTACGAGGACAACGACATGCCGCTCGGCTGGTTCCTGCCGAACGACGGTTACGGCGCCGGCTATGGCCAGAACGGTTACTACAAGACCGGCGGCGTCAACTCCGACGGAGCGAGCTCGGCCGACCGTCTTAACGCTGTGCGTGCCAATGTCGACAACCTTAAGAAGTTCACCGAGTATGCCAACTCCAAGGGTGTGAGCACGGGCTTGTGGACCCAGTCCAACCTTGAGCCCGACAGCAACCCTGAGACCCCGTGGCATCTGCTTCGCGACTTCGACGCCGAGGTCAAGACGGGAGGCATCACTACCCTTAAGACCGACGTTGCCTGGGTTGGATCTGGCTACTCCTTTGGTCTTAATGGCATCAAGACAGCTTATGACACGGTGACGACCGGCGCTAACAAGCGCCCCAACATCATCACGCTCGATGGTTGGGCCGGCACGCAGCGCTTTGGTGGCATTTGGACCGGCGACCAGTATGGCGGTAACTGGGAGTACATTCGCTTCCATATCCCCACGTATATCGGTCAGAGTCTTTCGGGCAACCCCAACATCGGCTCCGACATGGATGGCATCTTTGGCGGCGACCCCATCATCTCTGCGCGTGACTACCAGTGGAAGACGTTCACGCCCTCTATGCTTGACATGGACGGTTGGGGCACCTACCGTAAATCGCCCATGACGCACGGCGATCCCTACACAGGCATCTCGCGCTTCTACCTCAAGCTCAAGGCGCAGCTCATGCCCTATATCTACACGAGCGCGGCCTCGGCGGCCAACATCGACACGGGTAACGGCGATGCCGGCCTGCCCATGATCCGCGCCATGCTGCTTTCCGACAACTCCGAGTACGCCGCAAGCGCTTCGACACAGTACCAGTATATGTTCGGTGAGAACTTCCTAGTGGCACCGGTGTATCAGGATACCCAGGCAGATGAGAACGGCAACGACATTCGCAATGGGATCTACCTCCCCAACTACGGCACCGACGAGAATCCCACCATCTGGATCGATTACTTCTCGGGTAAGCAGTATCGCGGCGGCCAGGTTCTCAACAACTACGAGGCTCCGCTTTGGAAGCTGCCGCTGTTTGTGAAGGCCAACGCTATCGTGCCGATGTACGCCGAGAACAACAACCCCGAGGCCGTGAGCGACACCAACACCAAGGGTACCGACCGCAGCCAGCGTATCGTCGAGTTCTTCGCCACCGAGGGCGACGGCACCTTTACGCAGTACGAGGACGACGGCTCCTCCATCGAGAACAACACGACTGAGGACGATTCCTACGGCACGATCGACAATATCTCCTACGGTGAGCATGTGAGCACCGTCTACAGCTCCAAGGCCGCAGGCGGCACCGCGACCTTTACCGCCGAGGCCTCGCAGGGCGGCTACAACGGCTACGACTCCAACCGCACCACGACCTTCGTGGCCAATGTGTCCGCCAAGCCCACGAGCGTTGTCGCCAAGAACGGCGGATCCGCACTCAACGTGGTTGAGGTCGACTCGCAGGAGACCTTTGACGCCGCGACCCCCGAGGCCGGCCAGGCGGTCTACTTCTACAGCGAGACCCCCAACCTCAACCACTACGGCAGCGATGCGGACGGCACCGAGGCCGAGCAGGGCGAGAGCTTCAACAACACCAAGATCACCACGAACCCCAAGGTCTACGTCAAGTTCGCGAAGACCGATGTTGCTGCAGCGGCGCAGACGCTTGAGCTGGGCGGTTTCGTGAACGCCGACGCCACGCTCACAGCCGATCGCCTCAACGAGAACCTCTCCGCACCCACGAACCTTGCTGCCCCCGAGGACGCCACGACCCCAACGAGCATCAAGCTCACCTGGGGAAAGGTCGATGGTGCTACCTCCTACGACCTTAAGGTCGACGGCACTGTGTTTGCCGTGGGTGATGCGGCCGAGTTCACGCACACCGACCTCGCCTACAATAGCAAGCACACCTACCAGATTCGTTCGCGCAACGCCGAAGGTTACTCCGCCTGGAGCGATGTGCTCGAGGCGAACTCCGCACTCGATCCGTGGCGGAACGTCCCCGACGCCGAGGAAATCACCTGGGAGGGCTCACTTTACGGCAGCCATAAGGCCGAGCTCGCCTTCGACCATGAGTTCCAGTCGGGCGACGGCGGTTTCCACTCCGGTGGCAACGATCTGGGCAAGGCGCTTACCGTTGACTATGGACGCGCTTACAAGCTCGATAAGCTCGAGTACTATCCGCGCGATGACGCCGGCAACGGCACCGTGACCAAGATGCGTGTTGAGACGAGTCTCGATGGCGTCCACTGGACGAGCCAGGAGGTCGATTGGGCACGTTCCGCTGATTGTAAGACGGTAGCGTTTGACGGCACCGTGGCCGCCCGTTACGTGCGCATGACACCGCTCGCCTCGGTCGGCAATTTCTTCTCCGCGTCCGAGATTGCCATCTACAAGACCGACGGCACGGATGGCTTCGCCGTGGGCTCCAACCTCAACAAGGCCACGATCTCCGACGGAGACTACTCCAACATGAAGAACTATCTGGGCCTCGAGAATCGCGAGCCCGATACCCCGACGTTCGGTTCGCAGATCCGCGACCACTTCGCCGACCTCAACGATAACGGCGTTTACGACGTCTACGATTACTCGTTCACCATGGCGGGTCTTGACGGCGGCACTAAACAAAAGGGCAAGGTCGCAGGTTCGCTCGCGGTGATTCCGAGCAAGACCGAGGTCGAGGCCGGTGATGAGATCACCGTTGATGTCTATGCGGCCGACGCCAAGAACGTCAACGCCCTGGGCGCCCTCGTCAACTTCAAGAGCGACCAGTTCGAGTTTGTGTCCGAGAGCATCGCGCAGGACGGCTCGACTGCCGGCATGGAGAACCTGTCTCGCGAGAAGGTCCAGTTCGTGGACGGAACGCAGACTATCAATCTCGCCTTTGCCAACCGCGGCGATGGCAAGCTCTACAACGGTACTGGCGCGGTGGCGAGTTTCAAGCTCAAGGCCAAGACCGCCGGAAAGGTCGAACTGCCCTCGACATCTTGGCTTATCGGCCCGGCATGCGACGCACTTGAGTTTGCGAGCGACGGCACGGTGACGATGCCGGACGTTCCTCAGCCAACGGTCGCCGAGTACGCCCAGGATGCCTTCAACATCACGATGACCAACGATGAGCTCACGACCGACGACGGGACCAACGTCGAGAAACTTATCCAGCAGAAGAGCTATAACGCGCTGTTCGATAATAACGAGGGCGACAACGGCTTTGAGTTCCTGTGGAACTGGAGTGGCAACTGGGACAGCGAGGGTAAGCTACCGAGTTACGTGAAGCTTCCCACCACGATGACATTCGCATTTAAGACGCCGTCGAAACTCGATAGCGTCGAGGTCGTTAACCGCAACGGCGGCAACGGAACCGTACAGAAGATCAAGGCCGTCGTGACGTTCGAGGATGGCTCGATCCAAGAGTTCGCGGGCGGGGAGTACGATTCCTTCCTGGCTCGCTACGCCTTTGACCTCTCTGCCGAGAACAAGGGCAAGAAGGCGACCAAGGTCGAGGTCACGCCGCTTGAGGCATCGGGTGACCAGATGCTCACACTGCGTGAGGTCAACTTCAACTACACGCAGGGTGTCGAGGCCATCGAGGGTGTCGAGCTAGGCAAGAACCAGACCGAGTTCTTTGAAGGCGACATTACGCCCGTCGACGCCAAGGCTACGCCTGAGAGCGCTGGCTACCCCTATGTGACGGTCGAGAGCTCCGACCCCTCTGTGGTAAGCGTCTCCGCTGTTCAGGCTGGCGATAGCGTGAGCTACTACCTGCGTGCCAACAAGGCCGGCAAGGCAAAGATCACGGTGGCGTCGGTACTCGACCCCTCCAAGACCGCATCCTATGAGGTCGAGGTCAAGGCTGGTGTCGATACCTCTGCGCTCGTGGCAGCGCTTTCCAAGGCCGCGGGCTACAGCGAGTCCGTCTACACCAAGGATTCCTATGCAGCTCTCACCACTGCGGTCGAGGCGGCTCGGAAGCTCCTCGACAGCGGCCAGGGCAGCTATAGCAAGAAGGATGTCGCAGACGCCACTGCCAAGATCGAGAAGGCAATCGACGGCCTCAAGATGCGCCCTGTCGATGAGAAGATCCTCATCAACACGCCCGAGAACCGCAAGAACGTCAAGGTGGCCGACTTCTCGAGTGAGGCCGACTACGAGGGCAGCAACGCCGTCAACGCTCTCGACGGCGACGAGCGGACGCTTTGGCACAGCGACTGGGCCCATGGGACCGGTATGCCCCAGTATCTGAGTGTCGACCTGGGCCGCGACTACGATCTCACCGACGTTACATTCCTGCCGCGCCAGGACGGCGGCACTAACGGCGATATCTTCGAGGCCGAGATACTGGTCTCCGACACTGCCGACGGTTATGAGATGGGCACCGCCGCGTCGATGGGTACGTTCGCCTTCGACAACGACGGCCGCGTGCTCACCGACCGTGGCGACTGGAAGCAGATGAGCTTTGGCGCCGCGCGCGGTCGCTACGTGACCGTCAAGGTGATTCACGCCGGCGGTGGCGACGTTGATGCCTACTGCAGCATGGCGGAGCTCAAGTTCTACGGTACGGCCGTCCCCGATCCGGTGGCGAAGGATGATCTCGCTACCGCGATCGAAAAGGTTGATGCCGAGGTTGCTGCCGGCGACCTCAAGGCCGGTGACTACACCGAGGCCTCCTGGACGGCGCTCGAGAACGCCCTGGCGAGCGCCCGCGCCATCTTGAGCGATGAGGACGCCACGCAGGACGAGGTCGACCAGGCGCTCAGGGCGCTCGAGAGCGCCCGCGGCGCGCTCGAGAAGACCCCGGTGGTCCCGGTCGAGAATCCGACTAAGAAGCAGCTCAAGGCCCTGGTCAAGCAGGCGAAGGAGACTGACACCAGGGGCAAGACGGACGAGTCTGTCAAGGCCCTGACGGATGCCATTACCTACGCCGAGGACGTCTTGGGTGATGAGAATGCTTCCGACACCCAGCTCCAGGCGGCCTATGACCAGCTCAAGCTGGCCATTGAGAGCCTCAGGGATGCCGACTCCGGCAACCAGGGCGGCTCGGGCAACCAGGGTTCCGGCAATGGCTCGAACGGCGGCAACCAGGCGGGCAAGCCCGCAGGCGACAAGGCCCAGGGCAGCAAGAAGAACGGTTCGGCGATCCCCAATACCGGCGACCAGACGGCGGCGACCGTCGTGACCGTCGGTGGTCTCGGCGCCATCATCGCCGCGATCGGCGCTTTCTTCCATCGTCGCAGCAAGGCCAAGTAGCCCCAGCAACAGCTAAGCAAGCGTGCCCGCCGTCCCACCCAAGGACGGTGGGCATGCTTTTTGAATGTAGGCGGAAAGCTCCGACCCTTCGGCCTTAATCTCGCAAAGCATTCCGTCTCTCACCGAACACATCGGCATCGGTGGCTATACTTGAATTATTTGCAGTTAAGGGTCGCGGATTCGCTGCGTCACCGCTCTCAACAGGAGGTCTATGTTTATGGCAGATCAGAAGCCGGTTGTCGGGATCATCATGGGTTCCAAGTCCGATCTGGGCGTTATGGAAGGCTGCACCGCCGAGCTCGAGGCACTGGGTGTGCCCTATGAGCTCGTCATTGCGAGCGCGCACCGCACGCCGGCGAAGGTCCACGAGTGGGCTTCGACTGCCGCCGATCGCGGTATCAAAGTGATTATCGCCGCCGCCGGCAAGGCCGCTCACTTGGGTGGTGTCGTGGCTGCCTTTACGCCGCTGCCGGTTATCGGCGTGCCTATGAAGACGAGTGACCTGGGCGGTATGGATTCGCTGCTGTCGATGGTGCAGATGCCTTCGGGCGTGCCCGTGGCCTGCGTTGCCATCAACGGTGCCAAGAACGCCGCCATCTATGCCACACAGATTCTGGGTGCTTGCGACCCCGAGTACCGCAAGGTTATCGAGAAGATGAAGCAGGAGATGGCTGACGCCTAAGCGTTCCGCCGTTTCACCGCAGTATAAGGAGAGCCATGTCCGATTATCAGGGAAAACGATTCAAGGCTTCTCAGATTCCCGATCCGTCGAAGCCGGGTGCTGCCCGTGCGGCACAGCAGGGTCGGACATCCTCTCCTCAGCAGCCGCGCGCGCCGCGCCCCGTGACACCGGCGACGCATCGTCGACAGGACGCGCCGGCCGCATATCGTCCTTCGTCTTATAGCTCCGCTAAGAAGCCGCCCCGGTCTTCATCGCATGCCGCGCCGTCGGATCGCACCGAGCCGCCGCGCAAAAAGCGCCACTCCATTATTCCCATTCTGCTCATCATCATCGGTATCGGTCTGATTGTCGCCGCCGCCGCTATTTTTATTAATGCCCAGATTGGCTATAAGCAGGCGAGCGATTCGTATCAGAAAATCGAGAAGCAATATGTAAGCGATAAGGACGCCAGCGGCGTGCCGATTATCGACTTTGATGCGCTTGCTCAGACGAACCCCGAGATTGTGGGTTGGATTTACGTGCCGGGAACCAACATCAACTATCCCGTGGTGCAGACCAACAACAACTCCAAATACCTCAACACGCTGTTCGATGGCACGTCTAACGCCTCGGGTGCCATCTTCTTGGATAGCGATGACACCGCGCCGGGAATGGTCGACCAGCAGACCACGATCTACGGCCACCATATGAACGATGGGTCGATGTTCAACGTGATTTCGGATACGACTGACCAGGCAACGTTCGATAGCATTGAATATGTGTACTACATCACGCGCGATGCGACGTATAAGTTGCGTCCGCTGGCGACCAAGGTGGTCGAGGACACGTATGCCAAGGCGCGCACGACCAATTTTGAGGGCGACGACGGACTCAAGAACTACCTGTCCGAGATGCTCGACGGCGCTTCTGCCGTGGCGAGTGATGCCACCGATCGTGCCGCTTCGGCAACTAAGGTTGTAACGCTTGTGACCTGTCGTTCGCTGTCGCTGAGCAACACACGCGCCGTCATGGTGCTCACGCCGGTCGAGGAATAAGTTGTTCGAGAGTAGCTAAAAAGGCCCCGTCCCAAATTGGCTACTCGACGACGGTAAGGGAGAAATGATGCTCGAGAGTGGCAAATTGATGCCTTCGATTGATGCTTGGCTGCGCGAGGCCAAGGCCGATGCTTCGGCGGCAGGCTGTGGGATGTATCTGACGCATAACGGTGTGGTGCGCGCGACGCCCAAGGCTGAGGTGCGCGGAGTCGAGACCGATGGCGTGGCGCCAGGCCACAGGGTGGGCGGCATGGTCTTTGACTACGACGCCGAAAAGGTACGGTCTGCTATCGAGACTACGCGCGCGATGCCGGGTATCGGCTATGTGCGCGTGTGGCTGGCAAGCGGCGAGCTTACCGTAGGTGACGACATCATGCTCGTGCTTATCGGCGGGGACATTCGCCCACACGTGGTCGATGCACTGCAGGCGCTCGTTGGCACCATCAAGAACGAATGCGTGAGTGAGGTCGAGCGCGAGGCATAGAGGATTGCGTCGATAGAAGGATCGTTTATAAAAATGCCCACCGGTACGTGTGATACCGGCGGGCATTTTGCGTTTTGGACGCGGCGGGCGCTAAACGCGCGTGGCGTCCTTGGGGCTCATGGTCATGCTCTGGAAGCGGTTCTCCATGTAGTCGTTATCGAAATACTTGCCGTAGAACTGTGCGACGGGAATGTCCGGCTCCGTGCCGTTAACGCGCTGGTACCAGTAGTCGAGCGACTGCAGCGTCATGACGCCGTCGACCAGCATAATGACGGTAAAGATGACGGTGGCCGAGTAGCGGCTCTTCCAGGGGATCTTGTTGATGAGCTTAAGCAGCCTCGGTAGCAGCAGCTTGATCCAGATGAGGCCACCTAGGCCCCACAGGCAGGCAAAGCCCGTGCAGGTGCGTCCGCCCGTGAGGACCACGAGCGGATCGGGCAAACCAAACAGCGTTATGTGCGAGTAGCTCCACGAGACCACGCCAAACGCGGTCTGCATAAACCAGCCCACGAACACCTCAAAGCTCGCGCCGAGCACAGCGCTCACCAGGAAAATGATGATGGGGTTCTTTTTGTAGAAGCGGTTAAGCACCATGGTCATGAGCACGGCGCCAAATCCGTAGATGGGGCTGAAAGGGCCAAACAGCATGCCGGCGCGGTCCTGGTAGACGCCCGGGTCGTTGACCGTCATGTGCCAGATGTCCTCCAAGATAAGTCCCAGTACGCAGCAGACGAAGAATACCCAGAACAGGTTGAAGTAGTTGAGCTTGATGTAGCCCTCGCCGGTCTCATCGCGGCCGAGCATGCCCTCGGCGGCGGCATCGCGGTCGAGCATCTCCTGCAGGCGGCGCTGCAGCTCGCGCTCCTGACGCAGCGTGGGGTCGACGGTGGCCGAAAGCGCGATGAGGATGCCGAGCTGAATAGCGGGGCGCAGCAAGAAGGGCCCGATACCCTGGAGCATCACGTCGACCAAAAGCTCGACGACGGTGAATGCAATAAGGATGTAGGACAGGCGGGCGGCGTTGCGGCGCTGGTTTTTGATAAGGTCCAGGCCAAAGATGATTAGGATGACGGCACTTGCCGCAGAGAGCATGATGCCGGCGACGATAAGGCCGACTGCGACGAGCGTGTTGTCGCCGAGCTTTTCGGTGGCGTTGCCGTTAACAAGTGCCGTGATGACCTGCCACATAAAGGCAGCGACCGACGGGAGCGTGCCCACGCCGGAAAGGATGCACAGGACGGCGTACACCTTAATGATGAGGGGAATCTTCTTGACCTCTGTGGCGCTGGGGACGCTAGGGTCGAGTTCGTTTCGATCCATACAGAACCTTTCTCGCTTTGTTGTAGGTTATAAGGATACGCCGCCGACCTGCCAAAAGACAGGACGAACGTCCCAATTGCAACTTTGTAATCCCCAACGGCAGACGCGGCGGCCATCTGGGGGCGCGGGCACTTACACTGGACAGACCGATAAAATGTTTGGCAACAAAACTGATTATTAGCTCGGTGGGCTTTTAAAAAGCGCTGCTCATGCGCTGGGGAGCACGTCGCGCCGTGCGTATAATAAGGCGGGTAACGCCAAAAATACGAGGCTCTGAGGGGATACCATGTCTCAAGAAACCATCCGCGCGGCCGAGCGTGCCGCGGGACAGGTGAACACCATGTCGACGTATGATCCGGACTCCGACCAGCTGCATGAGGAATGTGGCATTTTCGGCGTATGGGCGCCCGATCGCGACGTGGCTCGACTGACGTACTTTGGCCTGCGTGCGCTGCAGCACCGTGGCCAGGAATCGGCTGGAATCGCCGTGGGTGACGGCGGCACGGTTATGGTCCGCAAAGATCTGGGCCTGCTCGACCGCGTGTTCTCCAACGCCGACCTGTCGACGCTCTCCGGCCAGCTGGCCGTGGGCCACGTGCGCTATGGCACCGCCGGTGCCAAGAGCTGGGAAGCCTCTCAGCCGCACCTCTCTACCATCAACAGCGTCATTATCGCGCTCGCGCACAACGGCACCCTCGTCAACACCGACGAGCTGCGCCGTCAGCTGATCGAGCTGGGCGTGCCGTTCCTCTCCAATTCGGATTCCGAGGTCGCGACCAAGCTTATCGGCTACTTTACCCAGCGTACGGGCCACCTGCGCGAGGGTATTCGCAAGACCATGGAGCTCGTGCGCGGCGGCTACGCCATGACGCTCATCAACGAGCAGGCGCTCTACGCATTCCGCGATCCGCACGGCATTCGCCCGCTCGTGCTGGGCAAGCTGGTGGACGAGGGCCTGGATCAGGCCGATGCCGCATCCGTTTCGCAGCTGCCGTCGCAGGACGGCGCCGCGACGGTCGACTCCTCCGTCCGTGTCACGCGCGCCGGCGGCTGGGTCGTTGCCTCCGAGACCTGCGCACTCGACATCGTGGGTGCCGAGTACGTCCGTGACGTCCGTCCCGGCGAGATCTTGCGCATCAGCGCCGAGGGTCTGGTATCCGAGCAGGGCGTGCCTGCCGCCGAAGAGCCCGCAAACTGCATCTTTGAGCAGGTCTACTTCGCCCGCCCCGACTCCATCATGAACGGCAAGAGCGTCTATGCCTGCCGTTACGACATGGGTCGTCAGCTGGCACATGAGGAGCCTGTCGAGGCCGACCTGGTCATCGGCGTGCCCGACTCCGGCCTGCCGCCCGCGGAGGGCTATTCGCACGAGAGCGGCATTCCCTTTGGCGAGGGCCTTATCAAGAACCGCTACGTGGGCCGTACGTTTATCGAGCCCACGCAGGAGCTGCGCGCCATGGGCGTGCGTATGAAACTCAACCCGCTGCGCGACAACATCGAGGGCAAGCGCCTGGTCGTCATCGACGACTCCATCGTGCGCGGCACCACCATGGTGCAGCTCGTCAAGATGCTGCGCAACGCCGGCGCCAAGGAGATTCATATCCGCATCAACTCGCCCGAGGTCATCTGGCCGTGCTTCTATGGTATCGATACCGACGTGCAGTCGCAGCTTATCAGCGCCAACAAGACGGTCGACGAGATTTGCGAGTACATTGGCGCTGATTCGCTGGCCTTCCTTTCGGTTGAGGGCCTGCTGAAGGTCATGCCCAAGGGCGGCTACTGCGACGCGTGCTTTACCGGCCGCTATCCCGTGGCGATTCCCGAGAGCTTTGGCCGTGACAAGTTCATGGAGGGCTTTAAGCCCCGCAACCTGGACAAGCCGCTGCACTTTGACGACGACGCCGTGGTCGAGAAATATGTCGACCGCAGCTGGGAAGAGGAGCACGGCGAGGCCTAAAACCTGCCATGTAGGGACAGGTTTATTTTGGTAGGTTTCACCTGCTGTTTTGTTGATATGACGGCGCGTGCTGTTATGGCGCGCGCCGAAATGAACGCAACTATGAGCACCGTTTGGCGCCCGCGCGGCGCCACGGTAATGGGAGAGGAAGGCTCAGATGAGCGACAGCAAGCATGTGACGTATGAGGATGCCGGCGTCGATACCGCCGAGGGCGGCCGCGCCGTTGACGCTATTAAGCAGATGGTCAAGGACACCAATCGCCCCGAGGTTATCGGCGGCATCGGCGGCTTTGGTGGCTTATTCTCGGCCGCCGCGCTTAAGGATATGGAAGACCCGATTCTGATTAGCGGTACCGACGGCGTGGGCACCAAGCTCGTCCTCGCCCAGATCATGGACCGTCACGAGACGGTGGGCCAGGACCTGGTCGCTATGTGCGTCAACGACATTTTGGCTTCGGGCGCCGAGCCGCTGTTCTTCCTGGACTACGTTGCCATCGGTCACATCGAGGCCGAGCACATGGCAAAGATCATCAAGGGTGTGGCCGACGGCTGCAAGCTCGCGGGCTGTGCGCTCGTGGGCGGCGAGATGGCCGAGCACCCGGGCGTTATGGCTCCGGCCGACTACGACCTCGCCGGCTTTACCGTGGGCGTCGTCGATCGTCCCAAGATGCTCGACCCCGCGAACGTCCGCCCCGGCGACGTGATCCTGGGCCTGCCTTCCACCGGCGTGCACTCCAACGGCTACTCGCTCGTGCGTAAGGTCATCGGCGTCGACGGTATTAAGCCGGGCACGCCCGAGGCCGCCGCTAAGGCCGAGGAGCTGAGCCGTCCGCTCGAGGAGCTCGGCGGCGCATCGCTGGCAGACGCTCTGCTGGCCCCCACGCGCATCTATGTCAAGCCGATTCTGGAGCTGCTGCGCGGCGGCGCCAACGTGCACGCTATCGCCCACATCACTGGCGGCGGTATTACCGAGAACCTCAACCGCGCGCTCGCCGACGACGTCGACGCTGTGGTCACCCGCAACGGTGCCGAGATGGGTTGGGACGTTCCGCCCGTCATCACCTACGTGTCGCGCCAGGCCGAGCTCGCGCCCAACGAGGCATGCAAGACCTTCAACATGGGCGTTGGCCTGTGCCTGATCGTCGCCCCCGAGGACGAGGCCGCGGTTACCGAGGCCCTGGTTGCGCTGGGCGAGAAGCCGTTCCGCGTGGGCGAGTGCGTTGAGGGTTCCGGTAAGGTCGTGTACTCCGATGAGCGCTAACGAGCAGATGGCTGCCGCCGAGGTCCTGGCCTGGGACCCGTATACCCGACCGACCGGCACTGATACCGCCGAGCCGCTCAAGATCGGCGTGCTCATCAGCGGTTCGGGTACCAACCTGCAGGCGCTGATCGATCTGATCGCCGCCGGCAAGCTTAACGCTTCGATTGAGCTTGTGGTGTCGAGCCGTCCTTCGGCTAAGGGTTTGCAGCGCGCTGAGCGCGAGGGCATCCAGACGCTCACGCTGTCTAAGGATGTCTACGCCGACCCCATCGCCGCCGACGAGATCATCGCGCATGAGCTACTCGAACGCGGTTGCGAGTACGTGGTGATGGCCGGCTATATGCGCATGGTGCACACGCCGCTGCTGGCGGCGTTCCCCAATCGCGTGGTCAACCTACACCCGGCACTGCTGCCGAGCTTTACCGGCGCCCATGCGATTGATGATGCCTTTGCGCGCGGCGTCAAGGTAACTGGCGTGACCGTGCATTTTGCCAACGAGATCTACGACAACGGTCCCATCATCGCTCAGCGTGCGCTGGCTGTTGAGGAGGGCTGGGATGTCGACACGCTCGAGGAGCACATCCACGCGATTGAGCACGTGCTGTATCCCGAGGCCGTGCAGATGCTCGCCGACGGCCGCGTCCACGTGCTGGAGAGCGGCAAGGTCGCAATTGATGCGCCCCGCGGCTAGTGGCGCACAGTACAATTTAGTTGAGTGGTCAGGGTGGTCATTGGCGCCAAGGCGCGCGTGGCCACCTTTTGTTTTGGGTAGTCACCTGCGACGTTCTTGAATGACTGGTCGTTTAAGAACGTCGCAGGTGACTAGGTGAGAGAGGTGAGCGCATGGCGGATAACGAAGCGCTGTTTACGCCTGAGCTGGTGTTTTTTGATTGGGAGTGTGCGACGCCGGGTGAGGTGTTTGCGCAGCTCGAGAGTGAGCTTGCTCCGCGCGGCTACATTGCCGATGGCTGGCTCGATGCCGTTCGCACGCGCGAGGATGCCTATCCCACGGGTCTTGCCATGCCGGCGGCAAACATTGCCATTCCGCATACCGATCCGGGGTTTGTGGCCAAGCCCTATATCGCGGTGGTGAAGCCCGCCGCGCCCGTGACATTTAACGCTATGGCTGGCATGGGCGCTCCGGTGCCGGCGCAGATCGTCATCAATTTGGGTATTGCCGAGCCGGGCGGCCAGGTCGAGGCCCTGCAGGCTCTCATGAACATCTTTATGGACGCCGATACCGCATCCGACGTGCTCGGCCAGACCACGCCGCAGGGCATGGTCGACGCTATCCGCCGTCACTTCTAAGGTGCCGGCTGCCAGAGCTGTCCCCTTTGCACCAAAATGGTGCAGATTAACCTGTCCCCAATGCACCAAGCGTGCCGCGGGGGCTGCGTTGTGACACAATGGCGTTTGTTCGATTCGTTATGCGAAAGGCCAACTATGGCAAATAAGAAAAAGAACCCCGCACCCGAGCCGACGCCCGAGCAGCAGGCTCGCGCCGCCTCCAGCTCTCGCAAGAAGCAGCGCAAGACCCGCGTGTCCAAGACCGTCAAGATCGTTCTGGTGGTCATCGGCGTGCTGGCAATGCTGCTTTCCGTCTCGGCCATGGCGTGCTCCGGCCTGATGTCGCAGGCAGAGGATACCTCGGGCTACAAGCTTACCGGCGGTGTAGCTGCCACTATCAACGGCACCAACCTCACCGAGGACACCGTGACCAAGCAGATCATGAGCATGCGCACGTCCTACGGCTACACCAAGGACAAGGACTGGGCACAGTATCTGGTCGACAACGACCTCACGCCCAAGAAGTACCGCAAGCAACTCATCGACTCCTACACGCAGCAGATTCTGCTTCAACAGGCACAGAAGGAGAACGGCGTGACGGTGTCGGACGAGGAGGTCGAGAAGGCTTGGAAGGACGCGTGCAAGAGCGCGGGCGGTGCCAAGGCCTTTAAGAAGACCCTCAAGACCTACGGCTATACCGAGGATACCTACAAGGATTCGCTCAAGGAGAGTCTGGCGCAGCAGAAACTCAAGGATGCCGTCGCGCCCACGAGCAAGCCCAAGGACAGCGAGATCGTCGATTACATCAACGAAAACCTGTCCAGCTACAACGACGCCCGCCGCTCGTCGAACATCCTGATCAAGGTTGATTCCGACGCTTCCGACGAGAACAAGGCTGCCGCCAAGGCCAAGGCGCAGGAGTGCCTGGACAAGATCAACTCCGGTGAGCTGAGCTTTGAGGACGCCGTTGAGCAGTACTCCGAGGACACCGGTTCCAAGGAGAAGAAGGGCGATGTGGGCTGGGATAAGCTCACCACCTTTGTCGACAGCTACCAGACGGCGCTCGAGGGGCTCAACAAGGGCGACGTGAGCGAAGTCATCGAGTCGACCTATGGCTACCACATCATCAAGTGCACCGACTACTTCCATGTCGATAATCAGGTTGATGACATCAACCAGGTGCCCAAGGCCATCAAGAAGTACGTCTCCAACGTGGTGAAGACGCAGGCGGCCAGCACTGCATATAGCGAGTGGCTTGAGCAGTACAAGAAGGACGCCGACATCACCGTCAACCCCATGCCCGAGGACGTACCCTATAACGTGAGCCTGAAGGGTGTCACCAAGAGCTCGACCGGCAATTCGTCGAAGACTGAGTAATCATGGGGCGGTGCCCGCGTGAGTGCCGCCCACGCTATCGAGGAGGATTTGCAGATGACCAACGAAGAGCTGCAGAAGGAAATGATCGCAGCCATGAAGGCTAAGGACAAGGTTCGCCTGTCCATCATTCGCCAGGTTAAGGCCGAGGTGAAGAATATCGAGGTCAACGAGCGCCGCGATGTGACCGAGGAAGACGTCAACAGCATGATCAAGCGTCTGATTAAGCAGACGAGCGAGACCTTGGAGATGTCCATCAAGGCCGGCACCGACCAGGAGCGTACCGACAACCTGACCGAGCAGGTCAAGATTCTGGAGAGCCTGCTGCCCGCACAGGTTTCGGGCGAGGAACTCGAGGCTCTGATCGAGCAGGTTATCGCCGAGCTGGGCGCCACATCTAAGAAGCAGATGGGCCAGGTCATGGGAGCACTCGGCAAGGCCACCGGCGGCAACTTCGACAAGCCTGCGGCGGCAAAGATCGTCGGAGCTAAACTCGCGTAATTTGTTACGCGGTTTTACCAAACCGCGTAACGGCTCGACGCTGCAAACCCGTACACGCGGCAATCTGACGTTCAATTTCAAGGGCGCGACCATAAGGTCTGCGCCCTTTCATTTCACGTCACCTTGCTCGCGTGTACGGGTTTTCGCTGACTTATGCTCAACAAGGGCGGTTGGGCGCTCACTGGGGACAGACTTAAATGAGTGCCCAATGAGTGGGTGGAAGATTGCGGGTTCTTTACGGGGATGTAGTGTGGGCTGCGGAAACGTGGTTCTTTCCGTACAATAGTTCAACTCGTGTAAACGCAGGGAAGGGACATCCATGGCAGACATGATCGAGATCAAGCATCTCAACAAGTACTTTGGCGACCTGCATGTGCTCAAAGATATCAATCTCACCGTCAAGCGCGGCGAGAAGCTCGTAATGATCGGGCCTTCCGGCTCGGGTAAGTCGACGCTCATCCGTTGCGTCGATTATCTGGAGGAGCCCACGTCGGGCGAGGTCCTCATCGACGGTACGCCGCTCACCAAAAAGAATCACCTGGAGATGGCTCGCAAGTACAGCTCCATGGTGTTTCAGCAGTTCAACCTGTATCCCAACATGACGGTGCTCGGCAATCTGACGCTCGCGCCCATCAAGCTGCAAAAGAAGAGCAAGGAGGAGGCGACCGAGATCGCCATCGCCGCGCTCAAGCGCGTCGGCATGGCGCATAAGGCCGGCGAGTATCCTCAGAACCTCTCGGGCGGTCAGCAGCAGCGCATCGCCATCGCCCGTGCCCTGTGCACCAAGCAGCCCATCATCCTGTTTGACGAGCCGACTTCGGCGCTCGACCCCGAGATGGTCCAGGAGGTTCTGGACGTTATGATTGAGCTCGCGCAGGAGGATATCACCATGATCTGCGTGACGCATGAGATGGGCTTTGCGCGCCAGGTGGCCGACCGCGTCATCTTTATGGAGGACGGTCGCATCCTGGAGGAGGGTACGCCCGAGCACTTCTTCGATAACCCCGAGAACCCGCGCTGCCGCGAGTTTCTGTCCAAGATTCTGCACTAGGCGCGGTGATGGACATGACGGATATGACGAGGGCGGCCGTATCGCGCCGTCACTTTTTGCAGCTGGCGGGCGCCGGCATGCTCGCGCTGACGGGGACCGCGCTTGCCGGTTGCGGCAACTCCACCAGCGGAGAGGGCTCCGACAAGGGGTCCAAGCTTGCGGCCATTAAGTCGCGTGGTCATCTGAACGCCGGCGTTAAGAAGGACGTTCCCGGCTATGGCTATTACGACACCGCCAAGGGCCGCTTTGAGGGCATGGAAGTCGATTTGTGCTACCAGATCGCCGCTGCCGTCTTTGGCGTGAGCTACAAGGAGGCCCGCGCCCAGGAGCTTGTCGAGTTTACCGACGTAACGCCCAAGACGCGCGGCCCGCTGATCGATAACGGCCAGCTCGATGTGGTCGCGGCGACCTACACCATCACCGACGAGCGCAAGAAGAGCTGGGATTTCTCGACGCCGTACCGCACCGACTACGTTGGACTCATGGTCAAGAAGCGTTCGGGCTTTACCTCGATTGAGGATCTGGACGGCAAGGTCATTGGCGTGAGCCAGGGTGCTACCACGCAGGGCCTGATCGAGCAGATGATCAAGGACAACGGCTTTAGCTGCAAGCCCGAGTTTAGGGCCTTTAGCGGCTACCCCATCATCAAGAGTTCGCTCGACGCCGGCAATATCGACGTCTTTGCCATGGACCGCTCCACGCTGGCCGGCTACATGAACGAGACCGTTGAGCTGCTGCAGCCCGAGGTCAAGTTTGGCGAGCAGGGCTACGGCGTGGCGACCAAGAAGGGCTGCGACCTTTCGGCCGTGGTCGATCAGGTGATTTGCGATCGCCTGGCCGATGGCTGGCTCGATCAAGAGGTCAAGACCTGGGGTCTTGTATAGGCGTATCGTCCAAGGAAGGAATCAAATGCTCGAAGGATTATTTGACGCCGACCGTTGGTCGACGACATTTCAAAACATGGGGCCCTTCTGGGAGGGCTTTGGCGTGACGCTGCAGGTGGTTGTTGCCGGACTGCTGCTGTCGCTGGTGCTGGGCACGCTGCTGGGCGTGTTCTCGACCACCCGTTCGCGCGTACTGCGCGCCATCAGCCGCGTGTATGTTGAGTTTTACCAGAATACCCCGCTACCCGTGCAGGTGCTCTTTATGTACATGGCCGGCCCGCAGTTTTTGCAGGCCATAACCGGTGCCGACCAGCCGGTGCGCATCGCGCCGTTCGTGCTGGGCTTCTTGGGTGTGGGCCTGTACCACGCGGCCTACATCTCGGAGGTCATCCGCACCGGCATCGAGGCCGTTCCGCGCGGTCAGATGGAGGCGGCTCAGAGCCAGGGTTTCACCCGCGCGCAGGCCTACTGGTACATCGTGCTGCCCCAGACATTCAAGATCATTCTGCCGCCGCTGTGTAACCAGGCGCTCAATCTGGTCAAGAACACGTCGGTGCTGGCGCTTGTGGCCGGCGGCGACCTTATGTATCGTTCCGACAACTTTGTGAGTCTGTACGGCTACCTGCAGGGATACATCGTCTGCTGCCTTATGTACTTCATCATCTGCTTTCCGCTCGCCATGCTGGTGCAGTGGCTCGAGCGCCGCTCCAAGGAGCGTCCGCGCGGCGTGAGCCTGGCCGAGCTGGGGCTCGACAACGTAGAGGAGGCCTAGCGCATGGAAATCTTCAACGCGACCAACCTGCTCTACATTTGGGGCGGTTTTGTTAAGACCATCGAGATCTCGGCGCTGTCGATCTTTTTCTCGCTCATCTTTGGCACGGTGCTGGCGCTTGTTAAAAGCTATGCGCCCCGCCCGTTCCGTATTTTGGTGAGCGCCTATATCGAGCTGTTCCGTTGCACGCCAAACCTGCTGTGGATCCTGTTTATCTACTTTACGGTGCAGGGCTTGGACATTGTGATTTCGACCATCGCCTTTACGCTGTTTACCAGCGCTGTTATGGCCGAGATTGTGCGCGGCGGCCTCAACTCGATTCCGCGCGGCCAGTTTGAGGCGGCGCAGAGCCAGGGCTTCGGCTTCTTTGCCACCATGCGCTACATCATTCTGCCGCAGACGTTTAAGACAATCATTCCGGCGCTGTTTAGCCAGTGCACGACCGTCATTAAGGACAGTTCGTATCTTTCGGGCATTAACGTGGCCGAGCTCATGTACACGGCAAACGTCGTGATGGCCCACGCGATCGATCTGTCGCAGGTGCTTATGCTCTACGGCCTGGTGTTTGCGATGTACTTTGTGCTCAACTTTGGTATCTCGCTGCTGGTCCGAGCTTACCAACGCCGCATCGTAGCCGCATAGCCTGGCTTTCCCTGGCACCCAACCTTGGCCTTCAAACCGTCGCTCGCGTACCAAAGTACGCGTCGCTCCTCTTTCAGGCCAATCTTGGGCACCAGGAAAACCCAGGTACGGTATCGTGGGAATAAGAGATAAACAGCCCTTTTCTCATTTGTTAGAAAGGAATCGCGATGAGCGATCTGGAGAACAAGAAGAATCCTGTGGTCATTACCATCGCGCGCGACTTTGGTGCCGAGGGCCACGAGATCGGACGCATCCTCGCCAACGAGTTGGGGATTCCGCTGTACGACAACGAGCTGCTGGTGCGTGCGTCGCTGCGCGCGGGCGAGTCGCTCGATAAGATGGCCGCCTATGATGAGCGCCTGGCCGTGGAGAACATGGCGTTTCTGCCCGACCGCTACGATGCCCGTTCGTACTCGGACAAGCTATTCCAAAAGATGAGCCAGGTGATTTTGGACTTGGGTGAGACCGAGAGCTGCATTATCGAAGGCCGCCTGTCCGATTACCTGCTTCGCAACAACCCCAACCACATTGCCGTGTTGGTGACCGCTCCCTTTGAGGACCGCGTCGAGATTGTGCGCAAGAAGCGTGGCCTCAACAAAAAGAAGGGCGCCAAGCTGGTCAAACAGCAGCAGAAGGCGCGCGAGGCGTTCTATAAGCGCTACAGCGCCGGCAAGTGGAAGATGACGAGCGGTAAGGATATCGTCGTCAACCGCGCCAAGCTGGGGCGCGAAGGCTGCAAAGACGTTATCGCCGCTGCCTACCGCTACAAAGTCGCCCAGCTCGAAGCCTAGCCAATCAAAACCACCACAAAGGCACCTTTGTGGTGGTTTGTTTTAGGCGGAGGGGAAGGCCTTGGTGAGACCGGCGCGCGTCTGCGTGCCGGTCTTTTGATAAATGGAACTCAGGTGGCGCTGCACCATGCGCATCGAGATGCCGAGCTCCTCGGCAACCTGCTTGAGCGGGCGTTCATCCTGGGTAACGGCTATGAGCACGTCAACTTCGCGCGGGGTGAGAGCGTGATCGGTGATGAAGACCTGACGCTGCTCCTCGATACTCGGTGCTGCCAGCGCCTCCTCGGCAAGCTGTTGATGTTCGCGCTCCTGCTCGGTTTGGGGTAGGCGGAACAAGCCGGCTGCCACAAATGCCGCGCAGGCGGCGACGAGCAAAACGAGCGCACCGATCATGATGAGAGCAACATTGCCCGAGGTCACAAGCGCAAGCGAGACGCCCGACGTGGTGAACGCGCACACGTTATTGGCGGCGCGTCCCATGCCGGCCCAGAAGGCGGGCGCGTGCATGCGCGGTGCCAGCTGAGTAAACGTGGCAGTAAAGAACGTGACGAAAAAGCCCGAGCTCAGGTAAAAGACAATGAGGCCCAGGTTGGGATCGGCTCCTGCTTCGACGGCTAAGATCGAAATAGTGGAGAGTACCGTGACGCCGAACATGACGAGTCCCATGTAGCGACGCTCGGCAAGATCAAAGATAAGACCGGCGGCAAGACCGCTCGCTGCCAAAAAGAGGCGCGGCCAGGTCTGCACGGCGATGGTGCCGTGGGCGTTGGAGAACGTGACCACGTTATCGAGAGTAGAGAACAGACAGGCCAGAATCATGACGAGCGCGATGCTCCAACACGCCTGCTTGGCAAGGGCGTGCGATGGCTCAACAAGGGGATTGATGGCGGGGCTGGAGCTCTCAGCAGCCTTTTGGGGAACGACGCTGAGGGCGGAGATGGCGATCGTCGCTGTGCCAAGGACGATGAGCTCTGCGATGCCGCCGCAATTGAGCAGGTTGATGGCGAACTGCATCAGGATGCCCGCGGCATAGGCTGCTCCCGCATCGGTGGCGAGCTTGGGATCGTCTTGGAATGTCGTTGCGAAGGCATGGTGTGCCGCGCCGCCCAGTAGGCCGAGTCCAAGGAATGCGAGGCATCCCAGAATCTCGAGCGCAAGCGGGCTCGTGGGGGACTGAATCTGAGTCAACCCCAAGATGGCGATGGGGACGGCGGTGCTGACAACTGCCCGAGGCCGGCCTTTGCGCTGTGCGAGCCCGAGCAGCGGCGCATATCCGATAAAGCCGAGCACGCTCGCACCTAGAATAAAGCCCTGTGCGAGCACAACACGTTCGGCGCCGGCGAGTAGCCCGACATTGACGTCGAAGCGAAACTCGGCGGCAAGGAAGGCGAAGGTGAAGAGCGCGAGTGCCAGAAGCGCGTTGATTTTAGGCCTGCTCAGGTTCAAGGACGGTCCTTTGGGTGGACGAATAATCGTGTCCTCGATTGTAGCGTTCCCGGGACGAGTGTGGCGATGGCGAAATCATATTGACTTAAACCGCAGGTAGAGGCCTGGGTTCGCATCTACGAACCTAGGCATACGGAGTCTTTTGGCGCATCTTGGTTGTACAGGACCACCACAAAGGGGACAGGCGCCTTTGTGGTGGTATAGCCTTTCGACCAAGGAGGCCGTTATGAACGGAAGCCACTTTGATAAGCAGGCTCAACGTGAGCGTACCTGCTCGCTGGTTCACGGTACCTGGCGTTGTGTGGGTGCCAAAATCGCTTGCGCCGGCGCGTGTGCGCTTATGGTCGGTCAGCTGCTGCTGCCGAGCGTAGCGCTGGCGACGGAATGTGCCGATTCCGTCGGTGCGATGGACGAGGTTGCCGCGGCTCCGGTGACGCCGACGGTTGCGGAGGATACGGCTGCAACGACCGCACCAGCTGCTTCGACCGCGTCTGCAACTGATGCTGCTCCGGCGGCGCAAGCCACCGTTGAGCCTCAGCAGACGGCCCCGACTGGCGCCGCCGATGAATCCAACGATGCGGCACCCGCTGAACAAAATACTCCCAGCGACAACGCCGCCGCGCCGGCGAATGACGCCATCATGCCCTGCGGTGTGACCGATGTTGTTGGCGGCAGCGGCGTTAGGGTCAATATTACGGTGCGGAACAATTACACCGACATCAAGAAAGAAGAAACGATTGAGTATGTGAAGGGGATTGCCCTTGTAGATGGAGACCAGTCTGCTCTCGATGGTAGCGCTTTGACTTTTATCGGCCTGGGGGACTTGATCGTCCATGCGGCGTATGACAGTGCGAGCAATAAAACAACGCTTACCCTGGATATCAGCAAGATTCAGAGACAGAAGGAGGAGCAGAAGTACTTTACGGAGTACAAGGAGAATAAGTCCAAGATGACGACCACCTATGATGGATCCAAGCTTACGTATACGGGTACAGAGCCCGGGAATATCATCATCGGTGATCCGGACGACGCCTTTAAAGGAGACACCGAGGCGACCGGGAAACCCACTATTAACGAGATCCGGGATGACTACTACACCCGCACCCATGTCTACGAGAGGGCGTGCCTTGTTATCCCGGCAGCGGAATCAGAATCGGAATCCATCTCCTTTGCCAATGTTCAGAATACGAACTTCAATTGGCAGCTGGATACTGGTCCGCAGGCGACGGCAGGTGTCCCTAACTACGATGCAGATAAATACGAAATCGCTTATGAATGCTGGCAGGAATTTGAAAACAACGAACCCGTTGCTGCCTGGTATTCCGATAACGGCTCACATGGTTCCCTGCCGACTATTACAAAGTTTAAAAGCGGGAAAGAGTACGTGTATTCTCTTATGCTGAAGCCAAAAGACGGATATTCCTTCAGCGATGAAACCGTTGTTACCGTAAACGGGGAAACCGTAAAGTCGAGTCTAAGCGGAGAATTCCTGTATGTCCCTGCTATTAAAACAATTACGATGCCTGCTTCGTCGGAAAACGAAGCTCTTGAGAATCTAAACGTCAACGATGTGAAAATCGACTACGCGCCCGGCGAGGCGCCGCGTGCGACCGCGACGATTCCTGCCGCCGATGCCGATAAGTATGAGATCGCCTATGAGTGCTGGGAAGAGATGGATGGCAGCGACCCTGCGGAGCTCAAGCCCGTTGCCTTCTGGTATTCCGACCCCGCAAAGTACACGCCGGGCATGAAGAAGATTGACCACTTCGAGGAGGGCAAGTTCTACATGTATTCCGTTGAGCTGAGGCTCAAGGGCGACAATACCGTGTCTGATGGCTGCGAAATGAACGTCAACGGCCATTGGGCGCACCACATCAAGACCGTCGACGGCGTCTTCGCACCAAACGCCGACAATATGCTGTGCGAGCAGCCGATCGACGAATGGCGGGCCATCGACGTTATCGAGATCAACGGCGCCACGACCACCTTCAAGGCAGGCGATAAGCCGATCTTTACGGCGAATGTTCCGACGGGTTCCAACTCCCTTCCTCAGTGTGAGTTCTGGACGGGCAGCGATGGCAGCGAAGTGAACTCTCAGAAGTTCTGGGATCAGAACATCACGAATCACATCGACGTCTTTAAGCCCGGCGTGACCTATCGCTACGGTATCTACCTCAAGTCCGCGCGCGGCTTCTACTTTACGCCCGACACCAAGCTGGTGATCAACGGCCAGGAGTGCGGCTACCAGGTCGCGGATAGCGTATCCGATGAGGACAGCGGCTGGATCTACACCCTGTGGCTCAACACCGATCTGACCTTTACGCCCGAAGCCACGCCCGCTCCCGATCCGCGGCCTACGCCGGATCCCAAGCCGACGCCGCAGCCTGGGGTGAAGCCCGCGGTCAAGCCCGAGGTGAAGCCCGCGGCCAAGCCGGCCACGACAACCGCCACGACCAAGACGGTTGAGAAAACCACGCACGCCAAGAAGGGCGATGCTGTCCTGGCTACCACGGGGGATACCACCGCGATGACGGTCGCCGCCCTAGGCATCGCCGGCGCAACCGTAGCCGCCGTCGGCATCGCCGCGACCAAGCGCCGCAAGCGTTAGGTTTTGGTGGCGGCGCCTATCCTCGGCTTTTACAAAATCTCAATCTGTAACACCAAGCCAGATATTTGGGCTTCAGGTGTTACAGATTGAGATGAACTGTTCGGCTGCCAACCTAACGTCTCGATCTGTAACACGTAGCGAGGAATTTGGCCTCTAACTGTTACAGATTGAGACAAACTGGCCGGCCGAGTCCAGGACCACCGCAAAGGTGCCTGTCCCCTTTGCGGTGGTTTGCGCAGGTAGAACGGTAGGTTCGTATATATGAACCTACCGTTCGCTTTGTTTTTGGACAACGATTACGCTGGATGACTTTTGGTTTGCAGGAAAGGAACGACCATGAGGTGGACTACTGTTCGAGCGCTTTGCCGCCGCCTGACCATTGCCGCGGTGACCCTTGCGATGGTGACGGGTTCGTTTCCCGCGGGCGCGTTTGCCGAGGCCCTCAACACCGATAGCACTTTTGTGCAGACGGATAACGGCCAAGCGGACGACGCCGCTTCCGCCGATTCGGCTGACGCCCAAACGTCAGACTCTGCTTCCGCCGACCCCGCGCCCGCTGCCGGCGCTGCCGACCCCACAGCGCTCGAGGCCGGTGACACCCCTACGCCCCCGGCCTCCGAGATTGCATCGGCGGCGGGCCTGACGGGCGCCGGACAGACCGAGAGCACACCTGCGGGTACGCTTGCCACCGATCTTGTCGAGGGCAAGGAGCTCGCCGAGCAGCAAAAGCAAGAGGAGGCTTCCGGCACCGAGGCGACCTGGAACGAGGAACTTGAACTCTGGGCAACCTCGAAGGGCGCCACGGGCGTAAAGGACGAATACGACGATGGCTACGTGGCCGGCGAGCAGACCCCCGCGCAGTACTACTTCTCGATTGATAGCCTCACCAACGAAATTTCTATCGAGTATGGCGATGCGGGCATTACCACGTTGGAGGTGCCCTCGACCATCGACGGCAAAAATGTCGTAAGCCTTACGGGTATGGGAAGCGCTGCGCTCACATCGATCACCTTCGCCCCTAATTCGCATGTCCGCTCTGTGGGCGGTTTGGGCGGCAGCAGCATCAAAGAGATCGCACTGCCCGATTCGGTCGAGGAGCTCAAGAGCTATGCATTCTACAAAAGCAAGACGCTCCAAACGGTAACCTGGCCCAACAACGCGGCCTTTACCACGATTCCCGAGCAGGCCTTTAAGGAATGTGAACAACTTGACGACAATGTGGTGGCAACGCTGCCGCCTTCGGTCAAAACTATCGACTATCTTGCATTCGCCTATTGCGGCGTGCCACAGTTCTATGTCTCGGACACAACGGTACTCACCTTTACCCAGATCAACGTGCCGGGCACGGTGGAGCGGATTGAGCGCAATGCCTTTGACGGGTGCTCCTTTGTGTCGTCGGTGACGATCGGCGACGGCGTTAAATATATCGGAGCGCACGCGTTCGCCTCTCTTGATCCTGCGATTGCCGGCAAAGAGATTGTGCTACCCAAAAGCGTGGAAATGATAGAGTGGGGAGCTTTTGAGAACACGAGATACGGAAACGAGACGAACCATAATGCCGTTGCCCTGCGCGTGATGAACCCCGATCTTCGGTTTGGTGAGGCGGGCTATCCGGGCGACTATAATGAGCGCGTGACAATCGATGGCGTAACGCATGCGATTCCCTTTAGTGAAGGCCAGACCATCTATGCCCATGCGACCGATTCGGCTGGCAACCCCTCGATGGTCAAAAAGCTTGCCGATGCCGTGGCCGATCGCAAGGACTCCATCGATTCCTCGAAGCCTGCCTACACGTTTGAGTGGATGGGCGAGGCGGCCCAGGTGACGGGCAAACTTCCCCAGAGCGCGACGGCTACACTCGTGCAGGCGGGGCAGTCCACGCCGCTGGCGGTTGGCGATGACGGCAGCTTTACAGCGGACGCTCTCTCCAAGACAGCAGCCACCCTGCGCATTTCGCTCAGCGGTTACTATGACATGGTGCTGGCGCGCCCGGGCGACCAGATGACGGGCACATGGAATATCGGAGAGATAAAGACGGAGGACTTTACCAAGATTCCGATCTCGCGCGCGATTGAACTCAATGCGGCCTATCTCGAACCGGTCGCAGGCCAGGATAAGACCGAACGCATTGAGCTCGATAGTCTCGATAACATCGATCTGACGGTGAAGAGCGGCGGCAAGACGCTCAAACCTGCCAAGGGCGACAAGGAAAACGACTACCGTATCCAGGGCACAGCACTCGTGGTGTCGCAGGCCATTGCCGACGCGGACCAGGATCTGGAGATAACGCTCGAGCCCAAAGACAGCCTCAAGCTGGGTGGGGCGACGGCGACGGTGAAGCCCTCGGCCGGCAAGGTCGATATCGACTTGAAGCCCTGGGGCACGGCGACGGTCGCGACCAAGGGCGACTACCAGGGCGCTAACCGCGTGCTGGTGTTCCGTACGTCCGACGGCAAGCTGGTCGCCGACGGCGTCACCTATCTGATGGGTTACGAAGACGATGGCACCACGCCTA
This sequence comes from uncultured Collinsella sp., assembly GCA_902469435.1. Taxonomy (GTDB): domain Bacteria; phylum Actinomycetota; class Coriobacteriia; order Coriobacteriales; family Coriobacteriaceae; genus Collinsella. The sequence goes on along the minus strand of CABRCR010000019.1, from coordinate 7,227 downwards.
TCATGAAGGCCGAGACGCCGCGCCTTAAGGCCGGTTCGTACACCATCGTCGCCTTTAACAAGACGAGCTACGACATCCAAGCGACGAGCTATTCCACGTTTAGCCGCCTAGGGCTGACCGTGGGTAAGCATATCGCGCAAAAGCAGGTGAAGATTGAGGACGGCAAACAGCTCGACGTGACGCTCGACGTCCCCACGTTTGACGTGGAGACGTATCGTGTCGAGCGCGGGCTGACGGCGGGCTCGGTTATCGCTGATTCGTCCGCGGTCGTTGGCGTGGAGACCGAGCTGCGCATTCATTACGAGCTCAAGGACAGCCAGGCTGCCAAGATTGAGATTCCGCTGGCCAAGGATGCCGTCGAGGATGTGTCCGCAGGCGCTCGCGAAGCCGGCGCCAGCTCCGATGCCATGTGGGCTGGCACAACTTGGGAGGGCGACAACCTCGTTCTCGATATGAAGAAGAGTGCGGGCGCCGATGTGTTTGTGCGCTTTAAGCCTAAGGCCGCGGGCACCTATGCCATCTCGCCGCTCATTACGCTGGGCGAGGTGACATTGCCGCTGGGAAGCACCACACTCGAGGTTAGCGGATCGCGCATCGAGGTCGACAACACCGACGTTCACAGCCTGCTGGGCAATGTGGCCTACGTTTATGCAGCGCCGGGCAAGAGCGTGCAGCTCACCGTGGGGACGGGCTCGTCGGCTGCAAAGTACACCGGCAAGACCAATAAACTCGGCCGTGCCAAGATTGAATACGACCTGCCGCAGGATACGCTTGCCGCCGAGCGTGTGACGCTCGAAGCGCGCGTGGGCTCGACCGATGTTGCCGCCGCTGCCGCAGAGGTAACGGCTCGCAATTATGTGCGCTATGTTCCGGGTGCTTCGGTCTGGAACTTTGATGTGACGTATCGTGGCGGTACGCAAAACTTGGTCAAGGACGGCAAGGACACCGGCAAGAGCCTGTGGACCTTCCATCATCTGCCACAAAAGAAGAATGCCTACTGGACCTTTGACATCACGCTCGAGGTGGGAAACGAAGAGGCCGCCGACACGCTCGACCTGTACGTGGACTGCATGGATGGCAAGACGGTGACGATTCCTCTGACTCAAAAGTCGCGCGAGGGCACCCGTGTGCGCTATGTGGCGGAGTATGTGGACGAGGGTTACCTTAAGCTGCTCGATGAGTTTAACAAGGCGAATGACTCGACCTATGTGAACTGCGGCAACTTTGAGCAAATCTTTATGCCGCAGACCTACCGTATCTCCAATGCTCAGCTTATGACCATGCTGAGTTTTGATGCCAACGCTTCGGCCAAAAAGCATTCCGCCGCGGCCGAGGAGCGCCAACAGGAGTTCTCGAATGCCGTGCAGCAGTGGCACGAGTATATGATGGATAACTCGTTTAATGATGTCGACGAGGCCTTTAACGATGCGATTGACCAGATGGTTGCCGATGCGTTTGCCGAGGAGGACGAGGACGGTAAGGACGAGGGCGGCAACGCTCGTAAGGCTCGTCGCGCCCCTGCCGCCAGCGACGGCGAGGGTGATGATGCTGGCAACGACGAGGCGGCGCAGTTTGCCGCCGAGCTTAAGGCTGCGGTTGGCGGCTCGTCGGCGCTGCTGACCAAGCAGGGCGACAGCTATGGCGTCAATGTGGACAAGATGATCTTTGAGGACGCGTACGGCACCGGCGAGGATTGGTACCAGGAACTCGCGTCGGCCCAGGGTGCAAGCGCGGCGGACGCGGCGGCGCTCAAGGAGCTTGTTGACCATGCATCGCGAGCGGAGTTTATTGCCCAGCAGGCCGAGGATCTGGTGGGCCAGTCGATGGGTATCGGCCAGCTCAACCAATATGGAAGCTGGAATGACGCAACCGCTGCGGCGCTCAACAAGTGTGCGGGCATTAAGGCCAGCGAGTACAACGGTCAGTCGACGAGCGGGTTTAACGATTTGGGCCAGGCGCTCGGCAGCTCGCTGAGCTACAAGGCGGCTGACGACGATACCGTCAAGGGCTTTAAGGTCGCCGCGCCCGATGGCGAGCAGACGGCCTATATCGAGTCGGAGTTTATCGAGAACTCCAATAACAACAAAAACCAGGCGCTGCTGTTTAACTCGATCGCCATGCAGTGCGACATTTTGGACAATCTGTACGATAACTGGAACGTAGTCCACAGCCTCAATAACTCTACGATTCGCGGTTGGCTTATGGCTTGGAAGCGCAACGGCGACGTGAGCGCCCATATGAAGCTCATCCGCGCGATTCGCTCACTCAAGAGCTATAAGATCGAGTGCGAGATGTTCGGCCAGGTCTTTAAGACCGATGCGTGGAAGGCAGCCGGACAGGCGTTTCCCGCGGCGACCCAGGGCATCGGAATCTTTACCGGCATTTACGGCGTGAACGATGCCAGCAAGAACTGGGAGAACGTGAACGTCCGTATGCAGAAGGTGAAGGGCGAGCGCGAGGGCTATGAGCTTCAGCATACGCGCTTGCTTGCCAAGCCCGAGAAGACCGAGGATGACTGGAAGTGCATTTACGCGCTGCGTGATGCCATGGAGAAGGCGCGTGCGTTTGAGGATCTGCTGTATCGCCAGCTCTGCCACGATAGCACCGATGTGGCGGTGGGCTCCATTATGACAATCGCCGGCGTGCTGACGGCCGGTTCGGCGGGTACCGTGGTGGGCGCTGCCTATGACGCGGCTTCGACCAGCGTAGGTTCGGAGCGCGCGATTAAGCTGACCAATGCCGAATGCGCCTACGATGTTGCCTGCGAGCAGGTGGAGCGCGCATGCCAGAATCGTATTACGGTCAACTGGGGCGAGCTGACCGATGCCGAGGTCTACAAGGCCAACAAGGACGGCTTGATCTCGGATGAGAAGATGCAGTCGATCTTTGAGGCGCGTTATCGCAATGTGGCTGCCAAGGCTGCACCCGACCCTGCGGGCGTGGTGTACGAGGGCCTGCTGTCCAATACGGTTGAAGGCGCGACGGTTGAGCTGTGGAGCGCCGACGATGCGGCCGGCACCAATGCCACGCGTTGGGATGCCGAGGAGTATGAGCAGGACAATCCGCTTGCAACGGGTGCGGACGGTGCGTACAACTGGAATACGCCGACCGGCTGGTATCAGGTGCGCGTGACCAAGGACGGGTATGAGGAGGCGCGTTCGGCTTGGCTGCGCGTGCCGCCGATTCAGACTGAGGTGAACATCGGTTTGGTGTCGACGGCGGCGCCCGAGGTGGCTTCGGCCCATGCCTATACCGATTGCGTCGAGGTTGAGTTTGCGCAGTATATGGATGCGAGCGACGATGCCCTGGTCGCATTGTGCGCGCAGGGCTTGGGTGACGTGACGTATACGTGGCTCGACAAGCAGGACGATCCCAATGGCAAGCCGCTGTCGCGCGTGCTGCGTATTCGCTATGCCGATGCGCGTGAGGCGGGCTCGACGGTGGCGTTTGAGCTCGACGGTGCTCGCAACTACGCCGGTACGGCCATGTCGCGCTGGGCAAGCGGGGAGCTTGCCGTGGGCGTTCGTGCCGACAAGCTCAGGCTCAACGTGGAGCAGGCCGTGACCATGCTTGAGGGCAGTGACTTTGAGCTGGTGGCGCACGTGACCGATAAGGCGGGCAAGCCGTTTGCGGGCGCCAAGGTTAGTGTTGGGCTGGAGTCCTCGGCTATCTGCTCTGTCGATGCCACCCAAGCCGTGACGGGCGAGGACGGCGCGGCGACGTTTGTGCTGCATGGTGCTCTGCCCGGTTTGACGACGTTGACGGCGGCGGTGGACGGCACGGCGCTGTCCAAGCAGGTCGACGTGCGCGTGTCTGCCGAGGCAGTGCGACCGGCGCGACCGGTGGCGACGATTGGTGCGACGACGTTTGGTGCATGGTCGCCCAAGGAGAACTACATTACGGTGCCCAAGGGCACGAAGCTGGAGCTTTCAGCCGAGGGCGGCACGACGATTTGGTACACCACCAACGACACCTGCCCCTGCCGTGACGAAGGCCGCGTAAAGTACACCGAGCCTATTGCGCTCGATAGCAATATGTATGTGCGCATTGCGGCGCAGCGTCCCGGCATGTCGTATAGCGAGTATTCGGAGCGCTTGAACATTACGATTACGGTGACCGATGAGGCGACGCCCGATCCCGAGCCGGAGCCCGAACCCAAGCCGGAACCCAAGCCGACGCCTGGCGGCGGTGAGCAGGGTGGCGGTGCGGATGGCTCTGGCGGTACCGGGGCTCCTGCGGGTGGTTCGACTTCGACGACGACCACAGTGACGACGGACAAGTCCAAGGGTAAGGGCAAGAACGGTAAGAAGTCCGGTGGCACGGAGCTCGCCAGCACGGGTGACTCCGCCGCGATGACGGTCGCCGCTCTGGGTATCGCCGGCGCAACCGTAGCCGTGGCCGGCATTGCCGCAACCAAGCGTCGCAAGCGCTAGGTTTTGGCGACGGCGCCCATCCTCGGCTTTCGCAAAATCTCAACCTGTAACACCAGGCCAGTAAAAATGGCTCTAGGTGTTACAGATTTAGATGAACGGTCCGGCCGTCAGCCTAATGTCTCGATTTGTAACACCAAGCGGGATATTTGGCCTCTAACTGTTACAGATCGAGATGAACAGGCGGATGTTCGCACAATATCTTGATCTGTAACAACTACGAAGCTCAACAGGGTCTAACTGTTACAGATTGAGACAAACGCCGGAATTGGTTTGCCGACCAGACCCCAGATCACCACAAAGGCACCTGCCCCCTTTGTGGTGGTTGGGGTGGTCGGCATAGAAAAAGTCCCCGCCGGGCGTGTGCTCGACGGGGACTTTGCCGTTTGGTGGCTAGCACTGCAGGTGATTACTCGCCCAGCAGGCTCTTGGTGATGGAAGCGGCGGCCTTCTTGCCGGCGCCCATCGCCAGAATGACCGTAGCGGCACCGGTGACGATGTCGCCGCCGGCCCAGATGCGGGGATCGGTGGTCTGGCCGGTCTCCTCGTCGGCGACGATGTAGCCCCACTTGTTGAGCTCCATCTTGCCGCCGATCTTGGCAGCGAAGGGGTTGGCGTTAGTGCCGATAGCCGAAATCGCGACGTCGCAGGGAATCTCCTCGATGGCGCCCTCGATGGGCACCGGGCGACGGCGGCCGGACTCGTCGGGCTCGCCGAGCTCCATCTTCTGGACCTTGACGGCGCACACGGAGCCGTCCTCGCCAGCGACAAACTCGAGCGGGGAGACGAGCGGCAGAACCTCGACGCCCTCGGCCTTGGCGTGGTGCAGCTCGGCGCGACGGCAGGGCATCTCGTCCTCGGTACGGCGGTAAGCGATGATGGCGTGCTCGGCGCCCAGGCGCTTGGCGGTACGGACGGCGTCCATAGCCACGTTGCCGCCACCAAAGACGACGACGTTCTTGCCGTGCTTGGTGGGGGTGTCGTACTCGGGGAACTTGTTGGCCTTCATCAGGTTCACGCGGGTGAGGTACTCGTTAGCGAAGAAGACGTTGGGCAGGTTCTCGCCGGGGACGTTGAGGAACTTGGGCAGGCCGGCGCCGGTTGCCACGTAGATGGCGTCGAAGCCCTGCTCGAACAGCTCCTCGGCCGTGGCCATATTGCCCACGACGGAATTGTACTCAAACTTGACGCCCATGTCCTCCAGGCCGTCAATCTCGCGCTTGACGACTGCCTTGGGCAGGCGGAACTCGGGGATGCCGTAGACCAGCACGCCGCCGCCGGTGAAGAAGGCCTCGAAGACGGTAACGTCAAAGCCGTTACGGGCGAGCTCGCCGGCGCAGGTGATGCCGGACGGGCCGGAGCCGACGACGGCGACCTTCTTGCCGTTCTTGGGGGCCATCTTGGGCGTGGAAGCGAGCTCGGGGCGGTCACCCAGGAAGCGCTCGAGCTGGCCGATGGCCACGGGCTCGGACTTCTTACCACGGATGCACTTGCCCTCGCACTGGTTCTCCTGCGGGCAGACGCGGCCGCAGATGGCGGGAAGCATGGAGTCCTCGCGGATGGTATCGAGAGCGCCGCCGAAGTCCTTCGCGCGGATCTGCTCGATAAAGCGGGGGATGTTGATGTTGACGGGGCAGCCCTCAACACAGAACGGCTTCTTGCAGTTGAGGCAGCGCTCGGCCTCGGCCAGCGCCATCTCCTCGGTGAAGCCCTTGTCGACGGGGCGGAAGTCGCAGGCGCGCTCGGCAGCCGGCTCCTCGTTATCGGGGGTGCGGGGCGACTTCATATCGGCAACGAAACGGCCGTTAACTAGTGGCATGCGCAGCTCTTTTCCTCATAAGCCTTGAGGGACTCGCCCTCTTCGGAACGGTAAGCGGCCTGGCGGGCACGAAGGTCATCCCAGTCGACCAGGGTGGCATCGAAGTCGGGGCCGTCGACGCAAGCGAACTTGGTCACGCCGCCCACCTCGACGCGGCAGCAGCCGCACATGCCGGTGCCGTCAACCATGATGGGGTTGAGGGACGCGGTAATGGGGGTGTCGTACTTCTGGGCGGTGAGGGTCGAGAACTTCATCATCGGAACGGGGCCGACGCAGAAGACCTGGCTCACGGCCTTGTCCTGCAGCAGGCGCTCCAGCGGAGCGGTGACAACGCCCTGCTCGCCGTAGGAGCCGTCATCGGTGGTGATATGGATGTGGTCCTCGTCGAGGAGCTCGCGGAACTGGTCCTCCATGAGCAGGAGGTCCTTGGTGCGGGCGCCCATGATGGCGTGCACCTCGTGGCCGGTCTCGACCAGGTGCTTGGCGACCGGGAAGGCAATTGCCAGGCCGACGCCGCCGCCAATGACGGCGCAGGGGCCCTCGGCCATCTCGGTGGGAACGCCCAGCGGGCCCACGACGTCGCGCAGTGACTCGCCGGCCTCATAGGTGGAAAGCATCTCGGTGGTCTTGCCGATCACCATGAAGATGAACTCGACCCAGCCCTCGTCACCGTTCCAGCCGGCCAGGGTAAACGGGACACGTTCGCCCGTCTCGTTGGCGCGAACCATGAGGAACTGTCCAGCGTGCGCATGCTTGGCGATTGCAGGCGCCTCGATGCGGAACTTGAACACCTTCTCCGAGAACTGCGTCTTCTCCAGGATCTTATACATAGAACCCCTCTCTTGTTAGGGCTACCGAACCGTGCCTCCACGGAAAAGGACGGTAGCCCGAATAAAACCGTACGCGCACAGGCGTTGTGCAGACATACGGTGCAAATTATACCCTCATGGACATGTCGCTTACGTGTGTCTTCGGCGG
>CABRCR010000018.1:0-1783 GCA_902469435.1 uncultured Collinsella sp. | reverse complement strand
GTCTCCGACGTAGATCTCGCTGCTCTCGGCGGGAGACCCCTCGTCGGCATAGGCTGCCGCAACGGGCACAAATGGTGTCATGACAAGGGAGAGGCAAAGAGCTGCTGAGACGATGGAGGGCAGGCATTTCTTCATGGCTGGCTCCTTAATCTGGCCTTTGATAGTTACTTGATGTCGCCTCCTTCCGCTTTATATCCGTTGTATTTGGCGTATTTCTGGCTCTTCGGTGGTTTCTGTGGGAGAGATTCCGGCATAGGCCCAGCTCAGCGGGCGAAAACAACGATCTGGAACTGAAACGGCCCCGGGAGGGGCCGTTTCCGCGTCATCCGCCTATGATTGCTAAGCCAAATTCAGACAACCGAAGAGGTGTGACGCATGAAGAGTCTACTACTTCTCGCCCTCGGTCTGGCCCGCACGGTCGTCCTGGGCGCGCGCATCGAGGCCGAGCGCATCGTCGTGAGCGTCCGGCCCTACAAGCGCGAGCAGCGCCGCTGCCCCGTATGCGGCAGGGCCTGCGACTTCTACGACATGGCGAACCGCGGGGCCCCCAGGCTGTGGAGGGCGATGGACCTGGCGCGCTCGGCCTGCTACCTGGAGTACGCGCCCTGCAGGGTGCGCTGCCCGGAGCACGGCGTGCGCACCGAGGCCGTCCCCTGGGCGCGGCACGGGGCGCGCTTCACGCGCGACTTCGAGGACTGGGTGGCGTGGCTGGCGGTCCGCTGCACCGCCTCGGCGGTCTCCGAGCTCGCCCGCGTCGAGTGGCACAGCGTGGGCGGCGTGTGCAGGCGCGTCTACGCCGAGCTGGAGGCCGCGCGCGGCGCCTCGAGGTTCGACGGCGTGCGCCGCATCGGCATCGACGAGACGTCGTACAAGAAGGGCCACAAGTACGTCACGGTGGTCGTCGACCACGACCGCGGCTGCCTCATCTGGGCGCACGAGGGCACCGGCAAGGACGTGCTCAACCTGTTCCTCGACGAGCTCACGCGCGAGCAGAGGCGCGCCATAGAGGTGGTGACCGCCGACGGCGCGAGGTGGATAAGGCAGCTGGTCAAGCGCCGCTGCCCCAACGCGAGGTGGGTCATGGACCCCTTCCACGTGGTCCAGTGGATGAACGACGCGCTCGACGCCGTGCGCTGCGAGGAGTGGAACGCCGCCAGGGCCGCCGCCAGGGCCGCCAGGCCCAGGCCCGAGGGCAAGCGCGGCAGGCCTGCCAAAGGCGAGCTGCCGCCCGAGGAGGTCAGGGCGCTCGAGGAGGAGGCGGCCTCCATCAAGGGCAGCCGCTACGCGCTCGTGAAGAACCCCGAGGACCTCACCGACGGCCAGAGGGCGAGGCTCGAGGCGCTCAAGAAGAGGGCCGGCTCGCGGCTGGTCAGGGCCTGGGAGCTCAAGGAGGACCTGCGGGCCGTCTTCCGGGCAGCCGACGGCTCCGAGGCCGCCGAGCTGCTCGACGACTGGATGCACAGGGCCGCCTACTGCAAGATCGCCAAGGTCGTCGCCGTGGAGAAGAAGGTGCGCCGCCGGCGCGACGACATCATCGCCGCAGTCGAGCTCGGCATCAGCAACGGGCGCGTAGAGGCCATCAACAACAAGATCAAGGTGACGGTGAGGATGGGCTACGGCTTCCGCAACACCGACAACCTCGTGGCCCTGCTCATGCTCAGGTGCGGCGACTGCCAGCCCCAGCTCCCGGGTCGCCCGGTGAAGGCGAGGAAGAAGGGCGTGAAGGGAGCGAAGAGCGTTGCTGCCTAGGCTAGCCCCTTGTCACACAAACTACCGAAGCCTC
>CABRCR010000017.1:0-3572 GCA_902469435.1 uncultured Collinsella sp. | reverse complement strand
CTGAATTAGACACTCACCATTGTCGGCCTAATCCGCGGTCTTTCATGCAGCAGGGGCTCTCAATGTTTTATGTCCTGCTCATATCGTCTCTGCCGGCAGTTTAGGATCGTCCCTAACTGCCGCCCTAATGACTAGGTTCGATTTGGGGTGCGCCGGACGCTGGGGTATCATGGCTTGGTTGATATATCTGCATTTACGCGCCTTGTAGGAAGGGGCTGCGCCCATGGCTTTTGAGCCTGCTCAACATAGCTTTATCACGCTCGAGGGCGTCGACGGTGCCGGCAAGTCCACGCAGGCGCGCCTGCTTGCCCGCGCGCTCGAGCTCGCTGGCCACCAGGTTGTGAGCCTGCGCGAACCGGGCGGCACCGCCATCAGCGAAAAGATCCGCGCCCTGCTGCTCGACCCCGCCAATATGGCGATGGGCGACACCTGCGAGTTGCTGCTCTACGAGGCTGCGCGTGCCCAGCTGGTGCACGAGGTCATAGCCCCCGCCCTTGCTGCCGGCAGGGTGGTCCTGTGCGACCGCTTCTACGATTCCACAACCTGCTATCAGGCATTTGCCGACGGCCTTGATCGCCAGATGGTGCGAGATGCCAACAACCTGGCCGTCGCGGGTACGCACCCGGCGCTCACACTCGTCTACCACATCACGCCCGAGCAGGCGGCGCTGCGCATGGCGGCCCGTGGTGCGGCAGATCGCATGGAGGCAAAGGGCATGGCATTCCAAGAGCGTGTCTACCAGGGCTTTTGCGCAATTGCCGCCGAGGAGCCAAACCGCGTAAAGCTCATCGACGCCACCGCGACCATCGAGGAAGTCTTCGAGAAGACGGTCGAGCAGGTTCGTGCCTACGGCCTCGATATTTCCCAGGACGCCGTCGCCGCCGCGCTTGCCCAGGAGGCCGAGTAGCATGGCCCCCGCGCAGACAAGCTTGCTCGCCAAGCTCGATACCCAAGAGCGCGTGCGCGACTTTTTGACCAACGCCGTCGCCAGCGGTCGCGCATCGCACGCCTATCTGTTCTTGGGAGCGCCCGGCGCGGGCAAGCTCGACGCCGCGTGGGCGCTCGCCCAAGCCTTCCTGTGCGAGCAGGATGGCTGCGGCGCATGCGACAGCTGCGTGCGCGTCGCGCGCCATACGCATCCCGACGTGCACTATTACACGCCCGAGAGCGCCACGGGCTACCTCATCGCCCAGACCCGCGAACTACTCGACGACGTGCCCCTGGCGCCCATCCGTGCCAAGGCCAAGGTCTACATCATCGACCGTGCCGAGCAGCTGCGCGCCAACACCGCTAACGCGCTGCTCAAAACACTCGAGGAGCCGCCCGAGGGCGTCATGTTCATCTTGCTGGGCACCTCGGCAGACGTGATGTTGCCCACCATCGTGAGCCGCTGCCAGTGCGTGCCGTTTCGGCTGGTGTCGCCCGCCGTGGCCGCGCAGGCCGTGAGCCGCGCCACCGGGCAGGATCCCGCGCGCTGCCGCATGGCCGTCGCCGTGGCGGGAAGCCCCACGCGTGGTATCGAGTTCCTCAAGAGCGCCGAGCGCCAGGACGCCCGTCGCCAGATGATCCGTGCCATCGACTCACTCATTGCCGCCGACGAGGCCGATGTACTCAGCCGTGCCAAGTCGCTCATCATCGCCGTCAAGGCGCCGTTGGCCGAGGTCAAGTCCACGCAGGAAAAGGTGCTCGAGCAAAATGCCGACTACCTGTCGCGTGGAGCATTGAAGCAGCTTGAGGACCGCAACAAGCGCGAACTCAACGCGCGCGAGCGTTCGGGTATCATGGAAGCGCTGGCGAGCGCGCGGACGCTCATGCGCGACGTGCTGCTGACGCTTCAGGATGAGGCGGCCGACGTCGTGAACGAGGATGTGCGCGACACGATCGGTCGGCTTGCCGCCGCGACCAATGTTGCGGGTGCCACCCAGGCGCTCGAAGCGGTCGCAACCGCCGAGCGCAACATCGCCAGAAACGTTACTCCCCAGCTGGCCATCGAGGTCATGCTGTTCGATATCAGGAAGGCACTGAAATGCCGTTAGTCGTACCCGTTAAGTTTACCTACGCCTCGCGCGACCTGTGGTTTGACCCGCAGGACCTGGATATCCTCGAGGCCGATTATGCCATCTGCTCCACCGAGCGCGGAACCGAGATCGGCCTGGTCACGGCCGATCCCTTTGAGGTGCCGCAAGACGAGATCGGTCAGCCGCTCAAGCCCGTACTGCGCGTGGCGAGCGACATTGACCTGCAGCTTGCCGACGACCTGGCCATCCAGGGCGACGAGGCCATGGTCGACTTCCGCCGTCTGGTCAAGGAGCTCGACCTCGAGATGAAACCGGTGGGCGTCGAGTACCTGTTTGGCGGCGAGAAGGCCGTGTTCTACTTTGCGGCCGAGGAGCGCGTCGATTTTCGCCAGCTCGTCAAGGATCTGTCCTCGACGCTGCACATTCGCGTCGACATGCGCCAGATCGGCGTGCGCGACGAGACCCGCCTGGTGGGCGGCTATGCCCAGTGCGGACAGGAGCTCTGCTGCACGCGCTTTGGCGGACAGTTTGAGCCCGTCTCGATTCGCATGGCAAAAGAGCAGGACCTACCGCTCAACTCGTCCAAGATCAGCGGCGTTTGCGGCCGCCTGATGTGCTGCCTGCGCTATGAGTTCGAGGCCTACAAGGACTTTAAGAGCCGTGCGCCCAAAAAGAAGACGCTCATCGATACGCCGCTTGGCAAGGCGCGTATTCAGGAATATGACACGCCGCGTGAGCAGCTGGTGCTGCGCCTGGAGAACGGCAAAGTCTTTAAGGTCAACCTGGCCGATATGACGTGCTCGGAGGGCTGCAAAAAGAAGGCCGCCGAGCAGGGCTGCAACTGCCGCCCCGACTGCGTGACGCGCGACGTGCTCGAGCGCATCGAGTCGCCCGAGATGCGCCTGGCGCTCATGGAGCTCGATCGCGAGAACGGCGTCGACGTGGGCGATGGTCTGTCGAGCGCCGACCGTCTTGCCGGCACGTCGATGCCCAAGCGCCGTCGTCGCGATGCCGATTCCGATACCCGCGCTGCTCAGAGCCAGGTCGAGGGCCGTGGCCGTGGAAAGGGCCGCGGCAAGGCCGAGGCACCCGAGGCCGAGGAGGCCGCCGGTGGCCGTCGTCGTCGCAAGCGCGCGGGCTCGGGCGATGCTACCGAGGCTGCAGCCGCGGGCAAGAACGCCTCTCGCGAGCGCGAGGTTCAGCAGCCCCAGCAGCAGAATCGCGGCGGTGGCATGAACCCCACACGTCGCCGCCGCCGTCATCTGTCGAGCGAGGAGCGCGAGGACGCCTTCCGCGCCGCAGCTGCTCGCGAGGCCGGTGCCGCTTCCAAGGGTCCCTCGGCCTCCGATGCGTCTGCCGACAAGGGCGGCAAGTCACGTGGCGAGGAGGAGCGCGCGCCGCGTCCGCGCCGTCGCCATTCCTCGGGCGCGCAACAGAAGCCCTCAGTGCCCTCCGTGGCCGATCAGGTCTCGGATGGCGAGGTCAAGGTCACGCGCCGTCGTCCCGGAGATGGCGGGGGAGCGGCTGCCAAGGCTTCGCGTGGCGCGGCTCGCG
>CABRCR010000016.1:0-1221 GCA_902469435.1 uncultured Collinsella sp. | reverse complement strand
GTGCCTGGCTGTTTAGTTCGTCGCGAGTTCCGCACGCAAAGGAAAGCACTTAATGTGCTTTCCGTCTTGCGCAGGACTGCCCGAGCAGCGAACTAAACAGCCAGGCACGCCAGGAGGACTCACATGATCAAAATCACCGTCCCAGCGACGAGCGCCAACTTGGGCATTGGCTACGACACCCTCGGCATGGCCGTCAGCCTCTACTCGCACTTCACCTTCGAGCGCGCCGACAAGCTCACCATCACGGGCTGCCCCGAGGAGTTCCAAAACGAGAACAACCTGGTCTATGTGAGCTTTGTCGATGCTCTGGCCGCCTGGGACGAGCCGGCCTTCCCAGTCACTATCGACATTCAAACCGATGTACCCGTCGCTCGCGGCCTGGGATCCAGCTCCACCTGCGTCGTCGCTGGCATCATGGCCGCCGCCGCGCTGACGGGCCACACCGTCGACCGCGCCGAACTCGTCCGCATTGCCACCGAGGTCGAGGGCCATCCCGATAACGTCGCCCCTGCTATCCTGGGCGGCGCCGTCTGCTCCTTTACGCCGACCGATTCGCTCCCCCAATGCCTGCGCTACGAGGTGAGCGATCGCTTACGTTTTATTACCGTAATTCCGCCCTACGAGGTACATACGAGCGAGGCGCGCAAGGTCGTGCCGCAGGAGATTCCGCTCTCCACCGCCGTGTGGCAGATGGGCCGCATTGCTGGCATGACGCGCGGTCTGGAGACCGGCGACCTTGACCTGATTGCCGCCGCCAATGACGACCGCATCCAAGAACCCTATCGTCGCCGTCTCATCCCCGACTACAACGCCGTGCGCGACACCTGCCTTAACGGCGGCGCCAAGACCATCTGGATCAGTGGTTCGGGCTCGACCCTCATGGCCGTAACCGACGACACCATCGTGGCAAAGTTCCTGCAGGTTAAGCTGCGCGAGCAGTTCCCTAAGTGTGATACGCATATTCTGACGTGCGACACGGAAGGCGCCCAGATCGAATACCTGTAGGCATCGCCGGTCGACCCCACCGAGCCGCCCAGGGGCATCCCCTTAAAAACGTCCTCGCACTTGAGGCCCGCTTATCCTGCTCCTTCGGAGCCGTGGATAAGCGGGCCTCGTGCTGACGCTCCTATTTGGCAAGGTGTTTTTTAGAATCCATTTTGCGCTCGGCCTCGAAGGCCCGCCTGTCCCAATCGAGCGGAAGTCCGGCCTCGACCCATGCCT
>CABRCR010000015.1:0-6761 GCA_902469435.1 uncultured Collinsella sp. | reverse complement strand
CTGCTCGCAGACCTCGTCCACGGCAGCCTCAATCTGAGGACGGAGAGCGAGGGCATCGCTCACAACCTTCTCGTAACGAGGCTCATCGAAATTGAACATCCCTTACTCCTAACTCACTTAGATGAACCCTTCATTCATCCCATAACGTTATAATACCTTATATAACTAACTATGCAAGTATTATTTTGCTTCTGCTCTTTCCTCAAGCCCCTTAAAACAACAATCGGCGTTGTTGGACACAGCGCGCAAGTTCATTGAACGATTCAATGTGCATCGTCTCTGGTTAAATGACGTCTTATGCAAATACCTTTAATCCGCTTGAGGCCGACGAATCTTTTGACTGCCCGCAGAAGCTTTCCCGGAATTCCCTATGGATAGACGCACCGGCAATCGCTTCGTTATCTGGCTTATTGCGCATTGCCGGGGCGTCTGGGAGAAAGCACAATCTACCGCGTGGTCAACTAGCGTTTCATCGGAATCGACCGCATCCGTGCCAAATACTAAATCGCAATCGTTGAAACTCGTCCGATCATATGGCGGCAATTTCTCGCCATAAAAATGCGTACGAAATAAGGGGGCAGCCGTTTGCAACTTGCTTTATTCGTAAATGTTTTTACTGAAAAAACAATCACCAACCAAACAGCACTATTAACAGCACTATTAATTGTTTGGCTCTTTGCTGTACAGCCATCTTTCGTATACGTCTCTCGTCTATCTCTCATCTCACGGTTGGAGACGAAAGGTATGCGGGAGTGGATAATTGGACGACATTTGGGCCTGCGACGGATTATTTCGTCCGAAAATCCACGCTCATTTGGCGGGACACGCGGGGCCCATGCCAATCCGCCGGCATCGTCTTCAGTTCGCTGCAGTGCCGCGGCCCCATATGGGTATACTCTCGGGGATTCGACTCGATTCGCCCCCGTTGGGGCGTCAAAGGAGACTGCATATGTCCACTACCTCAACCGACCCGCGCGCCGCTGCCGCCGCGCTGCTGGTGCCCGGTACCACCTGCCATGGTTTTGCCGTCGAGCGCTGCGAGACCGTGCCCGAGCTCGACTCGGACGCTTACGTGCTGCGCCATACCACCTCGGGCGCTCGCCTGCTGCACCTGGCGTGCAACGACGAAAACAAGGCCTTTGCCATTGGCTTTAAGACGCCGCCGGCCGATTCCACTGGCGTGTTCCATATTCTTGAGCACTCGGTGCTGTGCGGATCGGCCAAGTTCCCCGTCAAGGAGCCGTTCGTGGACCTGATCAAGAGCTCCATGCAGACGTTCCTCAACGCCATGACCTACCCCGACAAGACTATCTACCCCGTTGCCACCACCAACGAGCAGGACCTGTACAACCTGATGGACGTGTACCTGGACGCGGTGTTCAACCCGGCCATCTATACCAAGCCCACCATTTTTGAGCAGGAGGGCTGGCACTACGAGCTGGACCTGCCGGAGGGCGCTGGCGGCGACGGCAGCGCCGCCAGCCTGCGCGAGGGCACGCTGCGCTATAACGGTGTAGTGTTCAACGAGATGAAGGGCGCGCTGTCCGACCCCATGAGCGTGCTGGACGACGCCGTCAACGCCGCGCTCTATCCCGACACCGCCTATGCGCACGAGAGCGGCGGCGACCCACGCGCGATTCCCGCGCTCACCTACGAGCAGTTCCTGGATACGCACGCGCGCCACTACAATCCTTCCAACTCTTATATAACGCTCTACGGCGACCTAGATGTGGACCGCGCGCTGGCGTTTTTGGACGAGCGTTATCTGTCGCAGCCGAGCGCTGCGAGCCGCCGCATGGACGCTGCCGTTGCCGCCGGCGAGGACCCGTCCGCGCTGGCACCCAATCCGCTGGGCGTGCAGACGCCCGTGACCTGCGAGTACAAGCGCGTCGAGATGGCCACCACGCCCGAGAACGCCCTGGTGGGCCTGGGCCTTGTGCTGGGTAGCGCGCTCGACCGCAAGCGCACGATCGCAGCGGACATCCTGTTCGAGGCGCTGCTTGGCTCCAACGAGGCGCCTGTTAAGAAGGCCATTCTGGCCGCCGGCCTGGGCGGCAACGTGGTGAGCTACACCGCGGCCGAGTGCCTGCAGCCCTACGAGCTCATCATGCTGCAAAACGCGCAGCCCGGTGTGGCACGCGAGCTGCGCCGCGTGTTCCAGGACGCCTGCCGCGACCTGTGTGAGCACGGCGTTCCGCGCGAGCGCCTGGAAGCTATCATCAGCAGCAACGAATACGACCTGCGCCAGCGCGACTACGGCATCGCCGACGGCGTGGCCATTGCGTGCGACGCGCTGAGCACCTGGCTCTACGATGACGACGCCGCGACGCTGGCGCTCAAGTATGGCCCGGTGTACGAGGAGCTGCGCGGCGAGCTGGACGGCAGCTACTTTGAGGACCTGCTGCGCGAGCTGGTGCTGGAGAACAACCACATGGCGCTGGTCGAGCTGGTGCCGGTGGACGCCGGTGCCGGATCGGAAGGCGCCGAGGCGGCAGAGCTTGCCGCCAAGCGCGACGCCATGACCGATGCCGAGCTTGCCGATGTGGTCGAGCGCACAGCCGCGCTGCGTGCCGCGCAGGAGGCAGAGGACACGCCCGAGGACAAGGCCACGCTGCCGCGCCTGCGTGTATCCGACATTGGCGAGGCACGCCCCGAGCCGCCGCTCGTTGTGGACACGACCACGCCCATCCCCTGTCTGCGCCACGGCATCCCCACCAACCGTCTGGCCTACGCCATGCAGTATTTCGACCTAAGCTGCGTCGCGTTTGAGGACTTGCCCTATGTGACGCTGCTCTGCCGCCTGCTCAAGCAGCTGCCCACGCGCGAGCATTCGGCCGAGGAACTCGACAACCTTATCGCCGGCAAGCTGGGCTTTTTGAGCTTTACGACCGAGGTCATGACGCAGCCCGACGTGGACGGCGCGCGCCCCTACCTGCTGGTGAGCGCCGGCGCCCTGTCCGAGAAGATCGACGCGCTGGCGAGCCTGCCGCGCGAGGTGTGGTCGCAGAGCCTGTTGCTCGAGGCCGACGCCGACCGCGTGCGCGACGTACTCACGCAGATTCGCATTGGGCTTGAGCAGGGCTTTATCAACAATGGACATTCGGCGGCGTTGGGCCGCGCGATGAGCTACAGCTCGCCTTCGGCCGTGGTACGCGAGCAGCTTTCGGGCGTGGACTTCTACCTGTTCCTGCGCGATCTGCTCGAGCACTTTGACGAGCGACTGGACAATCTGCGCGCCAAGCTTGCCGAGCTGGCAGACCGCATCTTTGTGGCCGACGGCTGCCTGGCGAGCTTTACCGGCAGCGATGAGGACTTTGACGCGTACTGGGATGCCGCGGGCGACCTGGGGCTTGGCGCAGGCGACGGCGCCGATGCCGGCCGCAACGTGCTCGTGGTGCCGACGCCGCGCGACCGTCACGAGGCTTTCGTCATCCCCAGCGACATTTGCTTTGCGGCAAGCGCGTGCGACCCGCGTCGCTTGGGGCTCGGCGTGACGGGCGCCTGGGCGGTTGCCGCCAACGCGCTCTCCTACGACTACCTGTGGAACGAGATCCGTGTGAAGGGCGGCGCATACGGTTGCGGATTCCGCGCGGCCGGCGAGCGCCAGGCGGCGTTCTACACCTACCGCGACCCGGCAATCGACCCCTCGATTGAGCGCGTGGAACGCGCAGGCGCATGGCTCGGCAGCTTTGAGCCCGACGAGGCCGCCTTTGAGGGCTTTATCGTGAGCTGTGTGAGCGGCATGGACGCGCCGGTGAAGCCCTACGCGCTCACCAAGCGCCGCAACACGACCTACCTGGCCGGGCTCGATCCGCACGCGCGCGAGGAGCGTCGCGCCCAGATGCTCGCCGCCACGCCCGGTGAGCTGCGCTCGCTCGGCGCCGACGTGACGCGCATCGCAGCTGAGTCGCCGACCTGCGTCTTTGGCGGCCGAGACGTCATCGCCAAGAGCAACGCCAACTTCAACATAGTCGACCTGATGGGCTAACCACAGCAAGCAAAACCACTACAAAGGGGACAGGCCCCTTTGTAGTGGTTCGAACACTTGTTCTATACGTACACATGTTCTATAGTATGGGTGATTGCATCGGATCAAAATTGCAACTAGAATATAGTTGCAGAATGTGAGGCGGGATGACTCGAGCCGATAAACTCATCGCCCAACTGTTTAGCTGCCCTTCGACGTATCGGTATGCCGATTTTTTAAAAGTCATGGCCTCATATGGCTTTGAAATGGACAGCAAAGGCAAGACATCCGGATCGCGCATTCGCTTCTACAGGCCCTCAGATGGCAGGATGTTCGTGATGCACGCGCCTCATCCATCTGACGAATTGACAGCGGGGACAATTCGAAACATCGTTCGATTTCTGCAGGATGTCGGAGGCAGTCATGAGTAACGTTTTGGCATACAAGGGCTATTTCGCCCCAGTCGAGTTCGATGCCGAGCAGCATGTACTAACAGGTATGGTCGCCGGCATTAGGGACGCAATTGTATTTGAAGGCTCCAAGGCTGAAGAAGTGGAGCAATGCTTCCACGACGCCGTCGACGATTACCTTGAGTTTTGTGCCGAAAAGGGCAAGGAACCAGAGCGGGCTTTTAAGGGCTCGTTCAATGTGAGAACAGGCTCCGAGCTTCACAAGCAGGCAGCACTGGCGGCGGCAAAGAAGGGCGAGTCACTCAATAAGTTTGTGACCGAAGCAATCGCCGCGGCGTTATAGCGTTAACGCATGGGCCAAAACCACCACAAAGGGGACAGGCACCTTTGTGGTGGTTTCGACATTTGCCCAGATAAAACCTGCCAAAATAAACCTGTCCCTTTTTGGTAGGTTTGGGAGAGGAAGCCGGGATGGACAAGGCTGAGTTGCGGCGGGCGGTGATTGCTCGGCGCGATGCTCTTGATTTGGACTTGCGGGCGGCGAAGTCTGCTGATATCTGTGCGCGGCTGGTTGAGCTGCTGGGCCGCTTGGATGCCGCGGCGCCGCACACCGTTGCCGTCTATGCCGCGATGGGTTCCGAAGTCGACTCAGCCGCGTTTGCCGCAGCTGCCTCCAAACGTGGCTGGCGCGTGGCCTATCCGTGCATGCTCTCGGCAACAGACGCCGCAGCTTGTGGCCAGCGCATGTGTATGCGGGCAGTTGCTGCCGGCGACGCGGACGCGGCTACGTTTATCGCCCACCCCACGCGGGCCTTTGCGGCCACGGACATCGACAGCAGCCGCTTCCCTATCGTGCCTGCCGAAGCTCTCGACATGATCGTCGTGCCGCTCGTAGCATTCGACCGCACCGGCACGCGCCTAGGCTACGGCGGCGGCTGCTATGACCGCTACCTGCCCATGCTCTCGCCCGCATGCCAAATCATCGGCATCGCCTTTGACGAGCAGCGTGTCGACCACGTTCCCACCGATGCCCACGACCTGCCGCTGCCCAACATCATCAGCGCCTAACGGCTGGCACGCTGCACCCCACAAAAATGAGCGTGGAAAATTTCCCACTTTGGGCCTGTTCGGGGGCAAAAAACGGGAGATTATCCACGCTCATTATTCAAACGTCCGATAATCCACGCTCGTGTGTCCGAAAATCCACGCTCAACCAAATCGCGTCTAAATTCCCACGCTCATCCGTCCGGATTTCCACGCTCGTGCAGCCTAACGCCCTGCCACCGCCTCAGCATGCACGCGGCACGCCGGCAACCTTGAGCTTGCGATCGAGCTTTGTCGGGTCCCTTAGATCATCCCAGCACAAGCGCACAATCTTACAGTTATCGAGCAGCGAAAGCCTCGACTCGCGCTGGCGCTCATCAAATTGCGCCTTTGCAAGCTTGCCCTCCTCCGCCGCCTTCTCGCTTTTAACGAATCCGTCGAACTCCCCAATAATCAACCGGTCACCCACGCGCCACAAATAGTCAACGCGATACGGCCGTCCCGGCTCAACCGGGTCGAACAGCTCAATTTGCAGCTCCGGCGTCTGCCAGCCGCGCTCGATCATCAGGGCGCGCGCCTTGGACTCGCCACCGCTTTCCGACAGGCCATCGGCATACCGTGCAACCCTGCGCGCCGTCACAACACCGCGACGATTTAAGCCAAGCTTGTTGACTGCCTCAACGAGATGCTCCTTCGACAACAGCTGCTCATGAAGCGCCGAGTCCGCAATGATCAGTCCCTCGACAAACGATGCATCGACCAGGCAATCCGTAATCGTTTGATCGATATCGGTCACGGCAATGTCCATCTGGGTGGCCCGTGTTTGACGAACATAACGATGGCGAACGACCTGAGAGCCCGGCGTCGTTGATTGTGCCGGTGCCACGGCGATATGGATGTGCGTCAAATTGGCATGCGAAACCGAAAGGCCATAGACAACGGCCGCCGTATAGGAGCAAAACGTCCAGTCGGGGTGCTTTTGCGCAAGCGCCCGCACCCGATGCAGATAACGCTGCCGAAACTTGAGCTCGGACCAGTATTCCGGACGCGCATACAACCCCGGCATGACCACCTTGAGACTTCCCGCCGCCACCCGCCGCTCAATCTGCTTTGCCTCCGCCGTCGTACGCGCGTACACGCAGCTCATCTGCTGCTCGCACGCTTTAATGTGGCCTGTGAGTCTTTGATTCGCCGTCGCGTTTGCCATGTCGCCTCCCAACTCTTGGAACGGCGCCAACGTACCAGACGGTTTCATGCGAAGTCTGACCAAATGCTGTCCAGCAGCTGACCAAATGCTTGACGGTTTTGGACGTTTTAGGTTAATGGCTTATATCTGCAGG
>CABRCR010000014.1:0-1970 GCA_902469435.1 uncultured Collinsella sp. | reverse complement strand
GCATCATGCCCGGCATGCTCGGCATGCTCGCCTTCTGGCTGTACTACTGGCTGCTGTCCAAGAAGATCAACCCCATGGTTCTGATCGTGGCCACCATGGCCGTGGGCATCGTCGGCGCGTTCTTCGGCGTGCTGGCGTAAGGGCCCGGCCTATTATCTGCCCCCAAGGGAAACGGCGACCCATTGCGGTCGCCGTTTTTTATTCCCGAAAGCTAGCTGGAGGTGCTTCGTGATTCGATCTTACAATCCACCCGACAATGGCGTGAGCGGGGCGATGTATCTATTTGGCACGGCGCTCTTGTGGAGCTTTATCGGCATCCTCGTTCACGCCAATTCGCAGTCAGCTCTTTTGATCGGTGCCGTCACGGCAATATTTATGGCACTCTTTATCCTGCTCGTCGGCAGGCCTGTTCTCCGCGTCAGCCGTCTTATTGTCCTTGTGGCCGTCTGCAACTTCGTGACGGGCACCACGTTTAACTTTGCCAACCAGCTCACGACGGTCGGCAACGCAATCGTCCTGCAGTACACCTCGATGATTTTCGTTATCGTGTATCAATCGCTCGCAACTCGCACGTTGCCCTCGCCTGCGAAGATCGCCTCCGTGGTGGTTGCTTTTACGGGTATGGGACTTTTCTTTTTAGGTGATTTGAGTCCCGAGGGCATGCTCGGCAACCTGCTTGCCATCATTTCGGGCGCCGCCTTTGGGCTGTGCTTCTTTTTGAACTCTCGCCCCGATGCGTCGCCCATGGTGTCCTCGCTCATCTCCTGCGGTATCTCGATGCTGCCGATCGTCTATTTTGCTGGTGCCCTAGACTCCGTGAGACCATTTGAGTGGGGGCTCATGCTGGTGCACGGCCTTTTTTGCAGTGGTCTTGCGAGCGTGCTGTATGCCAAGGGGATTGCGCGCACCAACGCGTTTGCGGCCAACTTGGTCTGCATGAGCGAGGTCGTGCTCGCTCCCTGCTGGTCGGCGCTGCTCTTTGGCGAGGTCTTTCACTGGAATGAGTTTTTGGGCGCGGCGATTATCGTTTTGGTGATTGTAGCCAACTTGGCATCCGATGCCTTTGGCGATGGCTTTCTGGTGGCGCTTGTCCGCCATCGAAACAAAGAGCGTGCCTGATGGGATACGTTTGCCGTTTACGGTAAAAAACACCCCGCTGAGCGAGTGGTATTAAATAGTAAGAACCTGCATACCTATAATTGGTATCAAATCATTTGTACCTGGCATGGGTGTTAGCAGCACACCAGGTACGCTTCGAGCCGTGTAATCGAACTCCCGGAATTGATATCAACAACGCGCGCGACGGGAGTGGCGACGGTTCGAGATTCCTTATTGGGAGGAATTATGCTTGTCCAAGCAATCCTCGTCGGCTTAGTCGGAGCGTTTGGATGCTTCGATTACCAGCTCGGCACCCTCTACGCGTTCCGCCCCATCGTCCTGTGCCCGCTCGTGGGCCTGGTGCTGGGGGACCTGCAGACCGGCCTTGCCGTTGGCGCTAGCCTGGAGCTGCTGTTCATGGGCTCGATCTCCATCGGCGCCTACGTACCGCCCAACGAAACCGTCGGCGGCGTGCTCGCCTGCGCCTTCGCCATCCAGCTCGGCCAGGGTACCGAGACGGCCATCGCGCTCGCCATGCCCATCGCCGTCCTTTCGCTGACGATCGGCAACATTACGGATGCTGGATTCTCGATCATTGTTGACATTGCTGACAAGTGCGCTGCCAAGGGCAACCTCAAGGGTATCTACGCGGCACATTGGAGCATGGGCCTCTTTGGCTGCCTTGAGTACTTCCTGCTGTGCGGCGGCGCATTTTACCTGGGCTCCGACGCCATCCAGGGCCTGCTCGACTTCATCCCGACCTTTGTGATCGACGGCTTCGGCGTTGCCGCCAACATCCTGCCGGCCATGGGCTTCGCCATGCTCGGCCGCCTGGTGCTCACCAAGCAGCTCGTGCCCTTCTACTTCCTGGG
>CABRCR010000013.1:0-2905 GCA_902469435.1 uncultured Collinsella sp. | reverse complement strand
GAGGAAATTTTCTAATTGCCTAGCAGCCTTTCCTTCTTGAAAGCTTCGCCTACCCCAGCGAGCGGTTGAGGGAGCCGAGCTCGTCGTTGCCCATGGTACGCCACATTTGGAAGATGCAACCGCGCGCCAGGAAAAAGAAGCCGTTATCGACCAGCTGCACGGCGGCATCCGCAAGCTGGTTGGCCACCGCGGGCACGGGCGGCAATTCGAGTCCAGCCCTGCGGATGGTCTCGACCGCTTCCTCGAACGTCGGAGGCTCGCTGACACCCATCTCGTTCATAAGGCCCTGCATTTCTTCCAGCGCGCTGCTGCCCGACTCCTCGCCGCGCGGCACCAGACGGTAACAAGCCAGCGCCAGGTCGAGCTGATCGCAATTCCAATAGGCAAACGCCAAGCGATAGAACAGGTAGCCGATTGCAGAACGATCGCTGGCAATACGTAGGCCGTGGCGCGCCACCTCGATAATCTCGTCAAAGCGCTCCAGACGCGCGAGCACGTTGATGAGCGCAAAGTGCGACTGCATGGACGAGCGCGCCAGATCGTAAAGATGGCGCACCTCGGGCAGTGCTCGTTCAAAGTCCTCTTGCTCGGCGTAAAAACTGCAGATCTCGTGCTGGGCAAAGTACAGCGCATCGGGCGCACGAAGGATTCGCACAGAGCGGTCTTCTTCCAACACCGGTAGCACCATGCGCACCAGCTGGTTATCGCAAAACTGCGTTTGAACCGGGCCTGTCGCCAAAAGCTCGGCGACGGCGCACTTAGCCTCCAACTCCTCGACAAGACGGGAAAAGCCTTCAAAAGCACCTGTACGGTCGACTTTTGCCTGCTCGCGCAATTCAACAACACGGGCCACGTATGGGTCGTCGTCCTCTTCCATGACCTCCAACTCGTCAGCCGTATCGGCAAGCAGCAGATCGCGCAGCGCCGGCGGCAGCGTGCGATGGTCATCACGCGGACGAGCATGAACCTCCGCAGGCTCAATCGTCTCCGGAGCGGTTGACTCATACGCCTCAAGTACACGCTTGCACGGCATATCGTCCATGTCCATGCTCTCAAGATCCTTGACGACAGGCACGCAATCGGCCAGATAGGCCGCGCGCCCAAAGAAATACGTTGCGACAACGCGCTCGCCCTGCTCACTGCCGGGAGCAGCAATCTGCACATAGCAGCGCGTGATGCAGGTGCCCGCGGCAAAACACGCTGCTGCAAGCGTGAGTGCCACGCGCGCATCGTGCTCCGCGGCCCAGATCGCACGCGCGTCCTCGTCCAACTCGCGCCAGGCGTCATCTTGAGCGTCGTATTCACGTTGCGGCATGGCATCAACGACAGACTGCCCAAACCGAACGAGCATGATCCCCTCGGCAACGTTTGCCCGATAGGTATAGTCGAGCCGCGTGACCACGTTAAGTGCCTCGACAATACGCGCGAAGCGGGTACGCACATCCCACTCACCGCCCGGCTGGCAAGCCACCGTACCCGGTTTGCCCCACGGGTTATCGCTCGAGGCCGTATCGAGCAGTCGGGGAACATCGTTGGTCGTCTTGGCGATATGCCACGCATCAAAGAGCGCGCAGCCCTCAAGGCTCGGCGAGGATGCCGCAGGGACCAATCCGGCCCCGATGTGCTCAAGGATGCCGGAGAGACGGTTAAGACGGCACTCGATGGCAAGCAGCATGTCAATCTCGTCCTGGTCCAGCAGGCTGCGATCAAAATTGAGATAGAAAAGCTTTGAGCGATCGATGCGAGCCAGGCTCATCTCGGACTTAGCGGCGATGGTGCGCAAGCGGGGCAAGTCAATTTCACTCATAAGGGCGGCGGCATAGCGCTCGATACCGCTCGGATTCTCGGCATGGTCAACGCGGTAGAGCAGCGTCTCGATAGCGTCAGGGAGCGGTGCCGTGTTAAAGCCCAAAAACACCTCGACCGGCTCGGGCAACTTTACGAGCTTGATCTTGTCGACAACGTTTTGCATACCCTCGTCGAGTCCGTCGGCGTCCGCCGTGCTCGCAATGGTATTTTCGGAGTCAGCGAATATCACGTAGCGCAGGAACATCGATGCCATGAACTCACCGTAAGGAAGGGAGCGGGTCGAATTCCATGTCTCGTGATCGGACTGTTCGCGCATGGGGCCTTCGGGAGAGCCGACGGTTCGCGCGCACGCGCGCATCGTGCCGTTTGCCCCCCTCACCATAATCTCACCAATACCGGAGTCCGACTCGTCAAGGACCAGTTCCATGTCGGGATCGTTGGGCAGCGGAGCCTCGCTAACGGGGCGGTCCACCTTGTACACCTCACCCGAAACGCTTACGTAGCCCAAAAGCGACACATGGCTTTTGCCAACGAATTCGACGACATAACAAGATTCATGCTGATCCTCGCCAAAGAGTTTCCAGACCACGCCATATGAGCGTCCCGCAGGCTGCTCGGACATCGCCGGAAAGCGCTTCTTGGGATCGAGAAACCTGAGCTTGTATGTCGGACGCTCTGCCACGAAATATCACCCTGATCGGTCGCTTGAGAAGGAGCGGTCGCGAATAAGTCGCGACATCTACTCGGAATCTTACACGAGTCGACAGGAAATCGTCCCTTTGGACGAAAGCACTCAAGCTGGCGTAAAAGAAAAGCCCCCGTTGCCGGGAGCTTTAATCTCAAATGGTGCGGCGTATAGGATTCCGCGCATCCGCTGCGCGGATCCGCACCGGCTTCGCCCGCCTGCCGGCGTGCTCGCCCGCGGGCTAAAAACGCTCCGCGTTTTCTTTACGCCCGCGCCTCGACCGAGGTTCGAATCAATGCGGTGTTTACGTAAAAGAAAAGCCCCCGTTGCCGGGAGCTTTAATCTCAAATGGTGCGGCGTATAGGATTCGAACCTATGACGTTCTGATTCGTAGTCAGACCCTCTATCCAG
>CABRCR010000012.1:0-72352 GCA_902469435.1 uncultured Collinsella sp. | reverse complement strand
TATGGTCGGGACGACAGGATTTGAACCTGCGACATCCTGCTCCCAAAGCAGGCGCGCTACCAAACTGCGCCACGTCCCGAAGGTGTTGAGCAGCTAAGGTCTAAACCTTGCGTGTCCCAAAGCGAAGGATATTATAGGGGAGACTCCCCGCCTGTGCAAGCGCAGAAACCCTAGCTCCTCGAATGTGCGACAAACTGGCTATGAACCAGGCCGATCACAAACGCCACCACAGCAACCGGTGCCCACGCAGCACCGATATCTGCCAGCGGTAACGCATCGAACGGCAGCCACGCACCAGCAAAGAACGCATCGCGGACCGACGTGATCACGCTCTGCACCGCGACAACGCCGCCGACCCAAACCCACACCTGCGGATGCGCGTCGCAAAAACCGTGCACCAGGCCCATAAGCACCAGCACGATGGCGACGGGATACAAGGCATTGAGCATGGGCACCGAGAACATGAGGATCATGTCGAGGCCAACGTTGGAGAGCACGCACGAAAACGCTGCGAACACAAAGGCGAGCACAGCAAAGGGACGGCGCATGGCCTCCTCGGAAGCCTCCGCTCCCCCTTTAACCACATACGTCTCGCAGAAGTAGCGCGAGCAGCAGCTGATAAGGCCGATGCACACGTTCATGCAGGCGAGGAAAAAGATCGCAAAGACCACGACCGTGCCGGCAAGCCCAAAATGCATAGAGGCCGAACGGGCGAGGATGGCGGCGCCGTTGGTGGCATCGGGCATCACGGTGCCGAGCTGCATACCGGCAAGGCCCAAGCCGCAGTAGATGATGGCCATGAGCACGCCGGCGATCACTCCGGAACGCGAAATCTCGAAGGCCACGCGCTTGTCATCGGTAACGCCCAGCTCGTGGATGGTCTCGGCGATGATGATGCCAAAGGCGAGCGACGCAAGCAGGTCCATGGTCTGGTAGCCGGTCAAAAAGCCCTGCACGGCGGCGCCTGCATCGTAGGGAGTCTGAGGCGCGGCAGCGGGACCCAGCGGCGAGACCACGGCGGCACCCACGACCAGCACGATGAGCGCAATGAGCGCGGGGCCCGTAATGCGGCCGAGCACGCGCGTGATGACGCCAGGGCGCAGCGTGAGCGCAAACGCGACGATAAAGAAGCCAACGGCGAACACCAGACGCGCCGTGCCGAGCGAGACGCCCTCGGGCAGCAGCGGCACCAGCATCTCGAAGGCCGTGGAGCTCGTGCGCGGAATAGCCAGGCACGGACCGATGGCCAGATACACCGCCGCGACAAAGAACTCGCCAAACTTTGGGTGCACGCGGCCGGCAAGCTCGCGTGCCGTTCCGGCAAGCGCCACGGCGATAAAGCCCATGACGGGCAGGCCGATGGCGGCAATCAGAAAGCCGAGCATGGCGACCGGCGTGGCAGAACCTGCCTGCAGCGCCAGCAGTGGCGGAATAATGAGGTTGCCGGCACCAAAGAGCATCGAGAACAGAGCGATGCCGACGGTGACGACATGGTCGGAGCGCAGACCGCGCGAGGCGGATGAAGCCATGGGACCACCTTTCGGGTCGAAACTAAAACGGAACGGGCAAAAGACCCGTCCCGCAAGTATATACGCTTTAGCAGGCTAAATCGCGCAAAGCGTCAATCGCGGTATCGACTTCCTCGTTCGTGTTGAAATACCCAAACGAGAAGCGGACGACGCCCTGGCGCTCGGTCCCCAACGCACGGTGCATGAGCGGAGCGCAATGGGCGCCGGGGCGCGTCGCAATCCCCCACCCTTGCATGAGTGCATCCGAGATCTCGGCCGAATCGATATCGCCCACGTTGAGCGACACGATCGCAGAGCGCACGGGCTGGTCAAACGCACCGTAGAGCGCAATGCCGGATATTTCGCGAACGCCGGCGAGGAAGCGCTCGGCAAGTGCGCGCTCACGCGCCGCAATCGCCTCGACCCCACCCTGGGTCTCGATAAAGTCGAGACCAGCGGAAAGGCCGGCGATGCCGTGACCGTTGAGCGTGCCCGCCTCAAGGCGCGTGGGCCACTCCCGCGGCTGCAGCGCATCGAAGCTGTGCACGCCCGTGCCGCCCATGGCCCAAGGAGCCACGTCAATGCCCTCCGCCACGGCCAGGCCACCCGTGCCTTGAGGTCCCATGAGCCCCTTGTGGCCGGTAAAGCACACCACGTCGAGCCCCATGGCCCGCATATCGATATGCGCCGTGCCGGCAGACTGCGAGGCATCGACGATCACCAGCGCACCGGCAGCATGGGCCATAGCGGCCACGCGTGCAATGTCGACCGCGTTGCCGGTCACATTGGAGGCGTGCGTCACCACCACAGCACGCGTGCCCGGCGTGACCAACCGCTCGAGCTCATCGTAGTCGAGCACGCCGTTCGCGTCGCAGCCCGCGTGCTCAACGGTCACGCCCTGCTCTGCCGCCAGGCGGTTGAGCGGACGCAGCACGGAGTTGTGCTCGAGCACCGTTGTGACCACGCGGTCGCCGGGGCGCACCACGCCATTGATGACGGTGTTGAGCGCCGTGGTGGAGTTGGGCGTAAAACAAACATGGTCAGCACGCGGGCAGCCCAGCAAGCGCGCAAGCTTGGCGCGACAGCCGTGGATGGCACGCGCCGCGTCGAGGGCACCCGACGTGGCGCCGCGCCCGGCATTGCCGAGCGAGCACATCGCCTGCGTCACGGCATCGATGACCGCCTGCGGCTTGTGCATGGTCGTCGCCGCGTTATCCAGGTAGATCATCGCACGACCTCCCACATATCAATCACGGTATAGCCCTCGGTGGGAACGCCCGCCGCGGCAAGTTCGCTGCGCAGCAGCTCCTCATCGGCAGGCAACGCCTTCCACGCCAGACCGCAGCCGGCAGCGACCTCCCCGGGCACGGGAATCGTTCGCCCGGGAAGGCCGCGCTCGATGCACAGGGACTCGCAACCCATGGCGGCCGCCGTGGTGGGAAACGTGATGACAAGCGCCGGGCGCTTCTCCCTCATGGCAACTCCAACCAATACGCTACGGGCGCACGACGCGCACGGCCTGCTCCATCTTCTCCACGATCACATACATGTTGGTGACCTCGCCCACCGCAAGCTGGTCTTTAATGCCATAGTGGTCGAGACAGGTACCGCAGGTGAGAATCTCGACACCCTGCTCGGCCAGGCCCTTCAGGTCGTCGAGCACTGGAGATCCCTCGACGGTCAGCTTGGCACCGCCGTTGTAGAACAGCATAGTCGCGGGCAGCTCCTCCTGCTGCGTCACGGCAAAGATGAAGGCCTTCATGAGCTTGTGGCCCAGCACGTCGTCGCCACGGCCCATGCAGTCGGTGTAGACGGAAATGACGAGCTTGCCCTTGCCGGCGCTGGCGTCGCAGAAAGCGGCACCGTCCTGCTCGGGGTCCGCAACGGCCACGGCACCGGCGGTCGCGACACTCACGTGCCACTCGGCGTTCGAGATCTTCTCGACCGAAGCCGTGCAGCCCTTCTCCTGCGCCATCTTGGAGATGTTCTTGACGGCGGTCTCGTTGTCGACCGAGGTCACCACGGCACCCTCGCCATCAAGCTGTTTGAGTGCCTTAAGCGTCTTGACGACGGGCAGCGGGCAGGCATCGCCCATGGCATTGACTTCAATCTTGATAGACATAGCTACATCCTTTCAAAAGGGACCGCCCAGAACAGTAGGCGGTCGCATAAACGGTTTTCTTTAATGCACAACGCGAACAGCAGGACCGCTCGGCATCGCCTCGCACACGCGCCCGATAACGGCGGCGATGCACCCCTCGGCATCCAGGCGACGCGCAAGCTCATCCACATCCGCCGCGGGCGCCGCGATAAGCAGGCCACCAGACGTCTGCGGATCGTACAGCGCGTCGAGCATGCCCGGCTCCAGGTCCTCGTCGGCAGCCACACGCGGGCCAAAAAAGTCCTGGTTGCGGTAGGAGCCCGCTGGGATAATGCCCAGACGTGCCATGTCGAGCACCTGATCAAAGAGCGGCACCGCCCCCGACGCAAGCTCAACCTGCACGCCCGAGCCCTCGGCCATCTCGCACGCGTGCCCGATCAGGCCAAAGCCCGTGACATCGGTGCAGCCGTGAAGCTCAAGTCCCTCGGCCAGACGAATCGGCGCCTCGTTGAGGGTGCGCATCGAGTCAAACATGGCTGCGGCCTCGTCCTGCTCGATGAGCTCGCCCTTAATGGCCGTGGTGATGATGCCAGAGCCGATCGCCTTG
This sequence comes from uncultured Collinsella sp., assembly GCA_902469435.1. GTDB lineage: Bacteria > Actinomycetota > Coriobacteriia > Coriobacteriales > Coriobacteriaceae > Collinsella. The sequence goes on along the minus strand of CABRCR010000012.1, from coordinate 68,136 downwards.
GTCAGCAACAGGACATCGCCAGCGCGCGCGCCGCTGTTGGCGAGCATGCGGTCGAGCGAGACAAAGCCGCTCACGGACAGGCCGTACTTGGGCTCGTCGTCGTTGATGGTATGGCCGCCCGCGATAGAGCAACCGGCCTCGACGCACTTATCGGCACCGCCTGCCAAAATCTTGCCGGCAACCTCAACGCCCAGGCAGCTCGGGATGCACAGCAAGTTCATGGCATGGCTCGGCCGCCCGCCCATGGCGTAGATGTCCGACAGCGAGTTGGCCGCGGCGATCTGGCCAAACAGGAACGGGTCGTCGACCATCGGCGGGAAGAAGTCGATGGACTGCACGAGCCCCAGGTTCTCCCCTACGCGGAAGACGCTCGCATCGTCGGAGGTATCGAACCCCACGAGCAGGTTGTCGTTATGCACATTGGGTAAGTCGCCCAGGACCTGGGCGAGGGCTCCAGGAGCCAACTTAGCGGCTCAACCGCTCGCGGCAGTCATAGACGTGAGCTTAATCTGATCGTCAGGCATCGATACCTCCCCTCATCGGTCAATCATTTTCTCTCAGTATACGCATGAATGCGAGCCCAAGGCGGATGCATTAATTGAGCGCCTGTGCGCGAATCGCCGCGCCGATGGCACCGGCAAAGCGAGCCTGGGGCGAGGTGGTCACCGGCGACCCCAGTAGCTCGCCCAACCGCTCCACAACGTAGGCGTTCTCGCACAGGCCTCCCGTCAGGTAGTACGGAGCACCCGCCGCCTGCCCGGCCATGGTCGCCACGCGCGAGACCACGCTGTCGATCACACCACGGGCGATGTTCTCGCGCGGCTCACCGCGACCGATCAGGCTGATGACCTCGCTTTCGGCAAACACCGTGCACATGCTGCTGATCTTGGTAGGCTCGCCGGAACGCGCCAGGTCGGCCATCTGCTGCTGGGAAATGCCCAGGCGGTCGGCCATGATCTCCAAAAAGCGCCCCGTGCCGGCGGCGCACTTGTCGTTCATGGCAAACTTGGCCACGCGGCCACTTTTAAGCTGAATGACCTTGGTATCCTGGCCGCCCACATCGATCACGGTGCCATGGTCACCAAACAGACGCACGGCACCGGTACCGTGGCAGGTGATCTCGGTCACGACCTTGTGCGCATAGGGCACGGCGACACGACCGTAGCCGGTCGCGATCACGCGCACGTCGTCGGCTGTCACGCCATAGCCGGCCGCTGCCAGTGCCTCGCGCAGCCGCTCGGAAGCATCGACCGAGGAGAACCCGGTTGGCTGCACGCACGTCCACGCCAATGAACCCTCCCCGTCGACCACAGCAGCCTTAGCCGCCGTAGACCCGATATCAATCCCGATCCCTATCATGGCTCTCTCCTCATCAAAACATCAAAGACAGTGGCGAGTTCAGGCGCCTTAGCTCTAGGTTTCTCAGGTGCCGGAGGTTGCCCCGAAAGAGGAGCGTAGCGTACTTTGGTACGCAAGCGACGGTTTGAGGGGCAAGATCCGGTGCCTGAGGAAGCTAGAGCGTCTCGATAAAGGCGGCGATACGGGTCTCAATCTGGCCCATGTCACCGTTGCTGTAGTCGGTCTCGATCTTCATATACGGAATACCCGCACCCTCGACAGCCTCCTGCATGCGCGCACTCTCCACGTTAAAGGTGTGGCAGGCCTGCAGCACGCTCTCCACCACGCCATCGACATGATACTTCTCGCACATGGCCAGCGTGTTTTCCATACGACCGTCGTTGGGCGTCATGACCGAGCAGTTGATGTCCAGGTAGCGGTCGGCGATGGCGCGCAGGATGTCGGGCGCATCCGGGTCGATCATCATCGCCGCCGTGCGCTCGCCCGAGCAGTCGTCCATGCACACGACCACGCCGCCGTTGGACTCGATAGTGCGGCCGATTTTGTTGATCACGCCGCCCACCGGGCAACCGGTGATCAGAATGCGCTTGGCATCCGCCGCAACCGGGCGCTCGCCCGCGTCGTAGGCCTCGCGCAGCTTGGCGACCTTTTGCTCCAGCTGCTCCGTATAGGTCTCGATATCAAAGCTGAACGTGCCGGCGAACATGGTGCTCATCAGGTCGACGCCGCTCATGGCCGCCGGCTGGTTGGCCTGCAGCGCGAACATATCGAGCTGTGCCGCACGCAGACGGTTGCGGCGTCGGACGGCGGCGCGCAGGTCGTCATCAGTAATCGTAATGCCGTAGAAGTTCTCGAGCTCCTCCTTGAGCAGGCGGCATTCCTCGTACCAGCCTTCACGCTCGTAGGCGCGATCGCGACCCTGTGGAAGATGCAGAATGTGTGTGCGCTTGAGCTCGTTGAGTAGCTCGTACATCTTCTTCTTGCCGTCGCAGGTGGTCTCGCCGATGATCATGTCGCTAAAGTACGTAAACGGGCACTTTTGCGAATAGGCAAAACCATACGTAGACTTGATGAGCGGGCACAGGTTTGCCGGCAGCACCTTCTCGGCCTCGGGAATCACCTCGTCGGACGTACCACACAGAGCCACGCTCGAGGCGCCCGCGGCATCGATAATCTCGAGCGGCGTATAGCTGCACAGATACCCGACAAGACGATTGCCCGCCTGCTTGTAATCCTTAACGCGAATAAACGCGGCCTTGCGCTGCTCGTTGAACTCCTCAAACGTGGACGGCAACGGCTGCTCAATATTTTCCGACATATAACTCCTTAACAAACCTTTTAACCGACCTGGGGGAACGGCTTTCCCGGGTGCCCGAGGTTGCCGTGAAAGAGAAGCGCCGCGTACTTTGGTACGCAAACGACGGTTTGAACGGCAAGATCGGGTGCCTGGGAAAGCCGCCGGGACGGATAGCCCTAAATGGTTTCCAAGAAGGCCTCGATCCTGGTTTGCAGTTGGCCTGCATCCTCACCGGCGTAGTCGGTCGTGATGTGCATAAACGGAATGCCGGCTTCCTCGGCGGCCTTCTCCACGGCAAACGACTCCATCTCATAGAGCGTGCAGAACTGCAGGGCCACGTCGACGATGCCGTCGGCATGCAGGTCCTTGGCCATCTGGACAATGTCCTTCATACGCTGGTCGTTGGGCGTAAAGACGGCGCAGTTGATCTTAAAGTAGCGCTCGGCGATGGCATCGAGCATCTCGTCCACCGTCTCACCGGACTCGTCGACCAGGTCCTTGTAGTAGCGCGAGCCCGTGCAGGACTCCTCGCCTACCACAACGCCGCCGGCTTTCTCGATGAGGTTGAACAGCTTCCAGTTGGGCACGGCCATGGGCGTGCCGGTGTACAGAATGCGCTTGGTCCCCTTGGGCGCCACGCCCTCGCCGGCCTCGACACGCTGCTCGCACTCAGCCGCCATATCGTTAATGGCTCCGGTCAGACGTGGCGTGTCGTCCATAAAGGCGGCCTGAACGGTCAGCAGGCTGTCAAGACCGCTGATGGGCGCAGGGTCGGCAGCGCGCGTGGCAGCGAGGCGCTGCAGGGCGCGACGCTTCTCATTGACGGCGTGGATGGCGGCCTTCAGACGCTCAGACGTAATCGTGACGCCGCACTCTTCCTCGATCTTGGCGGCGAGCTTCTTGACCTCGGCCTTCCAGGTCACGAGCGTCGACTCGTCGTGTACGTTGGGAATATCCATGACGTACATGTTCTTTTGCGTTGCAAAGAACTCGTAGGCCTTCTTCTTGCCATCGCAGGTGTTCTCGCCTACCACTAGGTCACTCGACTCAATGTAGGGGCAGACCTCACCCAGCTTAAAGCCGGCAAAGCTCTTGATAAGCGGACAAGTGTTGCGCGGCAAGTGCTCCTCGACCTTGTCCGTTGCCCAATCGGCACCCGAGCACAGACCAACGGGAATGCCGTCACAGGCAAGCACGATCTCCTCGGGCACGTACACGCAGAACGAGCCCACGATTTTGGTGGCCTCGCCGGCCTCCTTCTTGTCGAGCATCTCCTTAATACGGCCGCTGTGGATGTTGGTGGCCACAAAGTCCAAGTAGGACGTGGACTTGGGGCGGTTGTTCTGCGACAGGAACATGTCCCCGTACATCTGGCCCACAGCGCCCAGCAGCATGTCGTGGTCGGCAAGATTCATGCCGAGGCTCTCCCACATCGGATGGAAATCGAATTCTTCAGCCATGACGGTTCCCCTCTCGAACCAAAAACTGATAACGGCGGTATCGATGCACGACGGACGGCGATTGCCCGGCCGTGCTTAAACCCGGAATTTTAGGGAACCTGCCTTGCGGACGGTTATTTAGTTGTGCGTCGTCTCTCCCGGAGCCGTGAACATACCTGCTCATATGCGGCTCCGAGCCATATACAGGGCACGCGCGGCAACGCGGCAAATGTATGTCGTCTGCGGCATGTGCGCACCCTCCTTTACAAGTTGAGGTCAACTATACCAACGGTCATCGACCATGCGAACACCGTTGACATTCGTACGACAGCGTCGTGTGCCGTCGTTTAATAAATAATTATCTTGATTGATTAGAATTTGTCATTCCTCATTCGGCGAACGGCAAAAACAAAGCCGCCGAGGCTTATATCCCCCGACGGCATTACCCGGCGCTATCGACAAACCAAATGGATCCTGCTGGCATCAAAATGCATGCGCAGCGTCTCGCCTGCTTGAGGCAGCTCGTCGACAGGCATGCCCACTTTGTTGACCTTCCACTGCAGGCGCGTCGGCGCATCGGCACGCGGCACATCCAGCAGCACCAGGCGCTCAAAGCGCGAATCGCTCACACGGGCCACGTGCAAATCATAGCTGTTGCGACCCCGCTCGGCACGGTTGTCCACATGGAAGTAGCTCGCACGAATACCCAGGTACGCCACGTTATCGGGAACCTCACGGCCCACGTTGAAGGTCATGCCCCAGTCCAGGGCCTCAACTTCCTGAAGCCCGATCTTGCGCGCGCGGCTCGTATTCTTGCAGCCCGTCAGGCGCAGCGCAGCCAAGGTTTGCGGCCGGCGGACCACGTCCTCGACGGAGCCGATCTCCTCCACATGCCCGTCGTGCATCACGCAAATGCGCTCGCACAGGCGGCACGCTTCGTCGATGTCGTGGCTCACATAGAGCACGGTGCGGCTGCATACATCGAACAGGTCAAGCATGTTCTGTTCGAGCGCGCTCTTAAGATAGGAATCGAGTGCGCTCATGGGCTCGTCGAACATAAAGATGCCCGGGTGTGCCGCCACCATGCGCGCGAGCGCCACGCGCTGCTGCTGGCCGCCCGAGAGGCGCGCGGGATAACGGTCGGCAAAGTCGGCCAGTCCAAAGATTCCCAAGTAGCGCTCGGCAAGTTTTTTACGCGCGGCGGCGTCGCCCGCATCCTTTACACCGGCGCACACGTTATCGGCCACCGTCATGTTGGGAAACAACTGATAGTTTTGGAACAGTAGGGCGCATTTTCGCTCCTGGGGCGACAGGTCGATGCCCGCGGCCGAGTCAAAAAAGGTCACGCCGTTGACGACGATCTTGCCCTCGTCGGGCGTCTCCACACCGGCAATGCAGCGCAGCGTGCAGCTCTTGCCGCAACCCGAGGCGCCCAGCAGTGCCACGCGCTCCTCGCCGGCCTCAAGATGCATGTCGAGCACAAACCCGGGATAACGTTTCTTAATATCCAAAACGAGCGACATGGCCTATCGACCTCCCGTCGAGACGGCGTCATCGCGCATGAGCTCGGCCAGCGCCTCGCGATCGATACGCAGCGCATCGCCGCCGACCGGGTCGAGCGAATCGCCCTGTCCGGCGAAATCTTTGGCCTGCCTGCGCTCCGCACGGGAAAGGCCCCGTTCGCGATACTTTTGCGAATGCGCCGTGTACATGTTGATGAACAGGATGACCAGGAAACTGAACACGATTACGACAATGACCCAAAAGAGAGCTACCGACGTGTTGCCGCCCATCCACTCAAAGTAGATGGCGATGGGAATGGTCTGCGTAATGCCGGCATAGTTGCCCGCAAAGAACAGCGTGCAGCCAAACTCTCCCATGGCGCGGGCAAAGGCGAGCACCGTACCGGCGGCAATCGAGGGCCAGCCGAGCGGCATCATAAGCTTGGTAAAGATGCGACGTTCGGACCACCCGAGCGTGCGCGCGGCGTCGAGCATCTGCGTGTCGAGGCTCTCGAAGGCTCCGAGCGCCGTGCGGTAGACCAGCGGAAACGACACAACGACGGCCGAAATGACCGCCGCGGGCCAGGTAAAGACGATCGAGATGCCGTGCGCGATAAGCCACTGGCCAACCCCGGTCGAGCGGCCAAACAGCATGAGGAGCAGAAAGCCGCAGACCGTGGGCGGCAGCACCATAGGAATCGTAAAGACCGAATCGAGCAGGCCCTTGATGCGACTCGAGGTACCCATAGTCTTCCACGCGGCAAACAAGCCCAGTGCAAAGGCAATCAGCAGGGCAAGGCCGCTCGTTTTGATAGACACCCAAAACGGGCGGTAGTCGATGCCGCCTAAAAAGGAGGCCAAAGAGGTCAAGGGCCCCTGCTCATTCCGCAACACGACTGACGATGCTTCTACCATTTGAGCGCTATCAAGCCAACGCGCGCCGCCCTTGGCATCACCCGAGGCCGATGCAATCACCACATAGCGGTCCCCATCCGCACCGCGTTCGTCAAAGCCATAGGTATACCCGCCGGCATCAAACGTTGTTTCCGCCGTGACATACCAAGGAAGATCCACGTCCCCCAGCTGCGCACCTCCCATGCAGTTTGCGCTGTCGAGCTCACAGACGAGGGCCTTGAGGCCCGATACGCACTCGTTGTCCTGCGGATCCAATCCATACTTCTCGACCGCCTTGGGCGATATCCACACCACAACGCGATCGGCAGCAGGCGCCACTACAAGGTCCACGTCCTCGTCAACGGGAAACCGGTAGCCCTCAGGCTGGCCCTCCATGGCACGAGCGGTCCCCTTGGCCAACCGCTCAAAACCCTCGATCCCATAGGAAAGCCCATGAGCGGTCGCAGCAACCTGGGCCCCGTCCTCGGCGTCCCCAGCAAACGCAAATCCCGGCACCCAGCAAAGCGCGAAGGTCAAAGCACAGGCGACAAGCATGCGGAATCTATTAAGCACAAAAAGCTCCAAGAGAATACAAGGACGGAGTTAAACACAAAACGATGGAATTATCGCGCCAAGCCGCACTACGCGGAAAGCTCAAAGCCGTATTTGGCCCAAATCTTCTGGGCCTTCTTGTTGGACAGGCAAAAGTCGATAAACGCCTTGGCCTCGTCGGCATGTTCGGAGCCATCGGCGACAGCGCCCGGATACACGATGGGCTTATGCGAGTCCTCGGGACACACAAAGGCCTCCTCGATGCCGTCGTAGCGGTAGATGTCGGAGCTGTAGACAAAGCCAGCCACGCAGTCGCCTGTAGAGACGTAAGACGCAGCCGTGCCGACCTTGTCGGCCAGGGCCACCTTGTCGGCGATCTCGGGGGCGTACTCGCCGTCGTCGCCCTCGGTGCCGGTGTAGAGGCCCACGGAGGCCAGGGCCTGGTTGGCGTACTTGCCGGCGGGAACGGTCTTGGCGTCGCCAATGGCGATCTTGCCGTCCAGATTCGCGACGTCGGCGATGGCCTCGACCTTGGTGTCGGAGCCCTCAGCGCGAATGATCACGAGGTCGTTGACGAACATATCCTCACGGGTGTCGGCGTCGACGAGCTCGGCGGCCTCGGCGTCATCCATGGTGCCCTTGGAGGCTGTGATGAGCACGTCAACGGCGGCACCGGCGCGCATCTGCTCGACGAGGTCGCCGGAGGCCTTGAACTGCGTGTCGGCAAAGGCGGTGCCGGTCTGGTCGGTATAAAGCTCCTGAACCTCGGGCAGAGCCTTCTCGAGCGAGTTGGCGGCAAAGACCTGCAGCTCGACAGCTTTCTTGGAAGATGCCTTAGCAGAACCGGCATCGGATCCGGCCGGCTCGGACGTATTGTTGCCCGAGCAGCCGGCAAGACCAAGGCCGGCAGCGGCGACAGCAGAAAGCGAGACGAATCCGCGGCGAGAAACCATATCGAACATGTTCAACCCTTTCGGACCTTGTGCCCGGGTACCCCACCGCGAGCTTTATTCTGTAATTAGATTATACTTTCGTGCGAATAATATCAGTGATAAAGATTTCTCGCCTGATAATTTTCTTTTACCAATAACCACGAGACGGCCCGCGCTGTCGATGCATAAAAAGGCGGAGCGACTCGCAAGGTCGCTCCGCCGCAGGTAGTGCGCTTATTTGGTGTGCCCGCCGCCCGCCGTCATCTGGGCCGCATGCTCCAGCTGGTCGCTCACGGCCTCCCAGCTTTCGCGGGCCGCTTTCGTGGATCCCGGAAAGTTGATGACAAGCGTATACCCACGCTGCATGCACACGGCGCGCGAGAGCATGGCGCGGCGCGTCTTGGTCATGGAGTACGCACGGATCGCCTCGGCAATACCCGGCACATCGCGATCGCAGACGGTACGCGTCGCCTCGGGCGTCACATCGCGCATCGAAAGCCCCGTGCCGCCGCAGGTGAGCACGACATTGGCGTGGCACTCATCGGCGGCTTCCACAATGGCATCACCGATCTCGCTGACGTCGTCGCGCACGACCACATGCGAGGCGACCGTCCAGCCCTGCGCCTCGATAAGTTCCTCGAGTGCGGCTCCAGCCTCGTCCTGGGCAAGATCGCGCGTATCCGAGCACGTCACGATCGATATCTTCAGCTCCATAGCATTCCTCTTACAACACGGCGCCCTCGGGCAGGTCGACGCGAACAACGTCCACGACATCGCCCACCTTGAGGTCGCACGGTCCTTCGTCAACACGCAACAGGCAGTTAGCCCGCTGCATCGTGCCGAGCAGCGCCGAATTCTGCGTCTTGGCCTCGGTCACCAACAGCTCACCGGTCTCGGGGTCGCGCAAAACCGTGGCGCGATCGAAGAAGCGGCGATGCTGTCGCTTTTTCACGCCGTGCGTGAGCGTCGCCTGCTGCACGGGACGCGTACCCTCGGCAAAGCCGCGCATCTTGCGGATCGCCGGACGCGCAAGCATCTCAAAGCCTACATACGCCGCGGCCGGATTGCCTGAAAGTCCCAGGTAGGGCTTACCCCCAAGCAAGCCAAACGTGATGGCCTTGCCCGGACGCATCGAGATGCGATCGAACAGCACCTCGCCCTCGCGCCGGACGAGCGCCGTCACGTAGTCGTAGTCGCCTGCCGAGGCGCCACCGCTCGTAATGACAAAATCGCACTCCAGCACGGCGCGATGCACCAGCTCGGCAATCGCCTGCTCATCATCGGGCGCAATGCCGTAGAACACGGGCTCGGCTCCTGCATCGAGCGCTTCGGCCATCAACGCCGACGAGTTGGAGTCGCGAATCTGCCCGCGCGCCGGCAGCTCACCCGGCGCGACCAGCTCCGTGCCCAGCGAGATAATGCCCACACGCGGCGCGGCATGCACCTTCACGCTCGCATACCCGGCGCTCGCCAACAAGCCGGCGCCCGCCGGAGCCACGACCTCGCCGGCGTGCATCACAACATCGCCGGCATGGGCCTCCTCGGCGGCAGAGCGAACGTTCTCCCCTACCTTGGCAGGCGCCGAGAACCTCACACGCGAACCCTCGTTGCCGTCACCGACGAGCACATCGACGATCTCATACTTCACCACGGCATCGGCACCTTCGGGTACCGGCGCGCCCGTCATGATGCGGACGGTCTCGCCCGCGCCAATTGTGCCCTCAAACACATGGCCCGCGGCCTCGTGTCCGATAACGTCGAGCGTCACCGGCGCCTCGCCAGATGTCTGCGCCAAGTCCGCCGAGCGCACGGCATATCCGTCCATAGCGCTGTTGGCAAACGGCGAAATGTCGATATCGGCCACCGCGTCCTCTGCCAAGGGAAGACCGGCGGCCTGCCACACGGGAATCTCGACAACTTCGGTGCGATTCACGTGCGACAAGACGATCGCCTGTGCGTCCTCCAACGGAATGAGTTTCTCAGCCATATGCACCTCTTAATGCCACGGCGCACAACAGGAGCGCCGATTCTTTATGCTTGTCTCAGTATAATCCCCCGACGCACGACCGCGACTCGGCCTGTACCCGCAAATACACCTGTCGGTTGCAAGCCGCGAAACAGAATGGAAACCAACCCACCGGCTCGTCGCGTTTACCGCGTTTTATAATGCTCGTGTTGCAACCCAAAAGAGGAACGTATGGCTTTTACCGACAAACCCGAAAGCGCAAACGAGGCGCAGGATCATTCCCAGCCGCTCGACGACGGCGGCCTTTTCTCCCTTAACGACGTCATCATGGCGGGCAGGCAACAGCTCACCCGCTCCGAGCATCTCTTGGCTGCCGACACGCGCCGCAACGCCCGCAACCTACTCGCGAGCGCCAAGCTGCTCGTGCTCGTAGTTATCGTCTCGCTCGCCATGGGCGTTGCCGCTTGGGCGTTTTTGGCCTCGCTGAATATCGCGACCGACTATCGCGAGCACCATGAGTGGATTTACGCGCTGCTTCCCGTTGTGGGCGTTGCCACCGCATGGGTGTACAAAAACCACGGCCTCGCCGCCAAACGTGGCAACAACCTGGTCATCGACTCCGCTCTGGGCACACGCCTCATCCATATGCGCATGGCCGTCCTCACCTTCGTCTGTTCCACGCTCACGCACCTAACGGGCGGATCGGCCGGTCGCGAGGGAGCCGCGGTGCAGATTGGCGGCACCATCGCCAGCAACATCTCGAACCTCGCCCACCTCAAAAAGCATGACCACCACGACCTCATGCTCGCCGGCATCTCGTCGGCCTTTGGCGCCGTATTCGGTTCGCCCCTTGCCGGAGCTTTCTTTGGCATGGAGATGTGCTTTATCGGCAAGATCGACTACACCGCGGGCATCTACTGCCTGGTCGCCTCGTTTACCGGCTACTTTACATCACTCGCCCTGGGTACCGAGTACGAAGCGAATGTCATTGCCAACGTTCCCAACATGACGCCCAAAACGGTCGTTATCGTTGTTATCAGCGCAATTTTCTTCGGCCTGACGGCGCGCCTCTTTGCCTGGTCGGTTCGAACCGTCAAGAGCCTGTACGGTCGCTTTATCACCAATTACCTTGTTCGCGCACTTATAGGCGCACTCGTGGTTTTGGCCGCCTATGCCCTCCTCGACGCCTGGGACTACGCTGGCCTTTCCACGTGGCTTTCGGGCGCCGGATTTGCAGGCAACACCACCCTGGCGGACGCAGCCATCAAGTTGGTCGTCACAGCGCTTACTCTGGGCGCGGGCTTCCAAGGCGGCGAGGTCACGCCCCTGTTTGGCATCGGTGCGGCACTCGGCGGCTGGATCGGTTGCCTTACCGGGCTCGACCCCAGTTTTCTGGCGGCTCTCGGCATGCTCGGCGTGTTCTGCGCCGGCCTCAACGTACCCATCACCACCTGCATGATGGCCATCGACCTGTTCCACGGCACGGCCGCCGGGTTCTTTGTCATCGTGGCCTTTATCAGCTACCTAACCGGCGGACACCGCGGCGTGTACCCCGCCCAGCGCATCATCTCACCCAAGCGCCGTTCGCTTATTGTGGATGAGGGCGGTACGGTAGCGGATGCTATCGAGCGCCACAACGACCTGATAGAGTAGATGCAATAATCGCCGTGCAGCCACAATCGGGGGCAATTCGACCTGAGCGCGACCGCACTGTCATGTCACACGCCGGGAGTCGCCCCATGCACGCAACTGATTTTGGTCGCACGCTCATCATCGCCAACCCAGCCGCCCAGTCAGGTGCGGCACGCGAAGTTGCCGAGCGTCTACAACGCTTTTTGGACATGACTGCACGCGCATCCCAGTTTGACCTGGTGTTGACCGAGCGTATGGGACACGCCAAGGAGCTGGCCGCACAGGCTCAGGGCTATCGCACCGTTATCGCACTCGGCGGCGACGGCGTGATTCACGAGGTCGTAAACGGGCTTATGACGCAAAAGGAGGACGCCCGCCCCGCCCTTGCCGTCCTGCCCGTGGGCTCCGGCAACGATTTTGCCCAGACGCTCGGCATCGACGATTTCTCCGGCAAGGATTTTGGCGCGCTGCTCACCTGCGAGCTGCAGCGTCAGGACATCGGGCGCATTCGCTCGTGGAGCCCTGCGAGCGGCAGCGGCGAGGCTACCGTTGAGTACTACGACCAGACGCTCTCGGTCGGCATCGACGCTGCCATCGGCCTTGGCACCACCGAGCTGCGCAAAAAGACCGGCTTGACGGGCGCGCCGCTCTACACCCTCTCGGGACTTGAGCAGTTTGGCCTACGCTATCGCAACTATCCTATGACAGTCAGCTTTGACAGCGCGCCCACCGAGCGCGTGAGGGCAATCATCATGGCGATTCAGCTGGGGCCCACGTATGGCTCGGGTTATCGTATCTGCCCCGATGCCGATCCCTGCGATGGCATGCTCGACGTCTGCTACGCCTGCGGTCCCGTCCCTCGCGCGGTTGCCCTGCCAATGTTCCTTTCGGCCAAGGACGGCCACCATACCAAGTTGCCACCGATTCGCATGCGCCGCTGCCGCCATGTCGAGCTTACCTTTGAAGAGCCCGACTACCCCATCCAGGCCGACGGCGAGCCCGTTGTCGCCTCGCGCATCGAGGTCGACATCCTCGCCGGCGCCCTCCAAGTCTGGCACCCCACCCGATAACCACCCCTAAGTTGCGGTGAAATAGGGACTGTTTATACAGCTAAAGCCGCAAAACAGTCCCTATTTCACCGCAACTTATTGAGAAGATCATTCCTCCCTGCCCGGCTTGCGACGGTTGGCCTTTTTAATCGCGTTGAAGTGCTTGTCATTGAGTCTGCGCTGGCGAGAGCGCAGAGGCACCTTAGTCTTTACGCGTCGGCGCGGTGGACGCCCGCGGCGCTCCAGCTCAGCGCGCAGCTTACACAGGCAGCTCGCGCGATTCTGAAACTGACTACGGCTCTCGCGCGCCGTCACAACAATCCCCGTGGGCCCATGCTTCATACGCACCGCCGAGTCCGTCGTGTTCACGCCCTGCCCGCCCGGACCCGTCGCGCGAAACACCTGCACCTCGCAATCGCGCGCCAACTCCTCGGCCGACATCTCGGCATAGCGCGCATACTCGCGCCATCCCATCTTGTTCTCATCCATATCAACACCTCCCCTCATACAAAAAATGTGACAAAGGGACAGTCCCTTTGTCACATCGCATACCAATCGCTTGTGTTGCGCGCTTAGGCGAAGGTGATCTCGCCGGTCTCGCAGTCCATATCGGCGATACGGGCCAGGCTCTCGACGCGGAAGCCGCGCTCGCGGAGCTTATCGCCGCCGCCCTGGAAGCCCTTCTCCACCGCGATGCCAATACCGGACACCTCGGCACCCGCAGCCTCGCAGATCTTGATAAGGCCCTCGAGCGCGCAGCCGTTGGCCAAGAAGTCGTCGATGATCAGGACCTTGTCGCCCTCGGACAGGAAACGCTTGCCAACGATGACCGGGTACTCCTTTTGCTTGGTAAAGGAGTAGATGGTCGTGGCATACTGCTCGCCGTCGAGGTTGATGGACTGTGCCTTCTTGGCAAAGACCACCGGCACGCCGCCAAAATGCTGAGCCGCGATGCAAGCCATACCAATGCCAGAAGCCTCGATCGTCAGGATCTTGTTAATCTCGACATCCTTGAACAGACGGGCCCACTCGGCGCCCATGTGGTCGAACAGCTCAACGTCGCATTGGTGGTTGAGGAAGGCATCAACCTTAAGGACGTTACCGGCCTTTACGATGCCGTCATGGCGAATACGATCCTCAAGCTCCTGCATGGCGCAACCCCTTCTCGCGGCAACGATACCGCGCGATTAATAAACGTTGTTCGATAGTCTACCACGGACCGACCCCCGCCCGTCCCACAAGCCGCATCGCACCACAAACCAGTTTTTTTGAGACGGCGCGAATACGTGGCAGGCAGCCTCCCAACACGCTAATGGCGGGCGCGCATCCTCACCAAACGAACCATCGAGAGGACAAAGCCCACGGCTGCCACGGCCATCAACACATAGAACACCGAACGAAAACCAAACAGGAACACATCCGGACGGCCTGCAACAAAACTGGTCACGGCCTCGCCCATCGCCACGCTCATCTGCCCATACAGGATATTCGACGCCACCGTAATGCCCACTGCCATACCCGCATAGCGCGCCAGGCTACCCAGGCTGCCAGCAAAACCGAGCGCCTCGCGCGGGGCCGAACCCATATACAGGGAGTTGTTAGGGCTTTGGAAAATCGACGTACCGAGCGACATAAATGCGACGCAGCACACGATCACAAGGATGGAGGAATGCTCGTTGAGCGTGCTCACCGCAAAGAGACCGCACACGTACACACCCAGGCCCACCGCCGTGGGGCCCTCGCAGCCAACGCGGTCCGAAACCGTACCCGAAAGCGGGCCGATAAAGGCATTCACCATCGGCAGCGCCAAAAAGAGTAGTCCAGAGATGTCGGAACCAAAGCCGTGAGCGTCCTGAAAATAGAACGGCAGGATAAACTCGGATGCGCCAATACCAACGAACACGATGAGCATGCAAGCAAGGTTGATGGTGAAGGCCGAATTTGCAAAGCAGCGACGAGCAGCCTCAATCAGGGACATAGGGCGCTCGCCGGCCTCCGGCTTAACATGCGGTAGTGTATAGAGTCCCACGATAAACGAGATGACGCCAATGGGCAGGTTGATGAGGAAGATGCTCTCCCAGGGAAAGCTTGCCACCAGCATGCCGCCCAGCACGGGGCCACACATCATGCCGAGGGCCACGAAGGTCGCGAGAATACCCATGGCACGACCTCGTTCGCGCGCCGGAAATGACTCGGTGATAATACCCATGTTGTTAGCCATGGCCGCCGCGCAACCGACGCCCTGAACGATGCGTGCCAGGATAAGAACCTCGAGCGAGGCCGAAAGGCCGCACAGCAGCGAACCGACCGAAAAGACGATGACGCCCAGCTGGAACACATTCACCTTGCCGCGCACGTCGCCCAGACGGCCAAACGGCAACATAGCCACGCAAGTCGCAAGCAGATACACCGAACTTACCAGCTGAATGCGATCGAGGCCCACGCCCAGCTCCTTTTGCATCACGGGCAGCGCCACGGTCACGACAGTCGAATCCAGACACACCATAAACGTCATGATGAGCACGGTAAACAGAATCGCCCATTTGTTCTTGCCATGGGTGTCGCCCTCAAGGGCAATGTGCTCGCGGCGCAGCTGCTCTGCAGTTTTCTCCATATCCATCCTTTCGAGTGGTGCAACGCAAAAACGGGGCCCCAATCGCCTGCGAACAGTCGCGATTGGGGTCCCGCCTACGGAATCGGAACGAAAGGTCACCGAAGCTTTCTGCCAGCATCGGCACCTTGAACGGAGCTAGCCTAGCACTGCTCGAGCGCCTGCTCAAGGTCGGCAATCAGATCGGCCGTGTCCTCGAGGCCGCACGACAGGCGCACCATGTCGGCGGAGATGCCGCAGGCGATGAGCTCCTCATCGTTCATCTGGCGATGCGTAGCGTTAGCGGGATGCAGGCAGCAAGTGCGGGCGTCGGCCACATGCGTGGCGATCTGGGCGAGCTTGAGGCTCTTCATAAAGGTCTCGGCCGCCGCGCGACCACCGTTAAAGCCAAAGCTCACAACGCCGCAAGTACCGTTGGGCATGTACTTCTGAGCCAGGTCATAGTACTTATCGCCCTCCAGGCCCGGATAGCTCACGAAGCGCACCTTGGGATGGCTCTGCAGGAACTTGGCAGCGGCAAAGCCGTTCTCGCAATGACGCGGCATGCGCACATGCAGGCTCTCGAGCGAGCTGTTCAAGAAGAATGCCGCCTGCGGGTTCTGCATGGGGCCGAGGTCGCGCATGAGCTGCGCGGTGGCCTTGGTAATAAAGGCGCCCTCACGGCCGAACTTCTCGGCATAGGTCACGCCGTGGTAGCTCTCGTCAGGCGTGGTGAGACCCGGGAACTTGTCTGCATGGGCCATCCAGTCAAACTGGCCGTGGTCGACGATCACGCCGCCCAGGTAGGCGGCATGTCCATCCATGTACTTGGTGGTGGAGTGCGTAACGATGTCGGCACCCCACTCAAAGGGACGGCACATCACAGGCGTCGGGAAGGTGTTGTCGACCATCAGCGGCACACCGTGGTCATGCGCGGCCTTGGCAAAGCGCTCAATATCGAGCACGGCAAGGGCGGGGTTGGCAATCGTCTCGCCAAAGACAAGCTTGGTATTGGGTTCAAAGGCGGCCTCCAGCTCCTCATCGGTGCAGTCGGGGGCAACGAACGTGCAAGTCACGCCCATGCGGCCCATGGTATGGGCAAGCAGGTTGTAGGTACCGCCGTAGATAGCAGAGCTCGCGACCACGTGATCGCCGGCGCCGGCCACGTTAAAGATCGCGAGGAAGTTCGCAGCCATGCCCGAACTCGTGAGCATCGCAGCGGTGCCGCCCTCCATCTCGCAGATCTTGGCGGCAACCAGATCACACGTGGGATTCTGCAGACGGCTGTAGAAGTAGCCCGACTCCTCCAGGTCAAACAGCTTGCCCATGTGCTCGGACGTGTCGTATTTCCACGTGGTGGACTGGTAGATGGGCACCTGGCGCGGCTCCGCATCTCCCGGGTGATAGCCGCCCTGAACACATGTAGTACCGATGGTCTGCTCGCTCATATCCAACTCCCTTACTTGGGTTTTGTTTTTATTCGGTTCACGATACCGCTACCCCGCACCCCTCTCAACCCATCCCTAAAGTAGGTTATGTGACAAAAGGATCAGGGGCATTCGTCTCAGCCTTAGGCATTTATTCGATAGATAAAAATGAGACATGCATGAGGCTTTCGACGATTACATGCAGCGGCAAGGGTACCATAGGCGGGTACACCGTGAACAAGGAGGCAACGATGAAGCAAATCGATACAGCCCAGCTCGACATCACCGCCTGCCAGGCCCAGGCTGCCGAGTACCACGCCCGCGGCTTTAACTGCGCGCAGGCCGTCGCCTGCACGCTCGCGCCCGCCGTCGGGCTCGACCCCCAGGTCGCCTTTACCCTCACCGAGGGCTTTGGCGCCGGCATGGGCGGCATGACCGAAACCTGCGGCGCCATCTCGGGCGCCGTGGCCATCATGGGCTTTGTGATGAGCGACGGCATGGAAAACCCCAAGACCAAGGGCCAGACCTACAAGCTGTCGCGCGAAATCGCCAAGCGTTTTGGCGAGAAGAACACGACGACCGTCTGCGGCACGCTCAAGGGCATCGGATCGGACAAGGGTCCGCTCCGCAGCTGCCCCGGCTGCATCGACGATGCCGTCGAGATCGCCTGCGATGTGCTAAAGCATCTCGCCGAGTAAACGGCAGCAACATAAAACGACAGCCGGCGCGCTTGGGATTCATCCAAATGCACGCCGGCCGTCGTCGTTAGAACTCAGCAAACTCGGGAGCGCTGACCTCAATCTCCTCGCGCCCCGCCATAAGCTCGCGCATCTTAGCGCAAAATGGCTCCTGCTCCCCCGCCTTAAACACCAAATGAAGTGTCACAGCATCCGCGTAATCGGTATCCGAAACCTTGGCACCCGAATCCTGCGCCAAACGAAGCACCTGCTCATACTGCGGATAGGCCACATGCACGTCAACCGGCACGACACTCGTCATCTCGACGATCTGCCTGGCCTCCCGAGCAGCCGCCACCGCCGCCTGTGTCGCCGCGGTATAGGCGCGCACCAAGCCACCAGGCCCCAACAACGTGCCACCAAAATAGCGCGTCACTACGCAGCAAACATTTTTGAGCCCCGCACCGCGTAACACCTCGAGCGTCGGCATACCGCTCGTGCGGCTCGGCTCACCATCATCGCTCTGACGCTCACGTCCATCGACCAAAATCCACGCGGGAACATTGTGTCGAGCGTCGTAATGACGCTTGCGAACCATCTCGATAAAGGCATTCGCCTCATCCTCGGACTCAATATGGATCAGCTGGGCAATAAACCGGCTCTTGCGGTCCACAAACTCGCCCGAAGCCTCAATATTCGATTGCAGAGTAAAATAGCTGTCCAACGAAGCCCCTCAACAGAATAAAGCGAGCAACAAACAGCCTCAATAATACGATAACCCTAGTAAAAAGAATGACAACGCCGATGATTCCGTCAACGAAAGCGAGAACCCGTCAGCGCGAGCAAGGCGACTTGAAAGCCGAGACCGCAACAAAAATGGAGCCGCCGATGACCAGGCAAAAACAGCGAGACGGCGTCAGCTGAGTCGATTTGGCCCGAAAGAGGAGGGAGCACGCCTTATGGCGGCGACCGACGAATGAGCGCCAAATCGGCCAGCTGACGCCGTCGCAGCGTCAACAAGATAGCTGAGTGGGCTTGTAAGCCGGGTTCTGTCGTGAACGGTCATTTATCTTGTCTGCACGTTACCGTGCAGCTCCACGCACGCTACCCGAACGCGGACCGGGCCGGCCCATAGCGTTCCTATTCGCGCTTGCTCCGGATGGGGCTTACCAAGCCGCCGTGTTGCCACGACGCTGGTGGTCTCTTACACCACCGTTTCAGCTTTTCCCTTTACGCCTTGCGGCGCAGGTGGGAGTCTTCTTTTCTGCGGCGCTTTCCGTCGGATCACTCCGCCCGGCCGTTAGCCGGCATCCCGCCCTCTGGAGCCCGGACTTTCCTCACGCGTGCTGCAAGCAGCACATCGCGCGACCGTCTGGCCCACTCAGCAGTGCAAGAGTGTAACACACCGTTGCCGCAGGCAATGGCACAACGCAAACGCTCGACACGATAAACCAAGAACCGCCATGCGCTACAATGGTCCTGTCGATGGGCAACATCGTCAGTCGAGACGCGACCGCGCTCCGCACCCCTCCGTCTACTCGGTGCGTTCCCGCCTCCTCCCCGAGGCGGGATGTCGGCTTTTTTCATGCACCGACAATCCAATAGCCTGTGGACAGCCCGGCAGCATTGCGCATCTCGGCGCCAAATGCAAAAAGGGACCCGTCCATTACGGACGGATCCCTTAAAACAAGTGATCGTCAAACCGATTTACTCGGCGTCAGTCTCCTCGTCCTTCTTCTCGGAAGGCAGCGGGGTAACCTCGATCTCGACGCCCAGAGTCTCAGCAGCGGACTTCATGGACAGGGAGATACGACGACGGTCGAGGTCGATCTCCATGACCTTGACCTGAACCTTGTCGCCCACGTGGGTGACCTGAGAAGGCTGATCGACGTGCTTGTTGGCCATCTCGGAGATGTGCACCAGGCCCTCGATGCCCTCGCCCAGATCGACGAAAGCGCCGAACGGGACAAGCTTGGTCACAGTGCCCTCGACGATAGCGCCGACGGGATAC
Source organism: uncultured Collinsella sp. (assembly GCA_902469435.1). Taxonomy (GTDB): domain Bacteria; phylum Actinomycetota; class Coriobacteriia; order Coriobacteriales; family Coriobacteriaceae; genus Collinsella. The sequence continues at coordinate 48,809 of CABRCR010000012.1, read as the reverse complement.
TTCTTGACCAGTGCGCGCCACGGATCCTCGGTGGTCTGCTTGAGACCCAGGGAGATGCGCTCGCGGTTGAGATCGACGTCGAGAACCTCGACCTCGACCTCCTGGCCGACCTTGACAACCTCGGAAGGATGGTTGACGTGGTTCCAGGAGAGCTCGGAGATGTGGATGAGGCCGTCGATACCGCCGAGGTCGACGAAGGCGCCGAAGTCGACGATGGAGGAAACGGTGCCCTGGAGACGCATGCCAGACTTGAGCTTGGACAGGATCTCGGAGCGCTCGGCCTTACGGGACTCCTCGAGCACGACGCGACGGGAGAGGACAACGTTGTTGCGGTTGCGGTCCATCTCGATGACGCGGGCCTCGATGCGGGTGCCCATGTAGGAGGTGAGGTCCTTGACGCGACGGAGGTCGACGAGGGAAGCGGGCAGGAAGCCACGCAGGCCGATGTCGAGGATCAGGCCGCCCTTGACAACCTCGATAACCTCGCCCTCGACGTTCTCGCCGGAGTTGAACTTCTCCTCGATGCGGTTCCAAGCACGCTCGTACTCGGCACGCTTCTTGGACAGGACCAGACGACCGTCCTTGTCCTCCTTCTGGAGAACCAGAGCCTCGATGGGATCACCGAGTGCAACGATGTCTGCAGGGTTAGCGTCCTTGCGGATGGACAGCTCGCGGACCGGGATAACGCCCTCGGACTTGAATCCGATGTCAACGAGCACCTCGTCATGCTCGATCTTAACGACAGTGCCGTTAACGAGATCGCCCTCATCAAAGTCGGTAATCGTACCGTCGATGAGGTTGTTCATCTCCTCCTCGTTGACATCGTCAAGAGAGAAAATGGACGAGTTCTGAATCTCACTCAAAGGTGGACCCCTTTCGAACTACGGGGCCCCGATTGCTAGGACCTACAGAAGGGTGCGACAAGCACACAACGTTTAGGAACACTCGGGAGCCGACAGATACTAATGTGACGCTTATGCAATCACGTTCGTATAGGTTACGGGGAAATGAGTTCGATTTCAAGCGTGAACTGCGATTTTTTACTCGTGTGGAGACTTTTTCGTAATCTTATGAACACACGTCTCCGCAACTTGACGATAACCAGCCAGGCATTCGGCTTTGGGGTAAAGTATCCGGAGCCAACGATTCTAGATCGATTTTTCGAGAAAGGTGCCCGCGTGCTCAAAGCAGTCGTTTTCGATATGGACGAAACGCTTCTTAGCATCAACCTCAACGCGTTCATCCTTCGCTATTTTAAGGATGTCTCTTCGATGCTCGCGGATATCGGGCGCCGCAGCCGCGGTGGCACGATGGCACGCCTCGGCACCATCCTGGTCGACCTCAACGCCAATCGCCGCAGCGGCACGGACAACCGCACCAATCTTGAGTTTTACCAAGAAGAGGTCAAGCGCCGATGCGGGATTTGCCTCTCCGATCCCCTCATCTACGAGGCGTTTACCTACTACGACCGCGAAGTTCTTCCGTACAAGAATGACGAACTCATCAACGCCCATGCCATGCCGGGCGCACACGCCGCGCTCCAGGCCGTACAGGACGCAGGGCTGCGCTGCGCGCTCTTTACCAACCCCAGCTTTCCGCAGGGGGCCATCGAGTGCCGCATGGGTTGGGGCGACCTGGCCGACGCCCCCTTTGAGCTCGTCACGCACATGGGAAACGCCACCCGCTGCAAGCCTGATGCCACCTACTATCTAGAGCAGCTTCAGGTGATGGGGCTCGAACCGCACGAGGTCCTTATGGTGGGCAACGATCCCAAACGCGACTTCCCTAGCCCCGCCTGCGGCATTCAGACTGCCTATGTAGGCCAGGGAAAACCCGGCCGAGCTACCTGGCGCGGAACCATGGAAGGCTTCGCCCGCGACTTTAACGCCGTAGTAGAAGCCTTCTACGAACACCAAGTAGCGGAAGAGTTGTCCTAACAGACTCGAGTCTTGCCGATCATGATGTTGAGGATCTCGACGTCGGTGTCCTTCATGCCCACGCGGCCTACGTAGCCCATACTGGCGATTGTCTGCTCAACGGTATCTTGGATCAGGCCCTCGCCGGCGCGGAAGCCGCGACCCTGCATGGCCATATCATGGCCCAGGATCGCTGCATCGACGGCAGCCGAGATCTTGGCGGCACAGCTCGCCTTGGCGCCATCGCACACGATGCCGCCAACGTTACCGAGCGTGTTCGAAACCGTCGCGCCAATCTGCTCGCGCGTGCCACCGCACAGCCAGGTAATCGCAGCACCGGCACCGCACGCAGCGCAAATAGCACCGCAAAACGCCGAGAGCGCACCAATATAGCTCTTGATATGCACGGCGATAAGATCGGACAGCATCACGGCGCGCACCAGGCGCTCGTGGTCGCAGCGCAGGTACTCGGCATACTCCATGACGGGCAGTGCGCAGGTAATGCCCTGATTGCCCGAGCCGCACACAATGGCGACCGGCAGCGCGCAACCGTTCATGCGGGCGTCGGACCCGGCGGCCGCACGGGCACGGGCACGGCAGGCGACGTCATCGGCACGAGCACCCAGCAGCGTACGACCCACCTCGGCGCCCCAAGCGTGCGCAAGGCCCTCGGCACTGATTGCGCCATTCAGCTCAATCTGACGCTCAACGGCAGCGCGGGCGCCCTCAATGTCACCGTCCTCGATAAAGTCGATGATGGAATCAATGGACATGGGCGTATCGGCGTTATCTGCCGCACGCTCGGCCACCACGCGCTCGGCGCAGGCGGCGCACTCCCCCGCCGACTTGCCGCATACCGGAATACCATCGAGCGTATGGCACGTGACATTAGTGTGGTGATCGGTAATCTCGACGACCGCGGTATGGCCCCCGGCCGTCGCAGTCACCTTGATGTAGAGGTTGGGCACACCCTCGACAAGCGACACATCGCAGTAGCCGGCGTCGGCGAGGAGCTCGGCCACGCGAGCGCGGTCTTCATCGTTAACGCTCTCGAGCACCTCGAGCGCGCTCTTAGCGTCGCCGCCCACGGCACCCAGCACGGCCGCGGCTTCAATACCGTGCATACCGCCCGAGTTGGGCACGGTCACGCTCTTAACGTTCTTGATAATGTTGCCCGAGCAGGCAACATCCATATGATCGGGTTCGCAACCGAGCGTCTGGCTCGCCAGCGCCGCTGCATAGGCAACGGCAATGGGCTCGGTGCAGCCGAGTGCACAGACAAGCTCGCGGTTCAAAACATCGCAAAACGCGGCATCACGGATGGAATCGGTAGGCATAGGTATCTCCTGCTTGCATAACGGGCTGGACTTTCAAAAAAGTTGGCTCCTTTATTTGATAACAATGCATCAAAAACCGCAACCACGGTTCCGGCGGACGGCGCTCAAGCACAAATTGGCGGCATTATTCATGAGAGGCCGGTCTTGTTGCCTGCTAAAGCGTTTGACCAAAAAACGCCCGAGCGTTTACGCAAAAGTCGCGCTATCATGCAGTCGAACGCGGTAAACACCTTTAGCATTTGCGCCGCACAGACCAGAGAGGAACCATCCATGAAGATCGGTATCGGTAACGACCACGCCGCCGTCGAGCTCAAGAACATCATTTCCGAGCACCTGAAGGAGCGCGGCTGCGAGGTCGTGAACTTTGGCACCGACACCTCCGAGAGCTTCGACTACCCCATCGCCGGTTACAAAGTGGGCAAGGCCGTTGCCAACGGCGACGTTGACCTGGGTATCCTGATCTGCGGCACCGGCGTCGGGATCAGCCTGGCTGCCAACAAGGTCGAGGGCGTACGCGCCGTCGTGTGCTCCGAGCCCTTCAGCGCCAAGCTCTCGCGCATGCACAACAACACCAACGTGCTCGCCTTTGGCGCCCGCGTCGTTGGCTCCGAGCTCGCCAAGATGATCGTCGACGAGTGGCTCGACGCCGAGTTTGAGGGCGGCCGTCACGAGCGTCGCGTTAACCTCCTCAACGAGATCGACCACACGCGCGGCCTTAAGATCGTCGACGAGGCCTAAAGATTCACAAAGCCATACGACGCTAACGCCAGCCCCCGCCCGGAAGAAACATCCGGACGGGGGCTCTTTAGTAGATTTGTGGGGGTTTACCAAAAGTCTACTGGAATAAAAAGGGCGCCGCGGATGAAGTTCCGCGGCGCCCAAGCCACACGCTAACAGCTTTAAGGAGTCAAAGCTGGTTTAGCCAAAAAAGCGCTTGATCTCGATCTCGGCGTTCTCCAGGCAGTCGGAGCCGTGGATCACGTTGGCGTTGACATCGACAGCAAAGTCGCCGCGAATGGTGCCGGGGGCAGCATCAAGCGGGTTGGTGGCGCCCATAAGGGTGCGCATCTTGGAGACAGCGGAGAGGCCGGAAACGACCATCTTGACGACCGGACCGCTCGTCATAAAGTCGCAGAGACCGCCAAAGAAGGGCTTGTCGGCCAGATGGGCGTAGTGCTCCTCGACGGTAGCGCGCTCGAGCGTGGTCATCTCCATGCGCTCGATAACAAGGCCGCTGCGCTCAATGCGAGCAACGATCTCGCCGATCTTGCGATCGCGCACGGCGTCGGGCTTAATCATGATGAAGGTCTTCTCGATAGCCATAAGGTAGCCTTTCAAGTAGGTTCGCGCGTGCCCAAGTCCCATTCCGGCACCCGCCTGGACTGCATCGTAACAGAGTTCTAGCTGCAGTTAAACAAAAAGCCGTTTATTGAAGCGTTATTATTTATTAAAGCGCTCCATATGTGTCACTTCTGTTTCGAAGCCCGACTAGAGTACCATCCGTCCCACTTTCAACTGCAACGAACAGAACGGGCGGTCGATTGTCGCCCGTGAACGCACCCCCTTCACAACCTGCGCAAATGTCCTACAGAAGTTCTCGACAAGCTCCTTCCTTCTCTATAACAAAACGGGTGCCCACCATAGCGGGCACCCGTAAAGGCAAAATATGATGAACACACCAGACAGACGCATCCAATAAGCTAATTAGCTCCGTGGCCCATCTCGACGACCTTGGATAACGAGCCAAACACACCCTCATCGGCCGCGAGCTGCGCCTCGGCGCTTCCCAACTGCACGGCAACGGCAGCAGGGGCGGTACCACCCTCGGTCGTGCGTGCGGCGACAATCGACGGGATGTCGAGCGCCTCGGTAATATCGTGCTCAAAGAGCGGGCTTGCCTCCTGGAACACCTCAAACGGCAGGTCCTCAAGATTGCAGCCGCGCTTCTCGCACATCAGGACCAGATGGCCCACCACGGCATGTGCCTCGCGGAACGGCAGACCGCGCTTGGCCAGGTAATCGGCAACATCGGTGGCGGCAAGGTGCCCCACGCCGCACTCGCGCGCCATGGCATCCTCGTTGACGGTCCAAGTCGAAATCATACCGGCCATAACGGACAGGCACTGCATGAGCGTATGGGCAGTGTCGAGCGCGCCCCCCTTGTCCTCCTGCAAGTCCTTGTTATAAGCAAGCGGCAGGCCCTTCATGGTCACGAGCAGCTGCACCAGGTTGCCATAGACTCGGCCGCTCTTGCCGCGAATAAGCTCGGCAAAGTCGGGATTCTTCTTCTGCGGCATGATGGACGAGCCGGTGGAGTAGGAGTCGGAAAGCGTGATAAAGCCAAATTCGGAGCTCGACCACAGCACGATCTCCTCGGAAAGACGCGACAAGTGCATCGCCATGACGGAGCAGGCGTAATGCAGGTCGAGGAGGAAATCACGGTCGGAAACCGCATCGAGCGAGTTGGGGATCACGCCCGCAAAACCAAGTTCGGCGGCCGTCATCTGACGATCGAGCGGATAGCTCGTACCGGCAAGCGCGGCAGCACCCAACGGGCAGTTGTCGGCAGCATCAAAGGCGGCCTTCAGGCGCGTAAAGTCGCGCGCGAACATCCAGGAATACGCCAGCAGATGATGCGACAGCAGTACGGGCTGAGCATGCTGCATGTGCGTGTAGCCCGGCAGAATCACCTTGTCGTACTTCTTAGCCGCATCCACCAGCACATGGCGCAGCTCAAGATTGGCCTCCATGAGCTCCTTGGCCAGCGCCTTGACGCCCAGGCGTGTGTCGGTCGCCACCTGGTCGTTGCGCGAACGTCCGGTATGCAAGCGCTTACCGGCCTCGCCGATGCGACGCGTCAGCTCGCTCTCGATGGACATATGAATGTCTTCGTCGTTGATGTCGAAGGTGAAGTTGCCGGCATCGATATCCTGTTCGATTCCAGTCAGGCCCTTGGCAATCGCCTGCTCGTCCTCGGCACTGATAATGCCCTGGGCCGCCAGCATTTTAGCATGCGCCTTAGAGCCGGCGATATCCTGCTTATAGAGATGTTTGTCGACCGGCAGCGACGCGCCAAACTCCTGCGTGACCTCGGCCACGCCCGCCTCAAAACGACCGCCCCAAAGAGCCATGGAACCGTCCCCTTTCTCCAAATACCAAAACAAGCGCCCAAAGCAATGCGCCATATCGCTAAAGCGATTTTTCAACCGCTAGTTTTACACATTCCCCGCCGTGCGCGGGACCATGTAGCTAATTTGCAAAGAAGTGACGCGCCATGCACTTGGCGCCCAACGTCTCCCTCCGAATGTTGCCCTGCGAACCATCGATCCAGGCCTTCAGGCTCATAGGAACGTCCTCGACCTTTGCGGCATCGAACTCGGGCGCGAGGGCAAGTAAAGCATGCGCGAAAGCATTGAACATAATGGATACTCCTCATATATATAGGCGCAGAGCTGCCAAATTGATAGAAGGAGCCCCGCCAGACAACCCCGGCGGGGCTCGGACTCAGCCGCAGACGCGGCATCATATATGCGGGCGGAACGTAGGGGCCACCGATGTTAAGAAGTGTCAGCAAGCATAACGAAAGGTAGGGACCCCATGCGCCCGTTATGTATCACGCGGATGGGCCGCGCGGATACCAAGGAAAGGAAGACTTAAGCCTGGGCGGCAGCAGAGCTGGGACCCTGGACCTTAGCCCACGTCTTGAGCGACAGCGTATCGATCTCGATAAAACCGGCGCTGGCCTTCTCGTCAAACGTGGTGTCGCGGTCATAGGTGGCCAGGCCGTAGTCGTAGAGGCTGAAGGGGCTCTTGCGGCCGACGACATGGCAATTGCCCTTAAAGAACTTCAGACGGACGGTGCCGGTCACGAACTTCTGGGTATCGGCCATAAAGGCGTCGAGCGCGTTCTTGAGCGGGCTGTACCACTGGCCGTTGTACACGGCGGTGGCCCAATCCTGCTCGAGCTTAATCTTGGTCTTGAGCAGGTCGCCCTCGACGCAAATGTCCTCGAGTGCCTTGTGGGCGGTGATGAGCGTCAGGGCTCCGGGAACCTCATAGCACTCGCGGCTCTTGAGGCCCACCAGACGATCCTCGACCAGGTCGAGACGGCCAAAGCCGTTGTCGCCCGAAATCTTGTTGAGGGCGATGACGATCTCGGAGAGTTTCATCATCTTGCCGTCGACGGCGACGGGCTTGCCGGCCTCAAACTCAATCTCGATATACGTCGGGGTATCGGGCGTGTCCTCGGGATTCTTGGTCATAACCCAGGCGTCGTCGAGTGGCTCATTCCAGGGATCCTCCAGGTGGCCGCACTCAATGGCACGACCCCACAGGTTGTCGTCGATGGAATAGGGGTTGTCGTTGGCACCCTCGGGAACCGGCACGTTGTGGGCGTGAGCATAGGCGACCTCATCGGGACGGCACTTCAGATCCCACTCGCGAACCGGGGCGATAACCTTAAGCTCGGGGTCGAGGGCCTTGACGGCAGCCTCAAAACGAACCTGGTCGTTACCCTTGCCGGTGCAGCCGTGGGCGACGTAGGTCGCGCCAAACTCGTGAGCGACCTCGACGAGCTTCTTGGCGAGCAGCGGACGAGACAGGGCGGAGAGCAGCGGGTACTTGTTCTCGTACATGGAGTTTGCGGCGATGGCCTTAGTCAGGAACTCATCGGAGAACTCGTCGCGCAGGTCGAGCACCTGGCAATCGAGAACGCCCAGGTCGAGCGCCTTCTGCTTCTTGGCATCCAGGCCGGTCTCCTCCTGGCCCACGTTGCCGCAGACGCAAACGACATCGAGATTCTTCTCGTCCTGGAGCCACTTGACACATACGGATGTATCAAGACCACCGGAATATGCGAGAACGACTTTTTCCTTGCTCATGGCTGTTTCCTTTCGCCCTTGGTAGCTAATTAGAACATCGGTCAGTTGCAAGTCACTTTGAGGTCAAAAACCGTGCAATATCAGGTTAAATAGCAAAAATCAGCACATACATGCCCTAGAAACATGCAGCAATGTCGTGCTAAAACCCAACGACCTCAAAATGACTCTGTTGAGGCAATTCGCCCCATGCGGACAGAGACGATTGTTATCGTCGTCGGGAAATTGCGCGCTGGCGTCGGATGGCATTGTCTGCAGTGGTGATGATCTTTACGAACTGCATCTGCCTCTCCTTTCACCTACCGCCGGGCGCAATTCTAATATCGTAAACGGTACCTTTTCCTCGGTAAGCGGTTGTTTTTCCGTCTCCGTTTTCGATGGTCGCTATATTACGCTAAAGTGCCTACAGCGCAAGCGACAAATTCAAATTTCTGAAATTTTTTTTCATTACTTTGTGAAGCGTGGTGCAAATACGCCCCGTTCCTGCGACAATACGCTCGGTTACTGGTTGATGATTATAACGTCTGAAACAATTTCGAAACGAAAGGCGCGCTTTTATGCAAACTTACGAATCGGACACCAATATTGGAAGCATTAAGATTCTCGCCGTTGATATGGACAAGACGCTTCTCACCGACGAGCGCGTGTTGCCGCAGGGTCTTGATGAGCGCCTAGACAAGCTCGCCGAGGCTGGCATCGTGTTCTGCCCCGCCAGCGGACGCCCCGCCCCAAAACTCGAAGAAATGTTCGAGAGCATTAAGAACCGCCTTGCTTTTTGCCCCGACAATGGAGCCTGCGTTATCTACCGCGGCAACTATATCTATAAGAGCAACATCGATGTGGCGCTGTATCAGCAGGTGCTCGCTCGTGCCTCGGAGGACCCGCGCGCCGTTCCCGTCCTGTGCTGCTACGACGAGTTCTATGTGCTCGCCCGCGACCATCAGTACCACGACGAGATCAGCGTCTACTACAACACGATCAACTACGTCGACACCTTTGAGGGCCTTGATATCGAGTCCAATAAGATCTCGATCTTTTTCCCCGGCTACGACGCCGAGCCCGCGTTCCGCGAGACCTATAACCCCGCGTTCTCGGATCAGCTCTATGTCACCAATGCTGGCCGCGAGTGGATCGACTTTATGAACCTGGGCGTTGACAAGGGGTCGGGCGTCGCGCACCTGTGCGACCACCTGGGCATCGATATCGCCGACGCCGCCGCCGTGGGCGACACCTACAACGATATTCCCATGCTCGAGCGCGTCGGGCATAGCTTTATCGTGGACAATGCAGAGGAGCACATGAACGCGCACGCCAAGTGGCGTATTCCGAGCAACAACGACGGGGGCGTACTGACGCTCATCGACGCCATCCTGGCGGCTCGTTAAACTCGCCGCCATGCCCGGGGCCGGCCGTTTGATTTTTGTTCGGTCAGGTCCTGGGCTCGCTCGAAGAGCACATTAAGTGCTCTTCGGCTCGTGCGGAATCTACAAAAATCAAACGGCCGGCCCCGGGCATGGCTACGTTGACTTGCTTGCCGCCCGGATGGCATCTTGGCGCCTAGATACTTTGACTGATATTTATTGAACGAAGGACGCTCCTTGTTGATGAGGGGCGTCCTTCTGGTTTTGTATTACTTTGGAATTGTGGTCGTGCCCTTACTTGGCGTCTGCCCAGGTCACTCCAGTCGAAGCTTCGGCGATCAGCGGTACGCGGAGCTCTACCACGTGCTCCATGACGTCTTGGACCATGGCGGTGAGGCGCTCGACTTCGTTGCCGGGGCACTCAAAGTCCAGTTCGTCGTGTACCTGCAGGATCATGTGGGCGGCAAAGCCCTCTTCTTCCAGACGGCGACTCACGCGGGCCATCGCGATCTTGATGATGTCGGCCGCGGTGCCCTGCATGGGGTGGTTCATGGCCGTGCGCTCGCCAAAGCCGCGAAGCTGCGGATTTTTGGCCTTAAGCTCCGGAATGTGGCGACGGCGGCCGTACATGGTCTCAGCGTAGCCCGTCTGCTTGGCACGTGCCACCACGTTGTCGAGGAACGTACGCACACCCGGGTAGGCCTCGTAGTAGCGGTCGATCATGTCGCGTGCCTCGGCCATCGAGATATGCAGCGACTGCGATAGGCCGTAAGCCTGCTGACCATACACGATGCCAAAGTTCACGGCCTTGGCGCGGCTGCGCAGGTCGGGCGTCACCTCGGACACCGGCACGCCAAACACGCGCGCGGCCGTCTCGGCATGGAAGTCCTCGCCCTCGTTAAAGGCGCGCACCAGATGCTCGTCACCAGAGAGATGCGCCAGCAGACGCAGCTCGATCTGCGAGTAGTCCACCGCCAAAAAGACGCTTCCCTCGCCTGCCGAAAACGCCGTCTTGACAGTACGGCCCAGCTCCGAGCGCGTCGGGATGTTCTGAAGGTTCGGGTCGCTCGAAGACAAACGCCCCGTCGCGGTGATGGTCTGGTTGTACGTGGTGTGCACACGCCCGTCACCACGGCGCAGCGGGCCCAGCGTGTCCAGATAGGTCGACTTAATCTTGGACTTCTCACGCCAGTCCAAAATCAGGCGCACGATCTCGTGGTCGCGGGCAAGGTCGCTCAGCACCTTGGCGTTGGTCGAATAGTAGCCGCGCTTGGTCTTTTTGAGGCCCTTGGTCGGAAGTCCCATAACATCAAACAGCACGTGCGAGAGTTGCATGGGGCTGCCGATGTTAAAGGTCTCGTCGCCGGCCAGGTCGCGAATGCTGCGCTCGACATCGGCAATCTGGGTCGCCAGGCCCTCGGACAGACTGTGCAGGCGGTCGGGGTCCACGAGCATGCCCGCGCGCTCCATCTTGGCAAGCACCGGCACGAGCGGCATCTCGATCCCATCGAACACGTTGGCGGCGTTCTCGCGGGCCATGCGGTCACGCAGCGGTGCAACCAGCGCCAGCGTCAAGGCCGCCGTGCGAGCGGCGGGCGCAGGAGCGTCCTCGCCAGCACCCTCTGCGCCGCGCGCCGCAGGCAGCGCCATCTGCAGATACGTATCGGCCAGATACACCTCGTCAAACTCGGAGCGATCGGAATCCAGCAGATAGGCAGCGACCACGGTATCGAAGATACGCGTGGAATCGGCAGCGAGCGGATCCATGAGCTCGGGCTCGGAAGAATCGATGGGCGAAAGCTCGTGCAGCAGCGCCTTCATATCCGGGCTCGCCACACGGCCTTCCATAAACAGACGCGCGAGCACGCCGGCAATCACGCCGTGGGCGAAGTTGAAGCCCTCAACCTCAGCCGCCGCACCACTGTCGCCCTCCTCGAGCGCAAACAGGCCCTTGGACGTCGCCAACCACAGCGTGCGCGTCAGCCCAAAGAGCGCGCCCTCTTCCTTGTCATCGTCCACCACGGCGGCGACCCACTCGCCGGCATCAATCACGCGGGAGACCTCAGCCGCAACGGCACCAAGCGCGCCAGCATCGCCGGCGGCTGCGCGCAAAACGGCGGGAATCTCAAACGTGCTGGCAGCTGCCCCGCCCTCGCCGCCGATCAGCGCCAAGAAACGGTTCTGCATGGCGGTGATACCAAGCGTGCCCAGCGCCGCGGAAACCTCATCGGCGGAAAACGCCGGGAAGGACGTCGCCTCAAAATCGAGCTCAACGGGTGCATCGGTGCGGATGGTCGCCACCTTACGGCTCAGCAGCGCGTCGTCGATGTGTGCGCGCAGGTTTTCGCCCATCTTGCCCTTGACCTCATCGGCGTGTGCGATGACCTCGTCCAAGCTGCCGTACTGAGCGATGAGCGCGCTCGCCTTTTTGGGGCCGATGCCCGGCACGCCGGGGATGTTATCGGACGTATCGCCCTTCAGGCCGTAAAAATCGGGCACGAGCGCCGGCGTGATGCCGTGATACAGATCGTCCACGCTCTCGGGCGTCATGATCGCCACGTCGGACAGGCCCTTGCGGGTCGAGACCACGTTGACGTGCTCGGTCACGAGCTGATACATATCGCGATCACCGGTCACCAGCAGCATGTCACAGCCGGCCTGCTCGCCCAGGCGCGCCATGGTTCCCAGGATATCGTCGCCTTCCCAGCCCTCGGACTGCAAAATGGGCACGTTGAGCGCGGCGAGCAGCTCCTTGATCATGGGGAACTGCGCGTGCAGGTCGGGGTCCATGGGCGGGCGCTGCGCCTTGTACTGCGGCAGCATCTCCATACGCACGCGCGGCTTGCCCTTGTCAAACGCCACGACAACGCCGTCGGGATTAAAGGCATCGATCATCTTGAGGAACATGTTCAGAAAACCAAAGATCGCGTTGGTGGGGCGACCGTCCGGCGCGTTCATGGTCGGCGGCACGGCGTGGAAGGCGCGATGCATGAGCGAGTTGCCGTCGATGACGGCAAAGGTACGGCGCTTTTCAGACATATTGAATACCTCGCTTTGGGCTGGGCACGGTTTGCTCACACCAGTTTACACGCTCCCCGCCCCGCGGCCACCGCACATCAGGCTTCCCTGCCGCCGCGGGCCCGCGCGTGATACGATGGCTCACGGTACATCAACCAGCACGATCGATCCGAAAGGAGCCTGCGTCATGGAGCGTCCCAGCGCATGGAAAAAGTACACGCCACAGCAGATCGAGGAGCTCGAGGAGCTTTGCCGCGGCTATAAGCAGTTTTTGAGTGAGAACAAGACCGAGCGCCTGTGCGTCAAGGCCGGTATCAAGATGGCCGAGGAGGCGGGCTACGTCAATCTGGAGACCGTGATCGCCGAGGGCCGCGCGCTCAAGGCCGGCGACAAGGTGTACGCCGCCAACCACGGCAAGGACCTTATGCTCGTCAACCTGGGAACCGCCCCGCTCGAGCAGGGCTTTAACATCCTGGGCGCCCACGTGGACTCGCCGCGCCTGGACCTCAAGCAAAACCCCGCCTTCGAGGCCGGCGACATGGCCTACCTCGACACGCACTACTACGGCGGCGTCAAGAGCTACCACTGGGTAGCCTCCCCGCTCGCACTCGTGGGCGTCATCTGCAAAAAGGACGGCACCACCGTCGACATCAACATCGGCGACAAGGCGGATGACCCGGTCTTTACCATCTCCGACCTGCTGATCCACCTCTCGAGTGAGCAGATGGCCAAGCCCGCCAAGGACGCCGTCGACGCCGAGATCCTCGACGTGATCGTGGGCGGCCGCCCCGTCAAGTTTAACGAGGACGACAAGGACGCTCCCAAGGAGCCCGTCAAGCAGATGTTCCTGGATATCCTCAAGGAGCAGTACGACGTCGAGGAGGAGGACTTCCTCTCCGCCGAGATAGAGGTCGTGCCCGCCGGCCCCGCCCGCGACATGGGCCTCGACCGCTCCATGATTTTGGGCTATGGCCACGACGACCGCGTCTGCGCCTACCCCTCCATGCTCGCCCAGATCAATGTGGCCAATGTCGAGCGTACGAGCATCACGCTCATCGTCGATAAGGAGGAGATCGGCTCCGTGGGTGCCACCGGTATGACGAGCCGCTTCTTCGAGAACACCGTCGCCGAGATCATGACGCTCGCCGGCGAGGATAGCCCGCTGGCCCTGCGCCGCGCGCTCGCCCGCAGCCGCATGCTCTCCTCCGACGTGTCCGCCGGCTTCGACCCGGGCTACGCCGGCAAGTTCGAAACCAAGAACGCAGCCTTTATGGGTCGCGGCCTGTGCTTTAACAAGTACACGGGCAGCCGCGGCAAGGGCGGCTCTAACGACGCCGACGCCGAGTATGTGGCCCTCATCCGCGACATCATGGACGAGGCCGGCGTGGACTTCCAGACCTGCGAGCTCGGTCGCGTCAACGCGGGCGGCGGCGGCACCATCGCATACATCATGGCTAAGTACGGCATGAACGTCATCGACTCTGGCGTTGCCGTCCTGTCCATGCACGCCCTGTGGGAGGTCGCTAACAAGGCCGATATCTACGAGGCCTATCGCGGCTACAAGGCCTTCATCGAGCGCGCGTAACCAACCCTTCATCAGTTGCGGTGAAATACAGACTAACCTGGCCCATAAACGGCCAAAACAGACCGTATTCCACCGCAACTTCCTTTTTGGCAGAGGAGAGTCCATGCTGCAGGTCGTCATTTCGCCCGCCAAGCAGATGCGCGCGGCCCAAGATGCTTTTGAAGTCCTGGGCATCCCACCCTTTGCGCGCGAGACGGCTCGCCTCCACCGCGCACTGCTAGATATCGAGCGGAATGAAGGCAGCGGCGGCCTGCAGGCGCTATGGAACGTGAGTGACAAACTGCTGGGGCCTTGCCTCAACACCCTGCATGAGTTCGGGCCCATCCTGAAAAACGGCGATCTCGACAATCCCGCACTCGCCTGTCACCTCTCCCCTGCCGTCATGTCCTACCACGGCATTCAATACCAGAGCATGGCGCCCGAGGTGATGGATTCCGCGCAGTTCGCATGGCTGCAAAGCCACCTGTGGATCCTCTCTGGCCTCTACGGGTGCGTTCGCCCCTTTCATGCCGTCGAACCATATCGGCTGGAGATGGGCGCGAAGCTCGCCGTTGACGATGCCCGAGACCTCTATGCGTTTTGGAGCGACAAGCTCGCGCGGGCTATCGCCCCGGCAGGCTCAAACACCACGATCGTCAACCTCGCCAGCGTAGAGTACGCCAAAGCCGTTCTGCCCCATCTCGCGGGCGACGCCACGGTCGTCACGTGCCTCTTTGGCGAAGGCATCCGCAACGGCAAGCCCATCCAGCGCTCGACCGCCAGCAAAAAGGCACGTGGTTCCATGGTGCGCTGGATGGCAGAAAACAAGCTCGAGGATGTAAGCGGGCTCACCGCGTTCGATGTTGGCTATCGCCACTTTCCCGAGCTTTCAAATAAAAACACTTTGGTCTTCCTGAACGAGCAGGCCTTGTAGGATCACCGCTACTTTTGAATGTGCCGCCTAGGCACGGCGTCTATTCCGCCAAGCCGTCGGCTTTGGCAATTTCATTTGTCGAGCCGTCCTGATAGGTAATCTTGACATGCTCAACCTCGGACACCGCAACACCCGTCGGAGGCTCCAGGCGCCATTCCGTCAGCGCAATGTCCATGGTCGTGGGAACGTCCCCCTGATCTTTGAGCTCGACCGACAGCGTCTTAAGCGACGCATCGAAGGTCACGCGCTCGATCTCTTCACCAGGAATGGAGCCACCGCTCAGCTGCAGCTGCACAAACTCGTCGCGCGGATACCAATAGTCGCCCGGCGCGGCCACCGTGTTACCACCAGCGACCTTCACCGCCATGATCGGCAGGGCATCGTCGGCCTCAAACTCCCAGGCAGCGCCGCCGCGACCCCCAAACGTCCAAATACAAAAGGCAATCACCAGCACGGCAAGCACCGCAAAGCCAATCGCGACAAGGCCATGGTGCGCACGGCTTTCCTCGGCCGATACATCCCATTGCGTCTCTCGATATAGATGCTTGTCTCCCATGTTCGCCTCCCCACAGGCACGCTCGTTGGCCCAATCGTACCCATTCAGGCTATACTTGAGCCCATGACATAACGGGGAGCTTGCAGGAGAAGACGGCAGGCTGAGATTGGGCGCGCCCGCCCTGACCCGCAAACCTGATATGGGTAATGCCAACGAAGGGAGCCGTGCCAATGAGCACACAGACCGAGCCCAAGCTCGTCACGCAAATCGACTTCGCCCGCGCCGGGCAAATCACACCGCAGATGAAGGAGGTTGCCGAGCGCGAGCATCGCGACCCCGAGTACATCCGCGAGCGCGTGGCCGACGGCCGCATCGCCATTCCCGCCAACATCGTGCATATCAAAAAGGGCATGCGCGCCTTTGGTGTCGGCGAGGGCCTGTCCACCAAGGTCAACGTCAACCTGGGCATCTCGGGCGACAAGGCCGATGCCGCCGAGGAATGGAAGAAGGTCAAGATCGCCGAGGACTTTGGCGCCGACGCCATCATGGACCTCTCCAACTCGGGCAAGACGCGCCAGTTCCGCCAGCAGCTCATCGACGAGACGCCGCTCATGGTGGGCACCGTCCCCATGTACGACGCCATCGGCTACATGGAAAAGCCGCTGGTCAAACTCACCAAGGAAGACCTGTTCGAAGTCGTGCGCGCACACGCCGAGGACGGCGTGGACTTTATGACCATCCACTGCGGCATCAACAAATCGGTCACCAAGACCTTTAAGGAGACCGGCCGCCTGATGAACATCGTCAGCCGCGGCGGCTCGCTGCTGTTTGGCTGGATGGAGGTCACCGGCAACGAAAACCCCTTCTACGAGTACTTTGACGAGCTACTCGAGATCTGCCACGAGTACGACGTGACGATTTCGCTCGGCGACTCCTGCCGCCCGGGCTGCCTCTACGACTCCAACGACGCCACCGAGACTGCCGAGATGATCGAGCTGGGCAAGTTGTGCAAGCGCGCTTGGGCTGCCGGCGTCCAGGTCATGGTCGAGGGCCCGGGTCACATGGCGCTCGACGAGATTGCCGCCAACATGAAACTGCAGAAGCGTCTGTGCCACAACGCCCCGTTCTATGTGCTCGGGCCGCTGGTGACCGATATCGGCGTGGGCTACGACCACATCACCGCTGCCATCGGCGGCGCCATCTCCGCCAGCTCCGGCGCCGACTTCCTGTGCTACGTGACGCCGGCCGAGCACCTGTGCCTGCCCAACGCCCAGGACGTGCTCGATGGCCTCATGGCCACCAAGATTGCCGCGCACGCCGCCGATATCGCCAAGAAGGTGCCGCACGCCCGCGACATGGACGACAAGATGGGCCAGGCACGCCGCAAGCTCGACTGGGATGCCATGTGGAAGTGTGCTCTCGATCCGGTCACCGGTAAGAAGCGCTACGAGGAATCCCCCGCCGCCACCGAGGGCACCTGCACCATGTGTGGCAAGATGTGCGCCGTCCGCACCGTCAACAAGGTGTTCGAGGGTACGACGATCGATCTCGGCATGGAGGACTAACTCGTCACCGGAGCCGCAATCGGTAACATGGTGTTCGTCAATTGTTGACGTGTGAACATTTGCTTGCATTTGCGTAAAGATTGCATCGCCCGCCCGGGTTCGACATAGAGTCGGCCCGGGCATCTTTATAATGCTGGCTTAAAGACCCATTTGATTCCGACCGAACAAGGGAGCAAACATGGATCGCAGCAAGGTACCTGCCGTTCTATCCATCGCAGGATCCGATTCCAGCGGTGGCGCCGGCATTCAGGCCGACATCAAGACCATCACGGCGCACCGCCTGTATGCCGAGACGGCCATCACCGCCATCACCGCACAAAACACGCTCGGTGTCACCGCCGTGCAGAATATCTCCCCTGATATCGTCGCTGCGCAGATCGACGCCGTATTTGACGATATCCGCCCCAGCGCCGTCAAGATCGGCATGGTTTCCTCTGCCGAGATTATCGAGGTTATCGCCGACCGCCTGAGCGCCTGGAACGCGACAAACGTGGTCGTCGACCCCGTCATGGTAGCCACCTCGGGCGCACGGCTGATTGCCGAAGATGCCGCCGAGGCGCTCACCCGCCGCCTGTTCCCACTAGCAACCGTCATCACGCCCAATATTCCCGAGGCCATGGCCCTGCTTGACTACGAGGTCGACTCCGAGCGCACACAGCAAAATGCTGCCATGCTCCTCACCCGCCGCTTTGGTTGCGCATCCCTCGTTAAGGGTGGGCATCTTGTCAACGAGGCCAACGATGTATTGGCCGAACCCGCGCCACTCGATGACGAGGGCAACCATCTGGGCGATCCGCTCACCACGTGGTTCCGCCACAAGCGCATCGAGACCGACAACACACACGGCACCGGCTGCACGCTTTCGTCCGCCATCGCCTGCGCGCTGGCCCAGGGCATGGATCTTGCCGATGCCGTCAATGCGGGCAAGGCATACCTGACAGGCGCTCTGGCCGCCGGCCTGAACATGGGCAAAGGCTCCGGCCCTGTCAACCACATGTGGCAGTACTAAATAGCCAGTAACCTGCCAAAAAGAGACAGGCTACCTTGCACCAAAAACCGTCGCAACATTCGATGAAAATCGTGCAAACGCAAAAAATCATTAAATGTTGCGACGGTTTGATTTTAGATAGCGGTCGAGCAAAGGACCAGAGCGCCTATTCGTCGGCGAGTTGAATTCCCAACAAACCCGAGAGTGCCAGCGCCTGCTCGGCATTGACCGTCAAGCCACGCAACTCATGGTAATCGACCGAAACAACGGGCGCTGCAAATGTACAGCGCGACACATCAACGCCGGAAAGCGACGTCTTGAACACATCAACACGCGTCAGGTCACAGCCATCCAGGCGTATCTGACCCAGCTTGGCACCCTGAAACGCAGCCTCTCTCAGACGTGTATCGCATGCTGTCATAGGGCCAATGCGTCCCTCCGAAAGGTTCGCATAGCTCAAATCGCACGATCCAAACGACACGCTCGACAGGCGCGCCTTGAGCAAGTTGAGTCCCGGTGCCGAGCAGTCAACGAAGTCACAGCGGCTGAGCCAGCAGCCTTCCATGTTGCAGCGGATAAAGCGGCAACCGCGAAACACCACGTCGCGAAACGTCGAGCCGCTCCAGTCAACGCTATCGAACTCGCAAGATCGGAACACAACGCCATCGAAGGTCGCGCCGTTCGCCACGTCGTAGGCAAGATCCAAATCCTCAAAAGCGGTATTGGAGACGAGCTCATCGCCCTCGGCAAAGAGGTCGATGAGCTCGTCCATGCCCATATGGCAGCCAATCCGTTCGTTTACCCGGGCAAAACCACCACAAAGGTGCCTGTCCCCTTTGCGGTGGCTTGGGGTCGCGCTACTCACCGAGCATCTCTTGGAGCTTGGCTGCCACGGCATGTCCCAAGCTCTCGTGGCTTTCGGGCATCATATGCAGATAGTCGATATCGCCCGGCTCGGCAAACTCGGCGGCATTCAAAAAGTCGCAGCCAAACTGCTCGGCCACGTGCGCATAGTACTCGCCAAAATGTTCAGATGCCTCGACGGAACGCTCGTCAAAATCGGTCATATATACATCGGCGATCTGCGGCTTGATCTTGATAGGAGCCATCAGCAGGATGCGCGGGCAAGGCGCAGCGTCGGTCCACGGAAACGCGCGGACGGCGCGAATCAGCGCCATGGCGCCACGGGCGATATCGGAAGCTGTCACGTTAAAGACCGTCTTACAGTCGTTGGTGCCCAGCATGATCACAATGGCGTCCAGCGGCTTATGGGCCTCGAGCAGCATCGGAAGCGCGCGAATGCCGTTGAGGTTAGTGTCCAGATGGCACATGTCGTCGCGTACCGTCGTGCGGCCGTTGAGGCCTTCTTCAATTACATGCCAGCCCTCGCCTAAGTCACGTTGGACCACGCCACACCAGCGCACATCCTGCGCATAGCGCACCGCGGTACCGTCGCGCATGCCCGCCGGATCGTAACCATAGGTGTTGCTGTCACCAAAGCACAGAACGTTTTTCATCTTGAGCTCCTCATTCAGTAAAAAGCCGACGGGGGCAACCCCTCCCGTCGGCTTGGCATATCACATCGCGCGCACCGCTTACAGGTACTTGCGCCAGTCATCCTCGTCCTCATCATCCTCGACTGCTGTCTGGGCCTGCTCGGCGGCGCGAGCGGCTGCGGCGCGGGCGGCAACCTGGGCATAGGACTCCTCGTTGCGCTCGGGGAAGTTTGCCAGCACGTGCTCGAACTTGGCAAAGTCCTGGTCCCAGCGCGTAGAGGGCACGGCAAAGAAGACCTGCTTGACCTTGAAGTCGCCCGACGCGAGCTCCTTGCGGAAGAGCTCGGCCACGGCCTCGGCATCAAAGCCGTTGTTCTCGCAGCCCCAAGCACCCAGCACGAGCTTCTCGCGACCAAGCTCATCGCAGATGGCGAGCACAAAGCGAATGCGGTCGCGCAGGGCATCCAGCAGAGCATCGTCGCTCACGCGATACTCCTGGCGGGCGCGCCTAACGTTGGGCGCGGCGGCCACGATCACGTCGGCGTATGCATGCACGTGGTTGCGGTCGAAGCGCACCGCAGGCACCACCAGGGCGCGGTTACGATAGAGCTCGCAGTTGATGTTGCGGCGACGGTTCTCGCCGTACCACTTACGCTGCTTATCGAGAACGTTGTACAGATACGAATCGGCGCACAGCGTGGCCTCCTGGCCCAGATAACCCTGAATATATCCACCGCCCGGATTGGTAAACGAGGCAAAGGCGAGCACGGCCATGTCGCAGAACTGCGCATAGCCGCGACCGTTATCGAGGATTGCCTGCGTGGCGGAGGCATCAAGCACAGTGACCTCGGGCAGGACCGGAGCGGGCTCCTCAGCAGGCGCGGACTCAGCTTCGGCGATTTCCTCGGCAGGCTCCTCGACGGGCTCGGGCGCCGCCTCGGTCTCGGCAGTCTCCGCGTTCTCGACGTCCTCGGCGACCTGCTCTTCGGCGGCCACAGCACTCTGAACCTTGGCCTTCATCGCCGCGACAAAGCCGGCAGGCATACCGTCAAACTCGCGAACACCGGCAAGCGAACGCTCGATATCCTTGGCGCACGCTTCGGACACAGTTGCCACGTGACGCTCGGCGGCCTTGGCACGGGCCCCGCGCTTGGGATTGGGCTGACCCGCTCGGTTGGACCTGCGGTTACGGTTCCTGTTGTCGACGTCTGCCATACGTGGCCACCTTTCCTGTCGCTGCCGCTATCGGCTTTTCCCATCCATGATACCCCGCCGCGTACAAAAAAGACGGCCCCGAAGGACCGCCTTTCACATCGTTTTACCGCGTCCGGCAGGAAGCATCGCAATGCCGCGCTTTAATCGCGACGGCCGAGGATGTTCAGAATGCGCAGGAACACGTTGATGATGTCCACGAACAGGTTGGATGCCATGAGCACGGCGTTGGGCAGCGTGGGCGGCACCGTCGTTGCCACATAGGTGTCGTAGCCGATGAAGCCGGCGAACACCACGATCACGATCAGGTCGGTGATGGACTGCGAAACGCCCATGAACATCAGCACGATCTCGACCAGAATCGTGGCAAGCAGGATGCCAAAACCAATGCCATACACACGCTGGAAGAACTTGGGGAAGGTCACGCCCAGCGCACCAAAGACAAAGGTGATGGCGGCCGTGGCGATAAAGGCGGTGTTAATGGTAGGCAGGTCGTAGTTGGCAAGACCAAACGACGCCGTCAGGCCAAAGGTGCTCGCAAAGACCACGTAGCCCACGAGTGACAGGCCCACGGACTGTTTGCTGGCAGCAGCCGACATCATGACCATGCCGACGATGGTCAAAATAAATGAGCCAAAGACCAGCGGCAAAGCGGCGCCGCTCATCATCATGCGCGCAAACGACATGGTGCTCGTAAAGTAAGCACCGGCGCCCATGGCGCAAAAGCCCAAAAAGATCAGAGCAGACATGACAAGGTTGTACGCGCGCGGCGACATCTCCTTGGCACGGCTTGCGCCGGTCTCGATGGGGCCATTCTGATAGCCCTGGATATCGTTCATAATTTCGTCCTTTCAAAAAGCACCGCGACGGCGCCGTAGCTGACAAGTTTCTTGCCATTGTACCCGAACGCCACGCGTTCTTACCTGCGGCGCTCGCTCTCGAGTGTTCGGTCGAACGCCCACACCCACCAACGCATCAGATGAGTCTGCGAGCCATCCGGTCGCTCGCGTGTCTGCTCTTCCAGATACAGTTCGGTCGCATGTCCGCCAAAACGAACCTTATAAGTCGCCGTACGAATGCCGTGAACCGTCAGGCCAAACCCAGTGGACGAGACAATCTCGTCAATCGTAAAGCAGCGACCGTCAACCCAGCAGACGGTAACCGGCACGACCTGTCCGCCCGCGAGAATGCGAGCCACGACGTCCACATACTGCTTGTGCACGCGCCGAGTTTTGCCGTCTGTCTGTCGATATTCCATGCCTCCTATTATCGAACGCATGTTTGCATATTGTAAAGCGAACAGACTGTGGTTTTGGGGTGTTGGGGCGCGCGCACGTGTCCTCATGGTGTGATAGCAAAAAGAACACCCACGGTCAACAGGGCTAATATTCATTTTTAGTGCCAAAAAATTCACTGCTCCCATCAGAACTCGGTAAAGAAACCCGCAGGAGGTGATACGATTTATCATGTTTCTGTAACGAGCCTGCAAACTTCGAGAAAGCCCATATATGGACGTAACGTTCTCAACCTTCCTCGGCCAACTTGTGTCGAACCCAGTCCTTGCCGTCACCGTGATCCTCGCGCTCGGCGCCATCTTCGTCAATGGATGGACCGACGCACCCAACGCCATCGCGACCTGCGTCACTACGCGTTGCATGCCCGCCCGCGCCGCTATTCTCATGAGTGCCGCATTCAACTTCCTTGGCGTGCTCATCATGACGCACTTTAACGCGAGCGTCGCCAACACCATCTCCCATATTGTCGACTTTGGCGGAAACAGCACCATGGCGCTCGCCTGTCTGTGCGCGGCGCTGTTCTCCATCGTCGTCTACGGCGCCACAGCGTCGCGTTTTGGCATCCCCACCTCGCAAAGCCACAGCCTTATCGCCGGCCTGACCGGTGCCGCCATCGCCCTCGGCGGTGCGAGCAGCGTCAACGTCCACGAGTGGATGAAGGTCATCTACGGCCTGGCGCTCTCCATCGGTCTGGGCTTTGTCATGGGCTGGGTCCTGTGCAAGCTCGTCTCGATTCTTTTCGCCGCCGCCAACAGGCGACGTGCCAATGTCTTCTTTAAATACGCTCAGATCGCGAGCGCTGCGGCCATGAGCTTTATGCACGGCGCGCAGGATGGACAGAAGTTCATCGGCGTGCTCTTTTTAGGCGTGGCCTTTGCCAGCGGCCAGACGAGCGTCGGCGATGCCGGCATCCCCATCTGGATTATGCTGCTATGCTCGGCCACCATGGGCATCGGCACCAGCGTGGGCGGCGAGCGCATCATCAAGTCCGTTGGCCAGAGCATGGTCAAGCTCGAAAAGTACCAGGGCTTCTCCGCCGACCTGGCGGGCGCCGCGAACCTGCTGCTTGCCACCCTTACCGGCATCCCCGTGTCCTCCACGCACATCAAGACCTGCGCCATCATGGGCGTCGGTGCCGTCAAACGCCTCTCGGCCATCAACTTCGGCGTCGTCAAGGACATGATGTTCACCTGGTTCTTCACCTTCCCCGCCTGCGGACTCATCAGCTTTGTCATGGCCAAGCTGTTCATGATGTTCATCTAGTCAAACCGAACGTCCATCCGGACCGTAACACCTCGCCCACCCGTCTTCGCCTCGAAAGGACCCACTCATGGCAAAGAAACCCGATTCGTTCTACTTTGACAACTACGTCGCCTGCGCCGACCTTGCCGTCCAGGCCGCCGAGCTGCTTACCAAGATTTTCGAGAACTTCGATCCCGCGAAGATTCACGATATGCTCGACAAGATGCACGCGATCGAGCATGCGGCCGACAAGAAGCACCATGAGCTTGAGGACGCCCTGCTCACGGCCTTTATCACCCCGCTTGAGCGCGAGGACCTGGATCTGATGAGCTGCTCGCTCGACACCGTGCTCGACCGTATCGAGGGCGTCGTGCAGCGCGTCTACTTCACCAACATCCAGAGCATCCATCCCGACGCCATCGTCATCGCCCACAAGGTGACCGACGCCTGCCGCGCCATGAAGGACCTGATGGTCGAGCTGCCCAACTACCGCAAGTCCAAGACGCTTCGCGAGCTCGTCATCCAGATCAACACCATCGAGTCCGAGGCCGACGAGCTCTATATCAACGCCATGCGTAACCTGCACGTTAACGGCAAGGACCCGCTCGAGGTCATCGCTTGGCGTGACGTGTACGCCTTCCTGGAGTACTGCGCCGACTGCTGCGAGAATGTGGCCGATGTCGTGGATTCGATTGTCATGAAGAACAGTTAATTGGGGGTACGTGTCCCGGCGGCGAAGGGCCGGCCACGGTTTGCTTTCTCACTCCGGCTGCTTTGCAGAGTCGTTCGAAAGTAAACCGTGGCCGGCCCTTCGCCTTACGTACCACCATTGGGAACTTTGGCTGATACTTTGAAAGCAATGAGGCTTTTGTTGGCAGGGCCTTTGAGCCCGATTGGGAACTTTGGGACCGCCTTAAACGTTTAGCTGAATCGGGCTTTGGGTACCCTTTGTTTTGCTTTGGATTGATTCGCTGACTTTGGAGGGTTTGATTATGGGGTATTTGGATCTGGCTCGGGGTCGGTATTCTTGTCGTGAGTTTGAAGATCGGGCTGTGGAGCAGGCTGTGGTGGATGCCATTGTTGAGGCTGGGCGTATTGCTCCTTCTGCTTGTAATAATCATCCAGCCCGTGTGATGGTGCTGGATACGCCTGAGCTGTTGGAGAAGGCTGCTGCTTGTCAGCCTCGGTTTGCTCGTGATGGGTCTATCTTTGGCGCTCCGCTCATCTTCCTTATTTGCTGCGTTACCGATGATGCTTGGGTACGCCCGTATGACCAGATGAATTCCAGTGAAATCGATACGTCCATCGTGTGCGACCAGATGATGATGGAGGCCACCGAGCAGGGCCTGGGAACGTGCTGGGTATGCCATTTTAAGCCTGAGGTGGCACAGGAGCAGTTCAATCTGCCCAAGGGCGTCTATCCCTATCACATGCTCGTCTGTGGCTATCCCGCCGACCACATCGCCGATCCCGAGCATCGCGAGGCCCGCACTATTCCCCTTTCCAACTTCCTCCTCAAGTAGTTTTTAGACATACCTTAAAATCTACCTTTTACCACGCGCCCTTCGCCGAGTTCTGTCCTATCGCATGCAGAGCTCGGCGTTTTGTTTCCCAACCCGTATACAGCCACAAAAAAGGAACCCGCAGGTGCGAGCTCCTCTTAAGGACACTAGATTGTAGCTCTGATGCTAGTCCAGGTCGTCGGCAGCAAAGTTGTCGATCGGGGCAAAGGGATCGGCCACGGGGACAACCGGGTCAGCGACGGGCAGCGGCTCGGCGGGAACAGTCACCGCAGGAGAAGCGGCAGAACCGACCGGCGTGGAGGCCATGAGGTCGGCCGGGAAGGAGTTCTGGGCATCGTCCATGAAGTGCTGGATGAGCTTGAGATACTCGGCCTTGAACTCCTCACGGGAAGCCTTGAGACGATCGATTTCCTCGAGCTCGGCCTGCTTTTCGGTCAGAGCCTGGCGGATAACCTCGCGGGCCTTGGCGTCAGCCTCGTTGCGGATACGCTCAGCATTCTCGTTGGCATCGTTGACGATGGTCTCAGCGGTCTGCTGGGCAGCGATCAGGGCAGCGGAAATCTGGCGCTCCTGAGCGGAGAAGTCAGGGGCGGGAGCAGCCACGGGGGCGGCAGGAACGGCTTGGGCGGTGGCATCCTGAGCCTGGGCAAGCTGAGCCTGCGCATCGGCAAGCTGCTGCTCGGTAGCAGTCAGACGACCCTTAAGGTCGACGATCTTAGCGAGCATAGCGTCAACCTCGGAGGACAGTGTCTCCAAGAAGACGTCGACCTCGGCAGGATCGTAGCCACGCTTGGCCTCAGAGAAAGTCTGAGCCTGGATGTCTGCAGGGGTAATAGCCATAACAAGTCTCCTTTTTCATCGCCTCGGCGCTACACGCCCGACGTAAGTTACTAAGTCAGTTCTACACGAGTATACCTATAAGAAGCTGCAGAACCAGCCTCTGCACCAACTGCAACGCAATAATCGCAACGACCGGCGAAAAATCGATACCGCCCATCGGCGGGATGAAACGACGGAACAGGTTGAGCCACGGACCGCACACGCTATCAAGCACCGCGGCAATATCCTGAAGTAAACCACCCTGCTTCATGGGAATCCACGTCATAAAGCAGTAGACGACAATGAGCGTGGAATAGAAGTTGAACAGCGTGTTGACCAGCTGGACGATAGTGTAGATGTTGATAGGAATCTCCTCGTCTTGTCTTTACTTAAGGTAGCCGTCGGCACGAAGCTTCTTGAGATCGGAATCTTTGACCTCGCAACCGGCGGGCAGCACCATGAACACGCGGTCGCCTACCTCCTTGACCGTGGCGCCCAGACCGCAGGCAAAGCCGTAAGAGAAGTCCAAGACGCGCTTGGCAACTTCGGTGCGTACGCCCACAAAAATCAGTGCGACAGGCTGCTTGGTGCGAACGCGGCGCACCACGGTCTCCACGTCGTCATAGCTCTCGGGGCGCAGGACATAGGCCGGCAGCTGCGGCGTGGCGTTGATGATATTGCTCGCATAGGCCGAGGCATCGCTCGGTGCAGGCGCGGGTGCAGCGGCGGCACGGGCGCGGGTGTTCTCGGCGTAGCTCGACGGCGTGTCATAGGCACCAGGACGATAACCGCTCGCAACGCTGTCCTGCGAGCGCGAAGGCGGGTTATACGTCGTGGCATGGCGGGAGTCATCGCCGACCAGCTGACCGGAGCGCGTATACACGGCAACCGACTCAGCTTCACCGCGGCGCGTCTGACCAAGCAGGCCGTTGCTCGGCTCGTCTTGGGTGTAGAAGCCCTCGCCCGAAGCACCGCTGTAGCCGTTGCCCTGATAACTATCGTCATAGCCGTCATCGTAGCCGTAGTCGTCGTCCTGGCCATAACCCTGGTCGTAACCCTGCTGGCCGCCCAGGTGCATCTTATTTTTAATCTCGTCAAGGAAGCCCATGGTTGTGTCCTCTCGCGGTTTAGTGCAGGCGCCCCGATAATCAGTGCGCACTTCAGAGCCTTATTTTACTGCAAACTCCGGGCTAAATACTACCCTGCCCAGGCGAACGAGCGTAGAGCCCTCCTCAAGGGCAGGCTCAAAGTCCTCGCTCATGCCGCAGGAAAGCTCAGGCAGGTTCAAATCGGGATGCGCCGCCTCCAGCTCATCCCTCAGCTCACGAAGCCCCGCAAAGGTGCGGCGTGCCACATCCTTATTCCCCCGGGGCGCCATAGTCATAAGCCCCTGTACGCAAATTCCCTCAAGTTCCGCAAGCTCACCCGCGGCGGCGCGAATCTCATCGGGCGAAAAGCCTCCCTTCGACTCCTCACCACTCACATTGACCTCGATGAGCACACGCTGGGGACCGGCGAGCTCGCCTGCCTCAATCTTGCGGACAGCACGGCTCGAGATCGCCTGTGCCAGATGCAGCGAACCCGCCGAGTGAATCAGCTCGGCTGAGCCCAGCACCGCATTGATCTTATTGGTCTGCAGGTTGCCGATCATATCGAAGCGCACCTCGGGCAGCTCCGGATGCTCCGCCAGACCCGTGAGCTTGCGAACCAGCTCCTGCGGGCGGTTCTCGGCAAAATGGCGATACCCCGCCTGGATGGCGGCAACGGTCTCATCGACACCAACGGTCTTGGACACGGCAATGAGGCTCGCGGCGTCGTGGGGACGGCCTGCGCGATCGAGCGCCGCATAAAAACGTTCCAGAATCTGCTCGCGGCGAGCGCGCATCAAGTCCAAATAGTTATCCATTGCCAATCGCCTCCGCTGACAGCCAAATAAGTAGTCCCATGCTAACGCAAGAGCGCGGCCCCGCATGTGCAAGGCCGCGCTCACTTAGGTATTTACAATCTTTCGACGAACGGGGTTACTTACTCCTCGTCGTCCTCGCCATCGTCCTCGTCCTCAAGATGATCGAGCAGGTAGCGAAGACCCTCGCTGACCTCGTTAACGGGCACCTTGGCAACGTAGCGAGCGTCGACGGCGGGCCTCATGATAACACCCTCGCCCGAAGGCACGCGCATGCTCTCGAGCTCATCCTCATCAGTGCGGGCGATATCGCCGGCGTTCATACGCTGACCAGTCAACAGGAAGGTCAGACGGCAGGCGGCATCGATGGAAATGGAAGCGATGCGATCGAGGTAGCGCGAAACCATGATGGCGCGACGCAGGTCGTCATAGTTGCTGTCGTCGTCCATAAAGTCGCCCGTATCCATACGGTTAAAGGTGCGGAAGAACTTCTCGTAGGCGGCGTGCACTGGCTCGTCCTCGACGGCCAGGTTGCAGATGATGGACATGTCATTGGTGACGAGCGCAGAAAGCGAAGAGCCCAGCACCTGGTAAACAGCTTCGGCCTCGGCCTCAACCGTACCGACGAGCTCCTGGGGCAGCGAGATGTCGGCCTTGATCATATGACGCGTGGCACGGCAGATCTGACGGACCTTATCGGTCATGCGCTGCAGGTTAAAGTCGACGTAGATGATCGTCTGAAGCAGGCGGAAGTCGGAGGCGACCGGTGACTGCGTGGCGATCAGGTTGTAGCAGACGGCCTCCAGGTTGGCGCAGCGCGCGTCAATCGAAAGCGTACGTTTCTTGGTCTTGGTGGCGAGCTTGCGGTCGTCGGTCACATAGGCCTTCACGGCATCGTGGAGAGCCAGATCGACGGCCTCATAGATGCTCAGCATCTCGTGACGGGCCTCGACGAGCTGACGGGAAAACAGTTTGCGCATGGTTCACTCCAATCAGTTGGGTGCGGTCATGCAGCCCGCACAGTGAATACGCACCGGACCAGGTCCGATCGGCTTGGGACTAGTCGCACCGATCAGCCAAAGCGGCCGGTGATATAGTCTTCCGTCCGCGAGTCCACCGGGCTGGTGAAGATCGCGTCGGTTTGACCATACTCGATGAGCGTGGCGGGCTCGCCGGCAACTTCCTGCAAGAAGAATGCGGTGTAGTCGCTGATACGAGCTGCCTGCTGCATTGAATGCGTGACGATGATGATCGTCATCTCGGGCGCCAGCTCGGCCATCAGATCCTCGACCTTAGAGACGGACGTGGGGTCGATGGCGGAGCAGGGCTCGTCCATCAGAAGGACATCGGGTTGCACCGCAAGCACGCGCGCGATGCACAGACGCTGCTGCTGACCGCCCGAGAGCGCCAAACCATCCTTGTTGAGCTGATTGGATACCTCTTTCCAGAGGTTGGCGCGCTTGAGCGATTCTTCCACGATGTCATCGAGGTCGCTTTTGCTAGTCACGCCCTGCAGACGAGGGCCAAAGGCGACATTCTCGTAGATGGATTTGGGAAACGGGTTGGGCTGCTGAAAAATCATGCCCACGCGGCGACGGAGGTCGACCGGGTCGACGCCCTCGGCATAGATATCGTTGCCGTCGAGCGTCATGGTGCCCTCGACGCGCGTACCCTCGATAAGATCATTCATGCGATTGATGCAGCGCAAAAACGTCGACTTACCGCAGCCCGAAGGGCCAATGAAGGAGGTGATGGCGTTTTTAGCGATGTTGAGGTCGAGCCCCGTCAGCGCATGAAAGTCACCGTACCAAAAGTTGAAATCCTTGGCCGTAATGGCCGC
Organism: uncultured Collinsella sp.; assembly: GCA_902469435.1. GTDB lineage: Bacteria > Actinomycetota > Coriobacteriia > Coriobacteriales > Coriobacteriaceae > Collinsella. The sequence goes on along the minus strand of CABRCR010000012.1, from coordinate 19,423 downwards.
TTGCTCCAGCGTGGGAGCGGACTGATAAACGGACATGGGACTCCTTAACTAGCGACGCTTGCGCGACAGGAAGCGCGCAAACAGGTTGAAGGCCAGAATGATCACCATCAGCAAGAGCGCGGTGCCGTAGGCTGCGTTCATGTTGATGCCGTCGTTGGCAAGCAGGTACAGGTGAACGGTCATGGGACGGCCGGAATCGAGCGGCGAGATAGGTAGATTGATGGCCTGGCCCATGGTGTAGAGCACCACGGCGGTCTCGCCAATGGCACGGCCGATGGCAAGGACAATGCCCGTGGCAATACGGCCAAAGGCAGAAGGAAGCACAATCTTGGAGACAACCTGCCACTTGGTGGCGCCCAGGCCGTACGCGCCCCAACGGATATAGCGCGGGACGGCGCGAATGGCCTCTTCGGTGGTGCGCATGACGATGGGAAGCATCAAGAGCGCGAGCGCCAGAGCGGCCGAGACCATCGAAAGGCCCAGGCCCATGGCCTCGACAAACAAGGCGTAGCCAAACAGGCCCATAACGATGGAGGGCACCGAGGCCAAAGCGTCAGCAGCGTAGCGAATGAGCTCGACGATCTTGCCCTGCTTGGCGTACTCGGCCAGATAGACGGCTGCCAGCACAGCGATCGGCGTGCAGATAAGCATGGCGAGCGCCGTCACATAGACGGTCGAGACGATCGTGGGCCAAATACCGCCCTCGGCGTTGACGCCCTGGGGCCAACCGAAGATAAAGTCGAGCGAGATGTGTGGCAGGCCGTTGATGACCACGTAGGCGATGATAGCGACCAGCACCAGCGTGGTGATGTATGCCGCGGCACGGAACACGCCAAGCATGATCTTGTTGGACAGGTCCTTGTTGATGCGGCCCTTCTTGCCGTGGGAAAGGGCACGCTTGATGCGCTCGCGCGACGAGGTCGTATCGACCGTCGTGTCAACGGAATCGGACATAGCCTACCCCCTCTTCTTCTTGGAAACCAGGCGGACGATGCCCACCAGCGTGGCGGAAATGATAAACAGGACCACGCCCATGCCGAACAGCGCCGAGCGATGCAGACCCGAGGAATAGCTCATGTCGAGCGCAATCTGGCTCGTGAGCGTCGAGATGGGGCTCGCAATGCTGTCGGGAATAACCGGGGCGTTACCCACGACCATGAGCACGGCCATGGTCTCGCCGATGGCACGGCCCATACCCAGCACGATGGCATCCACGATACCCAGCTTGGCGGCAGGTAACACGACCTTATAGATAGTCTGCCACTTGGTGGCGCCCATGGCATACGATGCCTCGCGAATGCCCATGGGAATGGAATTGAGAGCATCGATGGTAAGCGTCGTGATGGTGGGCACGATCATAATGGCGAGCACGAACCACGCCGTCAGCGCGCCAAAACCAAGACCGCCGGTCAGTTGTGCGATAAACGGGCGGATGATGATCATGCCAAAGAAGCCATAGATGATAGAAGGGATGCCGGCCAACAGGTCAACGGCAGGGCTGATGAGCTTGCGCACGCGCTTGCTGGCGATCTCGACCAGATACACGGCCGTGCCCACGCCTAGGGGCACACCCATGGCGAGCGCGCCGACGGTCACCAGACCCGAGCCGGCAAGCAGCGACACGATGCCGTAGTGACCCTCAGAGGGCGCCCACGTAAAGCTAAAGAAGTCCGCCAGACCGATGTCGGTAAAGACGGGCAGCGCCGAGTACGTGGTAAAGACAAAAATCAGGATGACGGTAACAACCGCCAAGAACGCGCAGGCAAAGAAGATCCACTGCAGCGCCTTCTCCTTGATATAGGTGCTGCGCGATACGAGCGCCAGCTCGCGCTTCTTGGGCGCCTGACCATTCTGCTCAGTCTGGGAGTTTTCCTGTGCTTCCATGCTACTCACTCCCCTTCTCGTCGTTGGTGACGGGGATAAAGCCCGCCTCGCGAATCTGCTTGTCCATCTTTTCGGACGTCACATAGTCGATGTAATCCTGCGCCTGCTGCGAAGGCGCACCCTTCACAAAGAAGTAAAGGTCGCGTGAGATGGGATAGCCGCCGCTCGCGACCGTCTTCTCGGACGCCTCAACATGATTGACCGAGACGGCCTTGACCGAGGTCTTGGCGTTGAGGCTATCGACGAAGCCCAGCGAAATGTAGCCAATGGCACCGTGCGAACGAGATACCACGTCGCGCACCTGGCCCGTGCCCGAAAGAACGGCCGAGCGGCGATCGAACGGGGTGCCGTCCATCACGATGGTGCGGAATGCTTCACGCGTGCCGGATGCCTCGTCTCGGTTGATGACCTGAATCTTCAGGTCCTCGCCACCGACCTCTTTCCAATTAGTAATCTTGCCGGCATAGATATCGCGGAGCTGCTCGGTCGAGAGGTTATCGACCGGGTTATCGTCGTTCACGATGACCGCGATACCGTCGTGGGCAATGACGATGGGAGTCAGGCCCAGATCCTGTTCGTCGGCATTGAGTCCACGGGAGGAGCTGGCGATATCGGCCGTGCCAGCGCTGACGGCTTCGATGCCAGCGGAAGAGCCCAAACCGGAAACGAGCACGTCGATGCCGGTCTCCTCCTTAAAGCCCTCTGCCGCAATTTCGGCGATAGGAAGGCAGGTCGTGGAGCCGGCCACGGTAATGGAAGAGGTAGAAGATCCCGAAGAACAGGCGCACAGCGTAAGCGTAAGCACAGCGGCGCTCAGGACCGATACGATCTTTCTCATAGCATCACGCCGATCGCAGCATGGCGCCCACAGGTGCCGTCCTCGTTACGGTAGGAATAAAAGCGGTCGTTCTGGCGCACAGTCGAAAGCTGGGTATCCACGATATTATCCGCGTCCACACCGGCATCTACCAGCGCCTCACAAATGGCAGCGGAAAGATCGAGCATGCGAGAGGCACTCGCATCGATGCAAGAGAACTCGACGGCAAAGCGATCCATGAGTTCCTGGGATACCTCATATTCGTCAGCCAAGATATGGGGGCCGATATAGGCGGAAACGTCGCTCGCATCGCAGCCGGCAGCATCGCAAAGCGCCTGGCACGCCTTGGCAGAAATACGTGCAATCGTGCCCTTCCAACCGGAGTGCACCACGGCAAATCCGCCAGGGGCCACCAGCACCACGGGAGCGCAGTCGGCAAAGCAGAGCAGCACGGGCACGTCATGGGCCGTACAGACGATGGCATCGCAGCCCTCGGCAATCTGCTCGCGAACAGCCTCAAGATCGTCGGCGCCGTTCGAAGTCACCGTAACGATATGGTCACCATGTACCTGATTGGGCACGAGCAGATTATGCTCGCACTCAGTGGCGCCCATAGCTTCGAGCGCTCGACGACGATTTTCTTGAACAGCAAAGGGGTCATCGCCTACATGCGAGCCCAGGTTGAGCGAGGAGTACGCATCTTCAGAAACGCCACCGGTGCGCTCGGTAAAGGCAAAGCGGACATCGGATGTCGCGCCCTCCACCAACGTAACTCCATCATGGTCGACACGCGAAACGTTGTCCGCACGTGCTGCCATACTAAAGCCTCCTAATAACACAAGTACCGCGGCGTCGCCGCGCAGTCCGCGTTTATACGGCTGTCATACTTCCTTAAAAGGATACCCGCAGCGGTAGGGACCAAACGTAAAGGGAACGTAAGGAGATTGGAGGCTTTCGTTTACAAACGAGAAACAAAACGGGGTGCATCCAAATGGACACACCCCGTGCAGGTCGTTGAGAAAAACGAACTAGAAGCTACCGCGCTTCAGGAAGTCGGGAAGCTCGAACTGGTCGTTGCCAAAGTTGGGCAGCTCGGTACCACCGACGTTGCGGGTCGGAGCGGCCTGAGCCGGGCTGGCAGCCGGAGCGGTGCGCTGCGGCTCAGCGGAGGCAGCGGCCTTGCTCTGAGACTGCTGAGCAGCAAAGAGCTCATCCTGACGGTTGACGTTGGAGTCGGAGAAGCCCGTAGCGATGACGGTGATACGCACCTGATCGCCCAGGGACTCGTCGACAACGGTACCGAAGATGATGTTGGCCTCGGGGTCGACGGCGTTGGCGACAACGTCGGCGGCGTCGCTGATCTCCTGGATGCCCAGGTCCTTGGAACCGGCGATGGAGAGCAGCACGCGCGTGGCACCATCGATGGAGCTCTCGAGCAGCGGGCTGGAGATGGCCTGCTGGGCAGCGTCGACGGCACGAGTATCCCCAGAAGAGGTACCGATACCCATCATGGCGGTACCGGCCTGCTTCATGATGGTCTTAACATCGGCGAAGTCCAGGTTGATGATACCGGGGACGGTGATGAGGTCGGTGATGCCCTGGGTGCCCTGGGAAAGGACGCCATCGGCAATCGCGAAGGCCTCGAGCATGGTGGTCTTCTTCTCGGCGATGTCGAGCAGCTTATCGTTAGGAATGACGATCATGGTGTCGACGCAATCGGAGAGGGTCTTGATGCCCTCCTCGGCGCTCTTCTTACGCTTGCGGCCCTCGAAGGTGAAGGGCTTGGTCACGACGGCGACGGTCAGTGCGCCGACCTCGTTCATCGCGATATCGGCAACGATGGGAGCAGCGCCGGTACCGGTGCCGCCGCCCTCGCCGCAGGTGATAAACACCATGTCGGCGCCAGCGAGCGCCTCGGCGATGTCGTCGCGGGACTCATCGGCAGCCTTGCGGCCAACCTCGGGATTGGCGCCGGCGCCCAGGCCGCGGGTAAGGTCGGTGCCGATGTGCACCTTGATATCGGCATCAGAGATCGCGAGTGCCTGAGCATCGGTGTTGATGGCAACAAACTCGACGCCGCGGATGCCCTCTTCGATCATTCGATTGACCGCGTTGGTACCGCCGCCGCCGACGCCGACCACCTTAATGACGGCAAGGTAGTTGTTGATCTCTGTCTCGTGCATGTCGGTCCTCCGAACAAAGGTTATAGCCATAGCATGGGTCGACCCCTGCGCACATTAACCTTCAGGTTGAAAGTAAATGCAAAGGTAAACCGTATTATGTTTGCACATTATGAACGTATCAGTCAAATAATTGACCGTGAAAACCAAACAAACCAGATAAACGGCGTGGTATGGCCCCTCAACAAAGCATCAACCAGCGCTACGAGGTCGGAGCATTCCTAAATGTGTAGTTGCCCGGAGAGCGCACATTGATATACGTTACGCCCTCTACCTGCGAAAGCAACTTGGTGACTACGCGTTCCTTCTTGGCGATATCGCCCGAATCGCCCAGCGACACCTCAATGCCGTTATTGAGGTTTGCCGAGATGGCTTCGACCGAAGGCGTGGAAATATCCTTGACTTGTCCCAAGAACTCGCTCGAAAAACCACGCACATAATCCAGACCGGCCTTAACGGCTTTGGAGTTCACCGCCTGGCCGGAAACCGGAGCGACATCCGCCGAGACATCAGTCAACAACACCGCGCCATAATGCTTGGCGAGCGCCAGCGCGGCATCGATTCCGGTCAAGGTATTTGAGCCCTGCCCTGTCGTGATGACGTTGCCCTGGTCGTCCACTTCGACCGACGTCGACAGCGGGGCGATCCAGGTGTCATCGTCTCCGATAGCCCAGGCAAGGTCGTCGGAGCTGATATATGCAATGGCGATAACTTTACGCTCCGTCGGCGTAATGATAAGCGTATGGGGAAACTGGCGCTGGACATCTACGCCCGAGACCCACGGGTTTTGCTTGAGATCCTCGGTAATCTGGTCGGGATCGACGTTAAAAAGCGACGTTCCCTCGGGCAAGTCGATCAGCTGGATAGCATCGTGCTTCGTCACATGCTCGCTGCCTTGAATCTGAATATCAGTGGCAGTAAACAATCCAGAGTTGATTACCACGATGGCAACGACGACGAGCACGGCCAAGACGGCCAAAACGCCGCCCACGATTTTGCCTTTGCCTGTAACGACAGAAGCGGCGTCTGATGTTTTATTTGCCATCGCTCCAAGTGAAGATAACGGGTTGAAGCCTTTTTTACTCGAAGGCTTCTTGGCGGTAGCCGGCACCGATGTCAGCGAGCGCGGTTTCGATGCGCCCAGCGTGCGGCCTGGACGTGCCGCTTTAGTTCCCGTCGAGGGCTTGGGAGTTGCCATGGGACGGGCAGGCTTGGCGCCCATAACAGGCTTTGACGTCACCGAGGGACGCGAGGACTTTTTTGCGGCCGGACGATTACCGAGCTGCGAGCCGACGACCGGACGACTGGCCTGTCGAGCATGCCCGACAGACTTAGAGTGCGCGACGGTATTGCGTTGAGGTTTGGCAGGCGCGCCGGAACGCCCTCCGGCGCGGCGGAAGGTGGGTTTCGATGCTCTAGAAGCCGAGGAATTTAACTTCCGGTCTGAGCTCGATGCCATACGCCTCCCTCACCTTTCCGTGCACATGTCTGATAACCGCGGCAACGTCATCGGCCGAGGCAGTTCCGTTATTAACGATAAAATTAGCGTGAACGGGCGAAACTTCCGCGCCGCCAATTGAAAAACCCTTTAATCCACAATCCTCGATAAGCTTGCCCACACTCGCATCGGGCGGGTTGCGAAAGACCGACCCGCAGGATGCGCGACCCATGGGCTGCGTACGCTTGCGCCTTGTAAGGTACCGCTCCATGCGCTCGCGAATGTCGGCCTTGGGCGCCGGTTTAAGCTTGAGCACGCACTCGAGGATGATCTCATTGCGGGGAAGGCTACATTCGCGGTAGCCCCAAGAGATCTCGGACCCCGCATAATGCTTGATACCGGATGCCGGGTCAAACGTTACGACATCCTCAACCAGCGAGCCAATCCACTCGGTCCGCGTGCCGGCATTCATAGATATCGCACCGCCGACCGAACCAGGAATGCCAACGGCAAACTCAAGGCCCGAGAGGCTACGCGACAGGGCATCGTTGACCAGGCGCGCAAACATCACGCCCGCACCGACCGTCAGCGTACAACCGTCATCGGCAACAACCGTGCGCTGGAACTCACGTCCGAGCGAAATGACGGCACCGCGATAACCGCCATCGGCAACCAGCAGATTGGAGCCCTTGCCGATGATGACCCACGGCACCTGCTCGCGATCGAGCACCGCCACGGCGCGGCGGAGGGCATGATAGCTATGGCACGTCACAAAGAGGTCGGCCTTGCCGCCGATACGATAGCTCGTATGACGCGCAAGGCGCTCGTCCTCGATCACATCCGTGTCGATCATGCCCGAGAGCGCCATGACGGCGTTAAACAGACCCATTAGACTTAAGCGTCTTTCTTGGCAGTCAGATACTCAATGAACTCGGGACCGACGGTCGTAACGTCGCCGGCACCCATGGTGAGCAGCAGGTCGCCCTCGCCCACCATCTGCTCGAGCTCCTGATTGAGCTCAAGACGGCTGGAGCAGTACACGACCTCCTTGCCAGGATGCTTGGCGCGCACGGTATCGGCGAGCATCTTAGAGGTGACACCCGGAATGGGCATCTCGCCAGCCGAGAACACATCGATCAGCAGCAGTTTATCGGCATTGGCAAATGCATCGGCAAAGTCGTCGCACAGGGCCTGCAGGCGCGAATAGCGGTGCGGCTGGAACACGACGTCGACGTGCTTGTAGCCCAGCGACGAAGCGGCGGCAAGCGTCGCCTTGATCTCGGTGGGGTGATGGCCGTAATCATCGACCACGGTGATGCCATCGATATCGCCCACGTGGGTAAAGCGACGGCGGACGCCCTCAAAGCTCGAGAGCGCCTTGGCGGCGGCGTCGATGTCAAGGCCCAGGACATGGGCGACGGTGAGCACGGCCGTGGCGTTGAGCATGTTGTGGCGACCGGGATTGCTCTTGATCTCCACAGCGTGCTCAGTGCCGTCCCCAAAGCGAACGATAAAGTCACTCTGGATGCCCTTGACATCCGGGTGCACGCAGACGATGTCGTTGCTCTCGGCAAAGCCGTAGGAAAGCACGTGACGGCCCGTCGACTTGGCGAGCTCGACCAGATGCGGGTCCTCGCCGCAGACGATGACGGTGCCGTCCTCGCCCACCAGGCTCATGAATTTGGCGAAAGTTGCCTCGATCTCCTCGATACCCGAGTAGTGATCGAGGTGGTCGGCCTCGACGTTGGTCACAATGACCACGTTGGGGTTCAGGAACAGGAAGGAGCTGTCGGACTCGTCGGCCTCGGCGACAAAGTAGTCGCCCGAGCCGTTCTTGCCGTTCGTGTCATAGCCCTCGACGATGCCGCCGATCAAGAAACTCGGATCCAGACCCATGCGGTCGAGCATGGTGGCGCACATCGAAGACGTGGTGGTCTTGCCATGCGTGCCGGCAACAGCGACGGTGGTGTAGCCGTGGCCCAAAGCAGAGAGCATCTTGGCACGGGGCCACACGGGAATACCAAGCTCGCGAGCGCGAACGAGCTCAGGGTTGGACTCCGGAATAGCGGTGGAGACAACAACCACGTCGGGCTTGACCTCGTCGATCGTGGCTGCCTCATGGCCCACGTGCACCTTCACACCAGCGCGGGTAAGCTGGCGGATATAACGTGACGTCTTAAGGTCGGAGCCGGTAACGGCATAACCGCGCTCGTGCAGAACGAGGGCGATGCCGCTCATGCCGGCGCCGCCGATACCGATAAAGTGGGCGCTCTTAAACTCGGGCGCGGAGGTTGCAGTCTGGGAATCAGCCATGTGCTCGTGTACTCCTTGCGTAAACACTGCCTGTAACCCGTTAACTGTACCGCACCTACCGCATCAGCGCGAGGGCGACCGACGATATCCCGTCTAACTAACGCAAACCCTCTACCGCATCGGCCAGAAGAGCGGCGGCCCTATCCTGAGCCAGACCACGCGCCGCCTGACGCATGACGTCGCGCTCTGCCGCGTCATCGACCAGGTGCAGCAGCTCATCGGCAAAGGCAGAACCGTCGATATCGGCATCGGCACAGAGCACGCCGGCCCCGGCGTCGACCAGATAACGGGCATTGGTGGTTTGGTGGTCGGCCGTCGCATGCGGATACGGCACGAGTATCGAGGGCACGGCGAGCGCAGCGATCTCGGCCACGCTCGATGCACCCGAACGCGAGAGCACCAAATCGGCAGCAGCCAGCATATCGCCCATGTTGTCGATGTAAGGCTGGACGCGGTAACGCTTCGCCTCCTCGGGCGTCAGCGCCAAAGCGCGCTCGGTCTCCTCAAAGCCGTCGGCACCCGTCGAATGCAACACATAGAGGTTCTTGCGCGAAAGCAGCTCGTTTTTGAGCGAAACCGCGCGCTCGTTGAGGTGCTGGGCGCCAAGTGAACCGCCAAAGACGAGCAGCAGCGTAGCGTCCTCGGGAACGCCAAGTGCCTTGCGGCCGCGAGCGCGATCGCCCTCGATCACCGAGCGACGTACGGGGTTGCCGGTCATGAGCACGTGGTCAGGGTCACCTTCGCGCTCAAAGACCGAGCGCGCTGCCGGCACCGAGATGCACACGCGAGCGGCGTGGGAGTTCATCATCTTGTTGGCCAGGCCCGGAACAGAGTTCTGCTCATGTAGCAGATACGGAACGCCTGCGCCCTTGCACCACCCCAGCAGCGGAACCTCGACATAGGCACCAAAACCGATGGCAGCATCGGGCTTGCCGACCTTTGAGAAATGACTGGCGAGCGCACGCTTGGCCTTGTTGACACGCCACAGCGAGGTCAGCGCTGTCCAGGGACGGGAGCGGTCGAAGCCCGTGACCGTAATGGGCACAAAATCAAACCCAGCCTCGGGGACCAGACGACCCTCGAGCTTGCGCGACTGGCCCACGAACACAACGTGGTGGCCACGGTCATGCAGCTCCTCGGCCAAAGCGAGCGCGGGGTTAATGTGTCCTGCCGTGCCGCCGGCTGCAATAGCAACGGTCATCTTATCGGTCATGGTAGTCCCTTCGTACACGCGGTCCCTGGTCGTCGGTGCGCAAACGCGCCGACGGGTCCGAGTTCAAATCGATTCGATTATATCCGCCGCCCGCGCTGCGAGGGCTGGGGCGCTGCGGACGACCTTGCGGCGCCGTCCGCGGACGTGGACGAGCTGCCGGCTCGGTCGCAGAGCCATCCAGAACGGTAAAGCCGCTACGCGAAGGTCGTTCACCGCGCACGTGGGCCACGCCGGCGGTGCTCTCGTCCATAACGGCAAAGCTCTCACGGCGGCGGTCATACTCATCGCGGCGGGCGCTCTCGTACGAAACGCGCAGAATCAACCCGGCAAGCATAAGCGACACGATAATCGACGAACCGCCGTAGCTAATAAACGGCAACGGTTTGCCCGTCATGGGAAACACGTTGAGGATGCCAAGCGCGTTAATCAAAAACTGCACCGCGAGAATGACCGCGGAGCCAGACGCCATAAGCGCGCCCCGACGATCGGTCGCCTGCTCGGCAATGCGAAACGCCGAGTAGATCAGCATCGCAAACACCAAGAAGAACAGCACGGTTCCGACAAAGCCGACTTCCTCGCCAATGATGGCCAGGATGTAGTCATTGTGCGCCTCGGGCAGATACGAGTACTTCATGGTTGAGTTGCCGATGCCACGGCCGAACAGACCGCCCGAGGCAAAGGCCATGATGGCAAGCGTGGCCTGATAGCCGTCACCATACTCATCAGCCCAAGGGTTCAAGGCAACCTGAATACGCACCATACGGTACGGCTCTGCGACAAGTGCAATCACGATCACGAGAATGCCGAAGATTAGCACGCCGATGATAAATCTCGGGTCGAGACCCGCAAACAACGCCATGCACATGAGGGTCAGCAGGATGATCAGGACGGTACCGAAATCGGGCTGGATAAAGATCAGAAAGAGCGAAATGCCCAGGTAGATGCCCATCTTGCGAAGGAATTCGTTGATGTTGCCACCGGGCGAAAAGAAGCGATCAAGCATGATGGCCGAATACGCAATGGCAAATGGCTTTAAAAACTCGGAAGGCTGGAACTGAATGCCGGCGATGTTGAGCCAGCGCGTGGCGCCACGGCTGCCGCTGCCCACCAAGAACACCAGAAACAGTAGCCCTATCATGCCTATGAGGAAGATCCTGAGCACATCCTCCCCAAACCAGCTGTCCGGCAAAACGCGCACGATGGCAATCAGCGCCAGAACACCGACCACGGCAAACGCAGCCTGTCGACCCAGAAAAAACGTCGCTGAGCCATTCTCGTGCAGTGCCTCGACCGAAGACGCCGAGTACACCATCAACAGGCCAAAACACACCAAGATAAACAGACAGGCCATGAATATCAAACGGGGGCGCATGATGCGGGCGGGAACGCCGGCAATATAGCGTTCGCTAAACGACTGCCCGCCGCGACCGGAACGCGGTGTGCTACGCCGCGAGGAAGCACGGTCCGAGTCGGGCCTCCTCATACCTTGTCGGGGGCTCTCCTCTCTCACCGGCAACCCCTATTCCATTTGCGATTTCGCTGCAGCGGCAAGCTGGGCCACATAGTCCTTAAACACGCGGCCGCGCTCCTCATAGCCCGAGAACTCATCGAACGAAGAGCAGGCAGGAGAAAGTAAGATCACGTCGCCACGGCTCGACAGCGAACGGGCAACGTCCACGGCATCGCGTAGGTCATCCGCCTGGGCGATATCCACATCGCCATCGACATCGGCCTCGTCCATAGCGGCGGTGAAGCGCTCGCGCGCATCGCCAAAGCAGACGACCGAGCGCACGTTATCCATAACAACGCGCGCGAAGTCCGTGAGCGGCGTGCCCTTATCGTGGCCGCCGAGCAGCAAGATCACGTCGTCATCGGGAAATGCCGTCAGCGCCTTCTCGACCGCGTCGGTGTTGGTCGCCTTGGAATCGTTGACGTAGCGCACACCGTCAATCTCGCCGCACGGCTCCACGCGATGCTCGAGCGGCTGGAACGAGGCCAGACCGCGGCGGACACCATCGACATCGGCACCGACGGCCAGAGCAGCCGTGGCGGCACATAAGGCATTGATGACATTGTGATGGCCCGAGATCTTGAGCTCGGACGTGGCGACAAGCTGGGTCTCGACGCCCTTCAGGCGCACGACCATTTTGCCGTCGCGCACAAAGGCGGCGTCTGCACCCTCGGGCTCGTCAAAAGCGACCTTGCAGATGCGGCGACCCGGCGTATAGATGTACTCATCGAACTCGTGAATGCCAGCGTCTTCGACGTCGACAACCACCAGATCGTCATCGCCCATATTGTCAAACAGCTTGATCTTGGCAAGCGCATAGTTCTTATGGCTCTTATGCCAGCCCAAGTGGTCGGGAGTGATGTTGAGCAGCACTGCCACGCGAGGGTGGAGCTCGGTGGTCGTAGCAATCTGATAGCTCGAGAGCTCAGCCACAAACCACTCGTTGTGGGCTCGGCCGTCAATCTCGTTGACCGGCGGCTCGCCGATGTTGCCGACAGCTACGCTGGCCTCGCCGGCAGCCTTGAGCAGATAATCAGTCAGCGACGTGGTGGTCGTCTTACCGTTGGTGCCCGTGATGGCAATCCAGTTATCGGGCGACAGGCGATAGGCAAACTCTGGCTCACCCATAATCTGAGCGGCATGTTCGCGCCCGGCCTTAAAGAAGCCCGAGAACTCCGAGATGCCCGGGCACGTCACGCATACGTCATAGGCGCCCTCGACCTGTTCGGTCCCATAGACAAACGACGCACCAGCAGCCTCGAGCGCACGCGTGGCGTCATTGGGCTCAGAGGTGCCGCCGCCATACACGGTAACGGCGCTTACGCGCTCGGGATGTGCCAGCGCCCAGCGGGCGACATCGAGACCGGATTTGCCCTGACCCAAAACGAGCAGGCTAAAGACATCAGCAAGAGGCATGAAAGACCACTATCCCAACTGGAAGAACAGAGCAAGGCCAACGGCACCAAAGGCCGCAGCGATAATCCAAAAACGGATGACGACCTTGGTCTCGGCCCAGCCCTTCTTTTCGAAATGATGATGGATGGGCGCCATAAGGAAGACGCGCTTGTGCGTAAAATGGAAGTAGACAACCTGAATCATGACCGACAGGGTCTCAACGATAAACAGGCCGCCGATGATGAGGGAGACGACCTCGGTGTTGGTCATGATGGACGTGCAGGCAAACGCGGCGCCCAGAGCAAGCGAGCCGGTATCGCCCATAAAGATGCTCGCCGGATAGCAGTTGAACCACAGAAAGCCCAAGCAGGCACCGGCACACGCGGTACAGAAGATGGACAGGTTCACGTCTCCGTGCAAAAACGCCATGGCAGCCATGGCGAGCATGGCGATCATGGAGGTGCCGCCAGCAAGACCGTCAAGGCCATCGGTCAGGTTCACGGCATTAGAAAGACCGGCAATCATCAGCCAGCAAAAGACAATATAGAGCCACGGGAACGAATAGCCGCAGATGGTGGTCGAAAGCACGCCAAGGTCGATCGTCAACCCACCGGGAAAACGAATCTCGGGGGCGACGCCGCACCAGTTGACGGCAAGTACCGTAAAGGTGACACAGATAATGGTTAGGCCGATCATCTTGGCATGAGGCGTCAGACCGAGCGAGCGCCCATGCGTAACGGAGGTCAGGTCGTCGATCAGACCCAGCACGCCGGTCGCCAGCGTGGCGAGCAGCACGAGCACGAGCTCGGTGGTGAGCTTGCCCATCAGCAGGCAGGTCAGCGAGATCGCGATGAGGATGACAACGCCACCCATGGTGGGCGTTCCCTGCTTAACCAAATGACGCTTGGGGCCGTCGGCACGAACCTGCTGGCCGATACCCTCGACCTTGAGCAGCTTGATCCACCACGGCATGAGCAGCAGCGCAATGGCGGCGGCGATGCCAAGCCCCAAAAAAGCCTGATACGTTGGATACGAGGGATTGCCGAACATGGGCTAGCACACACCTTCCACAAAGCGGTCGAGCTCAACAAAGCGGGAACCCTTGACCAGTACAACATCATGTTTTTCAAGCGCGCCGCCCATGCGGTCGAGCACCTGCTGATAATCGGAGAACACCTGGATGCGGTCCTCGTCCATACCCATCATGCGCGCTGCATCGGCCATGAGCTGGGCCAGCTCACCACCCACGCACGCCAGCATGTCGAGCTTCTTGGCGGCAGCATAGGCGCCTACAAGCTCATGCATGCGAGGAGCCTCATCGCCCATCTCGCCCATCTCGCCCAGGATCGCCATGCGAGACCCCCTGCACGAAAGCGAGCACAGTAGATCGAGGCCGGCAGCCATCGATTCGGCGCTGGCGTTATAGGAATCGTCAATGACGCGGGCACCGCTCTTGGCGCGCTTGATCTCCTGGCGGTGACCGGTAATCGTGAGGCCCCTAAAGGCAGCATCGATCTGCTCGGGCGTCACGCCCAGGCGATAGGCAACCGCGGCGGCCTTAACGGCATTTGGAACGGACTGCACGCCGGGGATAGCAAGCATGGTATCGATTGTCTCGCCCTGACCAAAATCGAGCGTAAAGACCGGACGGCCCTCGTCATCAACTCGAACGTCGCGGGCGCGGACCTCATCATCGTCCGAGACGCCGGCCAGCATCACATCGATACCAGCAGGCTGGGCGAACGTATCGCGAATGAACGGCGTAAAGTCGTCCTCACCGCCCAAAACCAGCAGCGGCAAGAAGTCGCCGGCGGCGCACATACCCTGGACAATCTCGGCCTTAGCGCGGGCGATGTTCTCGCGGCTGCCCAAAATGCCGATGTGAGAGGTGCCGATCTTGCTCACGATGGCAAGGTTGGGATTGGCGGACTGGGACAGGCGCTCAATCTCGTGGAAATGGTTCATGCCCATCTCGAGCACCAGGACCTCGGTATCGGCCGGAGCGGAAAGCACCGTGAGCGGCATGCCGATCAGGTTATTGAAATTGCCCTTGGTGGCCCAGACACGATAGCGCTTGGCGAGCACAGCGGCGAGCACGTCCTTGGTCGTCGTCTTGCCGATGGAACCGGTAATACCAACGACCAGGCAGCCAAGCTCAAGGCGATACGCGTGCGCCAAACGCAGCAGAAACTCCTCGGGATCATCGGTCAGCAAGATGGCACAGCCCCTGTCCTGCGCCAGCGAGACCAGCTCGGCCTCGGGCTCGCGCGTCATCACGACGGCGCCGGCACCCAACTGGACGGCACGGGAAGCAAAATCATTGCCGTCGACGTTTTCACCGGGAAAGGCGACGAAAATCGTCCCTTCCTCGACCTGGCGCGAGTCGATAACACACCCGCGGCATACCCGATCGGCTTCTCCCGTCACGGTTCGGGCCCCTGTTGCGGCCGCGAGGTTGTTGACGGCGATCTCTATCATTGCAGCTCCCCTGTAAACCTAATAATGCTATCGGCGTATTGTATCCCAGCGCCGCGCATGCGTGGTGCAGGGCATGTGAACACCCCTCATATGGGACAACAAACCACGCCCCAAAGATTGTAACCCCCTACCTCGTGTGTGGGATACCCAACACGTCGAGCGCGTTGGCCATAATGGACTGGAACGGCACTGCAGCGGCATCTGAGCCGCTCGGCGTTCCGTCGAGCGTGATATAGCACAGCACCTTGGGCGATTGTGCCGGTGCAAAGCCCATAAAGGACGACATGTAGTTCTCCTTGAGGTAGCCGCCGTTCTCGTCGGCTCGTTCGGCCGTACCGGTCTTACCCGCCACGTCATAGCCGTCGACCGCGCCGCCAACGCCCGTTCCCTCGGACACGACCGTCTGCATGCACGATGTCACCTGGGATGCAGCATCCTCAGAAATCGCGCGCTCGCCCTCGCCCCAGTCCTTCTCGTCGCCTTTGCTGGACTTATAGAAGTGCGGGGTCATCATCACGCCGCCGTTGGCGATGCCGCCCACGGCACGTGCGATCTCAATCGGAGAGACAGACAACGCCTGTCCAAAGCTCATCGAGCCAAGCGTGGCGCCGTCATACTGGTCACGCTCCTTGACAATGCCCAGGCTCTCGCCCGGAAAATCGACACCAGAGCTGTGGCCTATGCCCCACTTGTCCACATAGGCGGCAAAGTCGTCGGCACCGATCTTGCGCCCCACCAGGACAAAGCCCACGTTGGACGAACGGCGCATCATCTCGCGCACATCCATGGTCATGGCATAGTCGCGCTTGTCGGCATCGGTGACGGTATCGTCACCCACCTTGATGCTCGCCGGCACCTCAAACGACGTACTCGATCGCACGACGCCCAAGTCGAAGCCGGCGCCCGCCACGAGCGTCTTAAAGACCGAGCCGGGCTCGTAGGCGTCGGTGACCAGGCGCAAGTTCATATCCTCGGTCTTGGCGTTTTCCAGATCGGTCTGGTCGTAAGTCGGATACGAGCAGGCTGCCAAGATCTCGCCTGTCGTAGGATCGGTGACCAGCGCCGAGCCGTTCTTGGCCTTAGTCTTCTCAACTGCCTCTGCCAGGGCATCCTCGGCCGCACGCTGGATATTGACGTCGAGCGTCGTCACGATATCAACGCCGTCGACCGCAGCCACCTTTTTATAGGCACCGCCCGCGATATAGCTGCCGTCCCTCGCGCGCTCGCGCACAAGAGAACCGTTCGTACCGGTCAGAAGCTTGTTGTATTGCTTCTCGAGACCCGTCAAGCCGTCGTTGTCTACATTCACTACACCCAGCACCTGCGATGCCAGATTGCCGTATGGATATACGCGCTTCATGGCCTGCTCAAAAAGCACGCCGGGCAGGTTCTTCTTCTCCAGCGCCGCAGCATCGTCTTCGTCCACCTGGCGCTTGATATACACCCAGGTGCCATCGGACTCGACGAGCTTGCGGCAGGTCTTTTTATCGATCCCAGTTGCCTTGACCAGCGCCGACACCGTCTTGTCGACATCCTCGACAAGCTGCGGGTTCACGGCGATGTTGCGACATTCGACCGACGACGCTAGCACGTTACCGTTGCGGTCGTAGATGGTGCCGCGTTTGGCATAGAGGGTCTGCGCAAGCAGGCGGCGCGCATCGGCACGCTCGCGCAGTTTATCGGCTTCAACAATTTGATAGTCGGCAAGGCGAAAGACGCCCAAGCCCAAGCCAAACCCAATGAATCCCATGACGGCTTTGCGGCGAGGCAGAGGCGCGCCTGTGAGCCATTCGGTCGACGAACTCTTGCGCGACCTGTTGTTATGCACTTGAAGGCCGCCCGAGCCGCGAAGTCGCGACGCCGGGTCGTTGCCACGGGACTGCCCGGCGTTGTAAGATTGCCGACCCGTTCCTTGATAACCAGAACGTCCCCGCGACGAGGGACGTCCAGAACCGCGGCCCCCATCGGATCCGCGGCGATAGTCATTTGTCATACTCAGCTACCGTCTTGCTACTGAGCGGTCGCGGTCGCGTTGGCGCCCGCGGCTGCATCTTGCGAAAAGTCAAGTGTAACGCTCTCGCTGGGCTCCACCATGCCATAAGCGCCCGCAAGGTCGCGAATGCGCGTGTCGGCGCCATAGACCGAATGCATGACCTCCAGGTCGGAGCTCTCATCGGTCGCCTTTTCGAGCGTGTTGGTAAGCTCGGCGTTGCTGTTGAGCACCTGGGCCGTAACGCCGGCGAGCGCCACGCGGGCGACGCCGATCGTCATGAAGATAGCCGCAATGATGCAAAACGTTTTAAGAACGCTCATGAAAACCGGGCTTACCGCCTGGTTTGCCTGACGGCCCGCGCCCGTGTAGACATCAAAGCGCGGCGTGCGCTGCTCACGGGGAGCAACGGGGGCCTGCGGCGTCTCACGATAGGCGGGCATGGCGTTCATATCATAGGCGAGTGCTGCGCTTGAAGTGTTGTAGCCCATGATATGCCGCCTCCCATCCCGAGTACGTTGGTAGTGTGTTTAAGCTTCGTTTATGGTGCGAGCGGGAGGTCCAATATCGCGCGGTCGCGCCTACAGACGCTGCGCCACGCGGATTTTGGCTGATCTCGCCCGAGGGTTGCGCTCAACCTCATCAGGCTGGGCAACCAAGGGTTTGCGGGTGATGACCTTGAGTATCGGCACGTTGCCGCACACGCACACCGGAATCTCCGGCGGACACGTGCACCCCTGGCTCATCTCCTTAAAGTGGTTCTTTACGATACGGTCCTCGAGCGAGTGATACGAGATGACGCAGATACGTCCGCCCGGGTTGAGCCACCTGGTGGCGGCATCAAGCCCTCGTTCGAGCACATCGAGCTCGTGATTGACCTCGATGCGAATGGCCTGGAAACTTTTCTTGGCCGGGTGTCCGCCATGCCGACGAGCGGCAGCCGGGATACCCGCCTTGATGATCTCGACAAATTGGCCGGTGGTTTCGATCGGTTCTTGCTCGCGGCGGCGCACGATCTCGCGCGCGATCTGCGAGGCGAACTTCTCTTCGCCGTAGACGCGTAGAATCCGGGCGAGGTCGTGTTCGTTATAGGTGTTGATGACCTCAGCTGCGTTTAAGGTGTTATTACCCGGATCCATCCGCATGTCCAATGGGGCGTCCTCGTTATACGAAAAGCCCCTGCCAGGGATATCGAGTTGCGGTGACGAAACGCCCAAATCGAACAGGAAGCCATCGACCCCGGGCACCTCGGCCGAGCAAAGCAGCTCGTCCAAGTCGCCGAAGTTGCCCTTCAGCAGCTGGTGCGGAACGCCGGGAACCTCGCGGTCCAGACGGGCGCCAGCGGCCTCGAGGGCCATGTCGTCCTGATCGACGCCGAGCAAAAGGCCCGTCTCCCCCACCTGCGCGGCCATCTTTACCGAATGGCCGGCACCGCCAAGGGTGCAATCGCAGACAACGGAGCCGCTCTTTAGCCGTAGCGACTCAAGCACTTCGCCGAGCATGACAGGTTCATGCCGATATTCTTGTGTCAAGATCCCACGCTCCATCCGTTACCCGCGCCTTGCCCTTACGAGAAGAAGAGGTCCAGCAGGGCCTCATCGTCATCGTCCTCATCGGCCGCGGCGCGATCCCAAACCTCAAGGTGGTCGTAGTTGCCCACAACCGTGACCTCGCGGTCGAGGTTCGCCTGCTTGCGGAGAGACTCGGAAAGACCGATACGACCGGCGCTGTCCACGTCCATCGACGTGGTGCGCTTGTTGATCGCCCTCATGAGCTTCTGGTCGTTAATGTCACGCGGGTTAAAACCCTCGTGGCCCTCACGACCCGCGAAGAGTCCTTCGACCCACTTATCGAAGGCCTCGGCAGAGAACACGTACAGAGCATCGACATCCAGGGCTTTGAACACGCGAACATGCTCTCCAAGCTCCTCGCGAAGGGGTGCAGGCAGGGACAGACGACCTTTTGCATCGAGATTGCGCTCGTATGCACCAGTCATTCCCATGTGCGCCCTCCCCTCGGTTACTCAGATGGCACGTACGCGGGGAACCACCCCGCCTGTCGACGTCATTAATAATATGGGGAACCGCCCCATTTTTCAACACCTTTCCCCACCCCTTCCCCCCCCCCGCCCCACCACTCCACCCACCATATATTGCAGAACACCCCCAAGCATATGTTCGAAAACACAATATGTTGTGTTTACAG
>CABRCR010000011.1:0-80518 GCA_902469435.1 uncultured Collinsella sp. | reverse complement strand
TTGTCGGTGAACTGATCGCCCGACCCGTCCCTCTCGGTGTTCCAGCCGTCGAACGCCCAGCCCTTGCGGGTCGGGGCGGTCTTGGGCAGCGCGAAGGTGTAACTGTCCTTATCTGCAGTCTTATCTTGCAAAAACTTTTGAGGATAAGCAGGATCGTATGCGCCATTATCATCAAAAGTCAGCGATAACTTTGCTGCGACCTGCCACATGTGAAAATCATCAGTACTGTCGGCATCCCTGACGCGCTTAAGGTAATAGCCCTCACCAACCGCATCCTCGTTGCCAAGAATAAAAGTGCTTTGCTTAGGTGCATCACCACTAGCTTTGGAGAGTACGTAGTTATCTCCGAGTGACGGCAGTTTCAAATTCTGCCAATTGTTCGGATCCACCGTATTAACAGTAGTCTTCCCTGACGATTCCCCTTTTACAATAAGGGGTATGTCGCCGCCATCATCCGTGCCATCATAGTTATTAGTGACAGCTGGCAGTCTAATTTCAGCGTCATCGCCACGGTAATTTCCTTGGAATAATGCGGGTGCCATTAAGGCAAGTGTGCCCTTATTAATAACGGCACCTTTCAAATTACTTGAACCGTGATCGATGAGAATGCCCTTACTGCCAATAGAGGTGGTTCCCTTAACGAAAATATCGTTATAGTTTTTCGCAGTATTGTATTGTTGCTCCCAAGTACCATTGATATCGACATAACCATATACGTAGGCTTGAGAGCCAGCTGTCGTCAAAACGCTGCCCTCATCTACCCGAAGGCCATTGTCTTCAATTAATTCATTGCTAGAAGCATTGTTGCAACCAAATTTGGTCGTTACATTTGTATTCGATTGACCAGTAATAGCGATCTTATTTACAGAAGAAATCGTACCGGCCGTAATTTCGGAGTTATCAGTAACATTCAATGCAGATGCGTACTTAATATAAGGAATCTCAGCCACAGTCCCTGCAATATTGATTGTGGGAGAAGAAGACCCCTTGGGAAGCCCATAGTACACACCCGTAACGCCCGTAGCTATTTCCGGTCGTCCAGCAATATTAATGAAGGAACCGTCAGAAATCGATACATTCTTGTTCGAAGTCAACGAAACGTAGCCAACACTGCCGCTATTCAGACTGATAGATAGCTTTCCTCTAGCCTTTACGCTCGATCCCTCATCCGACGAATTGGTCAGGTCATTCTCGCAGAAAACATACCCATGAGAATCGCCCGCTTCATCCCTCAGCTCAACACCAGAAGCGTTCACGGCAATATCACCGTTTACAGCACTCCACTCTGCTCCATAAATAGAGCCAACATGGGAGCCGTGGACATTAACGGTAATAGATCCGCCAACGTTCGCTTTCTTCGAACCTTCAATAAAAGGGACATCATTGGGTATCGATCCACCTTTATCCCAGCCCCAAACATTCTCGTAAGCATCGATAACGACATCGCCATCGACCTCATAAACTCCATCTGGGATCATTTGTCCTGCGCCAATTATTGGCCAATTGCTATTAAGACGAAGCGTTTTGTCGGTGTTTTCATAAGTACTGCTGCCCGCAATAATATGAATGTTGCCTTTAATAGGCGCAGGGTCACCAAAATGACCGCAAATTTCATTTACCCGACCCGAGCGAACATCAAGCGTCACGTTGCCGCGCATCTCGCAACCGTAAGTGCCTTCGATAGCAGGAGAAACTTCGGAGTTGGCATTGTCGTAAACAAGCGTGGCGTTACCACCTACATAAACAGCAGGAAAGCCGTTTCCATCGCCGCTCGACCCATCGCCGCGCATGCAACCGGGATTAACGTGATTACCGCTAGCCATGCGAAGGTTACCGCTGATCTCAAGATAGGTGTCATGCTCGACGGACCCTTGATATGAACCACCGATGACGTCATGAAGGCCAGCGCCACTACCAGGATTGATATATCCAGACGCGGCTATCACCACATGTGTGTGATCGACAGTCGACCTATAGCCACCGCCATAAAGTGTTTCAAAGAGGTTGAGCTCGCAGTTACGAGTGAAAACGGTATCGAAACCATTGCAATAGAATTTTCCTGAACCAACCACTTCGACGTTGTCAAAAGTACAAGATCCGGAAAGCATGGCACGGTTGGAGAAGTGCAAGGTTGCGCGATTATCACCGTCACTCGTCACGGTAATCTTCTTGTTAGCAACGCCGAAAGTCGAAACGTAATCTTGGGTCGGCACCACAAAAGACGAGCCGCCTTTTAGGACAAGTCTGATCTCCGATAAATTATCGGAGGCGATTTTATTCAGCGCATCCTCAAATGTTGATTGATCATTAACTTGATAAACACCAGATTCTGCTGCATCAGAATTCGATTCATCAGATGTTTCATTCACATTCACATCGTTTGACTGCTTATCCGAGACATCAGATTCAGGTTTTTGATCATCACTTGAAACCGTATTGTCGTTAGACGAAGCCTCGACCGCCCCCCCCTTGACCCAGAATCACTATCAGCAGATTCATTAGACAGATTCTCCGAAGTCGTGTTTTGCTGAGGGTCATTATTCACTATTACGTCAGCAAATACGCTCGTAGGAATCGTATTAAACACGAACAAAAAAGAGACGAGCCAAACGAGAGCTCGCCTGCAACGTGGCAATCTCACAAACCGCCCTTTCTACTCAACTGACATGAACCGGTAAAGGGCGACAAAATACCCAGAGGCAAAGGCATATATTTCACTCTTACTGAATGTACTGTCTGGCACATTGGTTTTAGTTTAATACCAGTGTTTTGTCTGACAAGAGAACGCGTTTATTGCCATGAAATAGAAACGACCAAAAATTAGTGTCACGACCAGCCAGAATTGATCGATGTGCATTAATTTCCTAAGACCTAATGAACAAACAATGAACAAACTCCACACCATAGCCATGGGGAAACTAGGAATTCGCCCGGAGAAGACGTTGAGCTTTTAGTTAAATGGTTAAAACGCTTCAGTTTATTGAAGCGTTTTAGTGTGCCTTTTAGAGGAATCTGACCGTTCGCCGAATAATTTCTTGCTATCATGCAAGGCGTAGGGTAAATCTCCGATCGCAAGGAGACACAAATGGTGAAAAAGTCACCGGAAAACACTACTCCCGCAATTGTGGACAACGTAGAGGCGCTTGAGGCTAAGCTCGCTCAGATGCGAGAGGCCCAGGCGCTTTTTGCTACGTACACGCAGGAGCAGGTCGACAAGATCTTCTATGAGGCCGCCATGGCCGCCAACAAGGCTCGTATCCCGTTGGCGAAGATGGCCATCGAGGAGACCGGCCGCGGCGTTCTTGAGGACAAGGTCATCAAGAACCACTACGCCGCAGAGTACATCTACAACGCTTACAAGAACACCAAGACCTGTGGTGTCCTGGAGCGCGACGAGGCTTATGGCATCACCAAGATCGCCGAGCCCATCGGTATCGTGGGCGCCGTCATCCCGACGACCAACCCCACCTCCACTGCGATCTTCAAGACGCTGATCAGCCTGAAGACCCGCAACGCCATCATCATCTCCCCGCACCCGGCTGCCGCCAAGTGCACCATCGCCGCCGCCAAGCTCGTGCTTGACGCCGCCGTCAAGGCCGGCGCCCCCGAGGGTATCATCGGCTGGGTCGATGTCCCCTCCATCGAGCTGACCAACATGGTCATGCGCGACGTCGACATCATCCTCGCCACCGGTGGCCCGGGCATGGTCAAGGCCGCCTACTCCTCGGGCAAGCCCGCCCTGGGCGTTGGCGCCGGTAACACCCCGGTCGTCATCGACGACACCGCCGACGTGCTGCTCGCCGTCAACTCCATCATCCACTCCAAGACCTTCGACAACGGCATGATCTGCGCTTCCGAGCAGTCCGTGACCGTCATCGACACCATCTATGACCAGGTTAAGGCCGAGTTCCAGAAGCGCGGCTGCTATTTCGTCAAGCAGGGTGCCGAGATGGAGGCCCTGCGTGCCGCCATGTTCAAGAACGGCGCCCTCGATCACCGCATTCCCGGCATGGCTGCCGCCAAGATCGCCGAGCTCGCCGGCATCGAGGTTCCCGCCAAGACCAAGATCCTGATCGCCGAGGTCACCTCCACCGACCCCGCCAAGGAAGAGTTCTCCCACGAGAAGCTCTCCCCGGTCCTGGCCATGTATCACGCCAAGGACTTCCAGGAGGCCGTCGACAAGGCCGAGCACCTGGTGCTCGCCGGTGGCCCGGGCCACACCGCCTCTCTGTACGTGCACCCCGCCCAGGCCGAGAAGATCAGTCTGTTCGAGCACGTCATGAAGGCCTGCCGTATCGTCATCAACACCCCGTCCTCGCACGGCGGCATCGGTGATCTGTACAACTTTGGCATGAAGCCGTCTCTGACCCTGGGCTGCGGCTCCTGGGGCGGCAACTCCGTCTCCGAGAACGTTGGGGTGAAGCACTTGATCAACGTTAAGACTGTGGCCGAGCGCCGTGAGAACATGCTGTGGTTCCGCGCTCCCGAGAAGGTCTACTTCAAGAAGGGTTCCACGCCCGTCGCCCTCGACGAGCTCGGTACCGTCATGGGCAAGAAGCGCGCCTTCATCGTCACCGACCAGTTCCTCTTCAAGAATGGCAACACCCGCGCCATCGAGGCCAAGCTCGACGAGATGGGCATCGCCCACGACTGCTTCTACGACGTCGAGCCCGATCCGTCGCTGCAGTGCGCACGTCGCGGCGCCAAGCAGATGGCTCTCTTTGAGCCGGACGTCATCATCGCCGTCGGCGGTGGCTCCGCTATGGACGCCGGCAAGATCATGTGGATGATGTACGAGCACCCCGAGTGCAAGTTTGAGGACATGGCCATGGACTTCATGGACATCCGCAAGCGTATCTTCACTTTCCCCGAGATGGGCAAGAAGGCCTACTTCGTCGCCGTCCCGACCTCTTCGGGTACCGGCTCCGAGTGCACGCCGTTCGCCATTATCACCGACAAGGAGACCGGCATCAAGTGGCCGCTCGCCGACTACGCGCTGCTCCCCAACATGGCTATCGTCGACGCCGACAACTGCATGACCGCCCCGCGCGGCCTGACCGCTGCCTCCGGCATCGACGTCATGACCCACGCCATCGAGTCCTACGTCTCCATCATGGCTTCCGACTACACCAAGGGCCTCTCCGAGCGCGCTGCTAAGCTCGTCTTCGAGAACCTGCCCTCCAGCTTCACGAACGGCGCCAAGGACCCGCACGCCCGCGAGGAGATGCACAACGCCTCCTGCATGGCCGGCATGGCCTTCGCCAACGCCTTCCTGGGCCTCAACCACTCCATGGCTCACAAGCTCGGCGCCTTCCATCACCTGCCCCACGGCCTCGCCAACGCCGTCATCCTGACCCGCGTTATGCGCTACAACGCCGCCGAGGCTCCCGTCAAGATGGGCACGTTCTCCCAGTATCCTTACCCCAACGCGCTGCACAACTACGCCGAGATGGCCAAGTACTGCGGCATCGAGGGCAAGGACGACAAGGAGGTCTTCGAGAACTTCATCACGAAGCTCGAGGAGCTCAAGGACTTCATCGGTGTCAAGAAGACCATCGCCGACTACGGTGTTGACGAGCAGTACTTCCTCGACACCCTCGACGAGATGACCGAGCAGGCATTCAACGACCAGTGCACCGGCGCTAACCCGCGCTACCCGCTCATGAGCGAGATCAAGGAGCTCTACCTGGACGCCTACTACGGCCGCGAGCCTCAGGACTACGCCGTCTGCTAGTTTTAGCACGGTTTTTAACGGCGGGGGTGCACGGGTGCTTCACACACCCCCGCCGTCGCTTCTATCGCATCGTTGAAAGGATGCAACCATGCTGCTACCCGATTCCAAGACCGAGCTCGTCCGCCGTGGCAACAAGGTCGTTTACGACCTGGGCGACAAGATTGTCAAGGTCTTTAACGAGACCAAGCCTGTCTCCGACGTGTTCAACGAGGCTTTGAATCTTGCCCGCATCAATGAGTGCGGCATCCGCAGCCCCAAGGCTCTCGAGGTTTCCCAGCTCGAGAACGCCAACGGCTGGGCGCTCGTGACCGAGAAGGTTCCGGGCACCACCCTTGCCGAGAAGATGACTGCCGAGCCCCAGCGCTTTGGTGAGTACCTCGAGATGTTCGTCGACCTCCAGATCGAGATCCACGGCTACACCTCCCCGCTGCTCAACCGTCAGCGCGACAAGTTCGCCCGCATGATCGACAGCCTTGATCAGCTCAATGCCACCACGCGCTACAACCTTCAGGAGCGTCTGGACGGCATGACCAAGGAGTTCAAGGTCTGCCACGGCGACTTCAACCCCTCCAACGTCATCGTCGGCGACGACGGCCAGCTCTATGTGTGCGACTGGGCACACGCCACCCAGGGCTCCCCTGCTGCCGACGTTGCCACCACCTACCTGCTCTTCGCCCTCAACAGCAAGGATCAGGCTAAGGCCTACCTGGAGCTCTACTGCGACCGCGCCGACATGCCCATGCAGGTCGTGCGTCAGTGGACGAGCATCGTCGCCGCTTCCGAGCTCGCTCGTAAGCGCAACGTGAACGATGAGTTCCTGAAGAACTGGATCGACGTCGTCGATTATCAGTAATATCTGAGCGATTTATTTCGCATCGGAGGCACAAGAAAACCCCGCAGCTCATATGGGCTGTGGGGTTTTCTTTACCCATCGAGTTTATTCCAACAAAATAGACTGCTCCGCATCTCATCCTAAGAGAGATACGGAGCAGCCCCGCAATTACATCTAATAGCAGAAACGTCGATTAACGGCGGGCCGCCTTAACAAGCTCGGCAATCTTGGCGACGACCTCGTCGATCGCCACGTCCTCACGCTCGCCCGTGGCACGGTCCTTGAGCTCCACAGTACCATTCTTGAGGCCACGCTTGCCAAGCACGACCTGATACGGGAAGCCCATGAGGTCGTTATCGGCAAACTTAAAGCCAGGACGCTCGTCACGGTCATCGACGACAACCTCGATACCCTCGGCGCACAGGCCCTCGACGATTTGGTCGCAAACGTTAGCGCACTCCTCCTTCTTGGGATCGAGCGGAATCACCGCGACCTCGTACGGGGCAACGGAGACCGGCCAGACGATGCCGTGTTCGTCGTTGTGCTGCTCCACGACGGCAGCAAGCGAGCGGGACACACCAACGCCGTAGCAACCCATGATAAGCGGCTTCTCCTTGCCGTCCTCGTCCATAAAGGTGGCGCCCATGGCCTCGGAATACTTGGTACCCAGCTGGAAGACCTGCGAGACCTCGATGCCGCGAGCAGCAGAGAGCGGCTTGCCGCAGTGCGGGCAGGGATCGCCGGCAACGACGGTTACCAGGTCGGCCCACTCGTCGACGGTAAAGTCGCGCTCGGGGCAGGCACCGGTAAAGTGATAATCGACCTCGTTGGCACCGCAGGCCCACTGCTTGGACTCGCGCAGGCTCTCGTCGCACACCAGGCGAATGCCCTCGGGCAGGTTAACCGGTCCGATAAAGCCCTTATGCAGACCGTAGGTCTGGAGCTCCTCATCAGTCATCATGCGATAGGCCTTGCCAAAGACATGCTCGGCCTTGCAATCGTTGAGCTCGTGGTCGCCCGGAACAATGGCCACGACGGGCTTGCCCTCCGCGTCGAGGAGTGCCAGAGACTTGCGCGTGCCGTTCTCGGGGAAGCCGAAGAACTTTGCAACGGCCTCGATGGTGCCCATGCCCGGAGTCTCGACCTTGGTAAGCGTACCGTCGCCAGGACCCTCGGTCACAACGACCTTGGTGCTTGCCGCCTCATCGTCGGCAGCGAAGCCGCAATCGTCGCAGTAGACGAGCGAAGCCTCGCCAGCGTCGGCCAAAGCCATGTACTCGACGGAGGTATCGCCACCGATCTCGCCGGAGTCGGCGACAACGGGCAGAGCCTTGATGTAGCAGCGCTCGCAAATGTTGGCATAGGCCTGCTTCATCTTGTCGTACTCCTCCTGCAGGCTCTCCTGCGTAGCAGAGAAGCTGTAGGCGTCCTTCATGATGAACTCGCGACCGCGCATCAGGCCAAAACGGGGACGGAACTCGTCGCGGAACTTATCCTGGATGTGATAAAGGTTCACTGGCAGCTGCTTGTAGGAACGCAACTCATTGCGCACCAGGGCAGTCACGGTCTCCTCGTGCGTGGGTCCGAGCACAAACTCGCGGCCGTGGCGGTCATCAAAGCGCACAAGCTCCTTGCCATAGGCATCGATACGGCCGGACTCACGCCACAGCTCGGCATCGACCATGATGGGCATCATGAGCTCCTGAGCACCGGCGGCATCCATCTCGTCGCGCACGATGTTCTCGATCTTGCGGATCGAGCGCCAAGCGAGCGGCAGATAGGAATACAGGCCGGCGGCCTCCTTGCGGATCATGCCAGCGCGGAGCAGCAGACGGTGGCTCGCTAGCTCGGCATCCGCCGGATCCTCTTTGAGCGTCGGCGCATAGAGCTTAGACATATACATTGCTCGGGTCATTTATTTCTCCTCAATAAGTTTGTCGACCTCGGCCATAAGCGCGTCGACAATTTGGTCCTCAGCTACTTTACCAATGATCTGGCCATGCGAAAAGAGCAGGCCCTGACCACGTCCGCAGGCAACACCCAGGTCGGCGTCAGATGCCTCTCCGGGGCCGTTGACCGCACATCCCATCACGGCGATCGAAAGCGGCGCGGAATAGTTCTTAAGCCGCTCGGTGACCTCCTCGGCGATGGGAATCAGGTTAACCTGGCAGCGGGCGCACGTGGGGCACGAGACAATCTCGGGACCACGGCGACGCAGGCCCAGCGACTGTAGAATTCCCCAGGCGACCGGCGGCTCCTCAACCGGATCGGCCGTGAGCGACACACGCATGGTGTCACCGATGCCTTCGGAAAGCAAGATACCCAAGCCTACAGAGCTCTTGATGGTGCCCTGAAGCTTGGTCCCCGCCTCCGTCACGCCCAGGTGGAGCGGAACATGCGGTATCTCGCGCGACAGGGCGCGATAGGTATCAAGTGTCGTCTGTACGCTATGGGCCTTGGCGGATAGCACGATGTTGGTAAACCCACGGTCCTCAAAGTGCCGCACAAAGCGTTCGCTCGACATCACGAGCTTTTCGGGCTGCGTGAGGTCGTCGCGCTCGGCAATATCTTGCTCAAGCGAGCCCGCGTTCACGCCAATGCGAATCGCGCAGCCCGCGGCAC
This sequence comes from uncultured Collinsella sp., assembly GCA_902469435.1. Lineage (GTDB taxonomy): Bacteria > Actinomycetota > Coriobacteriia > Coriobacteriales > Coriobacteriaceae > Collinsella. Next base: position 71,330 of record CABRCR010000011.1, on the reverse strand, counting down.
CCGCGGCATCGATGACGGCATCGACCTTAGCCCAATCGCCGATATTGCCGGGGTTGATGCGCAGCTTAGAGGCACCAGCCTCGACAGCGCCAATGGCAAGCTTATGGTTAAAGTGGATATCGGCGACAATCGGCACCGGAGACTCGGCACAGATGGTGCGGAAGCCCTCAAGCGCGGCCTCGGAGGGCACGCTCACGCGCACGATATCGCAGCCAGCCTGCGCCAACGCGCACACTTGCGCAAGCGTTGCCTGGGCATCAGCGGTATCGGTGCAGGTCATAGATTGGACCACCACCGGCGCGCCGCCACCGATCTGCACGCCGCCCACATGCACGGGGCGCGTCAGCTCGCGAGGCAAAGGATGGGATAAAGACAATCCAAACACTCCCCTACAGAATAAATCGAAGGATGTCGGAACGAAGCATATAGACAAAAAGCAGCGCAAAGAGCGCGATGCCCACATAGCTCACAATCGTCTGGACCTTGAGCGGAAGCTCGCGGCCCGCAATCTTCTGAATGATCTCGATGACTAGCTTGCCGCCATCGAGTGGCGGGATGGGCAGCAGGTTCATAAAGCCAAGCGAGAATGAAATGAGGGCGGCAAACGAAAGGAACGTGGCAGGGCCGGCAGCAGCAGCCTGTGAGGACATAACGCTAATACCCACGATCGAAGAGGACTGATCGAGAATCTCCATCGTATGCTGCGGCTGGAGCAGGCGCATCACGCCCTCCGCTGTCTGCACAACATAGGAGAACGACAGGCGAGCCGACGTGATGGGGTCTAAACGGACCACCTGCGTAGAGGCATACACACCTAGGCGATCGTCCTCTTTGAGCGCAACCGTGGTCGAATGCTGCTTGCCGTCACGCTCGTACTCAATGGCGATATCGTCCTTACCGGCAGCCTTGCCGATGGCATCGTAAACATCCATCCAGGTAGAGCACGATACTCCGTCAACCGAAAGGATCGCGTCACCGCCCTCGATACCCGCCTTGGCGGCAATCGAGCCTTCGTCAACCTGGCCAATCACATTGGTATCCATCGGCACGGTGACACCCGCAATGGAATAGATGCTCATAAGGAGCAAAAAACCCGTCAAGATATTGACGATAATGCCCGCGAGCAGCATAAAGGCGCGCTTGAGAAAGCCTTGGCCAAGATAGGTGTGCGAGCGCTCTTGCGCAAGGAACTCGGCCTCGCCGCACGGCAGTTCCCACACATCGCCCTCGGCAGTCGCATGTTCGCGATCGAAACGGCGACCATCAAAGGTGGTATAGCCTGCCTTGTCTCGCGGCAACGTCTGATATTTGGTGGGATAGTAGCTCGGCGAGGGCTTCTCCCCTTCCTCATACCAGGGCGCGATGGAGCCCCAGCCAAGCAACAGGGCGCATGCCTCGAGCACATCCTCCTCGGAAAGCTCGAGCTCGACAGCAAGGTCGGCCACGGTCACGCGACCATGACGATAGATAGCCGCGAGCACGCGGTCGGCGCACGAAACATCGGTCGGATCCATACCGCAGATGGCAGCGTAGCCACCCAGCAGCAGCGGGGTCACGCCAAACTTGGTTCCAATGCGACGCGACGTGTAATGGATGTCAAAGCGGCACGGCAGACCCAAAAAGAACTCGGTCACACGGACGCCGCAGGCGCGCGCCGCCAAAAAGTGGCCGCCCTCGTGCAAAAACACGAGGACGGAAAGCATCAGCAGGCCCCAAAAGACCGATGAGAGAACGCTCAGAACAGTATCCATAAAACGAAAAAGCAATCCTTATGGGTTAGGAACGGGTTGCGGCGAGCACCTGCGCAGCCTTTTCACGCGCCCACGCATCGATGTCGCGAAGCTGCTCAAACGAATCGACCACCTGCATATCGTGGGCGTCCATGCAGGATTCCACAATGCGATCGATATCGGTAAAGCTGCAGCCATCGTGCAGGAAGGCATCGACGGCGACCTCGTTGGCGGCATTGAGCACGCACGGCATGGTGCCACCCGTCTTGCCGGCACGCTCGGCCAGTGCCAGACAGCGGAAGGTATCCATGTCGGCAGCATCAAACGTGAGCTGCCCCAGCTCGCGGAAATCGATACGAGGCGCCGGAGTATCCCAACGCTCGGGATACGAGAACGCGAACTGGATGGGAATACGCATGTCGGATGCACCGAGATGCGCCATCACGGAGCCGTCGGCGAACTCGACCATAGAGTGAATCTTGGACTGACGCTGCACGACCACGTTAATGAAATCGAGGTCGCAGTTAAACAGATGCATGGCCTCAATGCGCTCCAGGCCCTTGTTCATGAGGGTGGCGGAGTCGATGGTGATCTTGGCACCCATGGCCCACGTGGGATGTGCGAGGGCATCGGCACGCGTCACGCGATCGAGCTCGTCACGCGTGCGGCCAAAGAACGGACCGCCCGAGCAGGTGAGCCAAATACAATGAGCCTCGCGCGGGTTCTCCCCCAGATAGCACTGGTAGATGGCGGAATGCTCAGAGTCGACCGGAATAAGCTGGCCCGGTTGCGCCAACGGCATAAGCAAGTCGCCACCGACGACGAGGGACTCCTTGTTGGCAAGGGCAAGGCGCTTATTCGAGATCAAGGCCGCATGGCTCGCCTCGAGACCGGCGGCGCCCACAATAGCGACGAGCACGCAGTCGACATCGTCGCGACGTGCGAGCTCGCAAACCGCCTGCGCGCCAACGCCGAGCTTCGTTCCCTCGGGCAACTCCTGCAGCACGGCGTCATCGCCATGAGCGACATCGGCCACGGCAACCGCCGGAACCGAGAACTCGCGGGCAGCGGCAACGAGCTCGGAGGTACTGGAGTTAACGGACAGCGCCGTCACCTGCAGGCGATCGGCATGCTGGCGGCACACATCGAGCGCCTGGGTGCCGATAGAGCCTGTACAGCCCAGGATGGCAACACGAAGGCGTCCATCGGGGCCATACGTCGTCTGGAATGACATTACAGCACGCCTCCGATCATCAAAAGCAGCTGCGCGGTAATGCAGCCAAAGATAAGCGAATCGCTACGGTCGAGCATGCCGCCATGGCCCGGGATAAGGTTGCCGGAATCTTTGACGCCCACACCGCGCTTGATGCGCGACTCGATAAGGTCGCCGATAACGCCCAGAATGGACACGACCACGCCGCACAGCAGCGCATAGGGCAGGCTGAGCTTGTAGAAGTGCGTCGCCCACAGGATGAGCCAAATCAAAACCGAGCCCAAGATGCCGCCGGCAAACCCCTCCCAGCTCTTTTTGGGAGAGATCTTGGGAACCATCTTGTGCTTGCCGATACGGCTGCCCACGATGTAGGCAAACGAATCGGAGACCCAAAGGGACGCGCAAACGCCCACTGAAAGCAGGGCGCCGGCAAAACCGGGCACGGCATCGCGCAGCAGCACGATAGCCGACAGCATAAAGCCAGTGTAGATGGGACCCATGAGCGTCACGGCCACATCAGAGATGCGGGTACGCGGCGACCAAACATACCAAATGCCCACAGCGAGCATCAGGGCAAAAAGCAGGGCATTCAGCAACATCGAATCGCCCAACGCCGACAGCGGAAAGAGTACGGCGGCAGCGATACCCATGCGCTCGTTAGCCATCTTGCCATCGAGCCTCGTCATACGGAAAAACTCATAGCAGCACAGACCGCTCATGACAGAAACAAAGATGGCCGTGGGCACGATACCCAAAACCAGGCACAGGATAAAGACAACGGCGTAGACGATACCGGCGGCGGCACGGGTGATAAAGCCCGCCAGCCACGAACCGGTGCCGCTCTTTGCTGCAGGTGCTCCCGCAGCGGCAGCCTTGCGCGCAGGCGCCGCGGAAACTGGCGTCTTGGGAGCAGATGCCTTGGGACGATCGGACACGATTAAGCCTCCTCGGTCTTACTCAGTCCACCAAACCTACGGTCACGGCCCTGATAGGCCAAAATGGCGTCGACAAGGCCCCAACGATCAAAGTCGGGCCAATAGGTATCGGTGACGTAGAATTCGGAATAAGCCACCTGCCACAGCAGATAGTTCGAAAGGCGCAGCTCGCCAGAAGTGCGAATCACGAGCTCCGGATCGGGAAGACCGGCGGTGTACAGGTGCGAAGCAACCATATCATCGTCGATAGCGGCAAGATCGATCTTTCCAGCGGCGGCATCAAGTGCGATCTGGCGGACAGCGCGGGTGATCTCAGCACGGGCACCGTAGTTAACGGCCAGCGCCAGCGTCATACCGGTATGGTCGGCGCATTCGGCAAGGCCGCGCTCAAAGACATCGCGGGTCTTCTTGGGCAGCGCGGAAATATCGCCCAAAAAGACAACGCGAACGTTCTCGCGCTTCAGAAGCGGCAGCTCGTCGATAAACGTCTTGGCAAACAGATGCATCAAAACGTTGACCTCATGCTGCGGACGGTTCCAGTTTTCGGTAGAAAACGCATAGGCAGAAAGCACGTCGACGCCTAGGCGCACGCAGGCGGTAATGATCTCGCGCAGCGAGACGATACCTGCCTTATGACCCTCGGTGCGCGCAAGACCGCGCGACGTAGCCCAACGACCGTTGCCGTCCATGATGCACGAGATATGGTGCGGAATCTTATTGAGGTCAAGGTCGGAAAAACCGACGCCCGCAGGGGCGTCGGCAAAGTACTCGACCAGTTTATGCTCGTCGTATTGCACCTTAGATCTCCATGACCTCGGCTTCTTTTTCCTTCAGAAGCTCCTCCACCTTGGCGACATACTCATCGGTGTGCTTCTGGACCTTGGCCTGCTCGCGACGGACATCGTCCTCGGTGAGCTCCTCATCGCGCTCGAGCTTATTGTTGAAGTCGCGACGGATGTTACGGATAGACACCTTGGCCTGCTCGGCGTACTCGCGGCACTCCTTGACGAGCTCGCGACGGCGCTCCTCAGTGGGGGCCGGGAACGGCAGACGAACGACGGTGCCATCGGAGTTGGGGGTAATGCCCAGATCGGAAGCGCCGATGGCCTTGACGATAGCGTTGATGAGCGCCTTGTCCCACGGCTCGATGAGCAGCATGTGAGCCTCGGGGGTCTTGACGGCGGCAACCTGCGTGACCGGCGTGGGGACACCGTAATAATCAACGGTGATGTCGGACAGAATGTTGGCGTTGGCGCGGCCGGTACGAACCTTGGAGAAGTTATGCTTGAGGGACTCGAGCGACTTGTCCATATGGGCGGTGATGTTCTCTGCCATGCTTAATCCTCCTGATAGACGAGCGTGCCGACGGGCTCACCCGAAAGCGCGCGCTTGACGGTGTCCTCGCCATCGATGTTGAGGACCAAAATCGGCATACGGTTATCCTGACACAGTGCCGTAGCCGTGGAATCCATAACCTGCAGACCGCGGACGAGAACCTCGTGATAGGTAATCTTGTCAAAACGGACGGCATCGGCGCACTTGACGGGATCCTTGTCGTAGATGCCGTCAACCTTGGTGGCTTTAATCAGAATCTCGGCGCCAATCTCGCACGCACGAAGAGCCGCGGCGGTGTCGGTCGTAAAGTACGGATTGCCCGAACCGGCAGCGAAGATGACGACGTTGCCCTTGGACAGATGGTTGATAGCGCGGCGACGAATATAGGGCTCGCAGATCTCGTTCATCTGGATAGCGCTCATCACGCGGCAGGGAACATCGTTATGCTCGAAGGCATCCTGCAGGGCAAGCGCGTTCATAACGGTTGCCAGCATGCCCATGTAGTCGGCCTGAGCACGCTCCATGCCACCGGCAGCGCCGGCCATGCCGCGGAAAATATTGCCGCCGCCGACAACGACGCCGACCTCATGGCCAACGGCGAGCAGCTCCTTGACCTGTTTGGCAAGATGGTCGGTAACCTTGGGGTCGATGCCATAGTGGCCGTCGCCCATCAGTGCTTCGCCAGAAAGCTTCAGAAGCACGCGTTTATATCGGATGTCGGACAAAGCGATCCTCCTTTAGATTGAACTCTCAACATTCTATCAAAGGCTCTAAGAAGAGCCATGAAAAAGCAGGCTGTGAGTAAAACCCACAGCCTGCTCATTACCAGCTACAAGAGCTTATTTACTCGCCACGGACCAGACGGTCAAAGGCAACGACGGTAATGGTGTCGCCGAGCTCCTTGGAGACCTGCTCAGCGTACTTCTTGATGGTGAGGGAGCTGTCCTTGATGAACTCCTGCTCGGTGAGCACGGACTGCTTGTAGAACTTCTCCAGACGGCCGACAGCCATCTTCTCCTGGATAGCCTCGGGCTTGCCGGACTCGGCAGCCTGAGCCATGTAGATCTGCTTCTCGTGCTCGACGGTCTCGGCCGGAACCTGATCGCGGGTGGCGCAGATCGGGGCGACGGCGGCAACCTGAAGGGCAACGTCGTGAGCGAAGGTCTTGAAGGACTCAGCCTGAGCGGTCTCGGCCTTCTCGAAGGCGAACTCGACGAGGACGCCGATCTTACCACCCATGTGGATGTAAGAAGCGAGCGCGCCGTTCTCGGCCTTGCGGGCGGCGAAACGGGAAATCTTCATGTTCTCGCCCATGATGTGAATCATCTCGGTGAGCTCGGAGGAAACGGTCTCCTCGCCCATCGGCTTCTCGAGCAGGGCGTCGACGTTAGCAGGCTCGGTGGTAGCGACAACCTCGGCGACCTTGGAAGCAAAGCCGGTGAACTTGGCGTTGGAGCCAACGAAGTCGGTCTCGCAGGAAAGCTCGAGCAGAGCGCCGGTCTTGCCATCCTCGGAGACGAACGCGGCGACAGCGCCCTCGTTGGTCTCACGGCCAGCCTTCTTGGCAGCCTTGGCAAGGCCGTTCTTACGCAGAACGTCGACAGCAGCGTCCATGTCGCCGTCTGCCTCGACGAGAGCCTTCTTGCACTCCATCATCGGGGAGTCGGTCATCTCGCGGAGCTGCTTGACCATAGCGGCGGTAATCTGGGCCATTGTGGTTCCTTTCAAAGAGATGAAAAAGAATTAACTAAGACTGATTTACTCGGCCTTGGGCTCAGCGGCCATCTCGGCCTCGGAGACCTGCTCCTTGCCGGAGCCAGCGAGGCAGGCGTCAGCCATGAGCTCGCACATAAGGGTGACAGCGGAGATAGCGTCATCGTTGCAGGGGATGCCGTACTCGACCTCGTCGGGATCGGAGTTGGTGTCGATCAGAGCGACGACGGGGATGTTCAGGCGCTGGGCCTCCTTGATGGCGTTCTCCTCGCGCTTGGTGTCGATGACGAAGAGAGCCTGAGGCAGGCCCTTCATGTCGCGGGCGCCACCGAGGTTGGTCTGGAGCTTGGTGAGCTCCTTACCGAGAACAGCCTGCTCCTTCTTGGGCAGAACAGCCATGCGGCCGTCCTCGACCATGGCCTCGAGCTCCTCCATGCGGTTGATGCGAGAGCGGATGGTGACGAAGTTGGTCAGCATGCCGCCGAGCCAACGCTGGTTGATGTAGGGCATGTTGGCGCGCTCAGCAGCGTTCTTGACGGCCTCCTGAGCCTGCTTCTTGGTGCCGACGAACAGCACGTTGCCACCCTTGGCGACGTTCTTGACGAAGGTGTAGGCCTGATCGGCGTCGAGGATGGTCTGCTTGAGGTCGAGGATGTAGATGCCGTTGCGCTCACCGAAGATGAACGGCTTCATCTTGGGGTTCCAGCGACGGGTCTGGTGACCGAAGTGGCAGCCGGCCTCGAGCAGGGTGCGGATATTAATCTTGGTAGCCATGTTAAACCTCCTGTGGTTTGCCTCCGCGCGGGGTCATCCTCCAAAACCAACCCGGACATGTGCTACCAAAGCCCGGGCACCACGGTATGAAGTAGCCGCGCGTGCGTGATAAAAACATGTTGCCGTGAAGCAACCCGATGAATGATAGCAGGAATGCTTCTTCCTGCCAACCCGCAATCAAAACCACACACCTGAGTGCGGCGCGGGACGTCCCAGCCACTATTCGCCTCGGGGATGGGCTTGAGCCACGGCACGTTTGAGCCGATCGGGCGTGAGATGCGTGTAGATCTGCGTCGTGGACAGGCTCGCATGACCCAGCAGCTCTTGAACCGAGCGCAGGTCCGCGCCGCCCTCGAGCAAGTCGGTCGCAAAGGTATGGCGCATCGCATGCGGGGCGATGTCGGCCGGAATGCCGGCGAGCGTCGCCAGCATATGAAACCGCCGCCTGAGCATGGCGGCACTCATGCGATTACCGCGCGCCGATATAAGCAGCGGATGCGGCCCGGTAGCGGGGTCACGACGCTTTGCCTGAGCGAGCAACTCCGGCCTCCCCTCCTCAATATAGAGACGCGTCGCCTCGAGCGCACGACGATACAGAGGGACGATACGTTCTTTGCTCCCCTTGCCCCACAGGCGCAGCGTGCGTTCGGACCACGCAATGGACTCCACATTGAGTGCTGCGAGCTCAGAGATACGGGCGCCCGAGGCATAGAGCAGCTCGAGCATCGCCGCATCGCGCAGTCCCGCGGGTGTTGAGGTATCAGGTGTCTTGAGCAGCGCCTCCACCTGATGGGTCGTCAGCACACCGGGTAGATCGCGCGGGAGCTTGGGCGAGGAAATTGCCGAGACCACATCGCCCTCCACGACCCCCTCGGCAGCCATCCACCGATAGAGCGAGCGAATGGCAGACAGGTGTGCCGCAAGCGTTCGGGGAGTCACCTGCTCACGCGAAAGCTCGGCAAGATAGCGACGAATGGTGCGCACGTCGGCAGCGAAAGAATCTATATTCTCACGCTCGCACCAGGCAGCAAAGCGCTCCAGCCTCGAGCCATAGGCCGTCACCGTGTTGGGAGAAAGTCCCTCGACGCGTGAGATATAGGCAATAAACGAGTCGACGGTGTCGTACAGGTCAAAGGCTATGACCGGTCGCCTCCAAACAGATCGGGGCGAGTGGCCAGATAGGCATCAAGGGCCTCGAGCGCACGGTCCGCATAGGCCTGGTAGCGGTCGCGCTTGCTGCGGCGCTTACCATCCTCGAGTGGCGGCACCAGGCCAAAGTTGACATGCATAGGCTGATAGCCCACCGTGGCCGGATCGGTAGCATAGCCCACGAGCGCGCCCAAAGCACCCACGCGCGGCAGCTCGACGGGAGCGGCCCCGACAGCCTCGGCATAGGTGTTGAGTGCCGCGAGCAGACCTGTCGCCACGGCTTCCATGTACCCCTCGGTGCCGGTGATCTGACCGGCCAGGCGCACGCCGGTACCAGGCACGGCAAAGGTGCCATCGAGCACGTGCGGCGCATCGACAAAGGTATTGCGGTGCATGACACCGTAGCGGAAGAACTCGGCGTTCTCCAGACCCGGCACCATATGGAAGACGCGCTTCTGCTCGCCAAAGGTCAGGTTGGTCTGGAAGCCCACCAGGTTATAGGCGGTCTTCTCCTTGTTCTCGGCACGCAGCTGAATCGCCGCCCAGGGACGACGACCGGTTCGCGGGTCGGTGAGGCCGACGGGCTTCATGGCGCCAAAGCGAATGGCGTCCTTGCCGGTGCGCGCAACTTCCTCGGCAGGCTGGCAGGCCTGGAACAGATCGCCGCCCTCAAAGTCCTTGAGCACCACGCGGTCGGCCGTGGTAAGCGCCTCGATAAAGGCCTCGTACTCTTCCTTGTTGAGCGGAGCGTTAAGATAGTCGCCGCTCCCCTGCTCCTCGTAGCGCGACTGCGAGAACAGCACGTCCATATCGAGCGTGGAGGCATCGACGATCGGCGCCGCGGCATCGAAGAACGCAAGGGCGTCGCCACCGACGAGCTTCACGACCTCTTCGCTCAACGCCGGCGAGCACAAGGGGCCGGCGGCAATGACCACGTGACCTTCGGGAATCTGCGTGACCTCGCCGTGAACGATCTCGATATTGGGACGGGCGGCAACCTCGTCCTCGACAAGCTCGGAAAACTTGACGCGGTCGACCGCCAAGGCGCCACCGGCGGGAACAGCCGCGCGATGGGCGCAATCGAGCAGGACCGAACCCATGCGCTCAAGCTCGGCCTTCAGCAAACCAGCCGCGGAATCCGGACGGGTCGACTTAAACGAATTGGAGCAGACGAGCTCTGCCAGGTGATCGGTATGGTGGGCCGGGGAGCTCACCTGGGGGCGCATCTCGCACAGCTTTACGGCAAAACCGCGGTCTGCCAGCTGGATCGCGCATTCCGAACCCGCCAGACCGCCACCGATAACCGTCACCTGATCGAACTGCATCTGCAAACACCTTTCTAATTGACACGTTTTCCATTGTGACCGAAGGGCGTCTGGGCGTGAAGGGCAAACTTGGAGGGCGCATACCTTCCATCCATCATGCGCTCGATAAGGCCCTCGAGTTCAAGCGAACCCAAGAGTTTGAGTACGCCGACAGCATCGAGCGCGACGAGCGCCGCGATGTCGTCGACCTTGAGCGGAGAGGCGATGAGCGCATGCATCACGGTCTGCTGTGTTGGATCCAGGTCGGCAATGCCGGGAGCATCGGGGCGCGAGTAGCGCAGGGTGCCGTAGATGCGTGAGATAGCCATCTCGATAGATTCCTCGTCGATGATGCAGCAAGCACCGTTCGCAATGAGGTAATTCGTGCCACGCGACTCGGGCGATAGGATCGACCCCGGCACGACAAGAAGTTCACGCCCCAAATCCATAGCAGCCTCGGCTGTAGAAAACGTCCCGGAAGGCATACCCGCCTCGGAAACAAAGAGGGCTTGCGACAGGGCCGCGATCACGCGATTGCGGCGCGGAAAGGCAAACTTGCGCGGACCCATGCCCCACGGAGAGATCGACACGACCGCGCCACCCGTATCGAGCGTGCGCATAATAAGCCCCGCGCTCGAACGCGGGTAGACCACGTCGGCGCCCGTCCCCAGCACCACGACGTGTTTGCCGCCGGCGTTGACCGCAGCCCAACCCGAGGCCTGGTCACAACCGACCGCGCCGCCCGAAACTACCGTCACTCCCGCCTCGACCGCCACCTTTGCCGCAAGCTCTGCCACGGCAAGACCATACGGCGAGGCCTTGCGCGCGCCGATGATGGAGAGCGCGGGCGTCGAAAGCACCTCGGGGTTGCCGCGCACATAGAGCGTCTGGGGTACATCAGAAAGCTCCAAAACGGTCTCGGGATACAACGCATCACCTGGATGCAGCTCGTAGGTCCCCTCGGCCATCATTGGTCCCTCCTTCCCTGGTACATCGCTGCCTCGAGCACGTGGTCCTGCGTCACTTGCTCGCTCTCGGCGACGTCGGCGATTGTACGCGCGATACGCACCAGTCGCACAATGCCGCGACCCGTGAGATGTGTGCGCTTCGACAGGCCGAGCACACACTTCTCCGCCGCATCATCGAGCTCAAAGGTCGAAACGACGCCGTCAATGGACCGTGTCTCGTCATCCTCGGCCTCGGCATCCGCATCGTCCATACGGGATTCGCGCCAAGCGCGAAAAGCGCGACCGCGCACAACGTAGTCACGTAACTCGGCAGACGACATACCCTCCGCACCCTCGATAATCACTTGGGGGTCGGGACGGGTCACATCGATCATCATGTCGATACGGTCGGCCAAAGGACCGCGCAGTTTAGACCGATAGCGCTCGACCATCGCCGCCGAGCAGCGACACGGCACCTCGCGATCACCCAAGAAGCCGCAGGGGCAAGGGTTACTCGCAGCCAGCAGCTGAAAGCGCGACGGGAAGGTAAAGGCCCCGTCGACGCGTACGATCCTGACGTAGCCGCGTTCGATGGGCTGACGCAGCGTCTGCAGCACACCCGTAGGAAACTCGGCAAGCTCGTCCAAAAAGAGCACGCCGCCATGAGCCAGGCTGATCTCACCCGGATGCACCGGGCGTCCTCCACCGATAAGGCCTGCGGTCGAAATACTGTGGTGGGGACTGCGGAAGGGCCGGTGTCCCGCCAACAAGCCATCAATGTTCTCACCCAAAACCGAATGGATGCACAGTGCCTCCTGCTGATCCTCAACGGAAAGCTCAGGCAGGATGCCGGTCATACGGCGCGCAAGCATCGTCTTGCCCGATCCCGGGGACCCGATCATAAGCAAACCGAGCTCACCCGCTGCCGCCAGTGCCATGCCGCGTTTGGCAACCTCCTGCCCCAGCACGTCGGCATAGTCGAGCTCGGGCTCAAAGGTCGCCTCGACGCCCTCAGAATCCAAGTAGTGCCGCGCGGCATCGCCCATTCCATGAGCAAGCTGAGACAAATGATCGAGAAAGCCGCAATCCACGCCCGCAAGCGGCACATGCTGATCGGACCTGCCAGCGATAAAGGACAGCCCCATATCACGCGCCAATAGCTGAAACGCCACCTCGCCCTTGACAGGAAGCACCGTACCGTCCAAGCCAAGCTCACCTGCGATAAGACAACGATCGAGGTTGTCGCGGGGAATCTGACCGTCGGCCGCTAGAACCGCGATGGCAATGGGTAGATCAAAGCCGCTACCGGTCTTGCGAATATCGCCGGGCGCCAGATTGACCGTAATGCCCGAGCGCGGGATCTCGAACCCGGCGGAGCGCATCGCACAGCGAATACGACCGCGTGACTCCATCACCTCCATACTCGGAATACCGAGCATCTGAATGCCCGGAACGCCACCGGCAAGCGAGACCTCGACCGTGACGTGAATCGCCTCGACGCCACGGATGCAGGCCGCGTGAACGGCAAACGTCTCGAACGCCATCACGACACCTGCCAATCGAACGCGTTGTAGTGATGCTCGATCTCGGCGATATGCCCACCGCGGATGGTGACACCCACGGCATCGAAGCGAATCGCCTTGAGCGGATAATGCTCCATAAGATAGCAACTTGCGATGCGGCGGTAGCGGCGTTGCTTTTGGGCGTCCACGGCCTCCTCGGGAAAGACCCGCGTGCTGCAATCCAGTGCAACGCGTCTGGTCTTGACCTCGGCCATCACCACGACATCGTCGAGCTCATCGAGCAGCACCAGATCGGCCTCACCCTCGGTGCAACGATAGCCCTGCTCCAGCAAGGTGTAGCCGCGCTCGTTAAAGTAGTCGATGGTGATCAGCTCGCCCAGCATACCCAGTTCGCGGGGACTGAGTCCCTTGATAAACTCGGGCGTCATCGCCCCGCAGTCGAGCTCGCCGTTTTCCCAACGCTCCTTGAGTTGCTGCGTCTTGCTCTTTTTGCTTGCGGCACTCATGGGGTCTCCTTTCCCGCACACTGCATTGCCCCGATGATGAGGGCACCTTTCATGCGGGTAAGTACCGGAAGCAAACCAAAAGCTGACCAAATGCCGTCAAAAAACGGGCCGTACGCAGCAATGGTGTTGCATACGGCCCGCTACCAGCAGGTTTATAAAACTCCAGAGGTCCCTGTCTCCACAATTGACCTAGAAAAGGCGCTCAGTCTGCAGAAAGTTTCCGCAAAAGCTCACGCGGTGCAGAGGACAAAGTCCATATTTGCGAATGGCCTCGATATGCTCGGGGCTTGCATAGCCCTTCGACTCGGCCAGATGGTACTCGGGATACTCGGCGTCGTACTCGACCATCATCTCGTCACGCGTCACCTTAGCCATGATGGACGCCGCGGCGATACAGGCGATTTTGGCATCGCCCTTCACCACGTCGCGCTCGTTGGGAACGGCGCCCAAGGGGTTACCATCCATGAGGACGCAGTCGGGTTCAAGTCCCGTATCGGCCACGGCGCCCGCGACGGCGGCACGAATGGCACGCGCCATGCCCATCTCATCGATATCCTTCGGCGCGATATGGCAAAAACCGATCGCCGTCGCCACCTCGGCAATCTTCACCGAGAGCAGCTCGCGGCGCGCCGGCGTGAGCTTTTTGGAATCGTTGATGCCCCAGACGCGCGGCTTCATGGGAAGGCACACGGCGCACACCGTCAAGGGACCGGCAACCGATCCGCGACCCACCTCGTCGACACCAACGATCACCCCATCGCCGCCAAGCTCGTGCATAAGCTCGTACATGCCATTGACGCGCTCGCGCTCGGCAACCTCTTTGGCATGGCGTTTGAGGGCGCGTTCGCAAGCCTTGATCACCTGCTGGCGCGGGTCCTCGCGATAATGCTCCACGAGGGCGGGAATCTCCTCAAACGTAGCGCTCGCCAGCTCTCCGGCAACCTGCGATGCCGAAACCGAGCTCGTCATGTTGGCCATACCAGGCCCTCCTTGCATGCAAATCAGATAAAAAGAAGGGCCACCCGAAGGTGACCCTTGTGTCCAAACGAGTGGACAGACGCTGCGATCTTCTTAGCGCTTCTCGGGGATGCGAGCAGCCTTGCCCACCTTGTCGCGGAGGTAGTACAGCTTGGCGCGACGGACGCGACCATGACGAACGACCTCGAGCTTGGCGATCTTGGGGCTGTGAAGCGGGAAGGTACGCTCAACACCGACACCGAAGGACATCTTGCGGACGGTGAAGGTCTCGCGGGCACCGGCGCCGGCCATGCGGATGACGTCGCCCTGGAAGACCTGGATGCGCTCGCGGTCGCCTTCCTTAATGCGGTAGTGAACCTTGACGTTGTCGGCGACGCGAACCTGAGGAATGTCCTCGCGGATCTGCTGACGCTCGATTGCGCGGATGTAATCCATGTGCAATTCCTTACTCTTCTAGAGGTGCCGTACCACCTTGGCCGGCACGTAGTTGAACAAACGTATTCGAGTATACACGCGCGGGTTTCTGCTGCAAGAACAATTTTTTACGCAGACAAAAAGACAAAACCCGCACATGATAACCGCCCGTCTCACGAATGAGACGGGCGGCATGAAGGGGCGCTACGCTAGGCGTCGATACGCAGGGGGCTAGGCGTTGCGCTTGGCCTCGAGCTTGGCCTGAGCGGCAGCCAGGCGCGCGAGGGGCACGCGATAGGGCGAGCAGGACACGTAGTCCACGTCGGCCACGTTAAACAGGCCCTTGATGGACTTGGGGTCGCCGCCGTGCTCGCCGCACACGCCAAAGTGCATGTCGGGATTGGTGGCGCGGCCCTTCTCGACGGCCAGGCGCACGAGCTCCAGCACCGCCGCGTCGATGGTCTCGAAGGGGTTGTCTTTCAGGATCTTTTTATGCATGTACAGCGGAATGAACTTGGCCTCGGCGTCATCGCGCGAGAAGCCAAAGGTCGTCTGGGTGAGGTCGTTGGTGCCAAAGCAGAAGAAGTCGGCATGATGGGCGATCTCGTCAGCGACCATGCAGGCACGCGGCAGCTCGAGCATCGTGCCCACGGGAATACTGAGCCCGACGCCCTCTTCGGCGGAAACCTCGGCGATTACGCGCTCAATGACCTCGCGGGTCTGGACATGCTCGGCCGTGATGGAAACGAGCGGAACCATGATCTCGGGGCGCGGGTCGACACCCTCCTTGATAAGGCGGGCAGCGGCCGTGGCGACGGCGCGAACCTGCATGAGCGGCAGATCGCCAAAGACGACGGACAGGCGCACGCCGCGCAAGCCCAGCATGGGGTTGGACTCGACCATGCCGTCGATGCGACGCAGGCGGGCGCGCAGGGCAGTGAGCTCCTCCTCGGGAGCGCCGGCGGCCTCCTTCTTGGTGATGGCGACCTCGAGCTCGCGAGGATTATCCAGGAACTCATGAAGCGGCGGATCGAGCAGGCGGACGACCACATCGCGACCGGACATGGTCTTGAACATCGCCAGGAAGTCCTCGGTCTGAACCTTGAGCAAGTCGGCCAGGGCCTGCTGCTTCACGGCCTCATCGTCAGACAGGATAAAGCTCTGGATGATGTTCTTGCGATCGCCCAGGAACATGTGCTCGGTGCGGCATAGACCGATGGCCTCGGCGCCAAACTCGAGCGCGAGCTCGGCATCCTCGGGGTTGTCGGCGTTGACGCGCACGTGGTTGGCGTGACCGTCGGTCTCGTCCAAACGGATCTCATCGGCCCAAGACAGGATGGTGTCCAGGTCGCCGGTGAGCTCTGCAGAGACCAGGTCAACCGCGCCGTCGACGACGATACCCTGGGTGCCGTCGATGGAGATGACATCGCCCTCGCGCAGCACGCGGTCGCTGCCCTCGATGCGCACGACCTTCTCTGCCGCGTCAATGTGGAAGCGCTCAACGCCGCAAACGCAGGGCGTACCCATGCCGCGGGCGATAACGGCGGCATGGCTCGTCTTGCCACCGTGGCTGGTCAGGATGCCCTCGGCGGCGACCATGCCCTTCAGGTCGTCGGGGTTGGTCTCCCAGCGGACCAGAATGACCTTGTGGCCCTCGTTGGCGCGCGCGACGGCGTCATCACTCGAGAACACGACCTCGCCCACGGCGGCACCAGGGCTGGCGTTAAGGCCGCTGGCCAGGGCCTCGTACTTCTTGGAGGCGTCGAACTGCGGGTGCAGGAGCTGGTCGAGCTGCGCGGGGTCGATGCGGCTCACAGCCTCCTCGCGGGTGATGAGGCCCTCCTCGACCATTTCGATAGCAATGCGCAGGGCGGCAGTGGCGGTGCGCTTGCCCACGCGGGTCTGGAGCATCCAGAGCTTGCCCTGCTCGATGGTAAACTCGATATCGCACATATCGCGGTAATGATCCTCGAGCGTCAGGAACACGCGCTCGAGCTCCTCGCCTGCGGACTCGAGGCCCGAGGTGGTCTTGAGGTCGGCGATGGGCTCGGTGTTTCGGATGCCGGCGACGACGTCCTCGCCCTGGGCATTCACCAAAAAGTCGCCATAGAACTCCTTGGTGCCGTCGGCCGGGTTGCGCGTAAAGGCGACGCCGGTCGCAGAGGTCTCGCCCTTGTTGCCAAAGGCCATGGCCTGGACGTTGACGGCGGTGCCGAGCTCGTCGGAAATGCCGTGCTGCTTGCGGTAGATGCAGGCGCGCTCGTTCATCCAGCTGCCAAAGACGGCCTGGATGGCAAGGCGCAGCTGGAGCTCCGGATCGTGCGGGAAAACGGGCTTACCGTCGGCGACCTCGAGCTCGGGATACAGGGTCGCCTCGACGTTCTCGGAGAAGATGCCCTTAAAGGTCTCGACGAGCTCCTGCACGTCCTCGGCCGAAAGCTCGGAATCGACACGAACGCCGGCGACCAGGCGGGCCTGGGTCAGGGCGTTCTCGAATAGGTCGGCGTCGACGCCCATGACGACGTTGGAGAACATCTGGATAAAGCGACGGTAGCTGTCCCAGGCAAAACGCGGGTTTTGCGTCTGGGCGATAAGGCCCCGGACGGAATCGTCGTTGAGGCCCAGGTTGAGGACCGTGTCCATCATGCCGGGCATGGAGAACGGAGCGCCCGAGCGAACCGACACGAGCAGCGGATCGGAGGCATCGCCGAGTTTCTTGCCGCAACGGGCCTCGAGGTCCGCCTCAGCGGCAACGATCTCATCGAGTGCGCCCTCGGGCCACACATTGCCGGCACCGGAGTACTCGACGCAAGTCTGGCAGGTAATGGTAAAGCCACCGGGAACCGGCAGACCGATGCGGCTCATCTCGGCAAGGTTTGCGCCTTTGCCGCCAAGCACGAAGTTCATGGATTTGTCGCCCTCAGTGACACAGGTGCCCTGGGCGTCGGTTCCAAAACGGTAAACCCTCTTGCAATCGCTCACGATACTTCCCCTTCCATGCACTTACGCGCACGACCGTGGTAACGAATCGACCCGCAGAATGCGAGCCGTGAGGGTACTATACGGCGGGTTTTGGGCGGGCTTGCGCAGAGGGCGCGGGGGTTGGTAAACGTGGTAAATATGGCGGTAAACGGTAGGTAAAGTTGGTTACCTTATGAAGATACCAATGCAAGATGCTTGCAGGTCAAATGCTAGTTTATTGCTAAATCGCTTTACCAATATCGTGCATTATTTTTAGGTAGTCTTTTAGAGACGGGCATTTTTAGCTACCCCAATAAGCTAGCTTTGCTGGGCTCGGCGGGCGGCGCGGCGGGCACGGGCATCTTGGATTTCCTCCAAGTGGCTAATGATCTCGGCAGCGCTTTCCTCGATGGCCTTGCCATCGGTACGCACCACAAAGCAGCCTAGGCGCTTCATGAGGGCACGGGCTTCCTCAAGCTCGCTGCGCACACTCTCGGGCTCGGCATAGGAGCCGGCAACGGCACGGGCGTAGTCATCGCCCAAGCGACTATCGCGAATTTCGGAAATCACATCGACGGTCGAGATCAGACCAAACAACCGCATCGGGTCAACCTCGTAAATCGACTTCGGCGGCTCCATGCCATGCGCCAGTGGGACATTGGCGACCTTGTAGCCCTGATAGGCTAAATACATCGACAGCGGCGTCTTGGATGTACGCGACACACCCAGCAGCACGATATCGGCACCCGACAGATCGTCGCAACCGCGCCCGTCATCGTGCTCAACGAAATACTCCATGGCCTCGATACGATGGAAATAGCGGTCATCGGTCTTGTGAATCACGCCCGCAACGCACTTGGGCGGCACACCGATGAGCGACGACAGCACGGCAAGCGTCGGGCCGATCAGGTCGACCGAACGGATATGCAGCATACCCAGGTAATCGAGCACGCGGGCGCGAAGCGCCGGATCGACAATGGTATGGATCACGGCGACATCGCGATGGTCGGCATCGACGCGCGGCCCCACAAATGACTTGACCTGCTCAACGGAGGTCACCTTGGGCAGGCGCAAAACGCGAAAAGCCCCTTCATCAAATTGCCCGGACGCCGCAAGCACCACCTCACAAGCGGTATCGCCGAGCGAGTCGGAGATAACGATAACGGTGGGACGAGCGGTGACCGGGCAATCCATGCGGGGCTCCTTTTGCGCTTATGCGCAGGCTGGCTTACTTTTTGCGGGCAAGCTCACCGATGTTGGCAATGCCGGAGAAAACGGCCTCGAAGCGGTTGAGCAGCTTAAGGCGATTATCGCGAAGCAGCTCGTCCTTGTCCATGACCATGACCTCATCGAAGAAACGGTCGATGGGCGCGCGCAGGGCGGCGAGGGCGGCAAATGCGGTCGGGTAGTCCTCGGCAGCAAGGGCGGCATCGACGGCGGTCTGAGCAGCCTCGGAGGCGTCGGCGAGCGCAAGCTCGACCTCGCCCATCAGGCTACGGTCGTACTCCGCACCCAGCTCGGGCTTGGAGATATGCGCGGCGCGGGCATAGGCGGTGGCCAGGTTATCGAAGGTCTCGGCGTCGTTCTTGCGGGCCTCGTCGAGGGCGGCGCAGCGAGCGAAGAAGACGGACGGGGCAATGATGTGCACCGCGGAGACGGCGGCAACGGTATCGGCCGGGATCTTCTCGTCGCGGGCCATGCTCACCAGGCGGCCATGGAAGAAGTCGCGAACCTGCTGGGCGACCTCGGCGGCGTCGAACTCAATGCCCTGCTCACTGTAGAGCTCAAGGGCGAAGTCGATCAGCGACGTGGGATCGATCGGCAGACGGTCGCGCAGGATGTTGATGATGCCGATAGCGGCACGACGCAGCGCGTAGGGGTCGGAGGAGCCGGTCGGGGGCTCGCCGATGGCAAAGATACCGGCGATGGTATCGAGCTTGTCGGCGCAGGCCACGATGCAGCCAGCGGTGCCCTCGGGCAGCTCGTCACCGGCAAAGCGGGGACGATAGTGATCGCGAATGGCATGAGCGACCTCGTCGTTCTCCCCCATCGCGCAGGCGTAGTAACCGCCCATCACGCCCTGCTGGCTCGTGAACTCGATGACGGCGTTGGACACCAGGTCGGCCTTGCACAGGTGCGCGGCGCGAGCGGCATCGGCAGCCAGATGGGCGCCCAGATGGGCCTCGCGGGCAATAGCGAGCGCGAGCTGCTCAATACGCTCGGACTTGGCGAGCACGCTACCGAGCTTCTCCTGGAAGGCGACCTTGGCCAGGCGCTCACGGAACTCGTCGAGGGAGATCTTCAGGTCCTCCTCGTAGAAGAACTTAGCGTCGTCCAGACGGGCGCGCACGACGCGCTCGTTGCCGTCGATCACGCGCTCGGCGTTCTCGGGCTTGCTGTTGGAGACGACCACGAACTCACGCGTCAGCTTGCCCTCGCCGTCATAGATCGGGAAGTAGCGCTGGTTGGTGAGCATGGACTCGCAGATGATCTCGTGCGGGACCTTGAGGAACTCCTCGTCGAAGGTACCGACGAGCACCGTCGGCCACTCGCAGAGGTTGATGACCTCTTCGAAGACCTTCTTGGGCGTATCGACATGGCAGCCGGGACGGGCAGCCTCGACCTCGGCGATACCGGCGAGGATGGCCTCACGACGACGCTCGGCAGAAAGCACGCCGGCATCCTCGAGCACCTGCTCGTAGACGGCGGGGCTGGCAACCACGTGGTC
This sequence comes from uncultured Collinsella sp., assembly GCA_902469435.1. Classification (GTDB taxonomy): domain Bacteria; phylum Actinomycetota; class Coriobacteriia; order Coriobacteriales; family Coriobacteriaceae; genus Collinsella. The sequence goes on along the minus strand of CABRCR010000011.1, from coordinate 51,120 downwards.
ACCAGGGCCAAGTACGCGATGACCGCGCGTGGTGTTGCCGCTCGTCACGTCGGCAAACGACACGGGCACAACATCCTCGCCCAGAAGGCAGCAAATCCAGCGGACCGGACGCACGAACGTCGCGTGCTCGTGACCCCAGCGCTGGGAGCGGTAGTTGGGCCACTGCAGGCCGGTGATGGTCTTCTCGCACAGAGCGGTCAGAATCGGCGTAGCCGGTGCGGAGGGAATGTTCTTCTCAGCAAAGACGTACTCACGGCCGTCGGTGTCCTCGCGACGGACCAGATCCTCGGCAGCCACACCGCACTTGCGAGCGAAGCCCTGGGCGGCCTTGGTGGCGTTACCGTCAGCGTCGAAGGCAATGTTGGCCGCGGGGCCACGCTTGACCTCGTGAACCTCATCGGTCGCGGTGGCGACGTCGGCAACGAGCACAGCCAGGCGACGCGGGCTCGAGATCACACGGACCTCGCCGTGGGCCAGGCCGGCATCGTCCAAACCCTTGACGATCATGGTGCCGAGCTGCTTGACGGCATTGTTCAGCGGCGCGGAGGGCATCTCCTCCGTACCGATCTCAAACAGGAAATCCTTAGCGTCTGCCATGGCTTACGCCACCTCGCCTTCCTGATCGGCATTCTCGTTGACTCCGGCGACCTCGGCCATGTAGGCCTCGCAGCACGCCTTGGCGACGGCGCGGACGCGCAGGATGTAGTTGGCACGCTCGACTGCGGACAGGGCGCCACGGGCATCGAGCAGGTTGAAGGCATGGCTGCACTTCATGACGCAGTCGTACGCCGGCAGCGGCAGTTTGCGCTCCAGGCAGGAGTGGCACTCGGCCTCGTAGTCGTCAAACTTCTGACGCATCATCTCGACGTTGGCGACCTCAAAGTTATAGGCACTGAACTCGCGCTCGTTCTCGAGGAACACGTCACCATAGGTCATGGGCGTGCCGTCGGGCAGATAGCTCCACACCAGGTCGTAGACGGAGTTGACACCCTGGGCGTACATGGCGATACGCTCCAGGCCATAGGTGATCTCGACGGGCACGGGATCGACCTCGATGCCGCCCACCTGCTGGAAGTACGTAAACTGCGTGACCTCCATGCCGTTGAGCCAGACCTCCCAGCCAAGGCCCCAGGCGCCCAGGGTCGGGCTCTCCCAGTCGTCCTCGACAAAACGGACGTCATGGTCGTTGGGGTCCAGACCGATAGCGGCAAGAGACCCCAGGTAGAGCTCCTGGGCGTTGACCGGCGAGGGCTTGATGAGCACCTGGAACTGATAGTAGTGCTGCATGCGGTTGGGGTTCTCGCCGTAGCGGCCGTCGGCGGGACGGCGGCAGGGCTGCGCATAGCAGGTGCGCCACTCGGCGGGACCGAGCGAGCGCAGCGTGGTCGCGGTATGGAAGGTACCGGCACCGACCTCGGAGTCATAGGGCTGCATAATGACGCAGCCCTGCTCGCCCCAGTACTGCTGGAGGCGCAGGATGATGTCTTGGAAGGAAAGCGATGAAGCGTTCATGCCTCTAATATCCCCTCGTCGAAACGATTACACGGTTAGGTACTGTACTATAGCGGTTTTTAGTCGATAGCGCCGATACGGTTGAGCGGCCAGTAGCGCACAAGCGCCACGGCGATCAAGTCGGAGCGGTCGACCGGGCCAAAATAGCGGGAGTCAGCAGAGTTCTCGCGGTTGTCGCCCATCACCCACACGCACCCGTCGGGAACGGTGTAGGGATAGCTCACCTGAGCGCCAGGGGCCTGGACCGAAAGCGGCCAGCTCATGCCGGTCGTATAGTCCTCATCGAGCGCCTGGCCGTCGACGACGACCTTGCCGTCCTGAAGGTCGACCGTCTGGCCGGCCGTGGCAATAACTCGCTTGACGAGAACATCGTGCTCGGAGGTGCCATCGGGGTTGTGGAATACCACAATATCGCCCTGTTTAACGGGCTGACCGAGCTCGAGGCTCACCTTTTGCGCCAGGATCTGATCGCCAATCTCGATCGTGGACTCCATGGAGCCGGTAGGCACCACAAAGGGTTCAACCACAAATGAGCGAACCAAAAAGGTGGCGACCAGTGCAATCGCGACGACCACGATCCACTCAAAGGCACCCTTTAGCACGGAATGCTGCGATGGAACCATTCTCACTCCTCGCTCTGTGAATACGACGCGTCCAGAATCTCTTGCGCGAATGCGCGCTCCCCGGGCGTAAGGCGCGCCGTCTCGATCAGGTCGGGACGCCAGCGGCAGGTTCGCTCGATGGCATTCTTGCGGCGCCAGGCATCAACCTTGGCATGATCGCCGCTCACGAGCACCGGAGGCACACCCTCGCCATTGAACTCGGCGGGACGGGTGTACTGCGCGTACTCGAGCAGGCCACCGTCCTCGGCGGTCGAGAATGACTCATCGACGTTGCTCATCTCGTCACCAAGGGCGCCGGGAATCAGACGCACGACGGCGTCGGCAACGACCATAGCGGGAAGCTCGCCGCCCGTGAGCACGTAATCGCCGATCGACAGGCGCTCATCGGCATACGCGTATGCGCGCTCGTCGACGCCCTCGTAGCGACTGCACACAAACAGCAGGCGCTCGCTTTTGAGCAGGCGCTCGGCCACATGCTGCGTAAAAGGCTCGCCACAGGGGGTAAAGAACACCACAGTGGGCTTGGGACCCTCTGCGCTAATGGCCTCGATGGCCTCGGCGATAGGCTCGACCTTCATGAGCATGCCCTGCCCGCCGCCATACGGCTCGTCATCGACGGTGCGATGGCGGTCGTGCGTCCAGTCGCGCAGGTTATACGCCTTAAAATCAAAAAGGCCGGCCTTGCGGGCGCGGCCCAAAATCGATGTGGACATGACGGGCTCAAACATCTCGGGAAAGACCGAAAGGGTCTCAATCAGCATGTTGTCCTCCCTACTTGTCCATATCGATCAGGCCGTCCATAACGTGGACGGAAATTGTTCCTGTGTCGGGAAGATCGAGCACAACCTGCTCGATCACGGGAATCAGTACCTCGCCGTACCGATCACCCTCGACAACCCAAACATCGTTAGCGGGCGTCGACACGATCTCGACGATCGTGCCGAGCGAGCCAAAGCGCTCATCGACCACCTCGCGACCCATCAGGTCGGTATAGGCGGCGTCGAGCGAATCGAGCTCAAAGTCGTCACGATTTGCCAGCACATAGCATCCCGTGATGCCCTCGGCGGCCGTCAAGTCGTCAATGCCCTCAAACGAGACCAGATCGCCATCGCCCGTATCGGTGACGGACACGACCGTGCAAAAGCGGTCGCGCTTGAGTGCCGGCGGCGTCAAGGCGACGCGCATACCCGGCTCCAATACAGAAGGAAGCCCCCGCAGCGGCTGCGCGAGGACCTCCCCCTTCCTTCCGTGCGGTTTGACCACACGGGCGATGTTTTTGTACTGGGACCTCAAGGTCCTAGCCCAGAACCTCTACCTCGACTGCAGTGTCGAGGCGAGCGGCCAGTGCACGGGCGAGCGTGCGAATGGCCTTGATGGTACGGCCACGACGGCCGATGACCTTAGCGACGTCATCCTCGGCGACAGAAACCTCGATCGTAGAGGTGTCGTCACCATCGATGACCTCAAGGCTCACGGAATCCGGGTCGTCGACGATCTGAACAACGAGATATTCGACGAGATCGGCGATGCGATCTGAGAGCATTGCCTCACCCTCGAGCTGTGCAGCGTCAACCTCAGGCACGATTTACTCCTCGGCGCCCTCAGCGGCCTCAGCGGCAGCCTTAGCGGCCTCGGCCTCTTTGGCGAGCTGCTTCTTGGACTTCTTGACGACGGTCTCGGTCTTCTCGCCCTCGTTGGCGGCCTTGACCAGAGCGGCGACGGCGTCGGTGAGCTGAGCGCCCTTGGACTGCCAGTCAGCAATCTTCTCGAGGTCGAGGTTGATGGTCTTGGGGGCGGTCATCGGGTTGTAGCGGCCAACCTCCTCGATGATACGACCGTCACGCGGGGCGCGGGAATCGGCGACGACGACACGGTAGTACGGACGCTTCTTAGCGCCGTGACGAGCAAGGCGAATCTTGACTGCCAAAGGAAACTCCTCCAACCAAGCAGCTTTAGGCTGCAACTACAAACAAACAGTTGAATATAATACGCCATCGACGCGGGCAGGTGAAGTCCGTGAGACCAACTTCTTCGGTGTAGTCGAGGGCAAATCCATATCTTAGACAAGAATTCGGGATTTGCAAGCACATACACGCGCCCCACATGAGCTGCGCGGTATACTCATGACATGGAAAGACGCGAACATACATACGGTTATGAGGATGCCATGGGCGTCACGCCGCCTCCCTGGACGGGTCCGGCGGTGGGCCTCATGGACCTCGATGCGTTTTTTGCGAGCGTGGAGATGCTCGATCATCCCGAATGGCGCGGAAAGCCGCTCATCGTGGGCGGAGACGCCGATTCGCGTGGCGTCGTGTCCACGTGTTCGTATGAGGCACGTCGCTTTGGCGTGCACTCCGCCATGCCCTCAGCCGAGGCACGGCGCCTGTGTCCGCAGGCCATTTGGACGCACGGGCATTTCGATCGCTACCGCGAGGTCAGCGCACAGGTCATGGCGATTCTTGCCGAGGAGACGCCGCGCGTTGAGCGCGTATCCATCGACGAAGCCTTTATCGATATCACACCGGGTCGCTTTGCGCCCGAGGACCCACTGCTGGTTGCACGGCGTATAAGCGACCGTGTGGCAGCGCTGGGAGTGACGTGCTCCATTGGCGTGGGCTGCAACAAGACGGTCGCAAAGATCGCTAGCGAGCGGGATAAGCCGTTTGGGCTGACCATCGTGCGCCCCGGAACCGAGCAGCGCTTTTTGGCCGCGCTGCCGGTATCTGCCATGAGCGGCATCGGGCGCTCGGCCGAGGAGCGACTGCGCCGTATGCGCATCTACACGCTCGGCGAGCTGTCACGCGCGCCGGAATCCACCTTGGCCTCTATTTTTGGCGTCAACGGCGAACGCATGCGCCAGCGTGCGCTGGGACTCGAAATCTCCGAAGTCACGAGTCTCGATGAAGAGCGTGAGGTCAAGTCGGTAAGCAATGAGCGCACCTTTGCAAAAGATTTAACTGAGCGTGGGGACATCGAAGCGGCGATTGCGCTGCTGGGTGAGTCGGTTGGACGCCGTCTACGCCGTCAGGGACTGACGGGCGGCACGGTAACGCTCAAGCTTAAGTATTCGTATGGAAGCGGTCGCTCGGCACAGCGCCGGCTGCCTCATCCGACCGACGATGAGAACATCTTTGTGGCGGTTGCGCTCGAACTGCTCGACAACATCTGGCAGGAAGGCATGCATGTTCGCTTAGCAGGCATCGGCATGAGCGACTTTGACCATCAGGGCGGCATCCAGACCGACCTGTTCTGCGAAGTCGACGACCGCGGAGCTCAATCAAGCGACCGCCGCGAGCTCTCCGTCGCGATCGACGCCGTCCGAGACAAGTTCGGCGACACCGCCCTATCCTTCGGCCGCCAATCCCGCTTCAACGATTAACCGCCTTTGGGCAAAAAGAAAGCCGGGCAGGTGCGGAAAACCGCAACTGACCGGCAAACGGTAAGGGGTAGCTAAAAAAGCCCCGTATCAAATGAGCTACTAGAGGAGGTTGAGGGGGAGCTGGGGGGCGTCACCCCAGAGCTTTTCTAGGCGGTAGAAGTCGCGGGCTTCGGGAGTGAAGACGTGGACGACGACCGAACCGTAGTCCATGAGCATCCAGGTCTTCTGCTCGCGGCCCTCGATGGAGAACGGATGCTCGCCGCAAGCCTCGGCGACCTTCTCCTCGATCTCGTCGACGATAGAATCAACCTGGCGGTTGTTGGTACCGGTGGCAAGCACAAAGTAGTCGCACACGTCGGAAAGCTCGGTCAGGTCGAGCACCTGCACGTCCTCGCCCTTCTTGTCGTAGGCGGCCTGCGCGGCGGCGCGGGCGACATCCTCGGCGGCGACACCGCTCGCGGACAGCGAGGCGGCGGTGCGGTCGGACGTGGCAACGAAACTCTTGTGCTCCACACCTTCAAGAATCTGCTCGTCAGTCATGGTCTCGTCGGCCATGGAATACCTCTTTCTAGACACACCCGAGCTAGCGCAGCTGGGCGTAATGGTTGTAAATCGTAATAGCCGTGGGATAAAGATAGCGCCCGGACTGGATCACATAGACCAGACCCTGCGCAAAACAGGAGAAGAACAACTCATCGAGCGTCGACTCCCCCACCATCTTGCGCAGCGCATGGGCATAGTCGCCGTGACGGTTGGGCTCGATGGCATCTGCCACAAAGACCACCATATCGAGCGGCGTCATGTCGCAGGCACCCACGGTGTGACGGTCGACAGCCTGGAAAACGGCCGGTGACAGCTCGGGAAAAAGCTGCGGAAGCTCATAGGCGGCAACAGGGCCATGCAAAAGCGGCGTCGCGGCGGAAGGAGAGCCGGCAACCTTGATGCCATAGTGAAGCGCGCGGGCCACGAGCTCGTCATCGGAAAGAACCTTGTCCCAGTCGTGAATTAAGCCGGCGGCAGCCGCATCAAAGCGGTCAACGCCGTAGACCTCGGCCAGATGAAGTGCGGTCTCGGCAACACCCAGCGAATGCACATAGCGCTTGCGCTTATCTTTCATGCGAACATCGAGCAGCTCTTGAATGCGCTTGAGCAGCGCGCGCTCATCGCCCTCAAACTGATCCTCTACCGACAACGTAGCCCCCATCACTCAAAATCTTCTTGGCCCAAATCGGCATATAGCCTGCGCTTGCGAATGTAGCCGAGCACGGACTCGCTCGTAAGATAGCGCACGCTCATGCCGCGGGCAACTCGCTTACGAATGTTCGTCGAGCTGATCGCCAGCGCCGGAATCTGAATATAGCGCACGTCGAACGGCAGCCCCGACTCTTTGATTCGGGCACGCGCCGTATCGATATCAAAGCCCGGTCGCGTCGCCGCAATAAAGGTAGCAAGCTCAGCGATTCGTTCGGCATCATGCCAGGTCACAATATCGATAATCGCATCGGCGCCCGTAATAAAGTAGAGCTTTACCTGCGGCGGGTAAAAATCGCGAAGGGCATGAAGCGTATCGGCCGTATAGGTTACACCCGGACGGTCAATCTCGAACCGACTCGCCAAAAAGGCCGGGTTCGCGGCGGTGGCGAGGACCGTCATGGCATAACGGTCCTCGGCAGGCGTAACCGGCTTGTCAAGCTTAAAGGCGGGAGAGCCCGCCGGCATAAAGAGCACAGCGTCCAAGTCGAGCGACTCGCGCGCCTGCTCGGCAGTCACCAGGTGCCCGTAATGAATCGGGTCGAATGTGCCGCCCATAATGCCAAGCCGAAACTCCTTGCCCTCTTTTATGGGAAGCTCGGGCAAACCGATTCCACCGCGCAGCGACATGGTTTACTCGCCCTCCGAGGTCTCGGCATCGTCCGCGGCATCCGCCGCATCGATAGCCTCGACGCCCTCATCCGCAGCATCGGCCACGTCAATGGCCTCAACGGCAACGTCCTCGCCAGCGTCCTCGAGCTCCTCGCACTCCGAGAAGTCCTCAGCGCCCTCAAAGTCAAAGGCGCGCTGGCAAATGCGGACCTCGTCGCCCGCACGGCAACCGGCCTTCTCGAGCGCGTCGTCAACACCCATACGCGCAAACTTATGCTGCAGGTAGATGACGGCTTCCTCGTTTTCCCAGTCGGTCTGGATGACCATGCGCTCGATGGCACGACCGACCACGCGGAAGGCACCGGGCTCTTCCTGGACAATGCGGAACCGCTTCTCGCGCTGCAGACGGCGGCGCTCCCACTCCTCGTCGCGCAAATCGACCGGCTCATCAGAGACCGCCAGCTCGGCGCGAAGCTTAGCCACCTGCTCGCCTACGGCAAGCATCAGCGTATTGAGACCGGCACCCGTCACGGCGGACACGGCAAAGAACATATGGCCGTCGTCGAGTGCCGCACGCTTGAGGTCGGCAATCTTGTCGGCCGTGCCCGGCGCATCGCACTTGTTGGCGACGACGATCTGCGGACGCTCCGAAAGCTCGGCGCCATACTGCTCGAGCTCACGGTTGATGATACGGTAATCCTCAACCGGGTCGCGATCCTCAAACCCGCCCGTCATGTCAACGACATGCATGATGAGCGCCGTGCGCTCAATGTGGCGCAGGAACTGATGGCCCAGGCCCTTGCCCTCGCTTGCGCCCTCGATCAAACCAGGAACGTCGGCAACGACGTAAGAATACTCACCGGCACGCACCATGCCGAGGTTCGGCACGAGCGTTGTAAACGGATAGTCGGCGATCTTGGGACGGGCGGCACTCATGCGCGCAATGAGCGATGACTTACCTACCGAGGGAAAGCCCACGAGCGCGGCATCGGCCATAAGCTTCATCTCGAGCTCAATCCAGTGCTCCTCTGCCGGTTCGCCCAGCTGAGCAAACGCGGGCGCGCGGCGCACCGACGTCACAAAGTGCGTGTTGCCCAAGCCGCCGGCGCCACCAGGGGCCACGACAACGCGCTCGCCGTCGTGCACCAGATCGGCAATCTCGAACATCGGGGTCTGCGTCTCGGGGTCGAGCTCGCGCACCACGGTACCCATAGGGACCTTGAGAATCAGGTCCTCGCCGCTCTTACCGTTACGACGGGCACCCTGCCCGTGCGTGCCGCGCTCGGCGCGGAAGTGATGCTTAAAGCGGTAATCGATCAGCGAAGACAGCTGAGCATCGGCCTGGATGACGACATTGCCGCCACGACCGCCGTCGCCGCCATCGGGGCCGCCCTTGGGGACAAATGCCTCGCGCCTAAACGACATGCATCCGGCTCCGCCGTCGCCGCCGCACACGTTGATGCGGCTGATATCGGTGAACTGTGACAACAGAATCGCCTCCTACAAAAAAGAGGGAGACCCTTGAATCCTAAAACTCAAGTGCCTCCCACATATGTGCTCTATGAAGGGTGAATTACGCGTTCGCGAGCGGGCGTACGCTGACCCTGTGCTTGATACCCTTGTGGAACTCAACGGTACCGTCGACCAGCGCGAACAGCGTGTCGTCCTTGCCACGGCCAACGTTCTCACCCGGGTGGATGTGAGTGCCGTGCTGACGGACGAGAATCGTGCCCGTGGTTACCGTCTGGCCGGCATAGCGCTTCGTGCCAAGGCGCTGACCGCGGGAGTCACGGCCATTACGGGAGGAACCGAGTCCTTTTTTGTGTGCCATTGTGTATACCTACTCTTTCGTTACGAGTGTAATCTACTCGGCGACGGGAGCCTCGGCAACAGCCTCGGCCTCTGCCTTGACAGCCTTCTTGGCGCGGGACGTAGCCTGGACCTTCACGATCTTCAGCTTGGTGAGCTGCTGACGGTGACCCTTCAGACGACGATAGCGCTTACGCTTGTGGAACTTGAAGACCAGCTGCTTCTCGCCCTTGAACTGCTCAACGATCTGAGCGGTAACCTTGGCCTTGGCCAGCTTGTCGGGATCGGTGACGATCTTCTTACCATCGTTGAGGAAGATAACCGGAAGGGTGACCTTGTCGCCCTCATTGCCCTCGATCTTCTCGACGGTGATGACATCGTCGGTGGCGACCTTGTACTGCTTGCCGCCCGTGTTAACGATTGCGTACATGTTTACTTGCCCTTCATGCATCAGTTAGTGCAACAGCCGAATATAGTAGCAGGCGAAAATACCCCCGTCAACGAGTATGTGGAGCAAATCCACAAGTTCGCACAGGTATGGGGCTGACGAGTCGGCCCTCGTCGTCCTCGCATGCTTGATTCTGACGCTCGACATCGTAGGAGCAGATGGTCACGAGGTCTTGCATACCGGTGGAAACAATAGGTGCATCCACGCCCGGGGTCAAGCCCTGCAACAAAACATCAGCAGCGGAAAGCAAAATTTCCGGACGCATGGAGCCCTCGTTATCGGCATGGGTGTCGAGTATGAGCACCAAATGGTCCGGGCGCTCCCCCGCCGTGAGCTCATAGCCCACGAGCGTGTGATCCAAATCCAAGCGCTTGCTCTTTTTGCCGCGCGCGTAGTCGATGCCATGGTCCGCGCGCAGCGTGTCGATCGCACGACGCACCTCGTCGGGGCTTACGGGCGCCTCGGGATCCAAGTGCAGGTCGATGCGATACGACAGGCGCGTGAGCTGCGCCGTCAACGCCGGCGTGCGCACGTCGATGTACGCCGCCTCGATAGGCGCCAGATCGGCCGGAGACGCCACAGACAGGCGCTCAAACGCCTCGTCGAGCGCCACGAACTCGGTCATAAACAGGTCATACCACTCGCAGGTCGACGACGTACCCACCGGTAGCGCCGAAGAGAAGCCCACGCGCATGTGCGGAGAGAAGCCCTGCGTGACGGCATAGGGAAGTCCCGCACGGCGCACGATGCGCTCAATGGTATGGATTACTTCGAGATGGCCCAGGTACTTAAGGCGATCGCGCTTGCCATAGCGAACACGAAGCCTAAAGAGCGTGGGGTTGTCGGTCAGGCGCTCACTCATGCGCGATCACCCATCAATACATTCTTGGCGTGGAGCGTGGGGCAGATCCCGCAGCCGGTGCACGACGTGCGGGTGCAGTCGGGAGTCGTGACGCCCTCGAGCGAGCGACGGTACTCGCGCTCGAGGAAGCCGCGCGTGCAGCCGGGGCTCACGTGCTCCCACGGCAGGCGCCAGTCCAACTCGTAGGGCAGGTGCACAAGCTCATTGAGGTCGATGCCGTTTTTGGCAGCAGCCTCCTTCCAGTTATCGAGCGAGAAATGCTCTACCCAGGCGTCAAAGCGAGAGCCCGCGCGCCAAGCATCGATGATGACGGGCGTCATGTCACGACCGGCGCGGGACAGCGCGGCCTCAATGAGCGAAGTCTCGGCATCGTGGTAATGCACGCGGACGGCACGGTTGCGAACGCTCGTGATAAGCAGCTTCTGGCGACGCTTGACGTCGTCGTAGTCGAGCTGCGGGCACCACTGGAACGGCGTGGCGGCCTTGGGGATAAAGACCGAAACCGAGATGGACACCGAGATCGAGCCGCGACGAGCCTTGGGCACCACGGAACGACCGAGCTCCAGCACGTGATCGGCCAGATTGGCGATGGCTACGATGTCCTCGTCGCGCTCACCGGGAAGGCCCATCATAAAGTAGAGCTTCATGCGGTTCCAGCCGGCCTCGAAGGCCGCCTTGGCCGCACGGTCCAGGTCCTCCTCGGTCACGTTCTTGTTAATGATGTCGCGCATGCGCTGACTGCCGGCCTCGGGCGCGAACGTCAGGCCGCCCTTCTTTTCGCCGGCGACCGACTCGGCCATATCCACGCCAAACGAATCCAGGCGCTGCGACGGAATAGACACGCGAATACCCGTATCCTCCAGGCGACGGTTGAGCCTGCCGAGCACGTCGCGAATGCAGGAGTGGTCGGTCGTGGAGAGCGAGGTCAGCGACACCTCGTCATAGCCGGTCTTTTCCAGACCCTGAATCACCGACGAGACGATCTGATCGGCCGAGCGCTCGCGCACCGGGCGATACGTCATGCCGGCCTGGCAAAAACGACAGCCGCGGGCGCAGCCGCGCAGGATCTCGATAGACAGGCGGTCGTGGACCAGCTGCGCATAGGGTACGCACGACTGCGACAGCGGATTCGTGGCGCCGAAATCCTCGACGACGCGCTTGTAGACCACAGTCGGCGCATCCTTACCCTCACACGGCACGGTGTAGCCATGCGGCGAGCAGGGTTCGTCGTGACGAACCTCATAGAGCGACGGCACGTAGTTGCCGGCAATGGATGCAAGCTGCTCAACAATCTGCGCGCGCGGGACTCCTTCGTCACGCAGGCGGCGATGCAGCTGGCAGGTCTCGAGCAGCGATTCTTCGCCCTCGCCGATGAGGATGGCATCGAAGAAAGCCGCGTACGGTTCGGGGTTGTACACCGAGGGACCGCCGGCGATGATAATGGGATCGTCCTCAGTGCGGTCGGCCGCTAACAGCGGAATGCCAGCGAGGTCGAGAGCCTCGAGGAAGTTCGTCACCGCCATCTCATGCGGCACATGCAGGCCGACGATATCAAACGAAGCGACCGGCGCTGCGCCCTCGAGCGACAGCAGCGGAATGCCCGCCTCGCGCATGGCGTCACCCATATCGGGCCACGGCACATAGCCGCGCTCGCAGGAGATGCCCTCGGCCTGGTTAAGAATGTTGTAGAGGATGGCGATACCTTGGTTGGGCAGACCGACCTCGTATACGTCCGGATAGATCAGGCAACAACGGTAATCGGCATCGGCCTTGGAAAGCGTGCCCCACTCGTGATCGATATAGCGGCTCGGTTTCTCGACCTTGGCGAGCAGCGGCTCAATTAAATGAAAACAGTCTTGGTATGCAACGCGCAACGGAAAACCCCTAAGCAGCGAGATCGGATGCGTCTTGGTAGGACGCCATAGGACGGGTAGCGCCCGCGACCGTGGCCACCAAATCGCGAACGCGGGAGAATGTGGCAGTGACTACCTCGTTGGCACGGCTGTAGTCGACATCGCGCTCGTAGAGCGAAACGAGCGCACGGCCCATGCCGTAGGTGCCCGCGGCAGCAGTGAGCGCCTTGACGGCAAACCCAATATGCGGCGTCTGCTTGACGAGCGCGCGGGTGACCGCGCGGATCACAAGACCGCCGGCAAGCACGCCCGCGACCTCGTAGCCGCGCTCAGGCTTAATGCCGCGTCCAAAGACGGCAGCGAGCTCAAAGAGCATGCCCACCTGCGCCAGCGCCATAACGGGATAATCGGCGCCCGGCAAAAACACCAGCGCACCGGTCGCCATATTAGTGAGCGCGCACGAGGTGATGATACGATTGGCCGCCGCGATGCGCATGAAGGCAAAATTCGCCGCAAAAGCTGTTTCCTTGTCGGTGCGATCGAGAATCCAGCGGGCAAGCGTCTCGAGCAGATACGTCTTATCGGTTGCCGCTACCACGCCGAGCATGGGCGTGGACTCCTCGATAAACGGCACCTCCACAGCAGACTCGGCAAGCACGCACACGGGCGCGCCGGCGATCACGAGCTCCTGCACGGCACTCTCCAAGCGGTCGGAACCACACGAGAGCACCAGCACCACATCGGTATCGGTCTTTGGAGCAATTCGCTCCTCCCCCAGACGCTCGACGCGCACAATGCCCGAGGTCGTCTGCGGCACAAAGGCGTCACGCACCGTCTCGGCCAGAAAGCGCGAGGCGGACGAATCCAGATAGACCGAGACGCGCACCGGCGTATCGGAATCCTTCTTAACGGACGCGCCCATCTTAAAAGCGCGGGTCAGCTTATCTACGGGAATCTTCATGGCAAACCCCTTCAGCGGTTACGCGGCGCCCGAACGATGCCGCCATATGGATTGTACGATACCCACCGTCAGCAGCTGAATCATCATCGAAGACGAACCGAAGCTAATAAACGGTAGCGGAATACCGGTAATCGGCATCATGCCGATGCACATGCCGATGTTTTCGAAGGTCTGGAACGCCCACATGCCAACGATGCCCACGCACGATAGGCGCAAGAACAGCGACTCACACTTAAAGGCGACGCGAATCGTCGAAAAGATCAGCAGCACGTAGAGGCACAGCAGCAAAAAGGAGCCGCAGAAGCCAAAGGTCTCGGACAAAAAGGCGAAGACGAAGTCGGTATGGAACTCGGGTAGGAAGCCGCCGGCCGACTGCGTCGCATGCCCCAGGCCCTTACCAAAGAAACCGCCCGAGCCGACTGCGATCAACGACTGCTGCAGGTTGTAGGCATCGTCCGAATCGGCATTATCGGGGTCGATAAAGACCGTCAGACGGTTCATCTGATACTGCTTGATGAGCACATCGTGGCCGAGCAACGAATCAAAGACCGAATCGAGCGCCAGGACGAGGGCCACCAGGCCCACGAGCAGGGCCAGGGTCGACAGCACCCATTCGCGACGTGCACCGCTCATACAGATGACGATAGCGCCAGAAACCAGTACGACCAGGCCCGATCCCAGGTCGCCCATAGCAACGACGGCCAAAAACGGAATGGACAGCATGCCGCAGAGCTTGACATAGTCGCGAACGGTATCGATGCGACCGTTATACTGCGAGCCAAGCGTAGCAATAAAGAAGATGGTGATGAGCTTGGCAAGCTCAACCGGCTGGAATGTCAAGCCGATACCGGGAATCTTGATCCAGCCCGTCATGCCCAGACCGCCCGTATAGGACAGACCCGGAATCTTGGGCGAGAGGATCACGATCAGGTCGATGACGAGCAACGCCGTCGAGAAATTGGAAATACCGCGCAGATCGGTACGCCAGACCAGCACCGCCAGCACCGCTCCGATGCCAATTCCCAGCAGATGGCGTGAGAACGAGGCATCGGCCTTAAACTGCGAAGCCGACCAGATGATGATGGCACCGTAGGCAACGAGCGCCACAGTAGCCACGAGCACGCCGATATGCACCTTTTGGCGAAACGTGCCGCGCGAGGCCGAAAGTTGCTTGTTGACGCGGTCCAGGCTGCTGCGAGAGCCGGTCTTGGTTGAACGGAACAGATCCGCCGGAGAAAAATCCATCGCAACCTCCTATCGAACCGAAGAATCGCCCGAGGCCGAAGAGGTATCGGGCTCGTCATAAATCACGCCGAGCACGTCGCGCACGACATGCATCGCGGTATCTGAGCCGCCGCCGCCCTGCTCCAGAACAGTAGCGATGACATACTTGGGGTCATCGGCCGGTGCATAGGCGCAGAACCACGCGTATTCGTCCTCGCCGCTTTTCTCGCCCGTGCCCGACTTGCCGTATACCTGCGGCGTCAGGGTGCCAAAGTGCGCCGCCAGGGACGTCGATGCCGTGTAAATCACGTCGTGCATGCCGTTGCGAACCAGAGCCAAATCCGAATCGCTGTTGATCTTGGCCTCCAAGCGCTTCTTCTTGCCCTTGCCGTTGTACTTATAGGCATCGCCGTCGCCATCGCGCGACACGGCAGATAAAAACACGTGAGGAACGTACTGTTTACCGCCGTTGGCAAGACCCATATAGGCGCACGCCATCTGCAGGGGCGTCACCAGGATGTCGCCCTGGCCGATGGCAATGTTGGTCATATCGCCGGCATTCCACTTGCGGTCCTCGGCAGATGCGTCGGTGAAGTACGACTCTTTCCACTCGGCATCGGGAATACGGCCCGCGCCCTCACTCGGCAGATCGATACCGCAGGTCTTGCCTAGGCCCCAGCGACGAAAGACCTCCTGCAGGCCCTCGGAATGTTTCTCGTCATAAAAGAACGCCTTGCCCATGTCGTAGAAGACGGGGTCGCACGAGTTGGCGATACCCGACTGCAGCGTCATGGTGCCGTGGCCGGAATGCAGCCAGCAGTACTTGCCCCACGACTTGCCCAGACCCGTCCAATAGCCCGTGCAGTTGGTCGTCTGCCCCGACGTGTAGGTTCCAAACTCAAGACCGGCCAGTGCCGAGAGCGGCTTGATGGTCGAAGCCGACATGTACTGTCCGCTAATGGCGCGGTTGAGCAGCGGGTGCGAACCCTTGTCATCATTGAGCTCGGTCCACACGTCATTTGAGACGCCGCCGATAAAGACGGACGGATCGAACTTGGGCTCGCTCGCCATGCCCAGGATCTCGCCATTGTTGGGATCGAGACACACCACAGCGCCGTTGCCGGCATTGCTGTAGCCAGTGGTCTTGGCAAGCTCGATGGCGCTCGCCAGCGCCGTCTCACAGGCCTGTTGGATCTTAAGGTCGAGCGTGAGCTTAATGTCGGAGCCGGCCTTCGCGGGCACGGCGCCGGCCTGACCGGTCACATTGCCCGAGGCATCGACCTTAACGGTCTGCTCGCCACGAATGCCCTGCAGCAGGTTTTCGTAGTAGCTCTCAACGCCCGCCTGGCCCACGATATCGCCCGACTGGTACGTAATCTTGCCAGCAGAAGCATCATCATCGCCAGAGGTTTTCTTATTCTGAGCCTCGAGCTGCTCGGAGGTAATGGTGCCGGTATAGCCCAAGATATGGCATGCCGTCTCGCCATATGGATACTGGCGCTCGGTACGCTCGGCAATCTTGACGCCCGGGAACTCGCCGGCATGCTCCTGAATATAGGCAACCGTGGAACGACGGACGTCCGTCGCGATGGTATGCAGGCTCTGAGCGCCCTCTGTATTGTCCTGAATATTGCGAAGGACCGCCACGTAAGGCATTCCAAGCACGTTGGCAAGATGGCGAACCAGAATCTCATCCTCCGCAAGGTCGCGGTAGGCCACGACAGCAAGTGAGGGACGGTTCTGGACAAGCGCCACGCCATTGCGGTCGAGGATGCGGCCGCGCACAGCGGGAGTGGTAACGGTGCGAGTCTGATTGCTATTGGCCTGCTTCTCGTAATAGTCCGACGAGACCATCTGCATGCCCCACAGCTTGACGGCAAGTGCCGCAAACATCGCGCCCACACCCGTGGTGAGGATGGAAAAGCGGCCCTTAAAGGCGGTCGCCGCGGTATTGCCCTCGCCCTCGGTGGCGCGCGGGGCCGTTCCATGCTGCGTATCGTAGGTAAAACGGGAATCGCCACGACGCATGATGACCAGCGCGACCACGATGGCCACAACCAGCACGATACCGGCGATAATAACCGTCAACTGGGAAGACATCTACGGGCCTCCCCTATTTGAGCTTGCGGGTCTTGGGCTTAAAGCGCATACCCGTCTGGCGTCCGCCACGTGCGGAGAATCCATAGCCGGACTGCGGCACGACGCCGGACATCAAAAACGGAATGGCAACCAGACCCGTCAGGATCGAAGACGGCAGCGCATGGCCGAAGATCGCCACGACAAAGCTCGTCTCCAAACCCATAAACAGCAAGATGATGCTGTAAATCACATTAATGACGAGCGCGAAGGTGCCCACCGTGATGCCGCGCGCACTCGGGGTACCACCCGTCTGACCGACGGCGCTGTGCACCAGGGCAAAAGAACCAACGGTCAGCAGGAGCGACATAACGCCCACCGGCACGGCAGCGGACAGGTCATAAAACAAGCCGCTGCAAAAACCGCACGCGACGGCACGGGTCGGGTCGCCCGAGAACACACTCAGGCACACAAGAATAATCATAAAGTTGACGCGACCGCCCGCAATGGAGATCTGCGGTGCGAGGCCTGCCTGCAGCAGCACGCACACGATGGCGGCGATTACAAACGTGCGGGAGCTCATCCCCTGCTCGTGTAGATCCATGGACATGCCCCCTATTCGCTCGAGCCGGAATCGGTCGTCTCGGACGTGTCGGAACTGTCATCCGAGCTCTCGTCCTTCGTCTTGGTCGCAGCATCGCGCGACGTTCCCTGCGGCGTGCCGTTGGCCGTGTTCACGTCCTCATCCGAGGCCGACTGTTCGTCGGTCAGCGAGGTAATGACCAGCACTTCCTCGTTGTTCTCGGCCGTCGTCTGGGCGCGCACCACAATGGTGTAGTACACGTCGTTTGCCGATTTCTCAACCGACGAGACGGTGCCGAGCGGTAGGCCCTTGGGGAACACGCCACCGATGCCAGAAGTAACGATGATGTCGCCAACTTTAACGTCGGAGTCGACGCTCACGTACTCAAGACGCAGCGTGCCGTCAGCCTGACCCTGTAGCATACCCTGGGCGCGCGTGTCCTGCACCATGGCGGATACGCCGGAGTTCTCGTCGCCAATCAGGCGCACGGTAGAGGTCTTGGCCGAGACTTCGATGATCTGGCCGATAACACCGGCCGAACTCGTCACGGGCATGTTGATGGAAAGCCCATCGGCAGAACCCTTGTCGATGGTTACGGTCGAAGTCCAGGCATCGCCGGAGGCACCGACAATACGAGCTGCGGTCGATTTGAGGTTATAGGTCGACTGCAGGCCGACCAGCCCCTCCAGACGCTCGGCGGTCTTTTGAGCCTCGGAGAGCTCAGCAACCTTAGAGGTCAGTTCCTCGTTTTGCTTCTTAAGCTCGTCAAGCGTGTCCTGCGACGCCGTAAGGTTAGAGAACACGTTGCCGATCGCATTGAAGGGAGCCGCCACAGCCGAGCCGACGAAGCGCACCGGCGAGGTAATCGTCGTCACGCCCGAACGCACGGCATGAATCGGCCCGGCCTCGCCCTCGCGGATGTAAAACGTGAGCAGCAACACCGAAATCAGGCTGAAAACAATCAACGGGCGCATACCCGTTGATTGTCGCTTGGTATTCAGATTTGTGGAGAAACCCGAAGATCGTGCCAAATGGAATCCACCTTTTGGAAATTAAGCATTGGTCTGGACGAAGCCGCCATCAAACGCATTGGCCTCGAGCACGCGGGCACAGCCGTTAACGACGTTATCGAGCGCCGTGGGGCTGACGTTGACCGAAACGCCGGTCTCATCGCGCAGGCGCACGTCGAGACCGCGCAGCAGCGCGCCGCCACCGGTCAGCAAAATGCCGTAGTACATAAGGTCCGAGGCAAGATCGGGAGGCGTAGCGTCGAGCGCGTCCTTGACGGCCTTGGCCATCTCGTCGAGCGGCTTGTTGAGCGCGCGACGAATCTCCTCGCTCTCGATGCGCACGGTCTTGGGCAGACCGGTGATCACGTCGCGGCCGTTGACCTCGACGTCGAGCTCGTCCTTGAGCGGCACGGCGGAGCCGACCTTGATCTTGATGTCCTCTGCCGTACGCTCGCCGATGGCCAGGTTGTAGGCATCACGAACGTGCGTGAGGATGGCCTGGTCGAACTCGTCACCGGCAATACGGATGGACTGCGAGACGACGATGCCGCCCATAGCGATAACGGCAACCTCGGTGGTACCGCCGCCGATGTCGATGACCATGGAGCCGGTGGGTTCCTCGACGGGCAGATCGGCGCCGATAGCGGCAGCCATGGGCTCCTCGATCAGGTAGGCCTGGCGAGCGCCAGCCTGGATCGTGGCCTCAAAGACAGCACGCTTCTCGACCGACGTGACGCCGGAGGGAACGCAGACGACAACGCGCGGACGCGGGGTCCACGGATAGCGCTTCTCGGACGCCTTGTCGATAAAGTAGCGAAGCATGGCCTCGGTAACATCGAAGTCGGCGATGACGCCGTCCTTCAGGGGACGAACGGCCACGATGTTGCCGGGCGTACGGCCGAGCATGCGCTTTGCCTCGATACCGACCGCCAGGATGCGCTCGTCGTTCTTGTCGATGGCAACAACAGAGGGCTCGCGAATGACGATGCCCTTGCCGCGCACGGAGACAAGCGTATTGGCGGTGCCGAGGTCGATGGCAAGATCGCCCGCATAGCTACCGAAGAACATATCCATCAAAGAAAACAACGCAACTCCTGATGTGTTGGATGATTGCTGGAAAACTACTAGCTCATCATACTAGCGCAAGCCCGGCACCTCACTTGCGGTGAAGCGCCGGGCAAAGCTAAATCCCATAAGGTCACTACTGGTTGTCAGCAGCCGAGAAATCCATATCGAGCGAGGAAACGGCCCAGCCGATATGGTTGTCGGAGCGCACGAATTTGACAGTGTACTCCTGCTCACCGCCCTTGGACAGCGATGCCTTCACCTTGGCGGTCGTCTCGGTCATGGACTGATCCATGCCCTCGACGGACACGGTGGCACCCTGCGGAATCGAGGAGATGATCATCGACTTGGCATCCTCGGACAGGCTCGAGGCCAGGCAAGACTCGGCCTTTGCGGTGTCACCGTCGCCGGCAGCTTGGAACAGATCGGCGATAACCGACTCCTGCGAGGGGAAGCCAAAGCCGCGCGTGTAGGCAAAGCCCAGACCGCCCGCGGCGATCAAAATGAGCAGAAGCAGCACGATGAAGACTTTGAGACCCGTGTGGCGATGGCGGCGACGAACCTTGGCCTGTTTACGATCCTGACGGTCCTGCTGGACCATCTCGGACTCGGACAGCGTAAAGAAGCCGGTGTCCGAGGGATCGGGCATAAACTGACCGGTCGCGCCCGTAGGATCGAGCGGATCGACGGCAGGAGCGTCCATCGCGGGCGCCGGAGCCGTGGCCATAGCCGTCTGGGCAGACAGCGCGGCAAGCGAATCGTGCACGCGGGCAAGCTCGTCGGCCTGCTCGGAGGTGAGCTGGTAGATGCCATCGGCAGTGGCGGCCTTAAAGGCGTCGAGTGCGTCGGAGGGACGGCCGGCGGCAGAAAGCGCCTGACCCATGCCGGCGTTGAGCGCACGCGTGTCGTCGCGGGGGCCGGCAAAGTCGATAGCCGTGCGGTAGGTCTCCACGGCATCCGCCGGACGGCCGAGCTTAATGAAGCAACGACCGAGCTCGCCGAGTGCGGCGGCAGGAGCCGGATTGGCGCCGTCGATGGCGGCCTGACGGAAGGCAGTACCCGCGTTGGCATAGTCGCCCGACTGGAACAGTGCGTTACCCAGGCCCAGATAGGCCTTAAACGGCGTGGCATAGGAAGCATCCTGCGTAGCAGCAGAGAACGCCTGGGCGGCCGTCGTGTAGTCGCCCACGGCGGCGAGCGCCTTGCCGCGGTTGGTGAGCAGCGCGCCGCGCTTGCCGTAGGTGCCGTCGTTGAGGGCGGCGGCATAGGCCTCGGCGGCCTCGGCATACATGCCCAGGTGCATCAAGGCGTTGCCACGAAGGTGATCGGCCTCGCCCATAATCTCATCGGGAGTCTTTGCCGCCCCAAGCATCTGGGCTGCAGCGGAAAAATCACCCGCGCGGTAAGCGGCGCGGCCCTGTTGGATCAGCTGGCTATTCAAGGAAGTCCCCTTTACTCGTGAACGATCTCGACATGGACGATCTCGTCGCCGGCACGCAGCTGCGAAATCACATCGAGACCCTCGACCGTGGTACCAAAGACGGTGTAACCGGAATCGAGGTTATGCTGGGCGCCCAGGCAGAAGTAGAACTGCGAACCCGCGGAATCGGGGTCCATGGAGCGTGCCATGGCAAGGGCGCCATCGACATGGCTGTTGCGCGGATTGGTGGCAAACTCGCCCTTGATGCAGTAGCCGGGGCCACCGGTACCGGGCATGCCGTCGGGGCCCTCAAGACCGGCAGCGACGTCCGCGCCGGACATATCGCGGGTATTGGGGTCGCCGCCCTGGATGACAAAACCGGGAACATAGCGATGGAACTTAAGGCCATCATAGAAACCCATCGTGGAAAGCTCGCAGAAGTTCGCGACATGAATGGGAGCGCCCTCGCCGTCAAACTTGACCTTGATGGTACCCTTCGACGTCTCGATTACGGCGCACTCGTCGCCGGCAAGCTGATATTCGGGCGTGTAGAGCTCTTTCTTAAAACCAAACATGTGGTTCCTTCCTCGTGCGTTTAAAGCGTATTTGTACGAATTGTAGCAATAAGCACAGGCTTACATCAATTGCGCACGTAGGTTATGCCGACTATGGCGAACTAATTTTAGGAACGCTGCTGCGGCTTCCAGGAACCCACATTGGCGTCGTACTGATTAAGCGCGCTGTTGCCACTCTGCGCGATGGGCGCCAGGATCTCGCTTTGGTGAGAACTCATCGACTCGCCATCGGGAATGGCCAGCGAGATGTCCCAACTCTGGCAGATCACGTCGACGCGCTCATACATCCACTCGGCAAGCTGCTTTAAGTGGGCGATGTCGTCCGCATAGACCGTATCGTCCTGATACTTAAGGTTATTGAGCTCATCTTGCGTCTTTTTAATCTGGTCGCGCAGGGCGTAGGCACTCTGCGACAGCTCCTGACGGGTGGACAGCGGCGATCGGAGATAGCCGTTGTTAAAAGAATCGATGACCTCGCCGATCTGGTCCTCGTCACCGTAGGACACGATGGTCTGATACAGACCGTCGAGCCTGGTATAGAGCTGATCATCGGTGAGCACGGTTTCTTCCTGGACCACCTCGGCAGAATCGTCCTGCTTGGTATCGTCTTCAGTCGCCTCGCCTTTTTGGCGCGTGGGGAAGGTGGTTTGCGCAGCTTGGCCAAACTGGTCGTAGAAGCCAGGCATGACACCCATGGGATCGGTCGTCACGAACCAATAGGCACCGCCACAAACGACGGCAAGGACCGCGATGATAATGAGCGGCTTGGGGATATGACGCTTGTGCTTGTGATAGGCGTCCTCGTCGGGATGCACCTTGCGCTTGGGTTTTTGAGCATCGTCATGCAGGGAAACGGGCGTGGGAATATCGACCTTGGGGATACCGAAATCCTTATCGAAAGCTGGCAGCACGCAGGTCTCATTGGGGTCGGCGGCGTCCGAAAGCACCGCAGCGGCAGAGGCCGGCGCATGCGGCACCTCGGTATCGATCTGCTCTTGCGTTAGGCGCGGAAAGCCCGCCGTGCGGCCCGCTGCCAGGTCGGATGCGGCCGCGTCCTCGGAGAGGATACCCGGAGCGGGGCGTCCGCATTTGGGGCACGTGCGATCATGCGGAGAAAGACGGGCACCGCAGCCCTCACAGAACACGAACTCGGTGTGCTCCGGACCATCGCCCGGACCCACATAGGCGTTGCAGTAGGGGCAGAACGAGGCGCCGTCCTCGATAGTCTTAAGGCAATGCGGGCAGATCACGGCATCCTCTTTTCGAAGCAATTCAAACAATCGAGGTTAGAGCATAACATCGCCACGGCCCCACAGGAGCAAGGCACCAATTCAACATCGCCAGGGCGCGTAGTTACTTCTTCTTTTTGCTCGGCATCGAGACTTTGATGCCTTGGGCGGACTTGGTTACGCGAGAGCGCTTGGCTCCGCTACCCTTCTTTTTCTTGGGCTGGGCCTGGGCCACGCCCTCGAGTGCGCGGACCTCGGCCTCGCGAACGGTGCGAGCTTCGCGGCGCTGTGCCATGTCGGCGGCGACGCGCTTGGCAAAACGCTCCGCCGTCGAACCCGTCGAGCTCACCTTACCGCCACCGCGACCCAGGCGGACGCGCACACCGCGGCCAAAACCAGTTGCGGCATGACGACGACGCGGCTTGAGCGAATCCATCATCGTGGCGAGCTTAAAGAACACCGAGCAGGTAAAGACCACGATGACAGCCAAGATAACCATCTGGCCCATCGACAGGTTGGCAATAGACAGCAGCTTCGGGAATCCGATAACGCCCGTCAGGATGCCGGCAACTACAAACACAAAGAGCGCCACACGTAAGGGCGTGAGGGGCTGCGAGATACGCCAGATCAGGCTGACGCTCGCCGCACACGACGTAAGCAGGCACATCGTAGACAGCGTGAGCTGGCTAAAGCCAAACACACGCGCCACAAAGATATCGAGCGCCGCAGCCAAAATGACCGCAATCGACGCCGGCAGCGCACGCTTGAGCACGTTGGTCAAAAACGCACCCTTCACGCGAGCATTGTTGGGCTCCAGGCCCAACACAAAGCCCGGCGCGCCGATGCAGAAGAAGTTGATGAGCGTCATCTGAATCGGCTCGAAAGGGTACGGCGGCAGCGCGATGCACAGCGCCGCCAGGCCCATCGAGAACAGCGTCTTAGTCAGGAACAGCGAAGCCGAACGCTGCAGGTTGTTGATGGAGCGACGGCCCTCGGCCACCACGGCGGGCATCGAGGCAAAGTCGTTGTCGACGAGCACGATCTCGGCCACGTTACGCGCGGCATCGGAGCCGGCCGCCATGGCCACGGAGCAGTCGGCCTCCCTGAGCGCCAGCACGTCGTTGACGCCGTCGCCCGTCATGGCCACGGTGTGCTCGCGGCGCTTGAGCGCCTGCACGAGCTCGCGCTTCTGCTGCGGGGTCACACGACCAAAGACATGGTAGCGGTCCACTGCGGCATCGAGCTTGGCCGGCGTATCGAGCGTCGTGGCGTCCACATAAGCGTCCGCCCCCGGCACGCCCACCACGCGCGCGATCGACGACACCGTACGCGGGTCGTCGCCACTGATCACGTTGAGGGTCACGCCCTGCTCGTTAAAGTAGCCGATGGTCTCGGCCGCCGAGGTACGGATCTCGTCGCGGATGGTCACAAAGCCCACGGGCTCGGCCTCGCCCACCATATCGCCATCGGGCGTAAAGCCGTCCACGCGCGCCACCACGAGCACGCGGCAGGTATCGGCAAGCTCGGCGACACGGTTCTCGACCTGCGAAAACGCACGCTCCGAAAGCACAAACTGCGCAGCGCCCATCACATAGGAGCCCTGCGCAAACGAGGCACCACTCCACTTTTTGGAGGACGAGAACGGAATGACCGACAGCGGCTCAGACACCTCGACCGGGCGATCGGCGTAATAGTTGAGCAGCGCCTGGCAGGTCTCGTTGGCATCGGCCGAGGTCGCACGCGCCACGTTAGCCAGCGCAAAATCGAGCACCGTGGTATCGACGGGAACGGCGGCGTCGCTCTCCCCCACACCCATACCCTCGACCGGTAGCGGATAGGTACCCTCGACCTCCATGCGACCCGACGTGATGGTGCCCGTCTTGTCCAGGCACAGCACGTCGACGCGAGCGAGCGTCTCGATGCAGTAAAGCTGCTGCGCCAGCACCTTGCGGCGGGCCAGGCGCACCGTGGCGATGGCGAGCACCGACGAGGTCAGCAGCACCAGGCCTTGCGGGATCATGCCCAGCAGGGCGCCCACCGTGGACAGCAGCGCCGACGAAGGCACATGACCAGCCAACAGCTCGGAGAAGCACCACGAAAGCGCGCTATCGCCCGGGGTTCCCGCGGCATCCCACAGCTCGCTCACACTCGAGGCAAACAACGCCAAACCGAGCGGGATCATGATGATGCTCGCAAAGCGCACGATGGCGTTAAGCGCGTTCATGATCTCGGAATTGACCTTTTTGACGTACTTCGCCTCGTTATTAATTTTGGCCACGTAGTTGTCGGCGCCGACATGGATCACGCGGGCGCGCAGCAAGCCCGAGTCGATAAAGCTGCCGCTCATGAGCTCGGAACCGGGCTGTTTCTTAATGAGGTCGCTCTCACCCGTCAGCAGGCTCTCGTTCACGAGCGCCTCGCCCGAAACCACCACGGCGTCAGCGGGAATCTGGTCGCCGCGCCCCAGGCGGATGATATCGTCGAGCACGATCTGGTCCAGGTCGAGCTCCACCTCGGCGCCGTCGCGCACCGCAATGGCCTTCTTGGAGGTCAGCAGCGTGAGCTTATCGACCATCTTCTTGGAACGCATGGACTGGATGACGCCAATAGCAGTATTGAGGAACACTACGAACAGGAACGTCAGATTCTTAAACGAACCGGTCAAAATGACTAGGAACGCCAAAATCACGTTGATCAAATTGAACAGCGTGCAGAGGTTCTCGATGATGAGCTCTTTGACCGACTTGGTCTTGAGCTCCATGTTGCGGTTGATCTTACCGGCGGCGATGCGCTCCTCGACCTCGGCGGTCGAGAGTCCGCGCTCGATATCCGTTGCTGCCATACCACGTCCCATCACGTCGCGTCGGTATAAGAAAAACCGCCCGGACCATGCGAGGTTCGGACGGTCTCACGTTCGATGGTGCCCCATGTTGGATTCGAACCAACGGCCTTCTGCTCCGGAGGCAGACGCTCTAATCCCCTGAGCTAATAGGGCCAACGTTTGGCATTATACCCAAGTGCACCACGGGCTATCAAAATAAAAGAAAAAGCTTTGCAATTCCGGGGAAGACGCGGCGCAACGGCTCACTTTAGAAGGCAAAAGCGAATCAGATAGTATAAACTCTCATGCACCATATATACACGGCTCGCGATGCGGGCCGTTTTTGCAAGGGTTATCCATCGAGGTGAGAGGCACACCATGATTGCAATTTTAAAGCAGAGCGCCAGCGACGAGGCCGTCAGCCATATCGTCAGCTGGATTGAGAAAAAGGGCCTGAAGACCGACGTCTCGCGCGGCGAGAACGAGACGATCATCGGCCTGGTGGGCGATACGACCAAGATCGACCCATTCCTGCTCGAGTCCATGGACGTCGTCGAGCGCGTGCAGCGCGTCTCCGAGCCGTTCAAGCGCGCCAACCGCAAGTTCCACCCCGAGGACTCCGTCATCGACTGCGGCCACGGCGTCAAGATCGGCGGCGACCAGTTCCAGGTCATCGCCGGCCCGTGCTCCGTCGAGGGCGAGAACCTCATCCGCATCGCCCGCCGCGTGAAGGCAGCCGGCGCCACGATGCTGCGCGGCGGCGCCTACAAGCCCCGCACTTCCCCGTACGCCTACCAGGGCATGGGCCCCGCCGGTCTGGACCTGCTGTGCGAGGCATCCGCCGAGCTCGACATGCCGATCGTCACCGAGATCATGGACCCGCGCGACGTGCAGGTCTTCCTCGACAAGAAGATTGACGTCATGCAGATCGGCGCCCGCAACGCCCAGAATTTCCCCCTGCTCAAGGAGGTCGGCAAGACGCAGACCCCGGTTCTGCTCAAGCGCGGCATGTCCGGCACCGTCGACGAGCTGCTCATGGCTGCCGAGTACATCATGAGCGAGGGCAACGACAACGTCATCCTGTGTGAGCGCGGTATCCGCACCTTCGAGACCCGCACCCGCAACACCTTCGACCTCAACGCCGTGCCGGTGCTCCACCACCTGTCGCACCTGCCCGTCGTTGCCGACCCCAGCCACGCCACCGGCTACACCCGCTACGTTGAGCCTATGGCGCTCGCGGCGACCGCCTGCGGCGCCAACGGTCTGGAGATCGAGGTCCACGACGACCCGAGCCATGCTTGGTCCGACGGCGCTCAGGCCCTCACCCCCGACCAGTTCGACGACACCATGCGCCGCATCCGCGCCATCCGCGAGGTCGTCTGCCAAGAGACCGTTCAGGAGTAGCCCATGGGCACGGTGAGAAACGCACGCGTTAACCAGGGTGGCCCCAAGTGCGCCGGCATCGTGGGCCTGGGCCTCATCGGCGGCAGTTTTGCCCGCGGCTATGCGCAGGCGGGCGTCCGTGTGCTGGCCTGGGACCCCGATGACGGCGTCATGACGGCCGCCAGCATGGGCACCGTTGCCGGCGAGCTCAACGACGAGACGCTCGGCGAATGCGACATCATCGTCCTGGCATGCTACCCCGAGGCCTGCATCGAGTGGCTCGAGGCGCACGCCCAGGCACTCGCCGACGCCACCGACACCGAGGCCATCATGGGCCCCGTGGTGATCGACACCGTAGGCGTCAAGGGCATCGTGTGCGAGCGCGCCTTTGAGCTTGCCCGCGAGCACGGTTTTTACTTTGTGGGCGCGCACCCCATGGCGGGCACGCAGTTCTCGGGCTACGCGCATTCCCGCGCCGACCTGTTCCAGGACGCACCGCTCGTGCTTGTACCGCCCGCAGTGGACGACGCACTCAAGCTGGAGCTTTTGGGCCAGGTGCGCGAGATGGTACGTCCCCTGGGCTTTGGCAAGTTCAGCGTAACGAGCGCCGCCGAGCACGACCGCGTCATCGCCTTTACGAGCCAGCTCGCGCACGTCGTCTCCAACGCCTATGTTAAGAGCCCGACCGCTCAGGTCCACCACGGCTTTTCGGCCGGCAGCTACCGCGACCTCACCCGCGTGGCACACCTCAATCCTCAGATGTGGTCCGAGCTCATGATCGACGACGCCGATGCGCTCGCCTTCGAGATCGACCATCTGATCGAATCGCTTGGCGCCTACAGCCGCGCCCTTAAGGACCGCGACCAGCGCTATCTGGAGAATCTCCTTGCCGAGGGCGACCGCATTAAGCGCGCGCTCGACGACGAGGCCTCCCACTAGACCACCCATCACGCCAGGTCGAAAGGACCGAAGCTTATGGCGATTACTATCGATATCGACACCGCACGCCCCTACCAGGTGCATGTGGGCACGTTTTTGCTGGAGCAGGCAGGTCCGCTCGTCCGCACCACCGCCGGCGGCACCCGCGCCGTCATCGTGACGGACACCAACGTGGGCCCGCTCTATCAGATGCCCGTTAAGCAGAGCCTGGAGGCGTCAGGCTACGAGGTGAGCATCTGCACCTTCGAAGCCGGCGAGGCCCATAAGCGCGCCGAAACCTATGTTGCCATTTTGGAGTTTGTGGCCGAGCACGAGCTTTCGCGCTCCGACGTGATCGTGGCACTCGGCGGCGGTGTCGTGGGCGACGTGGCGGGCTTTGTGGCCGCCACCTACATGCGCGGCTGCAAGTTTGTGCAGATCCCGACGAGCCTGCTCGCCATGGTGGATTCGTCGGTGGGCGGCAAGACCGCCATCGACCTGGCTGCCGGCAAGAACTTGGCCGGCGCCTTTTGGCAGCCAAGCGTGGTTATCGCCGACGTGGGATGCCTGGCGACCCTCACGCCCGAGCAGTTCGCTGACGGCTGCGGCGAGGTCGTCAAGCACGCCGTGATCGCCGACCCGGAGCTCTTCGCCGAGCTGGAGAAGACCCCGCTCACGCTGGAGCTGCTCAACCGCGACGTGGCCCGCGTAGCGCTCATCATCGCCCGCAATATCGACATCAAGCGCGCCGTGGTCGTCGCCGACGAGCGCGAAACCAACCAGCGCAAGCTCCTCAACTTTGGACACAGCGCCGGACACGCCGTCGAGGCCTGCGAGCACTTTGAGCTCGGACACGGCAACTGTGTGTCGATCGGCATGGGCATCATCACGCGCGCCGCGGCCCTGCACGGCGTTTGCGATGCCGCACTGCCCGGTCGTATTGAGGAACTCTGCGCCCGCCATGGCCTCAAGACCCGCTGCGACCTAGATGCCGATGCCGTCTTTGCCGAGGCGCTCCACGACAAGAAGCGCGCGGGCGACACCATCGACCTGGTGATTCCGCACGGCATTGGCCGCTGCAGCATCGACCGCACGCCACTTTCCACTTTCCACGAACTCATTGCCGAGGGCCTCGGCCAGAAGGGAGACGCATCCGCATGCTAGCCCGCATCACCCCGTCCCCGCTTAAGGGCACCGTTCCCGCCATCGCGTCCAAGTCGATGGCGCATCGCCTCATCATCTGCGCCGCGCTTGCCAACGGCGAGACGCACGTCACCTGCAACACCACCTGCGCCGACATCGAGGCCACGGTGCGCTGCCTTACGGCACTGGGTGCTCGCATCGAGACCGTCGAGGACGGCTTCCAGGTCCACCCCACCATGAAGAGTGTTGAGTTTGGCCTGCTCAAGGCCCTTGCCGGCGGCACGCTTGACTGCGGTGAAAGTGGCTCCACGCTGCGCTTTATGCTGCCTGTCGCCTGCGCGCTGGGTGCGGATGCCACCTTCGTAGGCCAGGGCCGCCTGGGCGCCCGCCCGCTCTCCCCGCTCTCGGACGAGATCATCGCCGCCGGCTGCGACCTACAGGGTCTGGGCGGTTTTCCGCTCAAGACGAGCGGCCGCATGCGCCCGGGCACCTTTGTGCTTCCGGGCAACGTGAGCTCGCAGTACATCTCGGGCCTGCTGCTGGCAGCCCCGCTGCTGGCCCAGCCCTCCTGCGTGCAGGTAACCGGCCTCATCGAGAGCCGCCCCTACATCAACCTGACGATACAGGCCATGAAGGCCTTTGGCGTCGAGGTCAACGTCGAGCGCATTCCGGCCAAGGACGACCAGCCCGAGGTCACGAACTTCCGCGTGAGCAGCGGCTCGTACCGCACGCCCGGCAGCGTAGCCGTCGAGGGCGACTGGTCCAACGCCGCCTTTTGGCTGTGCGCCGGTGCCATCGGCACCGACCCAATCACCGTCGAGGGCGTGTCACTGAGCTCCGCACAGGGCGACCGTAACGTGCTTGCCGCGCTTTCGCGCTTTGGCGCCCGCATCGTGCGCTCCACCAACGCCGCCACCGTGCAGTCCGACAAGCTCGCCGGCTTTGAGATGAGTGCCCACGATATTCCGGACCTGGTGCCCGTCATCTCGGCCGTGGCCTCGCTGGCACAGGGCCGCACCTTTATTCGCGATTGCGCCCGTCTGCGCATCAAGGAATCCGACCGTCTGGTCACCACCACCCGCGAGCTCACCGCGCTGGGCGCGCAGGTGCGCATTGCCGGCGATGACCTCATCATCAAGGGTGTCGATGCCTTCACCGGCGGCGAGGTCGATTCGCACAACGACCATCGCATCGCCATGATGGCCGCTATCGCCGCGAGCCGCGCCACCGGCGAGGTCGTGATCCACGGCGCCGAGGCCGTCAACAAGTCCTATCCCGATTTCTTCGACCACTACCGCCTGCTGGGCGGCAAGGTCACACTCGAGGAGGAATAGCATGTCCTCGACCTTTGGCAACGTCTTGCACTTAAGCATCTTCGGCCAGTCGCACTCCCCCGCCATCGGCTGCTCACTCGATGGCATTCCGGCGGGCATCGCCGTGGACCAGGAGCAGCTGCAGGCCTTCCTCGACCGTCGCGCCCCCGGTCGCGACGAGACCGCAACCAAACGCCGCGAGGCCGACGCCGCGCACATCATCGCCGGTGTTGTCGATGGACATACCACCGGCGCGCCCATCGCCGCGATTATCGAGAACACCAACACGCGCTCCAAGGATTACTCCGAGCTGCGCCGCAAGCCCCGTCCCGGACATGCGGACTTCCCTGCGCGCGTGAAGTATCACAACATGCACGATGTCGCCGGCGGCGGACACTTCTCCGGCCGCCTAACGACACCCCTGTGCATCGCCGGCGGCATTGCGCTGCAGGCACTCGAGGCCCGCGGCATTAAAGTGATGGCGCATGTGGCGCAGATCGGCGGCATCTCCGACCTGCCGATGGACGACATAGTCTATCGCGAGGCCGACCGCAAGGCGATCCTTACGAACGATCTGCCGTGCATTGACGCCGCCGCAGCCGGCCGCATGCGCGAGGAGATCCTAGCCGCGCGCGACGAGCTTGACAGCATCGGCGGCATCGTGGAGTGCGGCATCTACGGACTTCCCGCGGGCATCGGCGACCCCATGTTCGACGGCATCGAGAACCGCATCGCGCAAATCGCGTTTGGCATTCCAGCCGTAAAGGGCGTGGAGTTTGGCATGGGCTTTGCCGTGGCCGCCATGCGCGGCAGCGAGAACAATGATCCGTATCGCATCGATGCCGAGACCGGCGAGATCGAGGTCGAGTCCAACAACGCCGGCGGCATCCTGGGCGGTATTTCGACCGGCGCGCCCGTCATGTGGCGCATGGCCGTAAAGCCGACGCCCTCCATTGGTCGTGAGCAGCAGACGGTGGACATGGACGCTATGGAAAATGCCGAGCTCTCGGTCCACGGCCGCCACGATCCCTGCATCGTCCCCCGAGCCGTCCCCGTAGCCGAAGCAGCCGCCGCCCTTGCCATCTGGGACGCCCTCCTCGAAGACGCCGCCCAGCGCTAACTACCCACCCCTCAACATCCCCCGACACGTGAAAGGGGTCTCCATGGACCTTGCTGACATCCGCCAGGCCATCGATGGCATCGACGCCACGCTCCTCAACAGCTTTGTCGAGCGCATGGACATTGCCACCGAGGTCGCCAAGTCAAAAATCGAGATGGGCAAGGCCGTCTTCGACCCCGCCCGTGAGCGCTCCAAGCTCAACGACCTCGCCAGCCGCGCGCCCGAGCGCTACGAGGCGCAGACCATCACCCTGTTCCGTCTCCTCATGAGCATGAGCAAGGCCGAGCAGCAGCGCTACATCAACGAACTCAAGGGCATCACGGTGTCGCAAAAGGCCCATGCCACGGCTGCAGCCTCCGACACGCCCTTCCCTCAAACGGCCACCGTTGCCTGCCAGGGTGTGGAAGGTGCCTATAGCCAGATAGCCGCGTGCAAGCTCTTCGACGTGCCCGACATTGCGTTCTTCGAGACCTTCGAGGGCGTTATGCGCGCCGTGCGCGACGGCTTCTGCGAGTTTGGCGTGCTGCCCATCGAGAACTCCACCGCCGGCTCAGTCAACGCCGTCTACGACCTGCTCGCCCAGTTCGACTTCCACATCGTGCGCTCGCTTCGCCTCAAAATCGACCACAACTTGCTCGTCAAGCCCGGCGCCAAGCTTGCGGACGTGCACGAGGTCTACAGCCACGGCCAGGCCATTGCCCAATGCGCCGGCTTTATCGAGGCGCACGACCTGCACGCCACCAAGTACCCCAACACGGCCATGTCGGCCGAGATGGTCGCCAGCTCCGAACGCACCGATGTTGCCGCGATCGCATCGCGCAGCTGCGCCGCACTCTACGGCTTGGAGGTACTGGAGCCCAACATCCAGGACTCGGACAACAACTACACGCGCTTTGTCGTCATCAGCCGCGAGCCACGCGTCTACCCCGGCGCCAACCGCACCTCGCTCATGATTACCACGGCCAACGAGCCGGGCGCACTCTATCGCGTACTCGAGCGCTTCTACGCGCTCAATATCAACCTCATCAAGCTCGAGAGCCGCCCCATCCCCGGGCACGACTTTGAGTTTATGTTCTACTTTGACCTGGACTGCCCCTTTGGCAGCAAGGCCCTCGATGACCTGCTCGATTCCATCGACGACGTGTGCGAGAGCTTCACCTTCTTTGGCAGTTACACGGAGGTGCTCTAGATGACCGATGTCGCCGCAACCCGCCCCTACGGCGTGCTGGGCCGCGTGCTGGGCCACAGCTACACCCCGACCATCTACAAGGAGCTCGCGGGGCTCGAGTACGTACGATTTGAGCGCGAGCCCGAGGACCTCCAGGCTTTTATGACGGGTGACGAATGGGAGGGCACCAACGTGACCATCCCCTACAAGCGCGCCGTCATGGAATACCTGGACGAGCTGAGTCCACTCGCCGAGCGTATGGGAAACGTCAACACCATCACGCGCCTGCCCGACGGCCGCCTGCGCGGCGACAACACCGACTACTTCGGCTTTCAGTGCCTAGTCGAGGAGCTGGGCGTTGAGGTCGCCGGCAAGAAGGCCCTCGTGCTCGGTGCCACCGGTGGCGCCGGCACCACTGCCAGCATGGTGCTCGGCGACCTGGGCGCCATCGTCGTGCCGGTCGGCCGCACGAGCGAAGTCAACTACGACAACATCGCGCAGCAGTCCGACGCCGCACTGCTCGTCAACTGCACGCCCGCCGGCATGTTCCCCCACTGTCCCGACGCCCCCTGCACACTCGAGGGGCTCAATGCGCTCGAGGGCGTTATCGACATTGTCTACAACCCCGCTCGCACGGGACTCATGCTCGAGGCCGAGCGCCGCGACATCCCCTGCATCGGCGGTCTGCTCATGCTCGTGGCCCAGGCGGCGCAAGCCGTTGAGCGCTACACCGGCCAGGTCACTCCGCGCGAGCGCATTCTGGACGTAACGGAGCGCCTGTCACGCCGCGAACAGAACATCGCGCTGATCGGCATGCCGGGCTCGGGCAAGACCCGTGTGGGAGAGCAGATTGCCCTGCTCACGGGGCGAGAGCACATCGATCTGGATCGCGCCCTCGAGGAGCGCCTGGGCATGCCCTGCGCCGACTTTATCGTCGAGCGCGGCGAGGCGGCGTTCCGCGAACAGGAGACGGCGGCGCTGGCCGACATCTCCAAGCGCAGCGGCCTGGTGCTTTCCACCGGCGGCGGCGTGGTCACTCGTGACGAGAACTATCCGCTGCTGCACCAAAACAGCCAAATTGTGATGCTCAACCGCAAGCTCGACGAGCTCGCCCACAAGGGCCGCCCCATCACCGCGCGCGACGGCATCGATAAGCTGGCCGAACAACGCATGCCACGCTACCGCGCCTGGGCCGACTACATCATCGATTCACGCGACTGCGCCGCCAACACCGCGGCTGCTGTCCTCGACACCCTCCCACCCGCTCTTTAACAAAAACCACCACAAAGGGACAGGCACCTTTGTGGTGGTTTTCCGTTTCGCCTCTCCGCCCGCCCAACCACAAAGGAAGCAACCATGAAAGCACTCGTCATCAACGGCCCCAATCTGAACATGCTCGGCATTCGCGAGCCGGGCATCTACGGCAGCGACAACTACGACCGCTTGGTCCAAATTTGCCAGGAGGCAGGCGCTGGGCAGGGCTTTGACGAGGTCGAGGTCTTCCAGTCCAACCACGAGGGCTGCATCGTCGACAAGATCCAGGAGGCATACGGCAAGGTCGACGGCATCGTCATCAACCCGGCGGCCTACACGCACACGAGCGTGGCCATTCTCGACGCCCTCAAGGCCGTCGCCATCCCAGCCGTGGAGGTCCACATCAGCGCCGTCGAGACGCGCGAGGACTTCCGCCAGATAAGCTACGCGCGCCTGGCCTGCTTCGCCACCATCACCGGCGAGGGCCTACAGGGCTACGCTCACGCGCTGGAGCTGCTGAAAGGGTATCTGCTACACTAATCATTGGGGGAAATGAGTCAGAAGCGTTTGCCCCTAAACTAAAGTAACAGTCCAATTGACATACAAAGGAGCATATCCATGTCCCAGTACGATTACCTTGTCGTCGGTGCCGGCCTTTCGGGTGCCGTCTTCGCCAATGCCGCCAAGCGCGCCGGCAAGTCGGTCCTGGTCATCGATCGCCGCGACCACATCGCCGGCAACATATATACCGAGGACGTCGAGGGCATCCAGGTCCACCGCTACGGCGCTCATATCTTCCACACCTCCATGAAGGACGTCTGGGACTACGTCAACCGCTTCGCCGAGTTCAACAACTACGTCAACTCGCCGGTCGCCAACTTCCACGGCAACATGTACAACATGCCCTTCAACATGAACACCTTCGCCAAGATGTGGCCGGGCGTCGTTACGCCGGCAGACGCCAAGGCCAAGATCGCCGAGCAGGTGGCCGCCGAGAACATCGGCGAGCCGCAGAACCTCGAGGAGCAGGCGCTGTCGCTCGTCGGCCGCGACATCTTCGAGACGCTCGTGAAGGGTTACACCGAGAAGCAGTGGGGCCGCGACTGCAAGGACCTGCCCGCGAGCATCATCAAGCGCCTCCCCTGCCGCTTTACCTACGACAACAACTACTTCAACGACCGCTACCAGGGCATCCCCATGGGCGGCTACACCAAGATGGTCGCCAACATGCTCGAGGGCGTCGAGGTCCGCTGCGGCGTGGAGTACAAGGAGCTGATTGCCGCCGAGCCCGATATCGCCGCCAAGACGATCTACTGCGGCCCCATCGACGCGTTCTACGACTTTAAGCTGGGCACGCTCGAGTACCGCAGTCTGCGCTTCGAGACCGAGACGCTCGACGAGCAAGACCACCAGGGCGTGGCCGTGGTCAACTACACCGAGCGCGAGATCCCCTACACCCGCATCATCGAGCACAAGCACTTTGAGTTTGGCACGCAGGACAAGACCGTCATCACGCGCGAGTACCCGGCCGACTGGAAGCCCGGCGACGAGCCCTACTACCCCATCAACGACGCCAAGAACGAGGCCCTGTACAGGCAGTACGAGGAGCTGGCAGCGCAGGAGGGCGATGTGATCTTTGCCGGTCGTCTGGGCGGCTACAAGTACTACGACATGGACAAGGCCATCGCCGCGGCCTTTGAGCTCGTCCGCAACGAGCTGGGCGTGGAGCCGACTGAGGCGTAGAAACAAAGGCGCATTAGCTAGCCACCATAAGGAAACAGAATGCCCGGTGCAGCGCGAATGCTGCACCGGGCATCTTTATGTGACGATGAAAGCGCGCCACAGTCCAAATGAACAAATAGGGCCGCAAGTCATCCCCATGTCTTGCGGCCTGTTTTTAAACAATAGCACGCCCAGACGCCCCAAAAAGCAAAGACCCGGCATTATTACCGGGTCTTCAAAAACTCTCTGGTGCTCCATGGCGGATTCGAACCGTCGACCTTGGGATTAGAAGTCCCCTGCTCTATCCAACTGAGCTAATGGAGCATAAAGCCGCGCGTCCAAGCGGGTACAAGTTCACACGGCTAATAAATTATAACCTACTTGAACTGGTCATGGTACGCCTTGCAGACCTCATCCACGGGACCATCCATGCGTAGATCTCCTTTCTCAATCCATACGGCACGCTGGCAAATACGCTCAACCTGCTCCATGGAGTGAGAAACGAACAGAACCGTGACGTCGCCGCTCTCAATAAAGTGCTGAATGCGGCGCTCGCACTTCTGCTGGAAAAAGACATCGCCAACAGAAAGCGTCTCATCGACGATAAGGATATCGGGCTCGGTAATTGTGGCGATGGCAAAGGCGATACGCGCAACCATGCCCGAAGAGAAGTTCTTCAGAGGCATATCAACGAAGTCTTTGAGCTCAGCGAACTCGATGATCCCATCAAAATTGGCGTCAATAAACTCCTTGGTATAGCCAAGCAGCGCACCGTTCAGATAGATATTCTCACGCGCGGTGAGCTCCGGGTCAAAGCCGGCACCGAGCTCAATCAGCGGCGCGATGTTGCCATGGACCTTAACCTCGCCTTCGCTGGGCTCCAAAACGCCAGCAATGATCTTGAGCATCGTAGACTTGCCGGAACCGTTAGTGCCAACAAGGCCAACGACCTCGCCGCGATGTACATCAAACGAAATGTGCTTAAGCGCACGGAATTCCTCAAAGAACAGCTCATGCTTGGCGAGCTTAATAAAGTACTCCTTGAGGTTCGTAAGCGACTCGGACGCCATGTTAAAGATCATGGTGACGTCTTTAACCTCAACAGCAAGGGGCTGCTTGCTGTAATCAATAGCAGACTCAGTCATGAACAGCACTCCTTAGATGTAGAGAATGAACTTGTGCTCGGTCTTGTGGAACACGGTGTAGCCAATAACAAGAGCAGCAACGGCCCAAGCAACGCACAAGCCAAACGTGAAAGCAGACGGTACGGTATTAAACAGGAAGATGTCACGCATAAACTGAAGGTAGTTGTACATGGGATTGACAACCACGAGCACTTGAATCCAATGTGCCATCTGGCTGATGTAATCGGTCGTCCAGAAAATGGGCGTCAGATACATCCAGGCGGTGATAACGACGGTCCACAGGTGCATAACATCGCGGAAAAAGACCGCCAATGCCGACAGCATCAAACCAAGACCCATACAGAAGCACATAAGCAACAGCAAGCAAACCGGCAACAGAATTAAATGCCAGGTGGGAACCACGTGGAACCAGAGCATGACCAGCGCAACGGCAACCAGCGAAAACGCGAAGTTCACCAAAGAGAAAAGCACCTTCTGAACCGGGAAAACCCACCGATGAACCTTAACCTTCTTGAGCAGAGAAGACGCCAAAATGATGGACATGAGCGCCTGGTTCGTCGACTCGGACATTACGGAAAAGGTAATGTTGCCTACAATTAGATACAGTGGATACATCTCGGGCGTGATGGACCCATTGCGGCTCTGACCGAAAATTGTCGAAAACACAATGGACATCACAATCATCATAAGAAGCGGGTTGAGGACAGACCACGCAACGCCTAAAACGCTGCGGCGGTACTTAATTTTAAAGTCCTTGGTAACAAGCTGCTTAAGGATAAACTTGTCTTTTTCGATATCGTTCTTAGCGTGAGAGGCCGGTTTAGCCACCGCTTTCTGACTCTCTACGTTGTCAGCCACGGACCATCTCCTTGTCTCGTAAAACATAACAGTGGAAAGTATAGCCCTCCAGCGCAGGCGATAACCCACAGCAACAAATCTGGAGAACTAACCCATATCTAATCAAAGGGGCAGGCGATAGGTATACTTTCGACCGGATGAGTCATTAAAGGAGGTCCTATATGGACTATTCAAATACCGCAGTCATTATCCCCTGTTACAACGAAGCGTTGACGATTGGCAAAGTTGTCGACGATTTTCATCGAGAGCTGCCAGGTGCAGTTATCTATGTTTACGACAACAACTCGTCCGACGACACTTCGCATGTCGCCAAGCAGCACGGGGCCACGGTGCGCCACGAGCTCAGGCAGGGCAAAGGCAACGTGTGCCGCCAAATGTTCCGGGATATCGACGCCGAGTGCTACTTAATGGTCGACGGCGACGATACCTACCCCGCTGAGGCCGCCAAGCCACTCTGTGAGCCCATCCTTAACGGCGAAGCGGATATGACCGTTGGCGATCGCCTGTCAAACGGCACCTATGCTGAAGAGAATAAACGAGCATTTCACGGGTTTGGAAACAATCTTGTTCGCGCCATGATCAAGTGGATTTATGGCTACAGCTTTGACGACGTGATGACCGGCTATAGAGCCATGAGCAAACCCTTCGTCAAGACCTTCCCCGTTTTGAGTGAGGGCTTCCAGATCGAAACCGAGCTCTCCATCCACGCCGTCGATCACCGCTGGCGCATTCAAGACGTGCCGGTAGAGTATCGAGATAGGCCCGCAGGCTCCGAGTCTAAGCTCAACACAGTTAGCGACGGTATTAAAGTCATAGCAATGATTGGGACCCTCTTTAAGGATTATCGTCCCCTCAAGTTCTTCAGTCTTATCGCGATCATCTTTTCCATCGTTGGGCTCGCTCTCGGTATACCAATCGTCGCAGAGTACTTCCAAACCGGATTAGTCCCTCGCTTCCCCACCGCTATGCTCGCCGTCTCGTTTATGTTCCTATGCGGACTAAGTCTGGCAACGGGACTTATCCTCGACTCAGTTGCGAAGGTTGAACGAAAGCAATGGGAGCTACAAGCCTATAAAACCTATTCAAAATAAGAAGAGGTCCGGACCTAATCCGGACCTCTTCTTATTTAAGACCTAAATACTGTTCCCAAAACTCTCGCGAAGTCATGTACGGCATGGCATCTTTCCATGCGACCCTGACGCTCTTGCCCTCTTTACGATATCGCGCCATCAATTCGTGCTCTCGGCGGCGAATACTCTTGAACCGCGCTCGATCCATCATGCGGACCGACCCCTTCTCGCGGGTCGGATCAAGAAACACCAGCGTCTTGCAACGCGTCGAGTTGCCCTCAAGCGTACAGCTGCCGTTCTTGACCACATAGCCGGGCTTTCCGCGCAACAGCGCATCGGGAAGATAGTGTTTGTCGTAAGGAATTGATCTCCAGTACTTCATAAATTTCGAAGGATGGAATTCCAGATTAACATTAGCGAGCACTTGCTCCGTAACCCCAGCCTTGCGAAGAAGCTCTGGATCCATTTCGGAAACAGGAATCAGTTTTTCGTTTAACTTACCCTTACCGATCATCGTCGCGGCGCCATCAAGCTTCTGGAGATACTCAGGGCCACGCAGATAATCCTCAAAGCCATCGAGAATAAACTCGGCAGCCTGATAGTCCATATCGCGCAAGTTCTGACGTACCCCTCGCTGAATACGGAGGACAAACATCTTCTCATCAGCACAATCATCGAGAGCAATCATGGCGAAGAAGTTGCGGAAGTACTGGTAGCAATCAACCGAAGCGCGGAAACGCCCCTCAAAGCTTGCATGCCACACGCAAATGCAATTCATGGTCATGTAGATAGGCTTATTGCGTATGCCAAACTCAACATCGTCACAGCGGATAAAGAAAGGCATGGGAAGGCCGTTCTTTTCGATAGCCTTCACCGGAATGCAGCTATACCACCAGGCTCCGTAAGCCTGGTCAACCTCGACGTTTGTACGTTCGTTTTCGAGGATATCAGACAGTTTGCCAACATTCAGATCCTCTTTTACGCGACGATAAGCGCCGGTAGTCGCCACATACGAGACATCCTCAAACTGACGAGTAGGGTCCTCCATTGAGAGCATAGCTCCGTTAATAAAGGCATCCTTATACTTACCTTTAGCAAGGGAGAGAAGATTGAACGTGCGGATCAAACTCTCGGGCATGATGGAGACATCGTCATCCATCAAAATGATATGGGTGAACTGATCAGGAGTTTCAGTAGCCGCCATCATCCCGCGTGCAAAGCCTCCCGAGCCGCCCGTGTTGGAATTCGGGAGAACAGTGACCAACTCGTCGGAAAGCGATGCAGAATCGAGGGTTTGCCCATTGTCGACAACAAACATGTGGAAGTGGTCGTGAATTGGACCGTCCTCGTTAGATATGCCAGATTTAACGAGCTCGATATTAGGGAGAATGTACTGTTCATTCTTAAATGTGGTGGTAGAAAGAGCAAGATTGATCGGGTTAATTGAGTCCTCGGGAACATCAGTCAGATAAGAGGCGTTCAAAAGGTCAACAGAACAGCCTTCATCACTCTCAACATTAAATCCAATTAAATCGTATCCGTACGTATTAATATCAATCTCGAGCGCACACGGATCAGCTTGACCACATGCAAAAGAAGCCGATTTAAGCTCGATAGAATCCAGCTCACTAGCCCTAACCCCATGTACGACAACACGGCCGCAGCCAAATAAAGTCATACGCAGAACAACACTGTCAACAGACGCGTACTGATGCCATTTGCCAGCAGATAGTCCATTTACATACGTCAAAAAATCAACGTTACCATTAATGTGAAGTGAATTAATACCATCGTCATACGAGACGTCGCCGGAAAGAACGCGGTAGTAGAGCTCGGGGTACATGGTCGCATGTTTATCGACCTGAAGGATTATATTTGCCAGTTTAAAAATCATACGTTCTTCCTGTTTCTTAAATGACTCCAATGAGCGGATTGCAAGCCCTGGGCCTTCGGGAAGCAAACGATACTAAAACAACCCAGCGCAAGTATCAGCATTTTGATTCGAGTCACAGACTTGTCACAAACCGGTCTTCCAGGGCAACTAGCTCGATGTCACCCAACCCATCTTGCGCATCTGTTCCACCGTCGACCGCAAACCATCCTCAATAGTATAGCGAGCCTTCCAACCCAGGCCCTGGGCTTTTGAGCCATTCATAAGAGCCAAAGTAGCCACCGAGTAGCCCGCCGCCTCTTGAGCATCGGGCAGATCAAAGACAACATCGACACCGCCGACGCCGGCAACAAGCCTGGCAAGATCCCTCAATGCGATATCGGACCCTTTGTCGGCAAGATTGTATGCTTCGCCATCGATGGCAAGCAACATCACATGCAATAAACCGGAAACGGCATCCGCAACATGCAAATAAGAAAACCTCTGTGTACCTTCACTTTTGAGCACAACGTCTTCACCAGCAAGAGATTGACGAATAAATTGGGACAGAGCTTTAGAATCCTCGTTCAAAAGTGTAGGACCATAGACGCGAGCGATACGCGCGATTACGGCCTCAACACCCCTCTGAGAACGATATGCCTGACACATAGCTTCGCCCAAACGCTTGGATTCGTTATAGCAGGCACGCAAAGTATTGCAGTCAATGTTTCCACAATAGCCCTCATCGAAGCGTTCGACGTCACCGCGATTCTGACCGTAAATCTCAACGGACGAAGCGAAAAGCAGTCTCGCGCCGCTATCGGCAGAGAACTCTAGTAAGTTCTGAAGCCCGTCGACGTTCGCGCGAATGGTCCCTATTGGATCAGACGAGTATTGGCGGGGATGCGTGGAACTCGCTAGATGTAGAACAAAGTCCGCTGGGCAAGTAGGACGATAGCCGGCAGACGCAATAGAAGTCTCCTCGAACGAAAAGTAGCGTGACTCAAAGTACGGGAGCCTTAAACGAGCCTTTTCGGCACTACGGCCCAGCGCAACAATATTGCAACCTAATTCAGTCGTATCATTTTTTCGCATCAGAACGTCAATGAAAAACGCTCCTATCATTCCGGTCGCGCCGGAGACAACAATCGTCCTCCCTCTAAGATCGTTCCACGGTAGAGCGAGATTGCATACAGCATCGAGATCGGCAACATATTCGTTGCAAGCTAATCTATTCATCATGAGTTTCTTTCTCAGCAGCCCATGCACGGAAGAACTCAAGATTCTCAGGCGTAGTGAGCTTAATGTTCCTGTCAGAACCAGCAGCAAAGTTAAGTCTCACGCCTAGCTGAACCATCATCGTGTTCGTGTAGTTAGACCCGTCAATTCCCATGCCCTTCTCAAATGCCTCATGATACTTGGAGTCAAGAAGATCGAAACGGTATGCCTGCGGGGTCGAAACACGACGGAGCGTTTCACGCGGAATGTATTGTGTGGTAGTGGCCGGGTCCTTCTCATCAATGATGAAAATCTGCTCGTTATAGGGCATACTTGTCACAGCATTCCCGTGACTCTGCGCTACGCGGATAACATCAGTAATGACCTCAGGATCGAGCATGGGTCGCACACCGTCATGCACAATACAAATATCATCCTCAGAAAGCTTGCCCTCGAGGTTGTACACGCCGTTACGAATAGACTCTTGGCCCGACGCCCCGCCCTTAACGACCCACTTTAACTTATCAATCCTGTATTGCCTCGCATACGCAAGAAGAACCTGCTCCCATCCATCCAGGCACACAACCTCGATCGCATCCACAAGCGGATGGTTCTGAAAAGCCTCGAGCGTGTAAACGATAACAGGCTTCTCCCCAACGTTAATGAACTGTTTGGGGATCTTCTGCCCCATACGCGATCCAACTCCACCAGCGATAATGATTGCACAAATCGCCATGTTTTACTCTTCTTTCTCTCGAGTGGGCACCCGCCTCAAAATGGGCCGTTCCAGGACATACAGGATCGTGCCGAAGCGTTTTATATGTAATCAATACATGGGTGCACATATATTTATTAATAAAGAAGCCGGCGAAGCGCACTATCGGTAGCGTTATCAGCAACATCAATATGCTTAAAATGGGAAGCGATATCATTTGGAAGGTTAAAAGGATCGCCATAATGCTTCGTTAGCAATTCCATGTACTTACGGGGCGCCTTGATTTGCATTCCCTCAAACTCGAGGTCGATAAGAGGGAATATTTCGTCTAGCGGCGAAACCCAATGGAAATTGTCAACGCCAACGGTGTTGTCGATCGACCAGATAACTGCCCTTGCGTCGTTCCTATCACACACAAAACCATCTGTCTTTTCCTCATTTATCGCATTCGAAAATAACGAATCGACGATGCCCATATTGGGATCAGTGGCGGGAACGCACGACTTATCGATCCAAGACGAAAGACAAGAGTCATTGCGCATGCGTTCGACCATTGCCTCACGAATTTGAAGTTGTTGGTCATAGATCTCGACATCGTCGGTTGACGCCCAGTCAAAAATAAAAATGTCCAAGAATACGGGGATAGATTCGTCTGCGTATTGGAATCTCACCTGACGGCACTGGACAAATCCATCAAAAGCAACTGAGACGCGGAATCGGTCGCGAGATTGGACCAGGCCTATCAAACACTCGATATCCTCACGCAGCATTCCAAGATCAATGTCGTCATCCCAGGGAATAAAACCACTATGGCGCGCCGCTCCAAGCAGGGTTCCACAGGCAGCGAAATATGGGATGTCATTATCCCTGCACAGGGAGTCAAAGTCAGCCAGCAACTTAGCCGATCCAAGCTGGAGCAGTCTCAAGCTGCCCGTGGCAGCAGGGAGTGTTGTGAAGAAGCGCTTTTTGGCTTCGATTAGCGACTCCCCTTCCTTGCGATAACCTTCCCAGGCAAAAAGCATGGCCTTCTCGTCATGGGATTTAAGATCGTCCCTCAGTGCTTTAACTTCATTTAGAAGCTGAACGCTTACATCCCAATGCAGCTCATCGTGAATGCCGCGCGCCTCAGAAGCCCTTAGCATATTTGTCTTAATGTCTTCAACGTCCTTCGAAAGCAATGCGAAGCGCGATAAAGAAACGGGCAGAAGTTTCTTAACAAAATTCTTCATGTCTAAAACAACCTCATCACCAATTAGCAATCGGAAGTAGAGTTAATTAACCTCGTCCAGTCAACTTATAAATAAGACGTTGAACAGAGACATACGCCTTGGAATCAGCAATTCTATGGGCGAGCCTCTCAACAGCAACCGCTCGCTTCTTTCGATCACCATATAAAGGCAACAGATAATAATAGGGCTCATCGTATGCAGAGCAC
Organism: uncultured Collinsella sp.; assembly: GCA_902469435.1. Classification (GTDB taxonomy): domain Bacteria; phylum Actinomycetota; class Coriobacteriia; order Coriobacteriales; family Coriobacteriaceae; genus Collinsella. Next base: position 7,472 of record CABRCR010000011.1, on the reverse strand, counting down.
TCCTTTATCAACCCATGGTTGATGGAAGCTTGAATGGCAACGAGCTGTTCATAAACTCCCGGATCCTTAATCTGTTTTGAAATGGCATCTGCGTAGTCGCGGTTAAAGCGATTGACAATCGTCACGTATAGCTCGCGCATTTTCAGCCCATCAGCAATAGCAAGATTGTGCCCCATGCCCCAAAGCATGTCTCTGACTCTAGCAACGGTCCATTCGGTCTCTTTGTAGCCCACCCTATAGTGGTACACATCAACCGGCACGACCTTATAGCAGCCAGCCTTCTCCACCGCACGCAAGAAAAAGACAGGGTCTTCGTACCAGTTCAACTGAGGAAAGCGAACCGTACCATCGACAAATAGGCAAGAATCATACATGAATCGAATCCAGCCGTAGTCAGTCCAAATCTGCTCGAGAGGCACTTCTCGTTCACGGGAAACGTGATAGAAAGATTCATCGAACGAAAACTCCGATTTAATCTTCCCAGACGGCTTAAGCAAAAAGAGAGAACCGCCACAGATGAGGACCCCCGATCTGTCCATAGCATCAATCAAATCAGAAAACACATGATCCGTAGCAAATTTGTCATCAGGATCAATGAAGATTAGGCGCTTGCCCCTAGCAAGCTCTATGGCTCTATTGCGGGCAGAGCCAGCGCCACAATTAAATTGGCTCAGGACACGCACACGCGAGTCACGAGACGCGGCTGCCTCCAGCAGGTCCAAAGAGCCATCAGTTGAGCCATCGTTAACAAGCAACACTTCGAAATCTTTAAAAGACTGTTGAAGCACGGAATCCAGGCACTCTTCAAGATATTTACTAACATTGTATACGGGAACGACTACGGACAAGAACGGCAAATTATCCGAGTGGGCATGAGGAGTAAACAGCGCATCAACGCTTGCCATGGAGTAATATTGTTCACGCAGTCGGCAGGCCTGGTCCCAATCGAGCGCCGAATACCCCTTGCGGACCGAAGACCACACGGAGAGGAGCTGCCCGTAAAGCAACCGTACCTTTTCATAGGGCTCAGACATGCCAAACAAACAGCATGCCATTTCTTTTGCATCATCAATGGCAATGTCGAAAGCTCCAGCCTCGAGAGCACAAGGGGAACAAAGCAAAGACGCCCAATTATCCGGGAGTCGCTTAATTTGATTTAGATCCAGTATCGATATTGCACGCAGTGCAGCCGTCACAAGCGTAGACGAATCCTCGACCCGCAGCTCAATGTCTCGAAGGGCATAGTTCTTACCATCAGTCGAATAAACATCTTCGCCATCAGCGGTAGCAGCAAGATCATCAAAATTGGCGTCTCTCGCAGCAAGGGCAACAATAGAAATGTTTTCAGCACGGCACGCGTCCGCATCACAATGACCCAGAAGGCGATGCTGAAGAACGTCAGCGTCGCTGCGAAGTCTGCCCATTCCTTCAAGTTCATTTTTAAGCTCAAATACAAGGGAGTCAGAATCAGGCGAGACAACAAATACCTCGTCATCATTTGATAACTTATCGAGTAAAGCACGCACGGACGTTTTTGCGTCCGCAACCGAAAGCGCGTTGCAGCAAACTAAGATGGAACGCCTAGGCTCAGTGGACCCATATTGCTCCAAGAAATAAGCCTCAGAATCATTGGTCATTCTATTTAAGCGAGCCAAGGTGCGCGAGTCGAATCGATCGGAATCAATTAAACCCGCTGCTTTAATCTTACTAAATTCCTCGACATATCTTGGATAAAAACGTTGTTGCAGCTCAGGAGCAAGACGATTTAGATTCCAGAGATAGCCCTCGTATTGTTGGCGGGGAATCCAGTACTTAATAATCTGAAATTTATCGTGGTCTCGTTTGGCGTAATCCCAAACCTCAGCGTATTCATCACACACGCAAAAGAGTTTATTCTGATTCTTTACAGAAGAGTTGGCGTTATCGATGCGGTAATGGAGATATCCATCTTTAAGCAGCTTGACTCTGTCTGCTGCATAAAATGCCTTGAAATAGAAAGCCGTATCCTGGAACGAAGCCCCTGGCGTAGGCAGGAAACGCACTTCTTCCTTATCGATCATCGATTTTTTATAAATGCTTGTCCAAATTGCAGGCTGGCACATAAAGACGCGCGGATTATCGATTGGATGAAAGACCTTGTCGTACGAACCGCAGGCAGCAAGATTTTCGACCAGATAATCGCACGACGAGTCCTCTCCCGTACGATGGGCATAGTAATTTGAACGGACGATGTCGAGATCATTTTTAGCCGCTTCTTTATAAAGCGTTTCGAACATATTGAGGGAGGCAAAGTCGTCGGACTCAACGATTCCGATATACTCGCCACGAGCAAGTTCAATGCCTTTGTTCATCGAATCGCCGTACCCACTATTGGGCTTATCAATTACAACGATACGCTCATCCCGTCGCTCGTATTCGCGAATAATCGACAAGGATGAATCGGTTGATCCGTCATTAATGCAGATGATTTCAATTTCGCGAAGCGTCTGACTTACCAGACTATTAAGGCACTCGCGCAAGTAGCGCTCAACATTGCATATCGGCACCAAAATCGAAACTTTAGGATTTTTCAACATAGCCCACCGTTAACGTAACGAATACTACGGGTCTAATACTATCATCCGCTTCGTATAATTAGATAAATCTCATTGCCCGAGAAGCCCGTAAAGGAGAATCCCTTTGTTTCCTCTAACAGCGTTCCTCATTGCGCTTGCAGTCCTCTACCTTCCTGGCTGCATTATTTGGAACAACCGCTTTGACAACCCAGCAGCGACTGCCGCAGCGGCGCCTCCAACGAGTATTTTTGCATATGTGTTAGTCGGCATCTTGTGTTCGAAATTACATATTGCCATCTCAGCGATTAGCATATTTAGTTTCACAGTTTTACTTTCAATTGGCATCTCTCTATTCTTCTTGGTTATTTCAAAAACTAGGAAGACAAGTCCTTCCATAGCCAAGCCTAATGGACAGGATTTCTTACCTCTATTAATTTGCATAGGAACCGGCTTCGTCTTTGCCTATTGGTTCTTTTCACACTCCTTGGCAGACTGGTCCCATCTAACGCAATCCGAAGACAACATTCGTCACTATGCCTACATACGCAGCCTTCTCAACTCAACGGATTGGTCGACTTTAAGCGTATCTATGCATGGCATAGGCGGCTCCCAATCGCTTAGCCCTTATCTAACTCAATCAGGCGGGTTCTATCCCCTTGGTTGGCATATCCCAATAGCTCTAACCTGCGCACTTGCTTCGACTAGTGTAGGAATTGCCACGAATATAGTTAACTTCACTCTTATTGGTATTTCACTACCGCTAGGGACCAATTACTTAATTAGTCAAATATTCCCCCATGAGTCCAAGTCGCGAAATGCTGCCGGCGCAATTGTCTCACTAGTTTTGCCTGCGTCACCTTGGGTATTGCTCGCCGTTTGGCCTTTATTTCCCAACCTTGCCACAGTGTGTCTTGTGCCGGCTGCAGTCGCCTTGTTTATCGACGCAACGACCGAGCAGGTCAATTCTAGAGCAGCCAAAGTTGCTGGATTTATCCTGTGTTGCGGCGGAATAAGCGTCACTCAGCCGAATGGCATATTTGTATGTGCCGTTTTCCTCATTCCGTATACCGTTTCGATCTGCGTGAAGCGCACCGAAGGAACACGGCTTGCAGACAGAATGGGAAACCGAAATACAAAACTGATCATAGGCTTCGCTTCAGCAGCTTCAATTATGTTGCTATGGTTTCTTATATATAAAATGCCAGCTTTTCAGAGCGTGGTTTCATACTACTGGAGCCCCATAAGCACCATTTGGCAAGCAATGGTTGACTGCATATTATTTGCATATCCCATTCAACCAGCTAGTGTTTTTGTAGCCGCTCTATGCGCAGCAGGAGCCTTACGGTTGCTGCACGAGAAGCCATATTGGCCCCTATTTTCCTGTTTATTGGCGGTCACTCTCTATATTGTTTCCGCAGGTTTTGGTAACAATATTATTAAGCATATACTGACAGGCTTTTGGTATACCGACCCATACAGAGTCGCCGCAATGCTTGCCTTCTGTTCAGTCCCCATAGCGTATTCCGGATTCACATCACTGTTAAAGACATTACAAACAATCGCCGAACATTTAAAAATGGCAAACGGCTGCAAGATCGCCACCGTCGCATCAGTCATCGTGCTCTTTATTGCATTTGCGCTACCCTCTTTTGTCGTTCGAGGTATTACGGAAATCGTTACACCTTATTCGGCTATGACAACAAGCATGCGGGGGTTTACGAGTACTGACGAAGGGGCAATTCTGACTGATTCAAAAATTGAATTCCTAAACCAAGTCGCCGCGGCCACTGGCCCCAACGCCATAATCGCAAACATTCCCTACGACGGAAGTTGTTTTGCAAAAGGCGTCGCCAACCTAAATCTACTCTTCTGCAACGATGAGAACTATACGGAATCAAACACGAGCGACTGGGCGATTGATCTCCGCTCGAATCTCAGCAATTACACCAACTCAAATTCAACAAGGATAAATGTCTCTGGCAAGAATATTCAATATGTTCTCAGACTCGAAAAAAACGTCAAGACCATGAAAGCATGGTATCCGGCCTTTGAGGAGACAGGCTGGACGGGAATCACCTCAATAACTGAGGCAACGCCAGGCTTTGAATTGGTTTTGCAAAAAGGGGATATGTCACTTTATAAAATCACTAACTAGCGAAGCCCATTAACTATATTTCTCTCTACATCGCCGAAGGGATAAACCGTACTCATGTGGATATCTTTTATAACTGCATTATTCTGCGGCCTTTTAACATTGATAGTCCCAGGGTATTTCATCGGTAGAGCTTTATTTGGAAACTCCTTGCAAGCAATCGCCTTTTCGCCAACTGCATCAGTTGCGCTATCTATACTTCTAGGTTTAGCGATATATCCCATAAGCATGTCTGCATTCCATTTTTATTTATTGTCTATATTAATTAGTCTCATGTTTTTCATGCTTTTTAGAAAAACAAAGACGCCTGTAAATACAGGTCATAGTTTGACGCTATTAGTTTATGTGCTTGCGGGAACAGTTCTGACGGCCATTATATTTCTTCGAAATATAGACGGACCCACATCTTATTCGGTGCAGACAGATACAACTTTCCATTTATCTTGCGCAAAAGCAATGCTCGATTCAGGCAGGTTTTCAATTCTACATGCCTCCGAATATCCCGATTTGATGAATACAGGGCAAGGCATATTTTATCCCGCGGCATGGCATATCATTACCGCCGTTGCGGGCGGATTATCAAATACGAATATCGTCGTCGCTCACAATGCGATCAATTTCATAATCTGCGCATTTGTTTACCCCCTATCTACATGGTTGTTCCTTTCTTCCGTTTTTAAAAACGATAAGAGCATAATTTATGCAGGTGGAATTACTTGTAGTCTATTTTCCTATTTTCCTTGGGCTTTTTTAATTGTGGGACAATTTGACTCTAATTTACTGTCAAACGCGCTGTTACCAGGGTTCCTCTTTACGTTCTATCAGCTAATTACAAACGATTGCCTTTCAAGCAAAACATCGATTGAAAAGCCGAAAGTAAAAACACCGTCTCCCTCAGCATGCACGATAATCTTCTTGTTAATATCATTCATTGCTCTTGTGGGGTCACAGACTAATGCAATTTTCTCTGCCGGTGTAATTTGCATCCCATTGATCGTCCAATTTTCTTGGAAAACTGCGGGGCGTTATACCGACAGAAACGATTTACGTTTTTTAGCCTCGGCCCTAACGCTTGGTCTAATTGTAAGCCTCTGGCTATTAGTGTATTCCCTGCCTTTTATCCAGCCTATCGTCAGCGTATATAGAGAACCGACTGCAACACCACTAGAAGCCATTAAAAACATTCTTCTTTTTAAACTTGGAAAACCCACCAATGCGCAACCAATACTTGGACTGTTAGTGGTCATTGGATTTGTCGTTGCATTCGCAAACACCAGATATCGATGGGTATCTATATCTTACGTATTAATTGCCGCCATCGCGTTCGCATGCATGACCCTGAACCATCCGCTTCGTCAGCTTATCTGCGGCTTCTGGTACTCAGGGATAATCAGGCTAGATGGAGTGCTCGCAATTACGGCTGCGCCGCTTGCCGCAATCGGTCTATGCAAAATCTTTAACTTAATCATTCGATCTTTGTTAAATCGTGACAGGATTAGACTTGGTGATTTATTAATACCCGTGTTTATCCTAGCCGCAGTCGTCCTCATAGTTTTCGCATATCCTATAACTTTTTTATTCAGCAAAAATAACTACAGATATCTCTGCGAGCAAATACAAGTCAACTACTCCTTAACTTCAGGAGTGTCTATCTCACCTGAGGAAAGAAAATTTGTTGACAAAGTAAAACAAATCGTTGGAAATGAGACTGTGATCAATATTCCCTCAGACGGGAGCATCTGGCTCTATGCCTCTGACGATATAAACGTAATCTCTCGTCAGTTTTACTCTACGCCTTATAAGGAATATGAGCTATTCAAAACATCACTTTGCAAGGCTTCTGAAAGCAACGAGGTCACCGAGGCGATAAATGATACACGCTCACGATATGTACTTATCCTAGATGAAACTGTAAATGTTGGCTACTTTGACCCAAATGAATGGAAGGGCATACTAGACATCACCGATGATACCCCTGGATTCACATGCCTGATTTCCGACGGCGATATGAGGCTGTATCAAATAGATTATTCTTGATTCTCATTTTGATCACAACGACCTCAAGGCCCAAGTCACTTTACCAAACTCATAAATTTCGGGGTCGCTTACGACCACATCGAGTATGCAGACTTGAGCGGAAATTGTTGGATTCAGCTCAAGTAAACGGCGCAATTCATATAAATCGACCGCAAACACACCAGATGCCAAAAGAAAAGCGGCTCTCAAGATGCCTTGGGGGACCGATTCATTACACGAGCGTCTTGAGGTACTCCCCCAGCTCTTCCTCCCAGTCGGGCATGTGGAAGCCGACCGACTCGAGCCTGGACAGGTCGAGCGCGGAGTGGACCGGGCGCGGGGCGACGGGGCCGGCGGCATTTGCGTAGTAGTCAGCGGTGCTGACCGGCACGACCTTGTCGCCGTTGCCGTTGGCGGCCTCGAAGACGGCGCGGGCGATGTCGGCCCAAGACTTGACCGCGCCGGAGCCGGTGCAGTTATACGTGCCGTAGGGGGCGTGCGTGACAAGCACGTGGAAGATGGCCTCGGCCATGTCGCGCGTGAAGGTCAGGCGGCCCAGCTGGTCGTCCACGACCGTGACCTGCTCGAGCCCGTCCTCGGGGTCGGTGACGCGGTCGGACAGCCCCTTCATGGTCTTGACGAAGTTGTGCCCCTCGCCGATGACCCAGGAGCTGCGCATGATGTAGTGGCGCGGGCAGCCGGCCACGGCGATGTCGCCGGCGGCCTTGGTCTGTCCGTAGACGGACAGC
>CABRCR010000010.1:0-50549 GCA_902469435.1 uncultured Collinsella sp. | reverse complement strand
CTGTTGTTGTGGTGATTTCAGATTCTAGGACGAAGGCCGTTCTTCGTTAAACGGGCGCTGGGGCGTCACCCTTACACCAACATTTTCGACGCGATCATCAGCTATTTGTTTCCCGTCGGTAAAAGGCAGGTTTTGTTCGCCAAGCGTTCTTATATATAGAGAAGTTCGGGTTCGAACCCGTGGCGCGGCAACAAAAAAGCGACCAGCCGGAGCCGATCGCTTTCTATTCTATGCTGGATCATCCAGAGGGCGCTTCCGAACTCATTTTCTCGCTGCCATTCATGCTTTCGAAGCATCGTTCGACCTCCGCAGCCTCATGTTTTGAGGATCTGCCGTGTTTATCACTGTTATTAATGAGTGTGTGGAAGTGATCCTCATGCAGATACGTGCGATTCGCCAGAGAACTGAGAAGCATCTTTCTGCAGCCCTCGTTGCCTATCCTCGCACCTCTCAGGTCTTCCGGAAATTCACAAGCAGTCTTAGGGTCAATTTGTTTCTGCTTTCAGAGACTTGTTTGAGAGTTTTTAAAGACAGTTCAAAACAATAAGTGAGACGCCATAAAGCAGAGCAAGATGTGCCGGATAGAAAATGTAGAAGAAATATTTGAGCTTCAGCCCTCGCTTGCCATTATAAAGATTGATAAGCAGCAACGAAACGACCGCGGCAGCAACATCAGGATTAAATACATTAGCTGTAGCAAACTCGAATCCGCCGCCAACTATATGGCATGACGAAAGGAGCACTGCGCATACTGCAGCAAAGAACATCTTGGCCTTGCTGTCGTGGAATAAATAGAATGCAGCCACAAGCAGAATGCCGTACACACCGCCATCCAGTTTAGTGTATTCAGCTGCCAGTGCTGTCAAAACAATCAGAGCAGTTTCTGCGATGTACCTTTTCCATTTTGAAAGACTTTGTATCTTTTCCAGAATAATCAAAAAGACCAAGGAAAGCAGGAGCTCACACATAACATTTTGTTGCCGAAGGTCAAATAGTTGCCCGGTTTGAACGAAATCGTATATGGGCTCCGTAATGATTGCGAAGACAAGCATATTTCGCAGGTACTTCTTTATGTCATGAGTATGCAAAAATCCCTCAACTATCAAAAAGCAAAATAAGGGAAATGCAATTCTGCCAAGAACACGAAGCACATCCGAAGCTTGGCTTAGAATCGCCCACTGTTCGTCTGATATCTGACTGTACGATGCGTGAGTCATGATTCCATTGGTCAGGACGATTCTGCTCACATGATCGAGAACCATCGAAATGGCTGCTATTATCTTTAATGTGCTGCCGCTAATTCCGTATCTATCTGTTTTCATTTCGTTTTCCTTTCTTTGGGTGGGCCGTCAGGGGTTCGGGCCCGCTGCGCGGGCGGCCGCTGCGGCGCTTCGCGCCTCGCGCGCTGCGCTGGCAAACGCTCACGCGTTTACTCAGCTCCGCGCCCCGACGGGTTCGAACCCGTGGCGCGGCAACAAAAAAGCGGCCGGCGTCCGCCAGTCGCTTTTCTATTCTATGGTGGGCCGTCAGGGGTTCGAACCCTGGACCTTGGGATTAAAAGTCCCCTGCTCTGCCAGCTGAGCTAACGGCCCGCGGGTGGCATTGTACCACGGTCTGGGACTATTCCCAACTCCATTGGCCGTTCTGGAAAATCACAACTTCACGTCCATCGGGCGTAATGCCCGTAATATCGATGTCGTCCGTGCCGATCATAAAATCGACGTGCGTGCTCGAGACGTTAACGCCATGCTCCAGGAGCTCCTCCTTGGACATGTCGTACCCACCCTCGATGCATTCGGGGAAACCGACGCCCAGCGCAAGGTGGCAGCTAGCGTTCTCGTCATAGAGCGTGTCGTAGAACAGAACGCCACTTTCGCGGATCGGCGTGTTCTTGGAGATAAGCGCGACCTCACCCAGATGAGCGGCACCATCGTCGGTGTCAATAATGCTCGCAAGCGTCGCCTTGCCCACGCGGGCATCGTAGTCCACTACGCGGCCGGCCTCGAACTTAATCCAAAAATCGTCGACCTTGTTACCGTGGTGAATGAGCGGCATGGCCGAGTACACGATACCGTCGGCGCGCATACGATCAGGCGAGGTGAAGACTTCCTCGGTGGGAATGTTGGGGAAGAAGGGGTGCCCATCGGGCGTCTTGCCCTTGCCGCCGGCCCACTCGTGACCCTTCGTCATGCCAATCGTCAGATCGGTTCCATTTGCCGCGGCGTAATGCAGGCGGTCAAAACGATTGTCGTTCAGAAAACGCAGGTTCTTTTCGAATGCGGCGTCATGGAGTTCCCAGTCGCTCTCTGGGTCCTGGCCATCGGCGCGCGCGGTGTGCAGAATCGCATTCCACAGCTTATAGATTGCAACCTCATCGGCGTCTCCCGGGAACACCTCGTGCGCCCAAGCCACGACCGGAGCGCCGGCGATGCACCACGGGTTGATGTTGTAGTCCAGTCCACGGCGGAAGACCTTGCACTGCGTATTCCTTGCCTTGGAAGCCGCGGCGGGCTTTGCGGGATCGATACCCTTGAGAGCCGCAGGGTCCGCACCCTCGATAAAGATAAAGCAGGCACCGTCCTGGGCCAGGGAATCCAACTGCAGGCGCTTCCACTCGGGCGTCTGCTCAAAATAGCTTTTATCGACATGCTCGTACGTGAGCCTCGTCACGGCATCATCGGCCCAAATAACCGTCACGTGGCCAGCGCCGGCTTCATAAGCCTCCGCGACCACCACGCGGGCAAAGGATGCGCACTCGACCGGAGACTGAACGACAACCTCCTGGCCGGGTTTGACGTTTACGCCCTTGCGGACGATCAGGCGCGCGTAGTTTTTAATCTTGGGCCCCAGGGCCTTCATGCCCTCCAGAGCTTCTTCGACCGTCAGGGCAGCTCGAATCATGTGCCACTCCATCTATCTATAGAACAGTAAAAAGGCGCGCCGCAAAAACGACGCGCCTTATATCTTAGCGATATGTATGGATACAAACGCTACTTCTTCTTGGAGTCCTTCTTGTCCTCCTCGGCAGCCGCGCGCTCAATAAGAGCGTTGAGCTTGTTCTCGGACATGCCCTCGGCCTGCGTGCGGTACATGTTGCGTAGGGGACGGATACGAACGAAGTCGTAGATAAAGTCACCCAGAATGATGACATAGGACAAAACGATGCCGACCATCTGGACGGGACTGGACACCGTGCCGCCGGGAGCGAAGTAGAGCGAAGCCCCAATTGCCACGACGAGTACCATGCCGATGGCGAGCACGGCCCACCAGATACGACGGCGCTTGGTGTAGTCCTCATCCTGCTTGAGGAGGATATTCGACACCGTGTAGATGCGATCCTCGCGGGCGCGCTGTTTAGCCTTGCGGGCGCGCTTCTCCTCCTTGGAAAGGCCGTCCAGGTTTTCACCCTTCTCGAGCTCTTTGCGGCGTGCCTTGGATGATGCTGGCACGACGCGAACGGAGCTCGCTGCCTGGCGGGCGGGCTTAGCAGATGCGGCGGACTTGCGCGCAACCCCGGTAACTTCGTGGGATTGCGTGCGCTTGTTCGTGGCGCTACGGGTACTCACTTATGCGTTCTCCTTCATGCTTGTGAACTGGGAGCCCGTGATGATTTGGAAGGCCTCGCGATAGCGCTCGGACGTGCCATCGATGACCTCGGCGGGCAGGTGCGGGGTCTCCCCCGTCATATCCCAGTTGGCCTTGAGCCAATTGCGGACGAATTGTTTGTCGTAGCTCGGCTGGATCTTGCCCTCCTCGTAGCTGGCAGCGGGCCAGAAACGGCTGGAGTCGGGCGTGAGGCACTCGTCGATCAGTGTGACCTTGCCATCGATGACACCAAACTCGAACTTGGTGTCGGCAATGATGATGCCACGGGTCGCGGCGTACTCGGCAGCGGCCTTGTAGATCTTGAGGGAAAGGTCGCGAATCTGCGTGGCGATGTCCTCGCCCACGATCTCGCAGCAACGCTCGAACGAGATGTTCTCGTCGTGGTCACCGATCTCGGCCTTCGTGGACGGCGTGAACAGCGGCTCAGGAAGCTTGGAAGCCTCGGTCAGGCCCTCAGGCAGCTGGATGCCGCAGACGGTGCCGTTCTCGTCGTAGGTCTTCTTGCCCGAACCGGTCAGATAGCCGCGGACGATGCACTCGATAGGAATCGTCTGGGCCTTCTTAACCAGCATGGCGCGGCCAGCGAGGTAGTCACGATACTCAGCAAACTCCTCGGGGAAATCCGCCGCGTCGATGGAAACGAGATGGTTGGGGACGATGTCGGCAAACTTATCGAACCAGAATGCCGAGATGCGATTGAGCACCTCTCCCTTAAACGGAATCTCGTCGGGAAGAATGAAGTCGAACGCAGAAATGCGGTCGGTGGCGACCATCAGCAGGTTTTCACCGGCATCGTAGATATCACGAACCTTGCCACGGGAATCCGGACGACGCTCCATCGTTGTCACGTGAGTCACTCCTTACCTAAATACGACAGAAATGCGGGTTCTTTCCCGCATGTTTTCGCAAACTCGGAGCGGCAGGGACGCGGCCCCTCCTTCACCGAATAGCGAAAAGCTAGTGCTCCATTGTAGTAGATGCCGCGTCCGCCGTGTGCTCGCGGGGCAGATGAATTGTAAAAGTCGTACCCTTTCCAAGCTCCGACTCCACGGATATGTAGCCATGGTGACGCTCGACGATCTGCTTGGTCACGGCGAGGCCAACGCCCAGGCCGCCAGCTTCGCGGGCGCGGCTGGCATCGGCGCGCCAAAACCGCCCGAAGATGCGCGACAGATCGTCCTTGGCAATACCGATACCTGTATCCGAAACGGCAATACTGACATGTTTGCGGTCGCTGAGCACCGACACCACAACCCAACCGCCCTCGGGGGTGTAGCGCATAGCGTTGCTCATGAGGTTGATGACGCATTGCGTGATCATGTCGGGATCGGCCTCGACGACATCGTCGTGACCCTGGGTCTCGTCCGCAAAACGCAGGCGCAGATCGCGGTCGACAAACAGGCGCTCCTGGGCATTGACGATGGAACGCACGAAAGGAACCATGTCCACCGGCTCAAGGTTGAGCGGAGCCGTGCTGTTTTCCATGCGCGACAGGTCGAGCATCTGCTGCACCAGACGAGCCAAGCGACGCGTCTCGGAAGCAACGGTCTCCAAATGCTCATCGTCGGTGGGATACACGCCATCCTGCATGGCCTCGACCGTTGCGAGCATGGCCATAAGCGGCGTGCGAAGCTCGTGTGCAACGTCTGAGGTCAGGCGCTTCTCGTGTTTCATATCCTTCTCGAGCGAAGTGGCCATCTCATCGAAGGTCTCACCCAGCTGATCGATTTCGTCATCGCCGCGCAAGCCCGTGCGAGCCGACAGGTCGCCGTCACGGATTTGCTTTGCGGTACTGGTGATGCGATGAATCGGCTTGGTGAGCATGCGCGACACGAGCGATCCGATAACGACCGAAATGCAGATTGCAACAACCGCGGCGAGGGCCATGGCGTTAAAGGTCTTCTCCCTAAACGCAGTGTCCGCCTTGGTGAGCAGAGCGTCGGAGCCGATGGCCCACAGCTTTACCTGTCCGACATGCTCGCCGGAAGACGTTACAATCTCGACGTTAGCAACGCTATCGGAGTCGGTTGGAGCAGACGAGACCGGGCTATGCGATGCCCTCTTGCCGCTCGTTTCGTCGGTCGTAGCCTGGTTTTCGCGTACATCGGCGGTGGCGCTTGCCGAAGGCCATGAGTCGTCATAAACGACAACGCCTTTCTTGTTGACGACCTGCATACCCAAATCGTCGGACACCAAACTCGATGTCGCGACCGTACGTAGCTCGCCCGCAGTCCAATTGCCGTTTTCCTCATACGACGTCGCAAGCTTTTCGGCAGCGGAATTTGCGATTTCGACGATATTAGAGCGCGTGTAATCCGAAAAGACCGTGCCCCACACAACAGAGACCACGCCCACCAGCACCAATACCGTCATGAGCGATGTCAGAGCAAAAGCAAGTGCCATGCGCGAGGGATAGCTCATCGTTGGCCGTGAATCGGAACGAGGCGTGTTCCAACTAGCCTTGGAACCCGCCTCGCTCTCCTGCTTGTGCTTTTGTCCGATTTCAAAGCGCGCAGGTGTCATATGTGATTTCCCTATTTCTCGTCCGACTTATCGGTCTTGGCCGGAGCCTCGAAGCGATAGCCGACACCGTGGACGGTGTAGAGCCACTTGGGCTTCTTGGGATCATCGCCCAGCTTGGCGCGAAGGTTCTTCACGTGGCTATCGATGGTGCGCTCATAGCCCTCAAAGTCGTAGCCGAGCACCTTCTCGACCAGCTCCATGCGGTTGTAGACGCGACCGGGGTGACGGGCAAGCGTGGTGAGCAGCTTAAACTCGGAAGCCGTCAGGTCGACTTCCTTGCCCTCGACCAAAATCTTGTGGCCCGAGATATCGATGACCAGATCGCCGAAGTCGAGTACCTCGACGGCTGGCTCGTCGGCCTGATGGGCACGGCGGAACAAGGCGCGTACGCGCGCGACAAGCTCGCGCGGCGAGAACGGCTTAATCAGATAGTCGTCGGCGCCGAGCTCAAGACCGATAATACGGTCCTCGATCTCGCCCTTGGCAGTCAGCATGATGATGGGGACATCCGAGGTATCGCGAATGGTGCGGCAAACGCGCTCGCCGGGGATCTTGGGGAGCATAAGGTCGAGCACGACCAGGTCAAACTGATGCTTCTCGAACTCCTCGATCGCGGACTGGCCGTCGCCGACACCCACAACCCAGTAGCCTTCGCGCTCGAGATAGGCAGCGACGGCGTCACGGATTGCCTTCTCATCCTCGACCAGCAGAATCTTTTTTGCATCTGAAGCCATAACACGGCCCCCCTGTCTCAATCAGCTAAGAACAAGCCCATTTTAACGCACCTGAGCCCGCCGGATGCCACTATGACGCGGCAGCTCGGCGGGCGGTACTCACAATTACAACGCGTTTATTCCCCTGTTGGCGCCTTTTTAACCCCTCTAAGCTTAAAGAGAGAATAGGCGTGCGGTGACCGTCTCGGGTATACCCTGGCTGTTGCGCACCGTGGCGTACGTAAGGAATGAGTCCGATTTTCCCGCCGTAGCTGGATAATCGCCATATTCCAAAGCGCGGTCGGGCGACAGCAGCGAGCCATAGGTCTTGGCAGAGGTGTCGATGAGAAAATGCGATGCCTGTACCTTAACGAGATATTTATTCTTCTTGCCGGCAGCACATGCGAGCGGCTCGCGGGACAGAAAGAGGTATGGCCCTCCCTCATTACCGATATACGTGCCCATGTTGCCCAGGCTGCCCACGCCACTATAGGTCGCCTCGATAGAAAACACGAAGGTATCGCCCATATATACGGCCTCGAAAGGCGAGACTGACGAGGGAAGGACTAGCTGGGCACGTTTGGTGTTGTTGCCATCGGTCAGATCGATTGCCGTTATGCCGTAGTAGACGCCTTCGTCGTTGCGGACACGCGGCGAGATGGTCAAAATGCCGTCGCTCGCGCGCGGGGCCGATGCAAAGCGGCCCATCGATTTCCAAATTACCTCGGCCTTGGATTCATCAAGCGAGCGACGATAGCAAAACGAATCACTACTCGTTTTATTGCCGCCTGCCGAAGGCATTTTATACCAGATGACCGATGACCCGAACGCCGTAAACAGGGGCGGATCATAGTCCTTGCCACCTCGATCAAGCTCAGCCACGTCGCCAGAGAGCGAAGCGCCCGACAGATTTTGAGCGTAGAGCTTCCACGATGAATTGGCAAAGTTCATCTCAACCCACACAAACACGCCATCGCCGGCACGGACATCGTAAAAAGCATATCCCGTGCCCTCGATAGGATCCTCGATTAATGTGGTAAGCGAGCCATCGCCCAGGTTGAGCACGCCAAGCGTATTGGCATGCAGGGCAGAAGCAGGCGCCATCATCGCGGCGGCGTAGTCGCCATCGCAGTAGTACAGCAGCGTGCCCAGCGGCAGCGTCCACGACGCCGCCGGCTCAAGATCGATATCAACAGCTTCGTACTCATCAGTGATCGAGACAATCTTCGAATCGTCCTTGATAACCTGCGGCTCGCCGGCGGCATCGTCGCTGGTGCCCGTTTTTTTCGAGCAACCGGCAAGCACCGTGGCAGCGCCCGCGGCAGCACCGCCGAGCACAAAGCCACGGCGCGATATTCCATTCTTGATGTGGTCGGCGATACCCATTAGGCGATCTCGGCGCGAGCGGCCTCGATAGCGCGCGTAAGCTGATCGGCGCAAGAGGTCTTTTTCATACCGCAGGTATTACCGGCGAGAACCTCGATGACGCGATCGGCAGGAGCACCCTCGACTAACTTGGAGATTGCCTTGAGATTGCCGTCACAGCCGCCGGTAAACTCAACGCCCAGCACCTTGCTGCCATCGTCAGAGAGATTGAGGTGAATATTGCGAGAGCATACACCCTGCGGCTTGTAGTCAAAACTAATCATTGAGATCCCCTCTCAGAAAGAAATTTCAGACGTCTATTATCCCCGCCTGAGCCGACTTATGATCGCAAGCACCGATTCAACATCCTACGATGCATGGACTCGCGGGGGCAAGATTAGCAGTCCGCACCCTGTGCGTGGACCGTGCGCTTCTCCCGATACATATTGTGGTCGGCGACACGATATACATCGGCCAGCGTATTTCCAGCCGTCTCGACGGTCGCCACGCCAATCGATGCGCTGACCGTCAGGGCCTCATCGCTTACCGCGGCAAGACCGAGACGAAGATCCTGTTCCAGCCCGAGCGCAGACTCGTTGTCAGTATGGGGGCAAACCAGCAAAAACTCGTCGCCGCCAAGGCGCATCGGCAGATAATCCGCACCAGCCACCCACCGCAGCACGGACGCCGTCCGTCGCAGCAGTTCATCCCCCATCTCGTGACCATAGATGTCGTTGGTCCGCTTGAGATAATTGCAGTCCAACATAATCACGCTCACGGGCAAGTCCTCGTTTACCAGGCTATCTCCGCGCGATTCAAGATAGTTGCGGTTGCGAAGCCCCGTCAGTTTGTCTTGATATGACAGCTCCTCGGCATGCTTGACCATCGATATGTTGTGCGTCGCCACGACGACCGACTCCAGCCGGCCTTGCTCATCGCGATGCTGGGGGACAACCTGTAGCGAGTACCAAGCGCCTCGACAATCTCGCACCTCGGCAGCCAAGTACGGTACGCCCTCCATACGTTCACGAATCGAACTTACATCTACGAGTCCCACAACCGCTTCGCGGCTTTCGGGGCTCACGATATCCCGGCAGACCGTGTCCATAAAGTCATATGCCTCGCTGTGCTCGGCAAATATTTTCGCTATCGCCGGCGACATATTGATCCCCTCGATCTCGAGGGTGTCGAGATGCAAAAGGAAGGTCGAATCGTAGATGGCGCTTATGGCATTGATAATGCCGAGCTGTTTATCCTTTTCGACCAAATTGCGGTGGTTAACGATATTTCGAGCCAACAGCACCACGACCCAAAACGCAAGGCTCACCAAGACGCCAGCAGCGACAAATGTGATCCTGCCAGACATGACCTCAGATTTGGGATACAGCGCAAACAGGCGGTAGTCCTTATACGCCGCACGCACGGCATACCAGGTAGCCCCCCGATATTCGACACGTGTTAGTCCTTCGTCTTTCCAGTCAATTCCACTATCGACGAGAAGTCGAGCAAGGGTTATATCGACGGTCGAATCGTTTGAAGAAACGATTTGTGCATCGCGCATCACGAGCACCGTTGGGCTCTGATGGAATGTGTTGTTCACGAGCACGTCGGCGATCGTGTACGAATAATCATCGGCGGGCTCGGGCGCAAGCGATCGGTACCCCAGCGCTACGCCATCACCGTACGGAACGGCACTCACGGCAAAGTCGACATCGCGACGCTCAACGACGGTGGAGTAGGACACCTTGGAGCCTCGATACATCGATACGACCGACGAACAGGCCAGCTCCTCTCGCCACAGCATCAGCGGATCGCGACCGTCGATATCGTAATGAGCGGCCATATGGCCGTCGGCGTCCATGACCAGCATTCCCGAAAGGTGCTCGGTATGGACGTACTCCTCGACACGATCATCGTTGACCTCAACGCGATCAGGCGGCAAGAACGTCGAAAACGACTCGACCGCGGCATCCAAATTGTGCGTCGCCTCGGTTTTTCTTCCCTGCTCATATCGGTCATATTTTTCGCAGGCGGCCTGTAAAAACACCATGGCTTCCCGGCCAAACCCAAGCGTCTTATCGAGGCAGCGATGCGTGCCGATCGTATACAGCAGGCCCAACAAGACAATGCTGGTCACAACGGCGACAGCCGCGGTAACTAAATGCTTTCGATGCAAGCGGCGCTCATCATTTGTCATGATTCCGCTCCTTGCCTACCTGTCGTCGCCCCTGCCTTGTAACTGTCCACAATGCGCTCAATCGTGCCATCTCGGTCCATGTCGAACAGCACGGTATTGAGGTTTTTGACGTACTCCCCCTCATAGCTGTTCTCAAACGCAACGCCCAGGTCAACTGTCATAACGTTGTCGGCAAACACGCGATAAACACCGGGATACTGCGCGACGAGCCGGTCGAGCGATTGAACGTCCGCCATCCAACAGTCAACATAACCTTTGACCAGGGCAGCTTTGCAGAGTTCGGCAGAGCCATATGATTTGATGTGCACATCCGGCGAGATCCCTAGGTCCCCGGCAAGCAATCGGCGTTCACTCACCGAACCCGCAATCACCGCAACGGTCTTGCTTCCATCGAGAGACGCCAAACCCTTGATACCACTCGTTTTCTTGGCGGCAACCGAGACTGTCACGGTCAGATACGGCTCAGTCCAGTAATAATCGTCTTCGCGATAATTGGGCGAATAGTCGCACCACAGACAATCGATATCGCCGTTTTTGAGCAGGCGATCGCGATCATTCCAAGATATGTCAACAAATTGCGGTTTGATTCCAGCACGCTTGCAGGCCTCGAGGGCGATATCGATATCGATACCGGCATAATCGCCTGTGGTATCGACATACACATAGGGGTCATTATCCGTAACGCCAATCTTGAGCACCGGGAGATCTCTGTCGGCTTCATTCGAGGAGGAAGAACTGCTTCGAACGGTATACGTCAGGGCGCCCGCACAGACGGCAACAAGGAGTATGAGCGCGAACGAGACGATGGTGGCCCGCTTGATGCGTCTGGGCACGTGCCCCCTTTCATCGAAACAGCAGTCGAAGTTCATTTTATTACCCGGGCGCATATGCGACAGTAAAAAAAGCGCCTCGCCCAAGACGGGCAAGGCGCCAAAGGTTGAAATGCATCCGCAAGCGGTCGAATTAGGCTAACCCTACTCGAAGCTCAGCTGCTCCAGGCGATCGAAGACCGTGTCAATGCGGGTGAGGAAGTCCCACGGGTCAAAGATCTCGTCGAGCTTCTCCTGGCTGACGGTGCAGCGCGGATCGGCCTCGAGGCGCTCCTTAAAGGTGGGGCCAGAGACACAATCCTGCACCTCGTGCCAGGTGGCCATGGCATTTTCCTGCACGATAGCGTAAGCGTCCTCGCGGGTGATGCCCGTATCGACGAGGGCAAGAAGCACCTTAGAAGAGAAGATGAGGCCGCGGGTCTTGTTGAGGTTGGTCATCATGCGGGCCGGATACAGCTGCAGGCCGTCGATAACGCGGATGAGGCACTGGAACATATGGTCAAGCGCGATGAAGCTATCAGCCTGGGCGACACGCTCGGCAGAAGAGTGCGAAATGTCGCGCTCGTGCCACAGGGCAACGTTGTCAAAGGCGACCTGAGCGTTGGACTTCACGACGCGCGACAGGCCGCAGACCTTCTCCATGGTGATGGGGTTGCGCTTGTGCGGCATGGCGGAGCTGCCCTTTTGGCCCTTGCGGAAGGGCTCCTCGGCCTCGAGCGTATCGGTCTTCTGCAGGTTGCGGACCTCGGTCGCGATGCGCTCGCAGGTGGCCGCTGTAGTGGCAAGCACGCCGGCAAGGTAGGCGTGGTGATCGCGGCTGATGACCTGCGTGGACAGCGGGTCGTGAACCAGACCTAGGTGCTCACAGACGTACTCCTCGACGAACGGCTCGATGGAGCTGTAGGTGCCGACGGCACCGGAGATGGCACCGAAGGCAACGTTCTTGCGAGCGTCCTCAAGACGATCGAGATCGCGCTTGAGTTCCCATGCCCAAGAGCCAAACTTCATACCGAAGGTCATCGGCTCGGCATGGATGCCATGAGTGCGGCCGGCGCAGAGCGTATTGCGCTCCTCGAAGGCGCGGCGCTTGCAGATCACGCCGAGCTTCTTGACGTCCTCGATAATCAGGTCACACGCCTGAGTAAGCTGATAGCACAGAGCCGTATCACCCAGGTCGGAGCTGGTCATACCATAGTGAACCCAGCGGCTAGGTTTGGGCTCGCCCTCGGGAACATCGGCGTCGATATATTCCTTCATGTTGGTCAGGAAGGCGATGACATCGTGGCGCGTGACCTCCTCGATCTCGTCAACCTTCGCCTTCTCAAAGTTGGCGTGGTCGCGAATCCACTGGGCCTCTTCTTTGGAAATACCGATCTTGCCGAGCTCCGCCTGAGCCTCGCAGGCCAGGACCTCAATCTCCTGCCAAATGGCGTACTTGTTCTCGAGGGAGAAGATGTGTCCCATCTCCGGGCGGGTATAGCGATCGATCATAGCGGCTCCTTTTTGGTTATTGGCACGTTGGTCGTAACCCAACCATTGTACCGTGCGCAGGTGCAAGTATGGGCAGCAGGCATGAACCTAACATTTTGGAATTGGAGCGGGCAACGAAGATGGACAGCAGCGTCACCGCAGCAGGCGGCAATAGTTCCGTGTACTAATGTAATTTCACGCGTTATCCGCGAAGCTACATGCGAAATTACATTAGAAGAAGACACATTATTTTCCGTTTCCCCTGGCAGCTAATCTGCGAGGTAAATTAAAAGTACAGACATTATATGCACTGAAATATATGACCTTACAGTCGGCCTACAGCCTTATGCACGGGCGGCTAATGTAACAGGAGATATAATTACATTAGTTGCGGATAAAATTACATTATATGGAGTGTCATGATACGGAAAACGAGCGAAATGCCCTCCCTACTTCTGCGCATCATTGCAGACGTCGAGACCGAGGTCGTCGAATACAAGGCAGCAAAGCAGAACTATGACTTCGAGGACATTGGCAGGTATTTCTCCGCCCTCAGCAACGAGGCCAATTTACGCAAGGCAGAGTGCGGATGGCTTTTCTTTGGCATTTCAAACGACCGCAAGATAAAGGGAACCGCCTACCGTAAAGAACCCCAATCGCCAAGTGTCGGCCTGCGACGCCTAAAGCACGAAATCGCCCAATACACCAACAACGGCATGACTTTCGAAGAGATTTACGAGTTTGAGGTTGATGACAAAAGAGTCATTGCTTTCCAGATACCGGCTGGCAGCTTCGCAACGCCAACGACTTGGCACGGAATCCCTTGGTCACGAGAGAATGAGTCCCTCGTAGAGATGCCCAAGTTCAAACTCGACGCCATTTACGGGCAGAGCCGGCCCGACTGGTCGCGCCAGATTGCCTACGAGGCAAACTTCGGTGACCTTGATCCAGATGCAGTTAGCTTTGCATGCTCCAAATTCGTCGAAAAGTTCGGAGAAAGCCAGCCTGCCGTTAGTAGCCTCGACGAAGAATCTATCCTTAGCAAGATGGCGCTTGTGATCCACGGCCACGTGAGCAATGCGGCGCTCGTTCTTCTGGGCAAACCGGAATCGAGTGTCTTTCTGGGTGGCATTGAGCCGCGCATCACTTGGACGCTCTACGCGAGCGACGGCTCCACTATGGCCTATGAACACTTTGAGCCGCCCTTCATTCTGCAGGTCGATCGTATCCTGGGAAAGATAAGAAACGAAAAGTATCGCTTCTTCGACCGCGAAGAGACGCTATTTCCCACCGAAGCGCATCGCTACAGTCCCGAAGTCATTCGAGAACTTCTCCACAACGCTATTGCGCATCAAGATTTCAGGATGTCAGGAAAGATCAATGTCCTTGAGTATGAGGACAAGCTTATATTCAAGAACGAGGGTGCCTTTATCCCCGAGACGATAGAGAACGCGCTCGCGAGCGGCTACAAGCCGCCCTACTACCGTAACCCCCTGCTTTCAAGCGCTATGAACAAAACAGGCATGATGGACCGCAACGCCATAGGCATTCGCAACGTCTTCGATATTCAGCGCAACCGCCTATTACCAATGCCCACCTACGATCTATCTGAGATTGGGCGCGTTGCCGTAACGCTGTACGGTACGGTTCTCAACGAGGACTATTCTCGACTTCTCGCAAGCAATCGAAATCTTGATTTGGTGACAGTACTGCTGTTGGACCTCGTTCAGAAGGGACTACCCGTCACAAAGGAACAGTCACGTCTGCTTCACGAACAAGGCCTCGTTAGGGGCCGTTACCCCAAACTGACGGTCTCAGCCGAGGTGGCAGCAGCCACCGGTGCCCACAGCGAGTATGTGCGAAACAAGGGCGTAGACAATAGCGTCTTCAAGGAGTTGATCTTGGAGCTCCTGCGCGTGCGCCCATGTTCAAGAGCGGAGATTATCGCAGGGCTGGATCATGCCTTGCCGGCAGACCTTACGGCAAAGCAAAAAGGCGACCATGTAAGCTATCTGCTCCAAAGCCTACGGAAAGCTGGCCGCATCACCAACGCTGGAAGCACTTCGGCAGCTGAGTGGCACATAGTCGAGTGATATGGCTCGCGATTTCGATTCTGCCAAACAGACACATTCCAAGCCAAGTTCGCAACTAGCCCAGAATGTGCCTGACTACCAGTCGTGATAGGACGCATCCTCCGTCGTCTGGCATCGCGCAGCGTCAGGCAACAGCGCATATGGTTGATCCAACTGAAGTCGACATCCAATCGGGCATTGCAACCTTGCGAGACGGCAGTCTCATACAACAAAAATAGTTCCCTGCCACTCCATGCACGAGCGGCAGGGAGCGCTCATGGCGGATCATTTCTCAAGCTCCACCTTCCTCAACCGTAAAAACGTCCAATGTCTTAGAGGCCGTTTTTACATTTGTTGGCTTCTATTTCTTTAATTAAAAATCATCCTTTACCTGCTGATTCGTGATATTTTGCTTGTCTACATATAGGTGTAGACCTATACTAATTCCTATTATGGCTAAGCTATGTCCTTGGGAGGTGCCATGCCGTCAGAAGCTCAGAAGCGAGCCGATCGTAAGTACAAGCACGACAAGACCCAGCAGTTCTGTCTGCGGTTCTATCCCGCCGAAGAGGAGATTTGGTCATTCCTCTCCGCACAGGAAAACAAGCAGGGATTTCTTAAAGATTTGATTAGCCGCGAGATGGGCGTCGCATCGGGCGGCCCCGCACGCGTTGATACCAACACCAAGGTTGGAAGGACGGAATCATAATGTCGCAAGTGAGCAAGACTTCGGTCATCCAGCCGGAGACTATACTGGACTTCATCGACGGCGTGACGCAGCGCAGGGACACCCCCGAGGAGCGAGTGCGCCAGGAAATCCTAAAGTCCCTCGTGCGTGAGTACGGTTACAAGAAGGAGCAGATCGGGGTCGAGGAGTCGATCAAGTTCGGCAGCAACCGAAAAGCGGTCGACGTCGCCATCTGGGAGCCGGGAAAAGCGCACACCCAGGAAAACATCCACATCATCGTCGAGTGCAAAGACCCCAAGACCAAGGCCAAAGGCAAAAAAGACGGCGTAGATCAAATGCACTCCTATGCGTCTGCCTGCATGAACTCGACCTATGGCATGTGGACCAACGGCGACGAGTTGCTTACCTTCCGTTACGTGGTGGACGATGCCGGCAAGCGCGGCCCCGAGGCCGTGCCCGATCTGCCACATGCTGGTGGCGAGGTACCCGACGACGCGCCGCGCTTCGACCAGTTGCGCCCCGCCGCCAGTGACTCGCTGCTGTACTCGTTCCGCCGCTGTCACAACTACATCGCCGGAAACCAAGGCATCCAAAAGGCCGAGGCATTCCTTGAACTGCTCAAGATCATCTTCTGCAAAATCCAGGATGAGCGCGACTCCGAGACGCCAACGTTCTACATCACGCCAACCGAGCGCCAGGGCGCCGCGGGTAAGAAGAAGTGCCGCAAGCGCATCGAGGCACTCTTTGGAAACGTCAAGCAGTCGTACGAGACCATCTTCAAGGCCGACGAGCGCATCGCATTAACCGACGATGTGCTCGCCTACATCGTGGCGCAGCTGCAAATGTATTCCCTGCTCGAGAGCGACGTGGACGTTAAGGGCCACGCGTACGAGACAATCGTGGGCTCCAACCTGCGTGGTGACAAGGGCCAGTTCTTCACGCCGCGCAACATGTGCCACATGATGGTGCGGATGGTCGACCCGTCCGAAAACGACGTCATCCTCGACCCCGCCATGGGCACCTGCGGCTTTTTGGTCACGGCCATGAATTACGTGCTTGAGAAGATCAGAGACTCCGTCGAGGTGAGCGGGCGCAGCAAAGCAGCCAAGCAAGAGGCTCTGATCGCGCGCAAGCGCGAGTTCCTGTCCAAGCATATCGTGGGCATCGACTTTGATCCCATCCTAGTGCGTGCCTCCAAGATGAATATGGTTATGAACAACGACGGCACCGGACAGCTGTTCCACGCCAACTCGCTCGAGCCGTTCTCGGGCTTTGAACCCAAACTGCAAAAGGCGCTGCGCCTGGACGCCGCCGACATTGCGGCAAATAAGGCGCTGCAGCCGGGGCACGGCGTTACGGCGATTATGACCAACCCACCTTTTGGCTCCAAGATTCCTATCGAAGACCCGGCGATTCTGGAATCCTTCGACCTTGGACACACCTGGTCGTGGTCCGAGGAAGATGCCGAGTGGAGCATGGAACCCAAGCTCTTCTCATCTCAGCCGCCCGAGATCCTCTTCATCGAGCGGTGTATCCGCCTGCTTGAGCCCGGCGTGGGTGTGGCGGCGCTCGTCATTCCCAACGGCATCCTGGGCAACCCGGGTCTGGGCTACGTGCGCCAGTGGATTTTGCGCCATGCGCAGATCCTGGGTTCGGTAGACATGCACCCGGATGCGTTCCAACCCAACGTGGGCGTGCAGACATCCGTCCTTGTGCTGAGACGCTGGGACAGTGAGGAAGAGGCATACTGCAAGGACGGTACCTTCCAGGATTACAAGATATTTATGGCCATCTGTGACCACGTAGGGCACGACAAGCGTGGTCAGACCACCTATGTACGCGACGATGACGGCTACCCCATTGTGCAGGAGCAGACCACCGCGGTGACGGGCAACGTGGGCTCCGAAGAGGAGAGCAGCCACACCTCGAAGGAGCGCGTGGTGGACGACGAGACGATGGCGATCGCCGGCGCCTTCTTTGAATGGAGGCGAGACCAATGACGATCGCGCCTTTGGTGAAGAGCGTCCGACTTTCCACCGTGCTGGGCGGCGACGTGAGGCTCGAGGCGTCAACCTACCTGCGCGACGGGTACGGCTTCGTACGCCTTGCCAACCAGTGCGACAACCACAAGAGGCTCGGTGACCTTACCGACATTTGGCAGCCGAGCAGACTGACGGGGTATACCGTGCCGGAAGGCAAAGGGCTACCCTTCTTTACCGCCGGCCAGGTGTTCGAGGACTTTCCCCGAGTGAGGAAGTGGCTCGCCGCGCCTTTCGTGCCCCAGGCTGATTCTAGATTCGTCAATCAGGATTGGCTGCTGCTTTCGCGCTCGGGCGTGGTGGGCAACGTTACCGCCGTGTACCCGCATCACCTGAACAAGGTCATCACGGACGACCTGTTGCGCATCGAGCCGAAGGACCAAGACGAGTACGGCTGGCTCTACGCGTATATGAAGACGGACTTCTTCAAGCAGATCGCACGAGCGTCTCAGTACGGTCACATGATCAAGCACATCGAGGTGGCCCACGCCAACGAGTTTCCGGTCATCATGCCCGATGCGGCCACGCGCAAAGCCATCGGCGACAAAGCTGCCGAGGCTGTGCGCCTGCGCGGCGAGGCCTGGAAGCTGCGGGACGGGGCGTTTAAGCTGTTGGAGAAGGAGGTCGGTATTGCTTGTGAGGCAGAAAGTCCTGCAGGAACATGCGTGGTGAGTTTATCCAAAGTTATTGACAACAGATCGCGCCTTGATGCTGACAGTTATGCCGGCTCTATAAGCGCCGTAGACTCATTGGTTGACGTAATGGAGTATGCGCCACTTGCTGAACTTGTAGAGGACGTCGAAGAGCTTCCTCGCTTCAAGCGGTTTTATGGCGATTCCAACGTTCCCTTTGTGGGTGTGTCCGAGGTCTTTGACGTTAACACTCAACCGACAAAATTTGTTTACGCCAAGCTCATTAAAAACTGGGAGCGTTACATCCTAAAGCCGGGAACTCTCGTCATGGCATGTTCTGGTCAAAAGTACGGCATCCTAGGACGAGCTCTTTTGCTCACGGAGAATCATGAGGGAATGTTTGGCAGCAACCATCTGCTGAGAATCTATCCCGACGTTACAAAGATTCGAACTGGCTACCTGCTTGCTTTTCTGAACAGTCCCACCGTTGGCAGGCCGTCGGTCGTTCGTTGCGCATACGGAACCTCGGTGCCTCAACTTAGCCCTATCGATATCAAAAAAATTCGCGTTCCCCGTCTTGGCGCGGACGTCGAATCTGCCATCGCCGACCTTATGGACAGGAGCGTGAGCACCTCGGCCAAGGCTGACCAACTTGAGAACGAGGCTACCAAGCTGGCACAGGAGCAGGTCGATATCGCCATCGAGAAGGTTGTCTCCAACACCTAGTGAGGCGACCTTTTAACCGCCGTTAAGCCTATATCCTCAACACAAACAAAATGCAACGCGTATCGTAGTAAGTTGGTTAACGGCATAGTGTGAGAATTCACACTTGGACATTTGATTAACGCTCGCACCCTGTCGGGTTCGAATCCCAGCACTTTATTGAAAAAAGCACGGCACCGTGATGGTGCCGTGCTTGTGCTCTTAACTGGAGCGGGCAACGGGACTCGAACCCGCGAGTGTCAGCTTGGGAAGCTGATGCCTTACCACTTGGCGATGCCCGCTTGTGTGTTGGCTAGTATAACGCGGTTGTCTTGTTCGATACAAGGGTGGTGATACTTGTTTTAGCTGTGGAGATTCGTTTGAAAATCGCGTCAATTGTGGAGATGAGGACCTTTGACCTCCTGTTCTCCCTATCTTCTACCTGCGCTTTTGCTTGATTGTTGTATTTGAGCTCAATTTGTCAGGAATTGGGCAAGCTTTTGGTCAGGCTCCGGTACTTACCCGCATGAACCTCGGGGGTAGCCTCATCCTACGCGTCGCAGCCTCCCCGTGCGGCGCACGAGGGATAAGGAGCAGCCATGTCCAACGCACCCACGCACTCTGTCCACAGCGTAATCGCAACAGGTCCGCTGCTCCTGCTCCTCTTCCTGCTTTTCGGCTGCCTGGCACCGGGAGCCGCATTTGCCGTCGATGGCTACGACCAGCTCGGCTTCCGCACTATTAGCGATGATTGTGGGCCCTTCCTCATCGGCAAGTATGAAGCTCAAGACGCCTCGATTGCCTACTGCATGAACCAGGAGCGCCCCGGCCCCACCAAGCCGGGCGGCCCATGGCTCAACTTTGATCAAGGCTGGGTGTGGCTCGACGACGAGTTCGCGGCAATCGTTTGTCACGGATATCCTACCGCCATGTCGTTTGGCGGTTACCATCTTTCACCAGATCGCGCCCGCGCCGCCACCCAGCTTGCCGTATGGATGCTCAACGGCACTACCCATGTCGACGGCACCTACTCCTACACGACCGCTCAGGGCAAAACCAAGAGTGGACACTTTACCGCCGACAATGAAGTCGTGGCGGCTGCGCGATGGCTCCACGACAGCGCAAAATCAGGAAGCATCAAAGCCGCTCCGCACCGCGCGCGGCGCTATCTAGGAGCCGTATCGGGCGGCAGCAAACGTCAAGACATGCTCTATGTACTGCCGGCGGTCTCTGTTTCCTTCCAAAAGCAGTCTGCAAACGCTGCCATTACCAGCGGAAACAATACTTATCAGTTTGACGGGGCAACATTCGATGTTTTTGAGAGCGCCAGCGGCGCGCGTGTCGGCACCATCCAGATGGACAGCAACGGTCGAGCGCAGGCAGCACTTCTGCCCAACACGGCATACTACCTAGTTGAAACAAAGGCGCCGGCCGGCTATGTCCCCCGTCGTGATCGCATCGCCTTTACCACGGGGAATGACGGTGGACAGGTCGCCGTTGATGAACAACCCGGCACCATCACCCTGCATGTCGTAAAACTCGATGCCGCGACGAATGCCGGACCCCAGGCTGGAGCTTCACTTGCGGGAGCAGAGTTCACGTGCGTGTCGCAATCCACCCCCGGATGGGCGCAAACCCTCACAACCGATGAAAGCGGTCGAGCTACCCTCACCGATGTCCCCCTAGGAACCTTTACCATCTATGAGTCAAAAGCCCCCGAGGGCTACCTGCCAGCCAACGACAGCTGGTCCTATACCGTTGGAGCCGACCAGCTCGGTGATTCAGGCGTGGTCGAGATCGAATCGCGCGTTTCCGATATCCCCATTGCGTTTGACCTAGAGATTTCCAAATTCAAGGACTACGGCAATAGCGATCAATCCGGCCTGGAGCAGCCGGCAGGAGGTGTTGTCTTTGAGGTTGTCAGCAACAGCTCTCAGCAGGTTGTTGGCACACTGACCACAAACATCTATGG
Organism: uncultured Collinsella sp.; assembly: GCA_902469435.1. Classification (GTDB taxonomy): domain Bacteria; phylum Actinomycetota; class Coriobacteriia; order Coriobacteriales; family Coriobacteriaceae; genus Collinsella. The sequence goes on along the minus strand of CABRCR010000010.1, from coordinate 29,740 downwards.
CTTTGCCTCCACCAAAGATCAGTCAGGAGCATGGTTCGGCGCAGGCAAGCGACCAGCCGGTGTCCACGGAGCCATCCCATACGACCGCGCCGGCTACACCGTTCGCGAGGTTCCGGAAACCGTCCCCGAGGGTTTTAAACGTGCAGGGGAATGGACCGTCGGGACCAATCAGATTTCCGACGGCGCCGAGCTTCAATATATCGTGGACAACCACGCTCTGTCGACGCATCTCCAGATTGTAAAACGCGATGCCCAAACAGGCGTTTCTGTTCCGCTAGCCGGATTCACCTTCCAACTCCTCGACAGCAATCACAAACCTGTCTCACAAACATGCTGGTATCCAGCACATAATGTAATGGACACCTTTACGACTGACGCGACCGGCACCGTCACACTGCCCGAATCGCTCGTGCCGGGCACCTATTATGTACGCGAAACCTCGGCCAAAGAGCCCTATCTTGTCGGTGAAGAGATCGAGGTAAACATACCCGCCGACATGCACCTAACGCCCATTGCAATCGCCTCGTATTATGACCACGCCGCGACCGGAAACATCAGGATCGTTAAAACCGATGCCGTAGACGGCAGCAGCCTCGCGGGCGCCATCTTTGAGATCCGTGCCTCGGGTGATATCGTGCGCCCCGATGGTAGCATTTCCGCGCTCGACGGTGAGACCGTCGCGACCGTCGCGACGGATGAAACTGGAGAGGCACGCGCGGACGACCTCCCGCTGGGATCTGGCACCGCACGCTACGAGGTTGTCGAGACTCAAGCGCCGACCGGCTTCTTACTCGACCGGACGCACCATATCGTCGACCTTACCTATGCCGACCAGAAAACACCCGTTGTGGAAGCACGGCTTAACGTATCCGACGATTACACCAAGGTTGATATCTCCAAGGTCGATGCAAGCGGAGAGCAGGAAGTGAAAGGTGCACAGCTCACCTTATATGGTCCCGATAAAACCGAAATAGACTCCTGGACCTCATCCGACAAGCCACACCGCATCGAACATCTTGCACCCGGCACCTACTCGTTGCGCGAAACGATGTCTCCGCGGACCTATGACCTTGCCGAGGAGATAACGTTTGAAATAAAGGATACGGGAGAAGTCCAATCCGTCGCGATGAAGGATGCGCCCATCGAGATCAAAGGACAGGTCGACAAGCGTCAGGAGCTTGTCCAACCTATCGGGAAGGGTCTGCTGGCCAACGGCGATGGTAAAAATCGCGCCGCAACGCAAACCAATACGGACGGTCTTTTCTCCTATACCATCGACGCTCGAAACGATTCAGCTACCTGGGTTGATGAGTTCACAATTACCGATGATCTTGAGTGTGCCGAGGACGATACGGCGAGATTCGTCTCAATCGAAACCCCCGTCGCCATCGGCGACCTCAACGGTCTGTGCAACGTGTGGTATCGCACGGCGCCGTTGGACTCGACAGACGTCGATGAGCCGGCAAACGCGACACTTGACGATGGGCACGAAAATCCTTGGCTTGAGTCCGACGAAGTAATAGAAAGCTTGGGTGAGGATTGCCGCCTCGTCGATTACGACGGCTGGCACCTCTGGAAGGCGGATGTCTCGACCACGGAATCCACCACACTCGAGGTGAAAGAACTCGACCTTGCATCCAATACCGTCGTAACGGGCATTCGCATTGAATACGGTGCAGTAGCCGCCGACTTTACGACTCGAAGCGATGTGGATTCTTGGACCCGTGATGATCTCAAAGATGAGCACGACGACCTTGACGATGCCAAAGCAATCCTTGGCACAGACGCTCGGGGCGCAGCCGTGCACATGCAGGCAACGTCAGCTTATACGCCCCAAACCGCACTCACCAACAGCGCGCGCGTCGATCTTTGCCGCAACGGCGGCGGCGATAAACTTGAGTCACATGACGAGGACCGTGTCATTCAACGCTGTACCCTACCGCAGGACCTACCGGCAACAGGATCAGCTCCCATCGCCGCTTGCATCACCGCGCTCCTGACCTCGGGTGCCGCAGCCCTATGGTTCGCTCGCCTTAGGTCGATCCCAAAGAAGCGCTAGCGCGATAAAAAAGCGGGCGAGCCAGTCCCCCGGCTCGCCCGCTTTCAATCATTTAAATCGCCGTATCTACTCTGCAGACGAAGATCCACCATCAACGATTGCCTGCTCGGACTCAGGAATCCCATCGGCACCCGTGCTCTGTTCTTGCTCCACCTCTTCGCTGATTGCGGAGGCGGGGGTCGAGCCCTTCGCACCCACGATGTAGGCAGCCCCAAATCCTAACGCAATGGCAATCAAGGTCAAAATCACGTAGACAGGCCAATGGCGCTTAATATACGAAAACACGTTGACTCCCTAGAGCTCCGTCTACGAACGGCGGATAACCTCGGTCACGACCTCGGATACCGTGGCAATGTTCGTCGGGTTGACATTGTGGGGCAGGTCGTCCTCGGTACGAGCACAAGCCAGGCGCGTGCCGTCCACGCCGGCGATGGTGAGGGCTCGGCGGCTCGCCTCGAGCGCGGCATAGGCATCGGTCTTGGCATAGGGCATCTCGAGCGCGCCACAATCGACATGGAACGACTTGCACACCTTGCTGACCAGGTTCATGATGCGGCGATCGCCCTTGAGCAGCTGCTGTTCGCCCTCAACCGTCACCACCGAAAGCCTACCGGCGCCGACGGATTCAAGATTGATGAAGAATACGCCGCGGAGCTTATCGCGATGCGAAGCCAAGAAGGCCTTCATACCGGCGCCATCACAATCCGAGGCGCCCGTTGCCACAAACCAGATATCGTGACCGAGCAGCTCATCGTCACCCATAGAGGCGACAGCCGAGAGCATATCTTCGGAAGAAGCGCCGTCGGAAGACGTAGCGCCGCCCTTCCAGCCATCGTTATCGTCCTCGAAATTATCCCACGAACCGATGCCGCGACCGGACTTCTTGGCATCGTAATCGTCTTCGACGCCCAGCCAATCACTCATGCTGTCCTGTTCGTTTTTCTTTTTACGACCGAACAGGCCGCCCAGGCCGCGCTTGCGAGACTTGGGTGCCGCCGGGGCGGGAGCCGAAATGGTCTCGATCGGATGAGCGCCCGACGCAACGGGCATAGGAGGCGCAACGGGTGCCGATGTGGGTTCGGGACCCTGAGCGGTAGCAAAGGGGTCGTTGACCTGTGCGGAGGGGTCGGGAAGGTCGAACAGCGACGTGCGAGACGCAACGTTTGCCTGCTTCATCGACGGCAGCGACGGATCGGGGACCGAAGCCAGCGGAGACGAGGAAGGTGCAGGCGACGGAGCTGACGCCGGATCGGGAACATTCATCTGCGGACGCGGCGATGCCTGGGAGGAAATCTGGGCCATAAGGGAATCGACCGTTTCGTCCTGGGTGGGAGCAACATCGGCAACCGTGGCACCGGAACCACTCGGGGTCGGCATGGTGAAAATCTGCGTGGAGTAAGGCCTCGACTCATCTGTCTCGGGAGCCTCGGAAACCGCAGGCACTTCCTCCTGCTCGACCTCGGTCGAATCATCTTGCTCGGCTGTTGCGTATTGCCTTTCGTCAGAGTTGGCCTCGACGGGCTCGTCCTCGGCGGCATCTTGGATTGCGGCAGCATCAATAGGCTCGTCATCGTCTGCCGCATCGCCCCGCTCATCGGAAACAGGAAGGGACTCGGCAATCGCGGTGCCTTGCTTTTCAAACGTTATCGTGGAATCGAACTGCGCGGCATCAAACGACATGGTGCTATCGACGTGCTGCTGAGCCTCGAAAGACGTCGTCGCCTCAACAACATCCGCGGACGCCGGTTGCTGGGACTCAAAGGACGTCGTAGCTTCGGCAGCGTCGACGGGCACGGACTGCACAGCCTCGTTCTGCTCGAACTCTTGCGCCGCGCGCTCACGTGCCGCCTCGGCTGCCTGCTGCTGAGCGATAGCCTCCTGCTCGGCAGTCTCGCGTGCGGCAGCGCGCTTCTCCTCGAAATCGTCGACAAATTTCCTGCCCTTTGCAAGCGCACCCTTAAAGAAGTTGGAAGCGCTGGCGCCAATCGAAGAGAACGCGGATGCAATATCGGCATGGGGCGTTGCCGCGGGAATCTCGGCCGAGAAATCAGTATCGCTCTCGTAAGACACACGCCTCGGCTGTTCAACGCAATCGTCGTCAGACTCGTCCGCAACGTCTTGCGCCGGCGCGGCGGGAGCCAAAATGTCCAGTCCTGCCGCGGGATCGATCGCGGACACTGCCTCGGGCTCGGCAACGGCAGCGGTAACCGCGGCAGACTCATCATCCACGGTGGCAACAGGCGCAGGCGCAGTCACGACGGGGGCAGGCTCGGGCTCAAACGTCGGCTCCTCGCCCTCCTCGTAATCGAGCGTGCAGGACTCGGGAAGCATTCCGAGCGCACGGATGGCATCCGAACCAAAGCGGATGTTGCCGGCGGCATTGCGATAGAGCTTGGGCTCGGGCTCGGCCGCGACAGGCTCCTCCGCCGGCTCGGCAGCGGGAACCTCGTCATTGAACTCTTCGGCCTGGACAGCCTGATTCTGATCCTCGGGCACAATGGCGCCAATCAGCGTCTCGTCGGCAGACGCACCCTCAAAGCCCTCGATCTGCTCGTCGAAAGCCTCACCCTGTTCGGGCTCGGCCGGAGCGTCGGGAGCAATCGGCTGACCGAACTCGTCCTCGGCGTAGGTAGGCTCTTCATACTCGATGGTGTTGCCGTAGTCGTTTTGCTGCTGGGCCGAGGCATACTCCGCCGCCGCGCGCGCCATTTCCTCGGCACGACGCTTCTGCTCCCCAAAATAGGTATCGAACGGAACATCGTCGGGAAACTCGTTTTCGCCCTGGAAGGGAGCAACGTTGTCCATAACGCCGAGCATAGCGGCGACAGAAGACTTGTTGCACACTGCGCCGGACGTATAGGGAAGCACAAAACGGTTAGAAATGATGTTTGCCGCGTTGGCGAGCGCAACGAGGGAAGCGAGGATCGCGACAATCCACAGCAGAACCTTGAGCGCGCCGGGGAGCGGCAGGATACGCAAGATGGCAACGGCAGCAGGGGCAACCGTGGCAACGGGCAACAGCTTGGCGATGAGCGCACGATAAGAAGCATAGGGCTCGCGGGCGAGCAGCTCAGCACGGGGAGAGTCGTAGTGTGCGACAACGACCACCGGGCGGTTGCGCGGAGACGCGAGCGGGCCCGAGGCCTTGTGGTAGGCGATGACATTTTGGCTCACGCCCGTCTTGCCCAGGCGCGAAACCACGGGGTGGCCCGTGCGTTCGAGCACGTAAAGAACGGCGCCGGCAATGGCCAGCAAGGTGCCGACCAAGCCGATGCCGCCGCCGATGCCCATCAGTAGGGCGCCGGCAAACGCAAGAATACCGGTAACGGCAAATGCCAACCTACTGGGCGCCGGGGCATTGAACTCCTGAACCTCGGGATCAAAGCCGTGGTTGCGGAAGATCTGAGCGATATCCTCGGCAGCCAAGCGCTCTTCTTCGCTGCATGCCGGCGTAATGCCGGTGTTCTGCAGCAGGTGGTTAATATAGTTCTGGGTGTTCGCCATGTGCGCTCCACATCCATAATCCGACAAATAGGCCCAATGCATGCACATTAGAACCGTATATAGTCGAAAGTATACCCCGAGCGAGCGCAAACGACCGAATTCGGGCCATCTTAACGCCCCGAGCGGACAAGGATATAGCCTAATCTCCATATCGGACTAAAATCATGGCAGCAAACCACCTTCTCATGCGAGGACTCTATGACGGCAAGCGACGCGACCGCGACAATTAAAAAGGAAAATTCGGAGCCCAGTTTCGATAAAACGGCTCAGCGCATCCTCAATCTTTTCTTTGTGCTCAACAGCTCCCCCGAACCGCTGACGACCGAGCAGATCGTCTTGGATTCTGACCTGGGATATGGCTCGGGCAACATCGACTCTGATAAGCGCAAGTTTCGGCGCGATCGTGACAAACTGCTCGAACGCGGCATCCTAATCAAGGAGGTTCGCCCTGCCGGCGCGCAGGAGACCGAGGAAAGCTCGTGGACAATCGACCGCGAGCACACGTTTGCAGCAGGTGGCCTCATCACCGCAGACGACGCCGACATCCTACTCAACGCCATCGACCAAACGCTTGCAAGCGGCTCTTCCACCTTTGCCGCACCACTTGCCGATATTCGCTCCAAGATTGCCTACCTCACCGGCAGGACGACGGCGGACGAGGCGACGATCAGCCGCTCTCCCACCGTCGATGCGGTTTGGAGCGCCTTTGCCGAGCGATGCGCGCTGCGATTTTTATATCAGAACGGACGCGGTGGGCAAAAAGAGCGTACCGTCTGCGTCTACGGCATGTTCGAGCGCGAGGGCGTGGCGTACTTCTGCGGCCTCGACAATGCCACCGACGACATCAGGACATTCCGCTGCGACCGTATCGTTCGCGCTTGGCGTCCTTCGAAGGCCTACACCATCCCTGCGGACTTCAACCTCAACGACTACCTGTTCTTTGAATTCGATTTTGCCGACCGACCGCCCGTTGCAGCCACGTTCTCGTTCGCCCCGCAGGCGCAGATCGATATGATCAACGGCCTCACGCGCGGGCGAGGTGAGCTCGCACACACCGATTCGGGATGGACTTGGACCGTTGACGTGCGCGATCTTGAAGCCGCCGCCTCATTTTGCATGGCCCACGCTATGGACGGCATGAGGCCCATGGCCCCCAAATCGCTCAAGCAGGCGTGGAACCACCTCATTGAAAGGACGGTGCACGAGTATGCCCGTGCGTAAACTCACCAGCGAGCAGAGACTCTCGCGCGCCATCGACATCATTGAGGCCCTCTACGCCGCCGGCGAGAGCGGCATGACACGAACTGAGATTTGCAGTCGCTTTGACATCACGGGAGTGTCGCTCGACGAGATTCTCGAGATCGTCTCGACGCTCGCGGACCGAGAATCGGGTGCGCGCATCATCTGCGAATGCCACGGCGAGCGTGTGGTCCTCACCGGTGACGCTGGGCGTGTGCTACCGCTGCGTCTGAGTGCCGCCGAGGGCGCTGTGCTCAACCACGAACTTGAATCGTTGGGGATCGAGCCCCAGGCGGCGGCTCGAATTCGACACGCTCTTCTACCCGAAGAGCTCGGCTATAACCAGCGCGTCTCTGACACCGTCAGCCACGGGTCGCACTGGCAGCAGCTGAGCTGCGCCATTCAGGACGGCGTTCGCTGCCGTATCTCGTATCGCTCGATGGACGATGCGCGGCCACGCGAGCGTCTGGTCGACCCCTTGCGCATTATGGCAAACGGCGACCAAACATACCTGATTGCCTGGAACATCGCGGTCGATGAGCAGCGCACCTATCGCATGGATAAAATCGAGGGACTCGCCTTGACGGAAGACTCCGTCGTGCCTCACGCACCGGACGTTGCATCCCTCCACGATTCCCTTGCCCGGACGCAGCGTAGCGCAAAGCTCTTGATGCCATTCGATATGGCGGAGCATCTGGACTGGGCCGGCATCACCCTAATCGAACGCAGCGGGACAGACATGGCAACGGTAACCGTACATTACGGCTCCGAGCGTTGGCTGCTGAGCCAGATAATCGCAGCGGGCGGAGCCATCCGCATCTTGGATGACCCCGCCCTGTCAAAGCGTCTGTGCGATATGGCAAAAACCCTCGTCTGTCCGCTTTAGCGCCGCCGCTCGTGGCGTGCACGCCACAGCTGTAGATAGTGCCCGATCTGCGCCGATTCGATGCGCTGGTAGGAGCTCGTGGGCAGCGACGTTAAGAACTTCTTGCCATAGCCCTTCGTCACCAGGCGAGGATCCGCCAAGATCAGCACGCCGCTATCGGTCGACGAGCGAATCAAACGCCCCGCGGCCTGCTTAACCTCGAGCACCGCCTCAGGCAGCGAATAGCGCGCCCATGCGCGGTCTTCGCGCAGGTTGCGCTCGCACGAGAGCGGGTCCGTGGGGCTTGAGAACGGCAACTTGGGAATGATGACGCAGCGCAGCGTCTCGCCGCTGGCATCAAACCCCTCCCAGAAGGCCTTGAGCGCAAAAAGCGACGAGGTCGGTTCGTTGATAAACCGGTCGCGCAGGCGACGAGGAGATGAGTTGCGCTGCTGGCAGTTGAGCTCCAGACCCGCACGGGCCATCTTGGGCTCAACGCGGGCGTATAGGTCCTCCATGTCGCGCCGATTGGTGAACAACGTGAGCACCGATCCGCCCATGGCAAGATGGGCGTCGACCAGTACGCGCTCGAGCGCCGTAAGATAGCTCTCACGATCGCGCGGATCGGGGATATCGCCCGCAACGACTACAGCCATGTTCGAATCGAAGTCGTAGCTCGAATCCAAGTGCAGCGATGACGACGTTGAAGCACCGATGCGATCAAGGCCGACCGCATGGTTAAAGTGCTCAAAGCTTTTGGACACCGTCATGGTCGCCGAGGCAAAGATAGCCGTGTGAACCTCGGGCAGCCACTCGGTTGCCAAGGCCTCGCCAATGTCGATGCGCTCTGCGGTCATTGACTCTCCGCCGGCACGCAGCCTGCGATTGACCTGCAGCGAATACACGTAGTGTTCATCGGTACCATCAATGATGAGTTTTAGGTTCTCGGCCAGCTCGTGCAGGCGGCGCGAGATATCACCCAGGTCGACAACAACCTCGGGCTTGTCGGCGGCGACGGCTTGCACCAGCGCGTCGACGCTCTTGTCAGCTTGTTCCAATGCGTCGATGCCAGTGTAGGCCGACTGTAAGAAATCATGCCAGTCGTCAGATTCGCGCAGCTCGGGGCCAATCCATAGATTGGCATTGTCATAACCCCCACGCGCACGGCGGCCGAGCTCGCGAACGCCATCGAACACGCCGGCGATCGCCATGCTCGCGCGCGCAACCGTCGACGTCGCCTTGGCAGTAAGGCCCAGATAGAGCGTAGAGCCCTCGGAGGTTGCCAAATCACGGGAAACCTGGCTTAGCGCGCCGGTGCTCGAGCCACCCAGACGCTCAAACAGAACGCGCGATTCGTCCGCCGACACCACACGCGCCCACTGACGGCGCGCCTCGCGCTCGATGGAATGGGCCTCGTCGATTACCCAATGACGAATCGGAGGCAAAATCCTGCCCTCGGCCGCGACGTTGCGGAACAGCAGGGAATGGTTGGTGACCACCACATCGGCATGCGCCGCACGACGGCGAGCGCCGTGGACCAAACATTTATCAGGGAAAAACGGGCAGAGGCGACGAGCACACTCGCGCGAGGCCGTCGTAAAGTCGGGACGGTTGACGCTGCGCCACCGAATGCCGAGCGAGTCGAGGTCGCCATCGGCTGATTGGCAGACGTACGCCATAATGACCGCGACCGCCGTGAGCGTGTCCGCTGGATCGCGCTTGGTGGTAATCTCGACCTGGCCGCGGCTCATGCGCTCGAGCTTGCGCAGGCACGGATAGTGGTCATACCCCTTGAGAGCGCAAAATGACAGACCACCGTCCACTTGCTCGGCAAGTTTTGGCAGCTCATGGTACATGAGCTGGTCGGCAAGATTGTTCGATTTGGTCGCAATACCTACCGTGATGTTGTTACGGCGTGCTGCCTCGGCAAAAGGCACCAGATAGGCCATCGATTTGCCGACGCCTGTGCCTGCCTCAATTACTCGATGAGTGCCCGTGACCAGCGCATCGCGGACCTCGAGTGCCATCGCGATCTGCTCATCACGCGGCTCGTAGGTGGGATACATGCGATTGACCAGGCCACCTGGCGCATAGTCTGCCTCGATCTCCTCACGACTCGGCATCTTGAGAACCGGCAGCTCATCGGCGTCCACCCGATCGTCGGCGCGATCGGCCTTGAGAACGTCAGCACGAGCGGCGCTGAGAGAGAAGATAGAACCAGGATTCTGCCTTGCCAAGAATGAGAAGATAGGACGATAGGACCAAGGCACGTCCGGATGCATGTCGGCTAGGCGCGCCATGAGGCCCTGGGGCAAGTCGGTGAGCGCCACGAGCAACACGCGCCATACGCCACACAGGGCGTCGACGTCGGCATTGGCACGGTGTGATACCGAGTCGCAGCCAAACAGATCGGCCATAAAAGACAGCTTGTGCGAGGCCAGGCGCGGAAGCGCGATGCGCGACAGCGCCAGCGAATCGATCCAAATATCGCTCACGTTGACGCCGCCTTTGACCGACTCGATAAACGAGCGGTCGAACGTGGCGTTGTGTGCGATCACCGGGCAGCCACCGACAAAATCGGCGAGAGCGGCGACGGCCTCAACCGCCGACGGGGCATCTGCAACATCGGCATTTGTAATGCTCGTGAGCTCGGTAATCTCGGCGGGAATCAGCTGCCTGGGATGCACGAAGGTATCGAAGCGGTCGATGACCTCGCGGCCCGAAAGACGGGCCGCCGAGATCTCGATCAGCTCGTTGTCCTGCACCGAAAGACCCGTGGTCTCGGTATCGAGGACGATAACATCTTCCTCGATGAGACCAAACGCTTGGGTTTTGGCGCGCTCGGCAAGCGTGGCATAGGAATCGATGACAAACTGCGGCGTTCCCGACGAAACAGCGTCCTCGATTAGCATGCAACGCCCGCTCGACGAAGTCCCATGCGAATCAGGCTGTCACAGACCTGCGGGAACGTCATGTCATCGGTGTGGCGAATCTCATCCGGATACAGCGACGTATCGGTCATGCCGGGAATCGTGTTGGTCTCGAGGATAATGGGGCCGTCCTCGCTCACGATAAAATCGCTGCGCGAGATACCCAGGCAGCCGAGTGCCTTATGGGCAGCACAGGCAAGCTCCTGGGCACGAGCGTAGTTCTCGGGCGAAATCTGCGCCGGAATGCGATGGATGTCCGTAGGGTCGACATACTTCACGTCCAGATCGTAGAACTCGCAGTCCTCGGGCTTACGGATCTCGACAATCGGCAGGGCGCGCACGTCATCCTCGCCGTATACGCCGACGGTGATCTCGGTACCCTCGATACACTTCTCGACCAGCACTTTGTCGCCAAACTCAAACGCCTTGGCGATAGCCGCAGGCAGCTCGGAGGGCTCGTGGACCAGGGAAATGCCATAGCTGGAACCGTTGACGGCCGGTTTCACAAAGCAACGCTCGCCACAGACCTCGACAACGTGATCGATATCGACTTCATCGCCCACTTCGAGCGCAAGGCCGGGGGCAATGGGAATGCCCGCCTTGGCGTACAGGAGCTTCGAGACCTCCTTGTCGGCACCGCAGGCGCTGGCAAGTACGCCCGAGGCCGTGTAGGGGATACCCAGGGTCTCCATGGCACCCTGCATGGCGCCATCCTCACCGCCGGCGCCGTGCATGGCGATAAATGCCACATCGAATCCGCCGGTCGCCATGGTTACCATAAAGTCATCAGCGGCCGTGTCAAGCAGCTCCACCGAGGTGTAGCCGGCTTCCTTCAGTGCCACCACAACGTTCTTTCCCGAATCGAGCGAGATCTCGCGCTCGGCGGAATGACCGCCCGCCAAGACCGCTACGTGCATGTTCTCTAGGCTTTTACCCGGCATGGGCAGACTCCTCCTCTATAATTTCTGCAGCTGATACCATATTGTAGCGATACCCTCTACGTTTCCCCAAAATCGAAAGGCTTCCATGAATCCCAGGACTAAATCTCAGGACATTCGCGACTTGAGCCAAAACGATATTCGCGAGCTCGTGGCCGAACTTGGCCAGCCCGCCTTCCGCGCGAAGCAGCTCATCGAATGGGTCTTTGAGAAGAACGTTTGTTCGTTTGACGATATGACCAATCTTCCCAAGGCTTTCCGCGAGCAGCTTAAAGAGGCGTTTGCCTTTGATACGCCGACTGAACTCACCAAGCAGGTTTCCAAAGATGGCTCGCGCAAGTATCTGCTCGAGTACCACGATGGCATTTCCGTCGAGACTGTCGGCATGCCCCGTCGCAACAAGCTTTCCGTCTGCGTTTCCACCCAGGCAGGCTGCGGCATGGGCTGCGCCTTTTGCGCTACCGGTCTCAACGGCCTCAAGCGCTCTCTGACCGCTCAAGAGATCGTCGACCAGGTGCTTCATGTATCCAACGACTTTGGCGAGCGTGCCACAAGCGTTGTCTTCATGGGCCAGGGCGAGCCGTTTGCCAACTACGACGAGGTTCTCAAGGCACTGCGTATCCTCAACGACCCCGATGGCATCGGCATCGGCGCTCGTCACCTCACCGTCTCTACCAGCGGCGTTATTCCCGGTATTCGCAAATTTGCCGATATCCCCGAGCAGTTCACGCTTGCCGTTTCCCTGCATTCCGCCATCCAGTCGACGCGCAATAAGCTCATGCCCGGTGTTAAGAAGTACACGCTGCTTCGCCTTCACGAAGCGCTTCAGCTCTACACCGAGAAGACTGGCCGCCGCCCGACCTATGAGTATGCCATGATCGAAGGCGTCAACGATACGAATCCCGAGATGCAGGCACTCTGCGACTTCTGCGAAGGAACGCTGTGCCACGTTAACCTGATTCAACTTAACGACATCGAGGGCAGCCCGCTCAAGCCGTCGCCGATTCATAAGGTTGAGGATCTTCAGCGTCGTCTTGAGTCCCGTGGCATCGAGACCACGATTCGTAACTCCCGTGGTAACGATATTGACGCCGCTTGTGGACAGCTGAAGCAGCGCTTCAAAGTTCAGAAGAACGCATAGGGGAGTCGCACCCCAATACGTTTCATGTGAAACATCGAACGGCCCCGGTTGCAGGATATGCAACCGGGGCCGTTTCATTTATCGACCTCAATTTTGGACCAACTGCTACCTTTCCCATTTTTTACGGACAAAATAAGGGGCCCTTGTCTCATGAATCAGACAAGGGCCCCTTAAAATATGCAGGGTAATTGTTAGGTACCTAATAGCCTACATTTTCCCATTGGTTGCTAACCCAACCTTGATTAATCTTGGGATTCTTCGTTACCTGAGCAGTACGCATGGCAACATCTTCTGTCATAACATCCATTTTCTTCTTTGAAGTATCGACGATATCTTGCGTGCTACGAAGCAAACGACCCCGAAGTTCATCGTCTGTCGCGATCTTATAGCCAGCAAAGGCACCAGCAGCGACAGTCGTCGCCAATGCAATCGCAGTAAAAATCTTATTCCTCATCTTGGCCCCCTTGATCAAACTGAATCATTTCACCAAGAATACGAGAAAGCTCTTCTTCGTCTTTAAACTCAATTTCAATCTTATTCTTTCCACGCGAGCTCTTCACACGCACGTTGGTATTAAATACCTGGCGAAGCACACGGGCAGCCTTTTTAAAAGACTGAGGCGTTGCAGGCCTCGGCGTCTTAGGCGTCTCTCCGGCAGAAAACAATGGAGCAAGATTTTCTGTCGCTCTTACGGAAAGGCCCTCTGCAACAACCTTTTCTGCAAGTCGAATTCGAGCATCCTCATAGGGAACTGCAAGAATCGCACGTGCATGACCAGCAGTAAGTTTACCCTCAAAAATCATCTGCTGAACTACTTCAGGGAGATCAAGAAGGCGCAACGAATTTGTAATTGCAGAGCGTGATTTGCTTACTGCCTTCGACAATGCCTCCTGGGTCATACCGCTGGCATCAATGAGCTGGCGATAGCCCTTAGCCTCTTCGACGGGATTCAGATCAGAACGCTGAAGGTTTTCGATAAGAGCAAGAGCCAGCATCTCTTCATCATTAACATCTTTAATGATGACAGGCAGCTCCTCAAGACCAGCAAGCTTTGACGCCTGGTAACGACGCTCACCAGCGATAATCTCATAGCCGTTTCCATGCTTGCGAACCAAGAGCGGCTGCAAAACGCCATGCTCTTGGATTGACTCGCTCAACTCGCGAAGTTCAGTTTCATTAAAATGAATTCGCGGTTGATTAGGGTTGGGAACGATATCCTCAATAGGTAGTTTTGTTACAGATGCGGCATTTGAAGCAGATACAGCAGAACCACCGGTCTCATACTCCGCCTCTGAGACCAAAGCATTGAGTCCACGTCCCAATCCGCCACGTTTCTTTACACTAGGCACGCTTGATCACCTCTTTTGCAAGGTTCATATACGCTTTTGCACCCTTATTTTGAGGTGCATAGGTAATTACCGGTTCTCCAAAAGACGGAGCTTCGGAGATTTTAACTGTACGGGGGATTAGCGTCTTAAATGCCTTATCACCAAAGTACGATTGAACCTCCTCAACAACCTGATTCGATAGAGAAGTACGCGAGTCATACATGGTCATAAGCACACCATAGGTGTCTAAGCCCTTGTTCAGACGTGATTTGACCATCTTCATTGACTCTAGCAGCTTCGTAACGCCCTCGAGTGCGTAGTACTCGCACTGGATCGGAATCAAAACGCTGTCTGCTGCGGTCAAGGCATTGATAGTAAGCAGGCCGAGCGAAGGAGGACAGTCAATGAAAATAAAATCGAACTCGTCCTGAATCGGCTCAAGCAAATCTTTGAGGCGGGTTTCACGAGCAATTGCGCTTACGAGCTCAATTTCGGCACCTGCAAGCTGAATCGTAGCTGGAATTACGAATACCTTTTTGCAATTTGTATCAAGAACAAGCGATTCTGCCGGCACATCATTCAACAATGCATCATAGATGCAGCGATCAAGGTCTTCTTTTTCAATTCCAAATCCACTGGTGCTGTTTCCCTGCGGATCAAAATCGACAATCAGTGTCTTACGACCCTGCTCACCCAGTGCTGCTGCAAGGTTCACAGCCGTCGTTGACTTACCGACGCCGCCTTTTTGATTGATGATTGCAATGATACGCGTGTCTTTTGCGCTCTTAGAACGCTTAACGTCGCGAAATCCCACGGTCCCTCCTGGTGTGTATTAAAGCTGTCAAACGGAGGATGTTTCACGTGAAACATTCCGATTCGATATCAACCGCCATGTTTCACGTGAAACACTGCAAGTTGTTAGTATCCATTATGTTTCACGTGAAACATCTAGGCAAGCGGATTCTTCTTTGCCATGCCATTTGCACGAGGCAATGAAACGGATGCCGGATGACTCTTTTTAAGAACAATGAACTCCCTGTGGCCCAAGCCCTCAGGCAAATCGATTGCGTCATTCAGAAGCAAAGTGAAGCCGCAAATCTTAGCTGCTGACATGCCGGAAGCAAGCTCCTCATCGGAAGGATTACCCTTGGTGATAACAAATAGCCCTCCGTCTTTGAGGAACGGAGCAGCATACTCAACAAGAATCGGTAGAGGGGCAAGTGCGCGGGCGGTTACGACAGAAAACTGCTTCTTATGGCTTCGAGCATATTCTTCAAGGCGATCATGAACCGCATGAGCATGTTTCAATCCAAGAACATCAACAAAAGAATTGACAGCATCAACCTTCTTACCAACAGAGTCAATATAAGTAGCTTTACGATGCGTGGTTATGGTTAACGGAATACCAGGGAAGCCCGCACCTGTTCCCATATCGAGCAAAGCTCCCTCAGGAGCCTTATTGATATAGGGGAGCAAAACAAGTGAGTCGAGGATATGAAGTACCGCAGCATCTTCTATGTTAAGAATACGGGTGAGATTGGTTGTCTTATTTGTTTCCAGAACCAAATCCAAATGTTGAATACATTTCCTCAGCTCAGTATCAGTTACGCTCAAGGAATACTCTTTGCAATAGGAAGTTAGACGACTCAACATCTCGTCAGCCTGCTGATCAGTAAGTACTAACAACGAAAGCTCCTTTCTGACAAAAATCAGTGTATCGAGAACTTTTGACAAAAAAAGGGGACGTGGAAACCACGTCCCCTTAGCATAAGCTCGAGTAGATTATCGAGCAACAATCACCACATGGCGATCGGGGTCAGAACCCTCAGAATGAGTATCGACGGCGTCATTGCCACGAAGTGCAATGTGAACCAGTCGGCGCTCGTAGGCATTCATGGGCGGAAGCGAAACACTCTTATGAGTGCGGATGGCACGCTCGGCAGCAGACTGAGCCATGGAGGCAACCTTGTCCTGACGGCGGCTCTTGTATCCCTCGACGTCCACTACAACCGGATACCTAAAGCCGAGCTTGCGGCTCACCAGCAATGAGAACATAACCTGAAGGGCATCAAGGGTGCGACCATGACGGCCAATGAGAACAGCAAGGTCGGGAGCCGTTACATCCAGAATCAGCTCACCCTCGTCGCCCTCATACTCATCGATAGGAGAGTTGGCGGCATCGAAGTGCGAAAGGATGGAACGCAGGATGGAAATCGCGACATCGGCAATGGTGTCGAGCTCCTCGTCGGTCAGCTCTTCACCAGCCTTGTAGCGCTGTGCAATCTCGGGATAATCGCCCGCGACCTGCGGGGCAACCTCCTCAAGCATATCCTCGATGATCTCTTCAGACATAACGTACTCCAAAAGTTAGGTACCTAAATAAGATTGATATCCCACTACTTCTTCTTGTGCGGGCGCGGCTTCTTCTCGCGACGAGTGACCTCAACCTGCAGCGGCGCGTTCTTAAGGCGCTCCTCCTCATCGGCCTTCGCCTTGTCGATGACCTTCTGCGTCACAAAAATCTGCTGGATAACCTGCCAAGCAGACGAGACATCGTAGTACAGCAGAACACCAACGGGAAGGCTCCAGCCCATCCAAAGCATCATGACCGTCATGACAACGGCCATCATACGCATGCTCTGAGCCTGCTGGCCGGTCTGGTTGCGCGACATATAGAGCTGCGGAATCAGGGTCAGGACAGCGAACAGGATCAGGCAGACCAGCGCAGGCAGCGCGACCATAAAGCCATCGGCAAAGGAGGCACTCGGCGTGGTGGTCAGGTCGGGCAGAATATTAAAGAACGAGAACGTGCCGTCGTTAAAGTAGTCCGGCAGGTTACGCAGCAGCGTAAATAGGGCGAACAGGACAGGCATCTGAATCAACAGCGGCAGACAACCAGCCATCGGGTTGAACTTGTTCTCGCTGTAGAACTTCTGCATTTCCTCGGCCTGACGCTGGGGATCGTCGGCATAGCGCTCCTGGATCTCGAGCATCTTGGGCTGCAGCACCTGCATGCGTGCCGTCGACTTAGTCGACTTGAGCATAAGCGGCGTCAGCAGCAGACGGATGATGACCACCAGGATGATAATGGACAGGCCCCAGTCGACCGCAAAGGTCTGGATGAGCTTGAGCAGCTCGAAAAGGATGTTAACGATCCAATCCCACATGTAAGTTTTCCTCCGATAGCGAGTGCCCGCTAGGGCACAGGGTCATAACCGCCGACGTGCAGGGGATTGCAGCGAGCGATGCGCCTCACGGCAAGCCAGCAGCCTCTCAAAACACCGTACTTCTCAATCGCCTGGACGGCGTATTGCGAGCACGTTGGGTAATAAATGCAGGCGTCAGGCAATAAGGGCGAAATAACCTGTTGATATATGCGAATAGGAGCGATGGCAACACGTCGCAAAACGTGATTGCTCATCGCTCCTCCCCGGCAACGCCGGCGCGTTTCATAAGCGAACGCAATGCATTGTCCATCTCCTGCGGCGAGGAAACCCTCGTCTTGGGAGTTGCGAACAAGATGATGTCATAACCCGCAACGGGAAATCCACAGCTGCGGGCGGCCTCGCGCATCACACGCTTAGAACGGTTGCGCACGACAGCACAACCGAGCCGTTTAGCACCAACGAAGGCGACCCTTCCGGAGTCGCCTTCGCCAACCGATTCACATATGGTCATTCGAATCAGAGGGTGATTGAAACGACGCCCCTGACTGAACACATGCTCGAAATCTTGCCGAGACTTAATAGTCTTCATGCGAGATGTGTGTATCGCTGCTAGACAGTGAGACGCTTGCGGCCCTTGGCGCGACGACGGGCGAGCACGGCACGACCACCCTTGGTGGCCATACGGGCACGGAAGCCATGGGTCTTGGCACGCTTACGCTTATTAGGCTGATACGTACGCTTCATCTTAAGTTCCTCCTGCTGCATTTCGAGTGTCCGCGGGGGCGCGGACGCAGATATAGACACGTGAGCTTGAAGATTGTAGGGAAATCAATGTTCAAATGTCAAGAAATCAAAGGTAAAAGGTTGCGCAGTTCACACGGTTCCCCCATAAGCCGAGCTCGATTTAGCGGTGCATGGCAACTTTTCACGATATTTCATCGAGTTTTCAACAGGTCATGTTGGCAATGTTGAGAACTTTTCGTCCGTTTTCCAAAGTTTTCAACAGGTTTTGAAAAGTTGTCGAAAGATGAGAAACATTGCACGGTGAGCTACTATTTGTTCGAAACCTTTTGAAAGATTGCGAGCGGCATGTCTGACGACTTTTACACCATGGTCGATTCCGGAGACCCGGCACCCGACAACGAGCACATCACCGGCGTGCGCGAAGAGCGTAAGGAAGGCGAGCAGACGACCACGCAGGCGCCAAAAGCCATGTACGCCGCACGCATCGCCGTCTATGACGACATGCTGTCGACACCGCGTGTGATCGTCATTGATCCGCAAGATGTCCGCACGTATTTGGAAGAGACGACCAACACCGTCTACCAGTGTATGAAAGAGCAAGGTGGCCACATCTCGCTCATGGTCATCCGCGAGATTGTCGAAAACTTTATCCACGCACACTTTGCCGAGCCCATCATCTCGATTCTGGACGGCGGAGACACCATCCGCTTTGCTGATCAAGGACCCGGCATCGACGACAAGGAGCGCGCTTTCGACTTTGGCGTTACCAGCGCAAACAGCAAGATGAAGCGCTATATCCGTGGAACCGGAGCAGGGTTTCCCATGGTGCAGGAGTATTTGGAAAACGCCGGCGGGGCCGTGTCCATCGAGGACAACATGGGCAACGGCACCGTGGTTACGGTAAGCCTGGACCCTAAACGCGTGCAGGAAATCGAACGCGCCGGCGGGCGCGGTGCTGCCGTGCGGCCCGAGACGGAGCAGCCCGCATATCCCCTGCCGGGAGCTTTTGCGCAGCAGCCCATGGCAACGCAACAGATGCAGCCCCGCGTGGGACAGATGCAGCAGCCCGGAATGCTTCCTACACAAGAGCCCCAGGCGGCGTCGATGTCGATGCCGCCAAACGTGCCAGAGGCCATGCCGCTGGCGGATCAGGATACAGCAGCAATGCAGCAGGCGACGGGGGCACCGGGTGGCCAGCAAATGGGCTATCAGCCGTACCAACAGGGATATCCATATCAGCAGATGCCGCCACTGGGGTATGGCCAGCAGTTCCCGCAGCAGTACCAGCAGGGATATCAGCAGCCGTACCAGCAGATGACGCAGCAGCAGTACAACCCCTGGGCCCAGCAGATGCCTCCGCAGCCTTACCACCAGTGGCCTCAAAGTTTTCAACAGCAAATGCCGCCGATGCAGAGTTCTCAACAACCAGCAGCTCAAATGATGTATCCTAATGCAGCAAATCAGTATGCGCAGCCACAACCGGACGTGTTCGTAAGCGATCGCGGCAACGCCGCGCTGGGCTATCTGGCGCAAAATCAAGCGTGCGGTGCTACCGATCTGGCGAGGGCGTTTGGAAACTCGGCCCCCACTTGGTCACGCACGCTCAATGACTTGGCGCAGGCCGGCTTGGTCATCAAGCATGGCCAGAAATACCATCTGACCGAACTCGGCGCCGCTCGCGTGCGAGCTCAGAGCTAAAGAACGGGAGAGACAGTGGACGAGGAAGCAAGCATCATCCTGGGGGATGCCATCGCCTTTTGCCAGCGCGACGGCCGAGATGCACGCCTCATCAACATGCTGGGGCAATCGCGCGCCATAAGCCTGACCGAAGATACGCTCACGATCGAGGCCCCCTCGCGCTTTGCCATCGCGCAGCTCAAAAAGCATCAGCCGACCATTGAGGCCTATCTGGAAGAAATCGCCTTTGCACCGATCGCGCTCGACATCGTGGCACCGCAAGGCGCCGCGACGGAATCCGCTGCCGCGACGGCGCCCGCCACGGCTCCCGCTGCTTCCCCGGCGGTGCCGGCCTCCGCAGGCGACGTGCCGACAATCGAGCACCAGCACAGCGATGTTTCCCGTGAAACCATGGCACCGTTGCCGACCGCGGCGGCGACGTCAACGAACGCACCCGTCACGCACATGCCCATCGCTCACGACGCAACGACGGGCGCGGATTCGGGCATTGCAATCAAGAACACGCTCTCGGCCGATGATTTTCGCCGCATGATGAACCAGATGAAGGGCGGAGCGCCAACTAAATCCACGCAAGCTGCGACCCCCGCTTCACCCATGCCAGCACCGACCGCGCCGGCCGAACAGAATACGGATGGAGCCCCGCTCGCCGCGAACTCAAAATTTACCTTTGAGAACTTTGTCTACGGCCCCGAGAACAGCCATGCCTATCGCTCGGCACTCAAGTTTGCCGCCCTCGCGGACGAGCGGGGCACGTGCACATCACTGTTCATCTACGGTAAATCGGGCCTGGGCAAGACGCACCTGCTGCTTGCCATCAAAAACGAGCTCGCCGAAAAGTCGCCCGAGATCAAGGTCAAGTATGCCAACTCCCAGGCATATCTGGACGACCTGATGACCGAGTTCGACCGCCAAAAGAAGAGCAACGCCCCCATCATGCAGGCGTACCACGGCGTGGACGTGCTCATCATCGACGACATCCAAAACATCATCGGCAAGCGCGCGAGCGTGGACTACTTTTTCCAGCTCATGGACGAGTTCATCCGCAACAACAAGAAGGTCGTCATCGCGGCAGACCGCGCCCCCAAGGACCTGAGCATGGACGAGCGTCTGACCAGCCGCTTCAACGCCGGCATGCTCTGCCTGGTCGCAGAGCCCAGCTACGAGATGAAATACAAGATCTTGCAGCGCTATTACGAGAACACCATCGTCGCCGCTCCCGAGGCAGGCGACGACTCGCTGCTGGCGGCCTATGGGGGCGACGGCGGGCACCTAACCGACGAGCACTTTAAACACATGGCCGAGGTCTCGGGCACCAACATCCGCGAACTCGAGAGCTTTTGCGAGCGCTGCGCCGGCGAGGCGGGCGACCGCGAGCGCGAGGGCGGGGAGCTCACCTTTGACGATATCGACGCCATCGCCAGCCAGTACTTTGACACATCGGCCAAAAAGATCAACGTCCAGACGGTTCAGTCCGTCATCGAAGAGCAGTACGGCGTGACGCACGAGGAGCTCATCGGCCCGCGTCGCAACGCCAATATCGCCAAAGCACGCCATATCGCTATCTACCTGGCCATCGAGATGTGCGAGATGACGACCACGGCGGTGGGCGCCGAATTTGGCAACCGCAACCACTCGACCGTCAGCACGAGTTACAAAAAGGTCCAGAAGATGATCCAGGAAGACCGGACTGTTACCGAAGACCTCAAGTCGCTGCGCGATAAAATTACACTGCGCTCGTAGGTAAATGGACACAGCTGTTGAAAACTTGTCGAAACCACGGGCATAAGGTGTCTAAAACCCAACCCGCGGTGATGAAAAGTTTTGCGCAGGTTTTGAACGTGGAAAACCACCCCTGTTGCACACAGGTTGCTGTCGATTCTCTTTCTGGGTCTGACCTGCGTCTTTGGGAGTAATCAACAGTTTCGTCAGTGCTATTACTATTATTAAAATATTTATATCTATAGAAAGGTATTAAAAGATGAAGTTCACCGTCAGCCAGAGCTCGCTTACACAAGCCATCGGCGTCGTTATGAAGGGTGTCGCTTCGGCATCCACCCTTCCCATCCTGTCGGGCGTGCTCGTTAAGGCCCAAGACGGCATCTTGGAATTCCAGACCTCTAACTACACCATCTCGATCCGTCATCGCATCGCGGCGCATGTCGAAGAAGAGGGCGAGATGGTTATCCCCTGTAAGATGCTCTCCAATATCACCAAGACCCTCCCCGATGCCCCGGTCACCTTTGAGCTGTCCGAGCGCCAGGTGCTGATTGGTTGCGAGAAGAGCTCTTTCCGCCTGAACACGCTCGATGCCAATGACTTCCCCGAGTTTCCGGCCTATGCCATCGAGAGTGCCGTGGAGCTGCCGACCGATGTCTTGTCCGAGATGGTCGGCCGCGTGTGGCGCGTCACCTCGACCGACAAGGCTCGCCCCATCCTGGGCGGCGTGCACATGAAGGTCGAGAACAACACCGTACGCCTGGTGGCGACCGATTCCTTCCGCTTGGCCGTGTGCGATACGCAGGTCGAGACCTCGACCCTCGAGGGCTCCTTTGAGCTCAACGTTCCGGCCGACGCCTTTAACGACGCGCTGAACATCATGGCCAGCCAGGCGACCATCATGATCGGGGCTACCGACACCCAGGTCGTCTTCGAGGCCGGCAACACCACCTACGTGTCGCGCCGTATCGAGGGCGTGTACCCCAACTACAAGCAGCTCATCCCCGATTCGTGCGTGACGAGCGTCAAGATCGACGTCGCCGCCTTTAACGCCGCCCTCAAGCGCGTGGCCGTTATCGCGAGCGCCAACCCCGCCGTCAAGTTCGAGATCGATGTCGAGAACGGGCAGATGGGCCTGTCCTCCATTTCCAATGACCAGGACCTTGCGCAGGAGACGATCGATGTCGAGGCCGAGGGCGAGTCGGGTACCATCGCCTTCAACTACCATTACATCTTCGGCTGCCTCAATGCCCTGTCCAAGGAGAAGGAGATCACGCTGGAGCTCAAGAGCTACTCGCAGGCGGGCATCTTTAAGTCCTACGACAAGATCAACTACCTGTACCTGGTCATGCCGGTCCGCATCTAGCGCTGCGCCATGACCATGTTCGCCCGCGATCTTTCCGTCGCGCACTACCGCAGCTTCGATAGCTATCGCCTTGCCCTGGACGAGGGCGTGACGATACTTGCGGGACCCAACGCGGCGGGAAAGACCAATCTCATAGAGGCGCTGCAGCTGCTGACGAGCGGCGCCTCGTTTAGGCATCCGACCGCAGCCGAGCTCGTCCATGACGGCGTGGGCTCGTGCAAGGTCGAGCTGAGGATCGAGGGCGACGGCCGCGTGCTTGATATGGGATTGAGCGCGGAGGACGGTAAGCGCTCGTTTAGCCGCAACGGCAAGAGATGCTCTGCCGCCGGTGTGCGCGGGGTTCTTCCGAGCGTGCTGTTTTGCCCCGACCATCTGGACATGGTTAAGCGTGGCGCCAGTGTGCGCCGCGCCGCCCTCGATGACTTTGGCATGCAACTGAGCGCACGCTATGCCGATCTTGCGAGCACCTATGGGCGCTGCGTGACCCAGCGTAACGCCTTGCTCAAGGAGACCTGGTGCTGCCGCGAGATGCTCGGCGCGTGGAACGATTCGATTGCCCGCGCGGGCTCGGCCCTGCTCGTGCACCGGTTGGCCCTGCTCGACCGGCTGGCGGGCCATGTGCACACTGCCTACGGGCAAGTAGCGTCAGGTGAGGCCGCCAACGTGACCTATGCGTCCACGCTGGGGGCTTTGCCCCAGGTCGAGGATCGCGAAGAGCTGAAGGGTTGGGCGTACGAG
This sequence comes from uncultured Collinsella sp., assembly GCA_902469435.1. Lineage (GTDB taxonomy): Bacteria > Actinomycetota > Coriobacteriia > Coriobacteriales > Coriobacteriaceae > Collinsella. The sequence continues at coordinate 6,307 of CABRCR010000010.1, read as the reverse complement.
CGCATGCTGGCCGCCCTTGACGAGCATGCCGACGAGGAAATTCGCCGCGGCGTGACGTTGGTGGGACCGCATCGCGACGAGATTGAGTTTACCGTGGCGGGTCGCTCCGCCCGTTCATTTGCCAGCCAAGGACAGCAGCGCACGCTGGTGCTGTCCTGGAAGGTGGCCGAGGTTGCCGTGGCTCGCGATGTCCTGGGCACCGCCCCACTGCTGCTTTTGGACGACGTGATGAGCGAGCTCGACGGCGAGCGTCGCGGCGCTTTCCTGCGGCTGATCGGCGATGATATCCAGACGGTCATAACCACGACCAACCTGGGGTACTTTACCGATGACCTGCTTGATCGAGCCAAGGTGGTGAGCATGGGTGAGACGTGCTAATTACGAGCGCGAGAGCGAGACAGTCGCCTTCAGCGGGTTTTTGAACGCAGAGCGCCAGCGCATCCTGGCGGCTGCAACGCCTAAGCGCCGTGCGCAGATGGAGGCCGCCGAGGAGTCGCGCACGGTCTATCGCGCATGGAACGCGGTGTGCTCGGGCACGCGCGAGGGGCGGCATGTGACGGGACTGCGCTACCTGCCCGAGTCCAATGAGCTGCTGGTGTATCTCGACTCGCCCTCGTGGACGCAGGAAATGACGCTGTTGCGCGAGATCATCCGCGCGCGCATGGAGCGCGCCGGTGCGCATGTGGACGGCCTGGTGTTCAAAACCACCGCGCCCGGTCACACGCCGCCCGCCGCCAAGGAGCGCCTGCGCCCGGCGACGACCGAGCGCCCGCCGGCCCCGCACGCCGACCTAAGTGAGGCCGAGTGCACCGAGATCGAGCGCCAGGTGGCGCCCATCGAAGACCAAAAACTGCGCGAGGCCCTCGAGAATGCCATGAGAGCCAGTGCCGAGTGGGCCAAGGGCGTGCAAAGCAAAAAAGAGCCTTAAATCGCATCTGGTGGCCTTGTAGAGCCAAATACCCTCGGTCCCGAGGGTATTTTTTTACGATAAACTAGTAAGGCTGTACACATTTTCTTGACTGAAGGAGGACGTGTGGCAAACGAAAACGATTACGATGGCGGCGAGATTAAGATTCTCGAAGGTCTCGAGGCCGTTCGTAAGCGCCCGGGCATGTATATCGGCTCGACGAGCGCCAGCGGTCTGCATCACCTGGTGTGGGAGATCGTTGACAACTCCGTCGACGAGGCCATGGCCGGTTTCTGCACCGAGATCCAGGTGACGGTCCACGCCGACAACTCCATCACGGTCGTCGACAACGGGCGCGGCATCCCCGTCGACGAGCACCCTGTTAAAAAGATCCCGACGCTCGAGGTCGTTATGACGATCTTGCACGCCGGCGGTAAGTTCGATAACTCGGCCTATAAGGTCTCGGGCGGCCTGCACGGCGTAGGCATCTCCGTCGTCAACGCACTGTCCAAGCGCGTGGTCGTTCAGGTTCGTCGCGATGGCAACACCTACGAGATGGAGTTCTCGCGCGGCAAGACCGTCAAGAAGATGGAGGTCGTTGGCACCTCGGATTCGACGGGTACCACCGTCACCTTCTGGCCCGACGACGAGATCTTCGAGACCTGCATCTACGATTTCGATACGCTGCACAACCGTCTGCAGGAGACGGCGTTCCTCAATAAGAACCTCAAGATCGTGCTGACCGACGAGCGCGAGGCGACTCCCCACGTGGAGGAGTTTTGCTACGAGGGCGGCATCATCGACTTCGTCAAGTTCCTCAACGAGGGCAAGGACGTCCCCGAGGCCTTTAAGGAGCCCATCTACATCGAGGGCAAATCGGACCCGGACGCTCCCGTGGCCAAGATGGGCGAGGTCGAGGTTTCCCTGCAGTGGAATAGCGGCTACGGCGAGAACGTCATGTCGTTTGCCAACGACATCTACACTCCCGAGGGCGGCATGCACCTTGAGGGCTTCCGCACCGCGCTCACCCGCGTGATCAACGACTACGCGCGCAAACAGAACCTGCTCAAGGAAAAAGACGCCAACCTGACCGGCGACGATGTGCGCGAGGGCCTTTCGGCCGTTATCTCGGTCAAGCTGCCCGATCCGCAGTTTGAGGGGCAGACCAAGGCCAAGCTCGGTAGCTCCTATATGCGCGCGCTCACGCTCAAGATCGTGACCGACGGCCTCGCCGATTACTTGGAGGAGCATCCCAAGCCCGCCCGCGAGATCGTCAAGAAGGCGCAACAGGCCTGCAAGGCGCGCAACGCCGCCCGCAAGGCGCGCGAGGCGACCCGCCGCAAGAGCCTGCTCGAGACGGCGTCCCTGCCCGGTAAGCTCGCTGACTGCTCGGTGCGCGATGCCGAGCTGACCGAGCTCTTCATCGTAGAGGGCGACTCGGCAGGCGGTTCGGCCAAGGACGGCCGTCGCCGAGACATCCAGGCGATTCTGCCCCTGCGCGGCAAGATTCTGAACGTCGAACGCGTTGGTGACCATCGCGCGTTCTCGAGTGACACCATCCAGTCGCTGATTACCGCGATCGGCTGCGGCGTCACGACGAGTGCCGGCGACGGCGGCGACTTCGATATCACCAAGGCGCGCTACCACAAGATCATCATCATGACCGATGCAGACGTCGACGGTGCGCATATCCGCATCCTGCTGCTGACGTTCTTCTACAAGTACATGCGTCCGCTGATCGATGCCGGCTACGTCTATGTTGCCTGCCCGCCCATCTTTGGCATTAAGGTGCGCAACAAGATCCACTACGTGTATCCCAACGGCCGCCAGCCCGAAGACGAGATTCTGCGCGACACCATCCAGAGTCTGGGCCTGAACCCCGACGACAACGACGAGGACGGCAAGGCCAAGGACGGCAAGATCACCAAAAAGCGCAAGGGCTATACCGTCCAGCGCTACAAGGGCCTGGGCGAGATGGACCCCAAGCAGCTTGCCTCGACGACGATGGACCCCAAGACCCGCATTCTGCAGCGTGTGTCGATCGAGGACGCCGTGGTGGCAGACCGCGCCGTGCGCGAGCTGATGGGTTCCGAGGTCGGCTATCGCCGCGAGTACATCGAGAAGCACGCGCATGACGCACGCTTCCTAGACGCCTAGCTTTCCCAGGCACCCCATCTTGCCCTTCAGGATTTCGGGCGCCGCACGCAAGGCGTGCGCCCTCATCCTTCAGGGCAACCTGGGGCACCTGGAAAACCTAGGAGGGTTATCCGGCATTCCCGGTAATCCGTCTCCGTGGTAGGGAACTAATGGACCACGCAAACCATGAGGAGGTAACGTGGCAGACGATATCAACAACAACGAGGGTATGGGCGAGGCCGGCGATGCCGGCATGCCCGACGATCTGAAGCGCCTGCTTGCCCGTGCTGAGCAGGGCGAGGACGGCGATCCTGACGCCTATAACCCCGATGCCGATGATGACGAGGAAGAGGACGACGACGGTGAGCTCGAGGAGAGCTTTGGCGAAGTCGATCGTGGCGCCTCGGCCGGCGAGGATATAAACGGCGGCCAGCTCCAGATTTCGGAGTTTGGCCGCGAGATGAAGCAGTCATTTATCGAGTATTCGATGTCGGTCATCACGGCGCGCGCCCTGCCGGACGTGCGCGACGGCTTAAAGCCAGTGCACCGCCGCATCCTGTACGCGATGAACGAGAGCGGCATCTACCCCAACCGCCCGCATAAGAAGTCGGCGTGGACGGTCGGCGAAGTTATCGGTAAGTACCACCCGCACGGCGATTACGCGGTCTATGAGGCCATGGTTCGCCTGGCGCAGTGGTTCTCCATGCGCACGCCGCTCATCGACGGTCACGGCAACTTCGGCAACATCGACGGCGACGGCGCGGCGGCCATGCGTTACACCGAGAGCCGCCTGGCCAAGCCCGCCATGGAACTGCTGCGTGACTTGCAGAAGGATACCGTCGACTGGCAGCCCAACTACGACGAATCGCTCGCCGAGCCCGTGGCGCTGCCTGCGCGCTTCCCCAACCTGCTGGTCAACGGCAGCCAGGGCATCGCCGTCGGCATGGCCACCAACATCGCTCCGCATAACCTCACCGAGGCGATCGAGGCCACCTGCTACCTGATCGACAACCCCGACGCCACCGTCGACGAGCTCATGCAGATCATGCCCGGTCCGGACTTCCCCACCGGCGCCATCATCATGGGCAGCGCCGGCATTAAGCAGAGCTACGAGACCGGCCGCGGCTCCATTACCGTGCGTGCCAAGGCACATGTGGAGTCCACCAAGACCGGCCGCAGCCGCTTGGTCTTTACCGAGATTCCCTACATGGTCAACAAGGGCACCCTGCAGGAGAAGATCGCCCAGCTCGTCAACGACAAGCGCATCGAGGGCATCTCGGATATGCGCGATGAATCCAACCAGAAGGGTATCCGTCTGGTCATCGAGCTCAAGAAGGGCGTCATTCCGCAGGTCGTGCTCAACAACCTGTACAAGTACACCTCGCTGCAGACGACCTTTGGCGCCAACAACCTGGCGCTTGTCAACGGCGTTCCCAAATGCCTGAGCCTGCGCGAGATGCTGCAGCACTACATCGACCACCAGGTCGACGTCGTCACCCGCCGCACCCGCTTCGACCTTAAGAAGGCCCAGGCCCGCGCGCATATCCTCGAGGGCTACCTGATGGCTCTCGACCATATCGACGAGGTCATCAGCATCATCCGTTCCTCGCAGACCGACTCCGAGGCCAGCAGCCGCCTGATTGAGCGCTTTGGCTTTACGCCCGAGCAGACCACGGCCATCCTCGAGATGAAGCTGCGCCGCCTGACCGGCCTGGAGCGCGACAAGATTCAGGAAGAGCTGGACGGTCTGCGCCGCGCCATCGCCTACTACGAGGACCTGCTGGCGCACGAGGGGAAGATTCTGGGCGTCATCAAGGAAGAGATGCGCGAGATCTCCAAGAAGTTTGGCGATAAGCGCCGCACCGAGATCAGCCAGGTCGAGAAGGACCTGGACGTCGAGGACCTCATTGCCGACGAGGACATGGTCGTGACCATCACCCACACCGGCTATGTCAAGCGCATCCCGGTGGCCGCCTACCGCGCCCAGAAACGCGGCGGCAAGGGCGTGTCGGGCGTCAACCTCAAAGAGGACGATGTCATCGACGAGATGTTCATCGCGTCCACGCACGAGTACGTGCTGTTCTTCTCGAGCAAGGGCAAGGTCTATCGCCTGAAGGTGCACGAGCTGCCGGTGGGTACGCGCCAGGCGCGCGGTACCGCGATCGTCAACCTGCTGCCCTTCGAGGAGGGCGAGAAGATTGCGAGCGTCATCAGCTGCCGCGAGTTCCCTGCCGACGAGTATCTGATGTTTGCCACCAAGAGCGGCATGGTCAAGAAGACCGTGATGAGCGCATATGACCGCAGCCGTCGCGACGGCCTGATCGCTATCAACCTGCGTGACGACGACGCGCTGCTGAACGTGCGCCGCGTGCGCGAGGGCGACAAGATTATCCTGGCCACCACCGCGGGCAAGGCGATTATGTTCTCCGAGGAGCAGGTGCGTGCCACCGGCCGCGATACCAGCGGTGTTCGCGGTATCGGCATGAAGGACGGCGTGAGCGTTCTGGGCATGGAAGTCACTAACGGCAACGGCGATCTGTTCGTCATCACCGAGCGCGGCTACGGCAAGCGCACGCCGGTCGCGGACTACCCGGAGCAGAATCGCGGCGGCCAGGGCGTCTACACCATCCAAATGACCGAGCGTAAGGGCAACCTCGCGGCCATGAAGACGGTGGGCCCGCAGCACGAGCTGTTCATCGTGACGGAGGGCGCGACGGTCATTCGCGTCAAGACCGACGAGATCAGCCAGACTGGTCGTGCCACCCAGGGCGTCAAGATGATGACCGTCGACGACAACGACCGCGTATGCGCTGTCGCCCGCATGACGGCCGCCAAGGAAAAGCCCGAAGGCGAAGCCACAGAAGACGGCTCTGCCCCCGAAGAAACCCCTGTCGATCTAGGCGACGGCAACGACATGCCAGAGGATCTCCTAGACGAGTAAGAGGCCCTAGCTGGTAAAAATCATCAGACCTCTTATATCGGCGGTCGGCGCACCTGCGCGCCGACCGCTTTTTTGACAAGCTTGGAGCCCCGTGTCAGACGGCTGGGCGAGATGGGTTAGGTTTGTCGCGAGTTCCGCACGCAAAGAAGGCCACTTAATGTGGCCTTCGTCTTGCGCAGGACTGCCCGAGCAGCAAACCTAACCCATCTCGCCCAGCCGTCTGACACACCCCTCAAAGATTTTCAAAAAAGTTGTTGACGCGCGCGTAACGACTCGTCTAATATATCCCTTGCGCGATGGACCTGTAGCTCAGTTGGTTAGAG
>CABRCR010000009.1:0-82604 GCA_902469435.1 uncultured Collinsella sp. | reverse complement strand
CTGTTGTTGTGGTGATTTCAGATTCTAGGACGAAGGCCGTTCTTCGTTAAACGGGCGCTGGGGCGTCACCCTTACACCAACATTTTCGACGCGATCATCTTCTCGCGCGAGCACGACGGTGTCTTGCTTGCCGGGTGGCAGTTCTTGGTCGGCGGCCTGGTCCTCACCGCCATCGGGTTTTTGATGGGCGGCGCGCTCTCCCCCACCGCGATCATCCCCGCCATCGCGCTCATTATCTATATGGCACTCATCTCCGCCATCGCGTACTCGCTATGGTCGCGCCTGCTTGCCGTCAACCCCGTCAGCCGCGTCTCGGTCTTTGGGTTTATGAACCCCGTCTTTGGTGTGCTGTTGAGTGCGCTGCTGCTCGGCGAGGGCGCCGGCACGAGCCCCGTTACCGTTATAGTTGCCCTGCTGTTGGTCTGCGGCGGCATCATCATCGTCAACAGGCCTAAAAAGGCCTAGCGAACTGCCCTTATTTAGCAGAGGGGATTCACATACTTTAGTTTAATGGAATACATCGGAGAGCCGAGGGCCACCATGCACGCAAGCGTGCGCCCCTATTTCTAGCGTATCTGGACGCCAGCTTTCTTCTTCTCGTACTTTACGCGGTAGAGCTCCGCGTCGGCGGCGCGAAGCAAATCTTGCCAGGTATCGACACCATCACCGACCCGTGCATAGCCGATGGACATCCGCAACAGATACGGCACGTCGGCACGTGCGAGCTCATCGTTGATTGCCGCACACAGGCTTATGATGTCCTGCTCCGCCGTCGCCTTTTGGAGCACCACGAACTCATCGCCGCCATAACGTGCGATAAAGCCGCCAGACGCCGAGCAGACTTCTTTGAGCGCAGCGGATATGACCTGAAGAGCGTGGTCGCCCTCCACATGCCCATAGCGATCGTTAATCTGCTTAAAGCCGTCGGCGTCCATCATAAGCAGATATACATCTTCGGCCTGATCCACATTTGAGAAGAGCGACAGCATATAGGTCTCAAAACGGTTGCGATTGTTAAGTCCAGTCAACGGGTCGGTCGAGATGAGCTGCTCCTGGTAGATGATGTAAAGCAGCAACATGCTAATCATTATGCCGACACAAAGGCCGGGCACCGAGTATACGACCTGAAAGGTACCGCCCACCAGGGCCGGAATGGCGAAAAATGCCAAGGTTCGATAGATGGCCTTCGTCTGCAGGCTCTCGACCCTGCGAGATTGCACAAACGCATGCAGGGACGTATGTATAACGTAACAGTAGCTGACGATGGGCTGGATCATATAGGCAAAGCCGCGACGATACACGCCCTGCGAATCGATATAGAACAGGGCGTGCGTCCAGTAACTGGTAAACGCCAGCACGACCACCAGAGCCGTAGGCAACGCTACAAGCACCACCCTATAGCGCGAGGTCAAAAGGCGAGAACCCTGCACCGTCTCGGAATAGATAAACCAAATGAGACACGCGATAGCAAAGAGCGAAAACGAAACCGCGTTGGAAATCCAGTTGGCAGCAATGCCCAACGTGCCGTCCACACCGTCCGAAAGCGTCCAGATCATATCGAATAATATGTACGCGGCAGAGGTGTAGCCAAGCATGCTAAACAATAGCTGCTGGGTGCTCGAGAACAAGGAGCGACGACTTCGCACGGCAAGCCCGATAAGAACAATCATGCATAGCACGAATATCTCAATCTTGAGTGCCTTAACCACTAGCGCCATCCCTTCAATACCCAAGTGGTCAGAATCGCCCAATTCGAATCAGGGCAATAAACACCCCTTTACTCCGCAGGGGTAAAGGGAATAATAGCAGAGCGCCCGAACATCACTGCAAAACAGTTTCTGTTCGGGCGCCCATACGGCGCGAATTGCACACGCCGGCATCATTGATGGGTATCGATTGCTACTCGCCATCGATGTCAGTCGCGACGGCCTCCTCGATGGCCTCGACACCGACAGGCGACAGATCCTCCTTGCCTTGGCAGAACTTCTTGTCGACCCAGCCAGTCAGAATCGGAGCCATGATCGCCGTGATGATAACGGCGGTGGCGATCTGAGCGTACGCGGTGGGCGCAAGCTCGGCGTAACGCGGTGCGACCTCGGCGAGGGCAACCGGTGTGGTCATAGCCGTGCCGGCAATGGTGGAGCAAGCCACAGCGGCCTTGCCATTGCCGCCGCACAGACGCTCGAACGCAAAGGTGATGGGACCGACGACAAACAGCGTGACAAGGCCCAGCAAGATGCCGGAAATACCGCCGGTGATAAAGCTCGACAGGCTCATGGACGCACCGAGCTGAAATCCGATGACGGCAATCGCGGGATTGGCACCGGGAACCAGCAGGTTCTTGATAAACGGGAACAGGTTGCCCAGAACCATGCCAATAACGAGTGGCAAGATGGAGCCGATAATGGTGCCAATTGGAATGTTGGCGAGGCCGGAAACACCGAGGATGATCATCGTGACGGCGGGGCCAGCCGTAAAGAACAGGATACCGACGGCGCCCTGCTCGGACTCATCGCCGAACTCGCCCATGATGCCCGTATAGAGCGCCATGTTGCAAAACGTGATGCCGCCGATGATAGACACGGAGCTCAGACCCAGGAAGTTGTCGTTAAAGAAATATGCCACGCCCAGGCCGAGAGCCGCTGCGACGACCAGCTTGGGGATCAGCACGACGATACCGGTCTTGATGGCACCCGGCGTGGACTTAAAGCTGATGCCGGCGCCCACAAACAGCAGGATCGCGGCGACGATGGTATTGGAGCCACCGCGGCAGGCAGCCGTAAAGAAGCCGCCGATCTCAAAAACCTGCGGGCAGAAGGTGTTGAGCAAAAGACCGACGATCATCGGATAGATCATGATGTCGCCCGGGATGCGCGGGACCTTGAATTTCTTTTGCTCGTTGGCGGTTGCTTCCTGTGCCATGAAACCCCCATTTCCGCTGACGGGGTACAAAAGCCCACGTCACGCTTTGCTACAGTAAAGTTTGACCATGGTACCAGAAGAAATAGACCAGCTCGGTGAAAAATCCGACGAGTTGGGATGGAACGAGATTCGGCGCACGCGACGCCACCCCTATATAAGGCTCAAGACAATATAGAGTACGATGCCCGAGACGCAGCACCACAGCATCGATTTTGTCTTGACCGCCACGACCACGACGCCGGCGGCCGCAATCCAGGGAACCAAGGCAGGCCAGAGTCCCGCGTCGAACGCGCCGGGGCTCACCAAGTCATTGGCGACCAGCGCGGCAAAGGCGGCGGGCGGGATATAGCCCAGGGCCTCGGTAATGCGGGGCGACAGGGTCCGCCCGCGCAAGGCGAACGCCGGCGCGATGCGAAAGAACGCGATAGCAGCCCACGACGACAGCCACAGAACCAAGAACTCGTTAACGGGCATCGCGGGCACCTCTTCCGTCAAATACAGCATCGCACGCCAACGCAATGGCCATGCCGGCCACGACGCTTGCCGGCACGGCAATATTCACGAGGCCCAAGAACTTGCATACGGCGACGGACACCGCGCCCGAAACCGCCGCGACAACGTTGCCGCGCGACAGCCGCTGCGAAAAGAGCAGGCAGATAAAGAGCGAGGTGCAGACAAAGGCTGCAATGGCGGTGGGAACATCGACAACGGCGCCGACGATGGCGCCCATCGTACACGAAACGCCCCATGTTGCGATGAGAATCACGTTGAGCACAAAGGACTCGCGCGGGCCCCAATCCTCCCCTTCAACCAACTTGGCAAGCGAGATGCCATATGCCTCCTCGGTAAGTGTCGCGGCAACAGCCAGCGTCTGACGCTTCGAGGCACCCGTCAGATGCGGCGCGATCGATGCCGAGTAAAGCGCAAAGCGCGAGGAGATGGCAGCAACGCTCGCGACGATCGATGCTGCAGGCACGCCCGCCAGCCACAGGTTGCAGATCATAAACTGGCCGCTGCCCGTCACAAACGTGCTGCTCAGGGCAAAGACCATCCAGGGTTCCATTCCCGTCTGCCCCATGATCATTCCGCACGGCGCGCCTATTGCAACATAGGTAAGCATCACCGGCCAGACGGTTTTAAAGATCCTAAGGACCATGCCACTCCCATTCTGGTAAGTCGTCTGCAGCGCACCTCGCAACGCAGCAGAAATATCAACCGGTGGCAATAAAGTTCGCCTACAATTGCCACCGGATCGAAAGACACAACTTTTTAGGAAGTCATTATGACAGCTATCGATCGAGACCGGGCGCGCGCAGCCTTCAAAAGCTACACCGATGCCTACGACGCCACCAACCCACGCATCGCGCTCAAAATCGAGCATACGTACCACGTGGCCGAGGCATGCGATGCCGTAGCGCGCGAGCAGGGCTGGTCGTCAGATGATATTGACTTGGCATGGCTTTGCGGCCTGCTGCACGATATAGGCCGCTTTGAGCAGCTGCGACGCTGGGACACCTTTAAGGACGCCGAGAGCATGGGCCATGCAGCGCTGGGCATCGAGGTCCTCTTTGGCGAGAATCCCGCCGATGCACCCGCCGTGACGAGCGTCCGCGACTTTATCGATGACCCGGCAGAAGATGAGCTCATCCGAGCGAGCATTGCCTATCACAGCGATTTCCGTCTACCCGCGCAGCTCGACGAGCGCACGCGGCGCTTCTGCGATATCGTGCGCGATGGCGACAAGATCGACATTATGCGCACCATCGCCGACAGCACCGTCGACACCATCCTCAAGGTGGATGAGGACACGTTTCTCGCCAGCCACTTCTCGACACCGGCGCTTACCGCCTTTGACGAGCATCGCTGCGTCGCGCGTGACGAGCGCAACGAGCCGGCGGACTACCTGGTGGGGCTCATCTGCTTTATGTTTGAGCTCGTCCATCCGGCAAGCCGTGCACTGGCGCGCGAGCAAGGCGATATCTATCGCCTGCTCGACGCGCCCTTTGGCATTACGCGACCCTTTACCGACCCCGCCGCGCAGGCAACCTGGAGCCGCCTTAAGGACGAGCTGCGCCGCTGGCTGGCAAGCGCTTAGCACTCGAGCTGAGCCAGCAGTTCCTCAACGATCTCAACGGCATCGCCGACGACCTTGTACCGGGCGGCACCGAAGATGGGGGCATCCGGGTCCTCATTGATGGCGACAATGCACTCCGCCCCACCGATGCCGGCGAGATGCTGGATAGCGCCCGAGACACCGATGCTCACGAGGAGCTTGGGCGAGACCGATACACCCGTCTGGCCAATTTGGTGGCGATACTCCAGCCAGCCGGCCTCCACCACGGGGCGCGTGCAGCCAAGCTCGGCACCCAGAGCCTCGGCAAGCTTTCGCATCAGCGGTAGGTTTTTCTTGGAGCCGATGCCGCGGCCCACCACGACTAGACGCTCGGCATCGGCAATTGAGGCCTGCTGTCCCCACTCCTCGGCGGGAATCGAGATCTCGACACGGGCCTTAACGTCATCCGCTAGCACTACCTGGGCAATCGTGCCGGAGCGGCTATAGTCAAACTCGGGCGCCTTAAAGATGCCGGGGCGCACCGTTGCCATCTGAGGACGGTGGTTGGGGCAGATAATGGTGGCCATCAGGTTGCCGCCAAACGCCGGGCGCGTCTGCTGCAGCAGACCCGTCTCCGTATCCATCGAAAGCACCGTGCAATCGGCCGTAAGGCCCGTCTGCAAGCGCACGGCCACACTGGGCGCCAGCTCGCGACCAAAGGCGGCCGCGCCGTACAGAATGGCCTCGGGCTTGCGCTCGGCTACCAAATCGCAGATCAAGCGGGCGTAGACCTCCGCGTCGTTCTGACGCAGGCGCTCGTCACGACAGACCAGAACTTCGTCCGCACCGGCGCAAATCAGATGCTCCAGGTCCCCGAGTGAGCCCTCGGGGCTCATGCCGACCAGTGCCACCAGACGGCAGCCGCGGGCATCGGCAAGCTCGCGCCCCTTGCCCATGAGCTCGAAGGCCACGGATGCAACGGCATCGTGCTCGTCAGTCTGCACGAAGATCCAGATGTCTCGATATGCGTCAAGGTCTGCCGCGCCGGCGGCCTCGTCGCGCTCAATCGAGATGGCGTTGACGGGGCAGGCGTCGACGCACCCACCGCACAGGATACAGCCGTCGGTTACGCGGGCACAGCGATTGGGGCGCTCACCCTCCACCACAATGCCGCCCGAGGCGCAGGCGCGAACGCAGCGACCGCAGCCGATACAGGCTTCGCTATCGATAATCAGCCCGCTCATCTATGCCATCCCCTCGATAATCTTGGCAAGTTTTACCGCCTGCTCGGACGCCGTTCCCTCGACGGCCTCGCACGTTTGGTCACGGTCGGGCACAAACGAGCGCACGACCTGCGTCGGTGATCCGGCAAGGCCGCAACGCGAGGGGTCGGCGTTTACGTCGGCAGCGCTGGCCACGCGCACGTCTGCATCCTCGGCCGCGCGAATACCGGCAATACTCGGCATGCGCAGCTGGCCAATCTCCTTGGCAGTCGTCATCGCACACGGCATCTCCAGGTACACCGTCTCCTCGCCGGCATCGCAGCCGTGAACGAGCGCCAGCGAGCCACACGTCGTAAATCCCGCGCTCTGCACACAGCTCACGTCGGTCACGCAGGGGACCCCAAAGGCACCGGCCAGCTCGGGGCCGATCTGGGCCGTATCGCCGTCCACCGCCATCTTGCCGCAGATGAGCAGGTCAAAGTCCTCATCGAGTGCCTCGATGCCGCATTTGAGGGCATAGGTGGTGGCTAGGGTATCGGCGCCCGCAAAGGCGCGATCGGTCAGCAGCAGCGCGTCGTCGGCACCGCGGGCGATGCAGTCGCGCAGCAGCGATTCGGTCGCGGGGATGCCCATCGACACCACCGTCACACGCACGTCCATGCCAAAGCCGATAAAGTCGTCCTTCAGCGCTAGCGCACATTCGAGGGCACTTGCATCGAAGGGATTAATGACCGCCTGCTTGCCATCACGCACGATAGTATTGGTCTTGGGGTCCATCTTGACCTCGGTGCTTCCGGGCACCGCCTTGACGCACACCACCATATGGAAATCACTCATCTTCACGCGCCCCCTTTCTGGACGAGTTCATCCAAGAGCTTCTCCGTAAACAGGTTGCCGCGACCCAACTGGCCGGCAGGATCGAGCTGGAGTTTGAGGCGCGCCGACTCGACCATGGCCTCGTGGCCGTACATCGTCTCCAAGAAGCCCGCCTTGATCTTGCCGACGCCGTGTTCGGCAGAAACGGCACCGCCCATGGCCGTGACCTCGGAAGCCCACTGGGCAAAGAGCTCTCCACCACGACGGTAGTCTTGCGCATCGCGCGGCAGGATGTTCACATGCAGATGGTTGTTCCCGATGTGTCCCCAGGCAGCAGACTCAAGCCCGCTTTCGGCCAGCGTGTGGCGATAGAGGGCCATGACATCGGCAAGGCGTGCATTGGGCACCGACATATCCGATCCCAGCTTGGTAATGGTGGGGTCGGTGCGGCGACGCTCGTCAATGAGCATGTTGACGCTCTCGGGCACCGCGTGGCGGAAGAACCGCTGGCACTCGCGATCGACTTCGGTGCGGGCGACCCATGTCGCATCGTCGCGGCCGCCCGCAAACTCCAGCACCCATCCAAGGTGGTACAGCTCCTCGGTCGCCTGCGCCTCGTCATCGCAGTCGAGCTCCACGTAGACACAGACCTTTGCCTCGTCGTCGAGCGCCGGCAGCGAGGCAAACGCTGTCGACTGCTCGCGCTGGCGACGCAGGATATCCAGGGCGCCAGCATCGAAATACTCAATAGCGGCGGCATGGGACAGCACGGGACGCACGGAATCGGTAAAGGACACGGCCTTGTCTTCGCTATCGAAAAAGCAACTCACACCCCATACGACCGAAGGTGCCGCCTGCAGGGCGATCTCGAGCTCGGTAATGACGCCGAGCGTGCCGCACGCACCGATAAAAAGATCGATGGCGTCCATATCGTCCGCAACAAAATACCCCGAGGCATTTTTGGTCTTGGGCATGGTGTAGTCAGGAAGATCAAGCTCGAATGTATGACCCTCTGCCGTCACGAGCGACAGGTGGCGGCCCTGGGCAAAAGCCTCGCCGCGCTGAAGCTCAAGCAAATCGCCATCAGCCAGCGCGACGTGGAGTCCCGTGATATGCGGGCGCATGGGGCCGTAAGCGTAGCTGCGGGCGCCGGAGGCGTTGCATGCCGCCATGCCACCCAGACAGGCAGATGCCTCGGTGGGATCGGTGGGAAAGAACTGCTCGGGGGACTCTTGGAACTCCTCGTAGGCCTCAAGCGATGCCTGGTCCCAACCAGCGGTCGGCAGTACCTTCTTGCTCAGCTGCTTACGCAGCTCCGAGAGCACAACGCCCGGCTCCACGCGCAGCAGAAATTGGCCTTGTTCATCGCGGCGAAGGCCCAAGTAGCGATTCATACGGGAAGTATTGAGGATATGCCCACCGTGGGGCACGGCACCGGCGGCAAGGCCGGTTTGGGCGCCCTGAACCGTTACCGGGACACGCTCGGCATGGAGCGTTTCCAAAATGGCACGGACCTCGTCTTCCGTTGTCGGAAACGAGATGCTCGATGCTTCGCCCGATGCACGAGATTCATCGCGGCCATACTCTTCGAACTCATCGGTGAAGGGTTTAATGGTTGCAGACACGCGAACTCCCCCTTTAGCTAACTACAGTGTTTGCAGGGAGATGTTACCGCATCGTTTCGTCGACGTGTTCGAGACCGTCTCCATAATTGGCGATTTTTACGTTTGTGCAATTCGGCGAACGGCAAGGCTTCCTCGGCAGACGATGCTTTTGACACATATCGCCCCGCCGTCGCCGACCGCTCGATTGTCGCTCGAAAAAAGTTGAAGTAATTTTTCCACCTTTTACCTGCGGAGATGTCAATCCG
Organism: uncultured Collinsella sp.; assembly: GCA_902469435.1. GTDB lineage: Bacteria > Actinomycetota > Coriobacteriia > Coriobacteriales > Coriobacteriaceae > Collinsella. Next base: position 73,720 of record CABRCR010000009.1, on the reverse strand, counting down.
TCAAGCATTTGGTCAGAAATTGGTCAAGTAGCGGCTGATACGGTCGGCGTCGACAGCCAAAACCGATAGAAGTTTTGGCCCCAGAAGCAGGGAGGTTCCCATGGCATATTACTGGCCCCAGTACGGCGTCGCCATCGAGGTCGACGACGATCCCTATCTCCTGCCTTTCGACGAAGAGGCGTTCCCCGATACGGCGGTCTGCCACGTCACCACCGATGTTATCTGCGACCCCGAGTCGTTCTCGGCGCTCGCCCACCACATCGCGCGTATCCACGACATCGAGCTCCCTCACGACTTTGACGAGCTCATCTACTCGCGCCGCCTGATGCTTCACATGCTCTTTGGAGCGGACCCGTCCACGTTCGCACGTGTCTACACCACCAAGGACGCCGCATGAGTGCGAAGAAGCCGCCCCGCCTCGCAGGACTGGGGCGTCGCAAGAAACTCGTCGTTGTCTGCCTGGCTATCGCCTGCGCCCTCATCGCCGTAGGGCTATACGCCTGGCAGTCGCAGCCCGTGCCCGAAGCGGGCGCCTCAGTCACGACGGCAGAGGGTAAATCGCGACAAGAAATCCAAGATGAGCTCGATGCCATCGTCCGCGACAACATGATGACGATTTCGGTCGCGCCGGTCGCTCAGCTACAGGAGGACGGCAAGCTGCGCGTCAACGTGCAAAACGTCCAAGACAACAAGTTTCCCCAGCGATTCCGCGTCATCCAAAACGACGAGACCATATACGAATCCGATGTGGTCGAGACCGGCAAAACGGTCGAGACATGCCCCGCCGGCGACATCGAGGAAGGTGAGGCGTATATCGAGATCCAGGCGCTTGACGCCAAGACCTATGACAGCCACGGCAACCCGACGCGCGTCAAGGTACGGGTTGAGCAAGCCGAGAACTAGCTTTCCGGTCGACGCGGCACCGCACGCGATTCACCAGCATTCGTCCAATCATCGCGGGGACGGCCCGCGGCGAATAGAAAGGAACGACCATGGACATCACCAGGAACATGAACGGAGCCAGAGCGCTCGTCGTGGGCGCAGGGCTCGCGCTCGCGCTCGCAATGGGCGCAGCCCCGACGCCAGCTATGGCAGCCGGGCGCGTTGGAACCACGAAGGTAATGGTCAAGACCGAGATCGACAACATCAAGTTCAACGCACCGACGGTTATTCCCTTCGTCGCCCAAGCCGACGGCACGCTTCAGGGTCCCTCAGAAGACGCGATCACCATCGACAATCTTTCGGCCTACGGCATCCATGTCACCAATATGAAGATCGACGCCATGAACACCTGGACCATTGCCGCCGACGCCAAGGCCGGAACCGCGCAGAACTCCATCGACTTTAAGGTCGGCCCCGACGGCGCACTCCAGAACGCCAGCGCCGCAACGCAGGGGACAGGCCTCGATCTTTCCAAGAATGCAACCTTCGACATGGGCTACCAGGGCATTGCCGGCGGCACGGACAAAATCAAGCTCAAGACAAGCGGAAACGTCGCCCGCGTCACGCGCGACATCTTCCACGTAACCGGCGAAGGCGATCAGGTTGCAACGATCACCTGGACGGTCGAGCCCGGTGCGCACACGGCATAAGGCCGTTGCCCTGGCCGCCGCCATCGGCATCTTGGCGTTTGGCCCAGCCATGGCCTTTGCCCAGCAAGAACAGGCGCAGGCCGCCACGCAAGTGACGGTCGACCTCTCGGGGCTCGACCGCGGCGACCGCCAGGAACCATTGGCGCAGACAGGCGATGGACGATGGCTCTTGGCAGCAGGCGCCACAGCAGCAGGCGCGGGAACCGCCGGCCTCGGCCTGCACATCAAACGCAGCCAGAAACAAAACACGGACAGGCCGCACTAAATTAGCTAAGGAGACCCCATGGCATCGAAGAACCTTTTGCCCGTCGTCGCACTCTGCGGCGCGCTCGCAACCGGAACGCCTGTCGCCGCTTGGGCGACTCCCGTCATGGCAGACTCCTTACCAGCAGCCCTAAGCTCCGCATCAAATCCGTCGAGCGCCATTGCGTGCAAGCGTTTTTCGATCGCACGGGCTGCAATCTCAACCTCGGGATGCCTTCGTCGTAATACGGACGGTTCGATAGTCGTGGATATCAATCGTTCGAACAAGGCAAACGGCTCCCAGGCGGGGTGCGCCGTCTGCACGTGGCGCTCGGTTGTGCTCGATGCAGATGGCGATCCGTGCGATTTGGAGTTGCGCATCGACATCGCTTCGGTCGATGACTCGGCGAACGGAGCGAAGGTCGCCTTCGACGGTACGTTTTTCGAGAAAGGAGGCGGTATATGTCTGGGCTGCGCCGCCGCGAATGCAGACGATGTGCAGCCCACTCTCTCATTCACGGCATCGTTGCGGCTGACCAAAGCCGGCACCGATGCCATCGCGGCAGGAGAAGCATCCCTGCTGTTCTACGCCGCCAGCACCGAAGACACAGACATTCATTTCGAGAAGTCGGCCGGATCGCTCAGCATTACGCGTGGGACGGAGGCAGGTCCTATTGAAATCGATGCCCACGCGCAAAGCAGGCAACGTATTCTTGCCGACCCGGCGCTTCTCGAAATGGAGTGGAACGGATCCGGAGCCATCGGGATTGTCCCCTCCGCGCTTGACGCCAAGACGCTCCCCTCAAACGACGAACCCATCAACGCAACCATACAAGAAGAGAGCACGGACAAAGAAGCAGGTGCGGGCGACACGCCGTCGCCGACAAACAACGTCCCAGCTTCTTTCGAAGCACCGAATGAGCCCGCTACCGGTCCAAACGATCCCGAGCTCGCGGACAGTCTGGGACTTGCTGATCCTCAGGAGATCGATGAAGGTAACTGCTGCGTGCTTGCCGCCCTCGACCACACAGAGGTCATCGATGCTGCAAACATCGAAGTTGCCGCCGCCAATCAGCCCGTCCGCAAGTCGGCCATCATCGCATTTCCCGAATCCATCGAAGTCGTCTTTTTGCCATCGGGCGAGGTCGTGGCCCCAACACTGCTCACCTTGTTGGGCGCCAAGAATACTCGAAACGAAATTAAAAAGGTCACGGTTGTCGACCCTGCAACCACCGCTAAACTGCGTCTATACGCCGTTGCCCCAGACGGAGGCAAGACCTTGGAATTCGATGGCGACACACTTCTAGCCTGGCGACGTCTGGACATTATGCAAGACGTCTCGTATCAGATCGAACTCGAAGGGTTTGATCGTGCCCGCGATGCCAATATCATCGCCGCGGCTATTGAATCCCCGCAGCGGCTTATGACACTGCGCTTTGACTACTACCCCTATGTCCCGACAACCACCTGAGGCTTAAATGCTGCGCATCATTCCTAATACCACTTATATAACGTATTAGATGAGTCGCGATGTGCCTCGCATTTCGTTCTGCTACGATTGCCACGTTGGCATCAATACAGGAGGGCTCATGCCGGGCTTGGGAACAATCATCAACGTTGCGCTTTTAGTTGCGGGCGGTCTTTTGGGATTAGCGGGCGGCCGCTTCATTACACCGCGCATCCAAGACACGCTCATGAAAGCATCGGGGCTGTGCGTCCTGTTTATCGGCCTGGGCGGCACCATGCAAAAGATGCTCATCATCGATGGAAAGGCGCTAGCGACCACCGGTACCACCATGCTCATCGTCTCATTTGCGCTCGGTTCGCTCATCGGCGAGGCCATCAACTTGGAGGCCTCCATCGAGAACCTTGGCGAATGGCTCAAGCGCAAGACTGGCAGTGAGGGCGATAACGAGTTCACCAACGCTTTTGTCTCGACTTCACTCACCGTGTGCATCGGCGCCATGGCCATTGTGGGATCGATCCAGGACGGCCTGCTCGGCGACTGGTCAACGCTTGCCCTCAAGGGCGCACTGGACTGCATCATCGTCTGCACCATGACGGCCTCGCTTGGCCGCGGCTGCATCTTCTCCGCCCTGCCCGTCGCCGTGTTCCAGGGGACGATCACGTTGTTTGCCGGCGCGCTCTCCCCCATCATGACCACAGCAGCTCTCAACAGCCTTTCGCTCGTAGGCTCCATGCTCATCTTCTGCGTCGGCGTCAACCTCATCCGTCCTCAGACCTTCCGCACGGCCAATATGCTTCCCTCCGTCGTCATCGCCGTCATATACGCCCTCCTGTTCTAAATCTATCAACGCAGCGGTATCTCGAACATCTGTTTGATGCTGTGCTATGATATGAGGTCACCGTAGCTGCGTTCGAGAGGAGGAGCGGTGGCCGACCAGGACATCAAGATGCTCATCGAGCGCATTATGGCCGAGGCCCGGACCCATCAGTCCGCCCGCTTCTCAAACGAAACCTACGCAGACGAGCCGATTCTCAAAACCGGGCGACAGATGCAGAATTTCCTCCCCGACCAGTACCGTAAAATGCGCGAGATATCGCGCTGGCAGGATGACCCCAAGGGCGGTGCGGGCCGCTGGCTTTCGGAAGCCGAGCTTTTTTACCGCCAGGGCCTGCTGATGGCCGGCTTTGAGGACGACTGTCCCTACAACGGCACCTTTAAGTCGTACTTTCCCACCTACAACGCCATGAGCGACCGGCAACTGCGCGGCTACTTTACCTGGCGTGCCCAAGTGCGCCGCGGAACCGTCGAGGAAACGTCTACGTCCTTTGCCTTTCTGTATCTCTATGAGCTGATCTGCGGCATTGGCGTAGATAATCCACTCGATGGTTTTAACAAGATCAAGGCTTTTTGGGATGTCTATCGCGCCTTCGAGCCCGGCATCGACCGGTTTGCGCGCGTGTGGCTGCAAGATTACGCCGTGTTCCACGGGCTCGACCCCAAGCTGCTTCGCGACTCTAAAACCGTCATGTTCGATAACGCCCTTATCGAACTGCGGCGCGCGGCACGAGACCTTGTACCGGCACCGTCCGGCCAGACCCCTAAGCGTCGCAAAACCTCCGAGCCCGCGCTCCCCCTTCCGCCCGATGAGGTGCGCGAGGAGCGACTCATGGCCGCCATCAACGCCCTCTCCACGTACAACCTAAGTAGCTCGCGGCTCGACCGCAGCCACCACCGCGATCTGCGCCACGTGGCGTGCGCCGTGTATGTCCGCATGGCGCGCTACTATGACACGCACCGAAAGACCGGCATCGTGGCAAGTTTATTTGGGGAGGAGACGGCAATGCCCTACACCATGTTTGCCTCGGCCGTATTCTTTGCGCCCGAGCGCCACGAGGACTGCGAATACCGTCTGGACCCCATCCATATCTACCGTTGCCAAAACGGTTTTTGGGAATGCATGCGGATTCACGGCAGCAGACAAAAGAGCAGCAAACTTGGCGAGATGATGCGCGCCTGCGACCAACGCCTGCGCCTGGCCCTGGACCCCGCCCATCCCCTGAAGGAAGAAAAGGTCCCCAAATATCTGGCCAAGATTATCGATGACGAGATTGTGGCATGGCTTTCGTGGGACGCCACACACCAGCCCGTCAAGATCGATATCGATTTGAGCCAGCTGGGGCACATTCGGAGTGCTGCCGCACAAACGCGCGAAGCGCTTTTGATCGACGAGGAACGCGAGGACGGCGCGTCCGCAGAAGCCGAGGCAGCGGACTCAGGGCAACCGGAAGCCGAGCCCGTAGCCGACGCGATGGTCGAGGCGGTCGCGGCGGCCGCAGGGCAGGACGAGTCCGACGAGCCAACCATATCCACCGAACAGTTTGGTGTCGTGGCACCGCTTCTCGCGCCGACGCCCGCGTTCGCAGCTGCTACGCCCGCTGACGCCACAAACGAACTCGCGCCCGCCGCAAACGCCTATCTCCGCGCTCTGCTCGAGCACAACGCAGTACAGGCGGAATCGGCGGTAGTGCAATCGGAGCAGAGCGAGGACATGCTCGTCGATACCATCAACGAGGCGCTCTTTGACCTGGTGGGCGACACCGTAATTGAATTTAGCGCAGCAGGGCCGCAGATTATCGAGGACTACGAAGCAGACGTGAGAGGATACCTAGACCATGAGTGATACCGCATCCGCAGCACCTCGCGTGCCCAAGCGCGTCGCTGCCGTCATTCTCAACTCGCTCAAGGGCGGCGTGGTCCCGCGCATCGGCCTTCCTTACATCACCGTAGGGCGCGAGGTCGAGATCCGCGCCCTGCTCACCGATCTGAGTCTCATCGCCGACGGTGGCGCGAGCTTCCGCTTTCTGGTCGGTCGTTACGGCGCCGGCAAGAGCTTTTTGCTCCAGACTATCCGCACGCACGCCATGGGCGAGGGGTTCGTCGTCGCTGATGCCGACCTGTCGCCCGAGCGCCGCCTGCAGGGCGGTCAGGGACAGGGCCTTGCCACCTACCGCGAGCTCATCCGCAATATATCGACCAAGACGCGCCCCGAGGGCGGTGCGCTCAACCTTATTCTGGATCGCTGGGTCGCCTCGTGTGCCGACGTCGACGAGTCGGTCGTCAATGCCCAACTGGCCCCGCTCGAGGAGATGGTCCACGGCTTCGACTTCACCCGCATGCTCCGCCGCTATCGCATGGCCGCATCCGGGGGCGACGAAGAGACCATGAGCCGCGTGACCAAATGGATTCGCGGCGAATACCGCACCAAGAGCGAGGCACGCGCCGAGCTGGGCTCCTCGACCATCATCAGCGATGACGACTGGTACAACTACGTTAAGCTCATTGCGCGCTTTTTGGTTTGCAGTGGCTACAAGGGCATGCTGGTGCTCATCGACGAGCTCGTGAATCTGTATAAGATTCCCAACGCCATCACGCGCCAATACAACTACGAGAAGATCCTGACTATGTACAACGACACGCTCCAGGGCAAGGCGCAGTACCTGGGCATGATCATGGGCGGCACGCCAACCTCCATCGAAGACCGCCGCCGCGGCGTGTTCTCCTACGAGGCCCTGCGCAGCCGACTCGCTCAGGGCCGCTTTGCGCGCGAAGACCTTAAGGACATGCTCGCGCCCATCATCCGCCTGCAGCCACTCACCTACGAGGAGCTACTGGTGCTCATCGAAAAACTCATGCAGATCCATGCCGGCTACTTTGGCTGGACGCCCACGCTTGCCGAAAACGACTTGGTGGACTTTCTCAAGATTGAGTTCGGCCGCGTGGGAACCGATACGCACTTGACGCCGCGTGAGGTTATCCGTGACTTTATCGAGCTGCTCGATATCCTGTGTCAGAACCCCGATGCAAATGTGGCCGAGCTGCTGCAAAGCGTCGGCGGCGACGCGCTGGCGCCGGCAGCCGCAACAGGCGACACCGGCACCGCAGGCGGCGACCGCAACTTCGCCGAGTTCACCATCTAACCTACCAAAAAGGGACAGGTTTATTTTGGCAGGTTTTATCTGGGCAAACGTTGAAGCAGTAATGCAGCAAGCCGTTGCCAGCCGCGTTGAGAGATTCGTTGTTGAAAGGAGGCCCCGTGAACGCCTTTGACCGCTACGCCCCGTTTATCCAAGACTTCATCTACTCCCACGATTGGGAGAGCCTACGCTCTATCCAGGTTGCAGCAGCTGATGCCATCTTTAACACGCAAGATAATGTGCTCCTGACGGCATCCACGGCTTCCGGCAAAACCGAGGCAGCCTTCTTTCCCATCCTGACCGAGTTTTGGGAGAACCCGCCCGCAAGCGTGGGCGCCCTCTACATTGGCCCCCTCAAGGCGCTCATCAACGACCAATTCGTCCGCCTCAACGACCTGTGCGAAGAAGCCGATATCCCCGTCTGGCACTGGCATGGCGATGTCTCGCAATCACACAAGGCCAAACTCATCAAAAAACCGAGCGGCATCCTACAGATTACGCCCGAGTCGCTCGAGGCGCTCCTGATCCATAAGCACATGGCGATCCCGCGCATGTTTTGCGACCTGCGCTATGTGGTTATCGACGAAGTCCATTCGCTCATGCGCGGCGACCGCGGCGGGCAGACGCTCTGTCTTATCGAGCGCCTCTCGCGCATGGCAGGCGTGCAGCCCCGCCGCATTGGCCTTTCGGCCACCATCGGCGACCCCGAGCGCACGGGCGCCTTTCTCTCGCAGGGAACGGGGCGCGACTGCGTTATCCCCCGCTTTGAGGAACCGCGCCGCGTGTGGCGCATCTCCATGGAGCACTTCTACAACTCGGGTCCCCAGGCGCAGCAGCGAGGATTCGAGAGCGCAGGCCCGCAGGAAGCTGAGGTGCTCGCATGCGAGCGCATCGAGGCGGCGACGCCCACGGCACTACCCACCGGCACCCAGGACAGACGTCACAGCGGACAACTCACGCAGGAGGAGCGCCGCCAGCGTCGCGAACAGGCACAGGACAAGGCTACTTCCAGGGATCGCCGCGCTTCCTCGGCCCCCGAGGGCGAAGTCGACATCCCGCAGGCAACCGAACAGGCACTGCTCAACCCCACCGACACCGCACCCGACAACGCCGACCCCGGCATGGGCTACATCTTTGAACATACGCGCGGCCGCAAGTGCCTGGTCTTTGCCAACTCGCGCGAGGAGGCAGAGGCCGTATGCTCCATGCTGCGCAGCTACTGTGAAAGCCGACACGAGCCAGACCGCTTCCTTATCCATCATGGCAACCTCTCGGCATCGCTACGCGAGACCGCCGAGGAGCTCATGCGCGACGAAGAACAGGCACAGACAACCGTCACCACCTCCACGCTGGAGCTCGGCATTGATATCGGTCGCCTGGAGCGCGCGTTCCAGATCGATGCACCGTTTACCGTCAGCTCCTTTTTGCAGCGCATGGGACGCACGGGACGCCGCGATCTTCCGCCCGAGATGTGGTTTGTCATGCGCGAGGAGGAACCCGAGCCGCGCACGATGATGCCCGAGACCATTCCATGGAAGCTCCTCCAGGGCATCGCGCTCGTACAACTCTATCGCGAGGAAAAGTGGGTCGAGCCGCCCGAGCTCGATCGACTCCCCTACAGTTTGCTCTATCACCAGACCATGTCGACACTCGCCAGCACCGGCGAGCTCACACCGGCCGAGCTTGCTCAGCGCGTGCTCACGCTCAGCTATTTCCACCGCGTCTCGGCCGATGACTATCGCGTACTGCTGCACCACCTCATCAAGATCGACCACATCCAGGTCACCGAGGGCGGTGGGCTCATCGTGGGCCTCGCGGGCGAGCGCATCATCAACAACTTTAAGTTCTACGCCGTGTTCCAGGAAAACGAGGAGTTTACCGTTCGCAGCGAATCGGCCGAGCTGGGCACGATCGTCAATCCCCCACCGCCCGGTGAGCGCATCGCCATCGCCGGACACTGCTGGATTGTCGAGGAAGTGGACTGGAAGCGTCATACCGTCTTTGCCACGCAGGTCAAGGGCCGTGTGCCGGCCTACTTTGGCGACTGTCCCGGCGATATCAATACACACGTACTCGAGCGCATGCGCAAGGCGCTCAACGAGCACGCGGCATATCCGTACCTCATGGGCAACGCACGGGCACGCCTTGCACAGGCTCGTCATACCGCCGAGATTTCGGGCGCGGGAACTAAACCGCTCATTAACCTGGGCGGCGACACCTGGGTGCTCTTCCCCTGGTTGGGAAGCTACGCCTTTTTGGCGCTCGAGCGCATGCTCAAGATTAAATGCGCCGCGGAGCTGGGCCTTCGCGGGCTCGATCCGTCGCGTCCATACTTTATGCAGTTTAAGATGAAGACCGATGAGGAGACGTTCTTTGAGGTGCTCGCCGCCGAGGCTGAGAAGGACTTCGACCCCATCGAGCTCGTCTATCCCGGCGAGGTGCCTTATTTTGATCGCTACGACGAGTACGTTCCCGAGGAGCTTGTGCGCAAAGGCTTCGCCGAAGGCGTGCTCGACATCGAGGGTATGAAGCAGCGCGTCCTCAGCTGGCGCGACCACGCATAAGACCAGTCTTTTTGGGACGGGGCTTGTTGAGCTACTTTGGCATAACCAAGAAGTAGCTAAAGAAGCCCCTTCATAAACAGATTGGTCGCAGGGAGACGCGCTAGTCGTGGAGAGCGGTGCCGAGGAAGTCGGCATTGAAAGGCACGGCTTCGGCAAAGGCGTAGTCGCCGTCGCTGGCGATGAGCAGGTAGTTTTCCTCGCCACCGAACTCTGTATCGCCACATGGGACCACCCAGGCGTGGGCGAACACCTCGAGTGCCGTGGCAGCGCAGTCGCGCAGGAACGTCACATCGCTCCCCTCGTTCGCGCTCACGATATTGGCCACGTAGATACCCCCGGGGTTCAGGCTGCCCCGCACTAAACGCAATGCCTCAACCGTCGCCAGCTCGCGTACGGGCTCGGCACCGCCAAAGCAATCGCTCACGACCACATCGTAGCGACGATGACCCACGCTCGTCACGCCCAGATACGAGCGAGCCTCAGCGGTAATCACTCGCAGGCGATCGCCCACCGTGCGTTCCAGCTCGTCCAGGTAGAACCAACGGCGCGCCAGGCGCGTAATCTCGGCATCGTACTCAATGACATCCATGCGCAAGCTCTCGTGCGACATCAGCGCAAACTTGGGATAGGCAAACCCGCCGCCGCCCAGCATAAGCACACGGTCGATACCGTGACCATAAGCGTCACGCATTGCATCCTCGGCCTCAAACGCATCGTCAAACGCACGATAGTACGCAAAGACGGGCTCTGCCCAACGCTCGCCAACGTAGCTTGCGCTTTGGTAGACTCCGCCTTGCACCAACACGCGAATCTCATCGCCGCCCTCATCGTGCACGCGTTTCACACGCGCCAACCCATTGCGGGTTCGCGCAACCTGCAGACAGACAGCACGAACAGCGACAGCGGCCGCACCAAGCGCCGCGGCTCCCAGAGCAACGCCGGCAACGACGCCGGCAGAAACACTCGGCTTGTTCATTTAGAGCTCCTTTTGCAGATAGAGTCCGTGGTCGTAGAAACCCAAATGGCGATAGTACTCGCGCGTACCGATCGCGCTAATCACGTTGATACGCGCATAACCTGCATCCCGGGCAATCTCGCACGCACGCTCTACGAGCAAACGCCCCAACCCGTGATGCTGCGCCGCCTGTCCCTGGTCGCCCACGCGTGCCGCCATGCCATACACGTGCACCTCGCGAATCATCGCCTCGTCCGGCGTCGTCGGCAACTCGTCTGCATGTGCGGTGACAAAGGCGCGATCGGGCAGGGACAGGCGCAAAAAGCCCGCGATCTTGCCCCGCGGCGTCACCCACTGCAAAAAGCGCTCGCGCGTCACCGGCGTCTCGTAAGCGACCTCATCAAGAGACAGTTCGTCCAGGTTGGCGCCCGCGGTGCTGATCTCGCGATAGCGGATCTCGCGCACCGTCGCGCCTTCTCCACGAGCCGCCAAGCGGTTCTCGACGAGCTGGCGCAGGTTGGGCTTCTTGTTGCCCACCATAATGTCGTCGGAGCTAAAGTCGCGAATCATGCGGCTGATACGGCAGAACGATGGCGTCACCACGATGTCATCGGCCAGCACGTCGAGCAGCTCCTCCTCGGTATAGGGGCGCCACTTGCCACGCTCGTAACAGCCCACCAAACGCGAGCCCTCGATGAGCGCGCACGGGTAGACCTTGACCTCGTCGGGCATAAAAGCGCCCTCGGTCATAAAGCGCTCGTAGTCGCGTTTGTCCCCCTCGGGCGTGGCGCCCAGCAAGTTGAGCATAAAATGCGCATGGATCTTAAAGCCAAACAGGCGTGCAAGCGAAAACGCCCGCTCGATCTGCGCCACCGAAATGCGACGCTCGTTGATATCGAGCAGGTGCTGGTCGAGGCTCTGGATGCCCATCTGGATCTTGGTGCAGCCCAGACGGCGGATGAGTGTGAGCGCCTGCGGTGTCACAGCATCGGGGCGCGTCTCGATAACGAGCCCCACCACACGATGCTTCGCCGTCTCGTTGATGCGTTGCTGCCGCTCAAGCTCCTCCATCGTCGCCGTCTGCCACTCGGCGACCTCGCCCCAAGGCGTACCGGGGCCATATAGGCGACGCACCGCGCGGTTATAGCCACCCACGGCAGCATCCACACGCCCCTGCTCGCCGGCAACGCCGGCAGCAAGCTCAGCCTCATCGGTCGCAATGCCGGCAGCCCTATAGCGCTCGCGACGCTCCGCCACTACCGGCGGCAGGGCATCGTCGGGAGCGTCATCGAGCAGGCGCCCCGCCTCGGCACGGCTGATACCCGGACGCGCCAACATGGGGTTGGCCGCCACGCCGGCCACGGCATCGTCATTGAGCGCGCGGAAGAGCTCCGACATAAACCACGTCTGATAGCCTTGCGGATAGTCGCTCCAGGTACCGCCGAGCACGATGAGCTCAATCTTATCGGTCGCATGTCCCATCTGCGAAAGTGCGGTCAGGCGAGCGCTCACCTGCAGATACGGGTCGAAGCAATTTTGCTCCGCACGGGCGCACGCCGGTTCAGCGTGCAGATAGCTCTTGGGCATGCGCAGGTCGTTGGGACAAAACAGGCAATCGCCCGAGCACGGCCAGGGCTTGGTGATGACGGTAATGGTCGCCACGCCCGAAGCCGTGCGGCGCGGCTTCATGCGCAGCACCTGCAGCAGTTGACGCTCCAACTCGGCATCGACATTCCACGCAGCCCACCGAGCCGGCTCCTCACGTTTAACCCGCTGGTAGAACGGCAGCAGACGGCGCTTAGCCAGGTCGCGTTTGTCGGCGCCCTCGCGGCGCGCCTCGGCATGTATCAGTTTGACGAGCGCCTTGTCGTCCACGGTCTCGCCGCGGCGCAGAGCCTCGAGTATGTTCAAGATAATCTGTTCCATGCCCCCATTGTAAAGGCAAAGGCGCCGGAGTCCGTCACGGCTCCGGCGCCTCCATCAAACAGCGCGTCTACGTTTGCGGGTCTCCTAAAACCACCCGTCACTCCGAATCAAACGACATGTCGCCCGAACCAATCTCAAATCGATACGTAGCAGACTTGTCACCGTTATCGAATTCAAGATTCAAAATAGTCTCCCCATCGTAGCCAAGCGGAAGGAAATCGCTCTCGAAGTCGCCACTGCCCAAGGTGAGGCTCGCCTTAAAGCCCGTAGAGTTCGGAACCGTCATCTCCACGTCGCCCGAGCCCACGCTCACGTCCATCGACTTCGCGGGCGCCTGGTAGAGCTCGAACGTCATGTCGCCCGAACCGACCTTGGCATTCAGGGTGTCGGTCACGGTGCCCGTAAACTCAACGTCTCCCGAATTCAACGTTATATCCAGATCATGGCACACAATGTCCGCGACCGCCAGGTCGCCCGACCCTACATTCGCCGTAATGCCCACCAGGCTATCCGCAACATCTCGCGGCAGCTCAATGGTAATTGTGCGGTCAATCGCGCGCTTATCATCGTAGTCGAACTGACTGATCTTGAGCGTAGAGCCCTTGACCTCAGCAAGGTTCCGGGTAGCCGCATCAGAAGCAGACGTTCCCTTCGCAACGCGGCCGCTTTCGATAACACGCACCGGGCCACCGGAGACGTGTTTGACCTCGACCGTGCCCGACGTCACGTCCAAGTCAAGCGATGTGAACGCGTCGGCATCAAACGTTTCGCTCGAAAGTTGTTGAGGCCGAGCGGAATAGTTACCGCTATCCAAGAGATCATCGTCGTCAAACATATCGTCAAAATCAGACAAATTGCCAGATAGAATACCGGTCGTACGCACAGTATCGGAATGAGCCAATAGCCGCGAAGTGCCAAAGACAAGTCCGATGATGAGCACAAACGCTCCGATACCAACACCCAGGCGCACCTTCGATTCATGCGAGAGCTTCATCATTCATCACCTTCTTTGGCACTCGGCTCAGCGGCGGTCGTAGCAGCCGCATCAGTATCAACCGCAGCGGAAGCATCCTGCACCTGAGTCCTAGCCGTCACCGGTGCCGAACCAACCTGAATATCCCCGCGCGCCCAATCACCATCGAGCGCACGCGCCACCCAGTGATAGATAGGGATCGTAAAGAAGATGAGCGCAGCAAAGGGGCCGGCGCCAAACGGGAACATCAGCAAAAAGAACAGCAGCCAGCACACGGCCCAATACGGGAACGACTGGAACGGGCCCTTCACCGGAGTCGAGCCAACCGCACCGCCACTCGTCGCCTGCGCCGTAGCGGCATTGGCGGCCTGTGCACTCCAGCTTGCCGCTTGCGCCGCCTTGGCCGCAGCATCACTCGCCTGCGTTGCCGCCTCGGTAGCGCGTGCCGCCGCCTCGTGGGTACGGGCACGCTCCGCCGCCTCGGCCTCGCGCTGACGGGCGCGGTCCTCGTTCTCAAACTCGATATCGTCCTCGATCTCATCGCTCGGATTGAGCAGCTCATCCAGACTCACACCATAGAGCTTGGCGAGCGAAATCAGGTTCTCGGTATCGGGCGAGCTCTCCGCGCGCTCCCATTTACTGACCGCTTGGCGTGACAGTCCCAGCTTTCGCGCCAATCCTTCTTGGCTAAAGCCCTTGCTGCGGCGAAGGTCGGCGAGCCGCTGAGCAGTTTCTACATTCATGGTTCCTCCTATGCGATGCCAGCCGTGCCGCCGGACCGTTTTTGTTCTTAAGGCGCCTTGCACAGTTAAAAATCTATCCGCCACCGCCAAAATCATGCTACCTATTCTAGTGAGATTTTTGACAACCGGCGGTTGCGGGCACATATGAGCTGCGGAAATGTGTCCAAACAAAGCAATGACCCACAGCTCGGTTGTCCCCGTTGCGGCGTTAACGGTAGTATGGTCGTACTGTTTATTCCGCACCGCCATCGGAGGGAGTTCCGCGCCGTGAACCGCGATTTCGCATCATCGCTCATCCAGCTCAACAACACGTTCTATCGCGAACACTCCGCCTCCTTTTCCGATACGCGGCAGGCCCCGTGGCCCGGCTGGGTGCGCACCATGGACATCGCGCTCGGGCAGCTCGAAGTCGCCACGATCGAGCATCCCGTCCGCGTCTTCGATCTTGCCTGCGGCAATATGCGATTCGAGAACTTTGCCGCCGGCGGCGCACTTGCCGCCAAGGGCGTCGATGGCGCAAACCCCTCGGCAGACGCCAGCTGCCCGTTTGAGTTCTATGGTGTTGACTCGTGTCAGGATTTGGCTATCGATGCGCACGGTCACGCCCTGCGCATTCCCAACCTGCACTTCCAGGAACTCGACGTGCTCGATGCCCTTATGAAGCTCAACCCCGCCGAGACACCCGACGTGCTTTTCGACGCCCCGCTCGCCGACATCTCGGTCTGCTTTGGATTTATGCACCACGTGCCGTCGTGCGAGTACCGCGTACGCGTGCTCGACGCTCTGGTGCGCCAGACGCGCCCAGGCGGCATCATCGCCATCAGCTTTTGGGAGTTTATGAACGACGAGCGCATGGAGCGCAAAGCCGTTCGCGCCGAGGCCCGCGCCGAGCTCACCCCGCCGTTTGAGGGTTACGATTCCGCGCAGTTTGAAGCCGGTGACCACCTCATTGGCTGGCAAAACGACCGCCACGCCTACCGCTATTGCCATCACTTTGACGATCAGCAGATCACCGACCTGGTGCGCGGTGTCCGCACGTTCTACAAGAGCGGCGAGGTCCCCGTGCGCGAGCTTGAGCGTTTCCATGCCGACGGTCGCAGCGGCGAGCTCAACCGCTATGTGATTCTCAAGCGCCTGTAGGTATCGGCGACTCGCCGCCGAGCCGCACCGCATCTTTCGGGCAAACCATGCCCACCCTTTTTCAACCCATTGACGGAACGCGCCTGCAATGTGTTCCATACGTATGACCAAGGAGCCTCATGGGAGCCGTCCACGTTCGCACACCTAAGAACTTTGTGCTCGAGGAGCGCCTGGAGCGCTACGCCAATGCGATTGAGACGAACCCCGAGTCTTATGCCGGGAATTGGCGCGAAGCCTGCGCGCCAGCCGGCGGCGCACCCTTCACCCGCCTTCATCTGGATCTGGGCTGCGGCAAAGGCACCTATCTGGTTGAGCAAGCTCGCCGCGAGCCAAACACGCTCTTTATCGGCATGGACCAGGAGCCCATCTGCATCGCCTATGCCGCACAGAAAATCTGCGAGCAGGGGCTGTCCAACGCACTCGTCCTGCCCCGAGGTGCCGCATCGCTGCCGCAGCTATTTGCCGCAGGCGAGCTCGATGCCATCACCATCAACTTTCCCACGCCGCAGCCCAAGGCCAAGTACGCCAAAAAGCGACTCGTCCATGTCGACCACCTAATGCTGTACCGTCCGCTCTTTTCAGCCGGTGCCACCGTCACACTGCGAACCGACAGTAAGCCATTGCGCGACTACGCCTTGGGGCAGTTTGCCGCGGCCGGCTACGATACACTTTGGGTAAGTGACGACGTTCGCCGCGACCATCCCGAGCATCCCGAGACCGAGTACGAGTGCCGCACGCGCGAAATGGGTGCCGTCGTCTATGGCATTTGCGCCACACCCGGCGCGCAGCCCACCGACGAACAGCTCACAGCGGGTCGCATGCAGGAGCAAAGTCTTGCCTGCTACCTGCCCGATAACCTCGATGAGCTCACCTACGTGCCCCTCGGCATGGAAGAGGCCGTCGAGAACTTTAAAAACCGCGCCCGCAAGGGCAAGAAGCGCTTACCGCAGGAGTCCTAGGGGCTTCTGATGGTCGCGGCATCGGCAGACAAGCGCAAATAAGCGCCAGCGAACGATCCTCAGACCTAAGTGAGTAGACTTTTTAGCAATAGCCAAGCACAACCCGCATAGCGAAAACTAAAACCGCAGGTAGAGCCCTTGCGTAAAAACCATGTGCTCGCGATATCGCAAAAAGTCTACTCACTTAGCTGGCGACTGCACCAAACGGCTGGCAGAACGCCCATTTCCTGCATTTTCTTGCCTGCGAACGCATCGATGCGACGCTACGCCATAATGGATGGCGGACAAACGCGAGAGAAAGTTACCACATGACGCAAAGCACGACAGATACCGCCGCCAGCACCGTCTCCGGCGCCGGCGCTGCCAGCTCATTCTCGGGCGGCACGGGAACCGAGGCAGAGTTCGGCTCGCTCGGCGCGCTCTCCCCCACCTGGTGGGAGCCCGAGGACGGCAGCGAGCCCGAGCCGTGGCTCACGCCCGATCAGTCCTTCGAACGCTTCTTTGAATGGACGAGCGACCGCGGCATTGAGCTGTGGGACCACCAGGAAGAGGCCCTCATGGACCTGGCCGCCGGCGATCACGTCATCTTAGGCACGCCGACCGGCTCGGGTAAGTCGCTTGTCGCGCTGGGCATGCTCTTTATGGGCATGGCGCAGGGCAAGCGCTGTTATTACACGGCCCCCATCAAGGCCCTGGTCAGCGAAAAGTTTTTCGACCTGGTGCAGGTGCTCGGCCGCGATAACGTAGGCATGATTACCGGCGACACGCATATCAACACCAAGGCGCCCGTCATCTGCTGCACGGCCGAAATCCTTGCCAACGATGCGCTGCGCGAGGGCGAGGACGCCGACGTGGGCTGCGTGGCCATGGACGAGTTCCACTACTTTGCCGACCCCGACCGCGGCTGGGCCTGGCAGGTGCCACTGCTCACCCTGCCCCACACGCAGTTTATGCTCATGAGCGCCACGCTCGGCAATGTCACCGCCATCGCTGCCTCACTCGAGGAGCACACCGGTGCCACGTGCGACCTAGTCGTCGATGCCCCGCGCCCTGTTCCGCTGAGCTACGACTATGTGACGACCTCCCTCGAAGGCACGGTCGAGCTCGCGATGCGCCGCGGCGAGGCCCCGCTCTATATCGTGCACTTTAGCCAGGATGCCGCACTTGCGACGGCACAGTCGCTCGCCAACTTCGGCATTGCCAGCAAGGAGCAGCGCGAGGCCATCAAGGAGGCAGCCAAGGGCACGAGCTTCTCGACGGCCTTTGGCAAGATTCTTAAGCGCTTGCTCGGATGCGGCGTCGGCGTGCACCATGCCGGTATGTTGCCGCGCTATCGCCTGCTGGTCGAGCGCCTGGCGCAGCAGGGCTTGCTGCCCGTCATCTGCGGCACCGACACGCTCGGCGTCGGCATCAACGTACCCATCCACACCGTGGTGCTCACCGCGCTCACCAAGTTCGACGGCTACAAGATGCGTCGCCTGCGCGCCCGCGAGTTCCACCAGATTGCCGGTCGCGCCGGCCGCTCGGGCTTCGATACCGAGGGCATGGTAATTGCCGAGGCGCCTGAGCACGAGATCGAAAACGCCAAGCTCATGGCCAAGGCGGGCGACGACCCCAAGAAGCTCCGCAAGATTAAAAAGAAGAAGGCCCCCGAGGGCTTTGTCACCTGGAACAAGCAGACCTTTGAGCGCCTGATCGAGACGCAGCCCGAAACGCTCAAGCCGCGCCTTCGCATCACACATTCAATGGTGATTAGCGTGGTCGAGCAGGGCGGCGACGCCCGCGCCCGCGTGCACGACCTTATCGAGACAAGCCTGCAAACGCCCGAGGAAAAGGCGAAGCTCGAGGTTCGTGCCGACGAGATCTTCGCCACGCTCATCGATTCCGGCGTCGTCGTGCGCACCGAGGTGCCGCCCGCGCCCGACGCCCCGACCGACGCCGCATCAGACATCGACTATGCGCTGACGGTCGATCTGCCCGAGGACTTCGCGCTCGACCAGCCGCTCTCGCCGTTTTTGCTTGCCGCGCTGGAGCTGCTCGACCCCGAGAGCGAGACCTACACCATGGACCTCATCAGCATGGTCGAGGCCACACTCGAGGACCCCAAACAGGTGCTCCGCGCACAAGAGCGTGCCGCGCGCGATCGCGCCATGGCCGAAATGAAGGCCGACGGTGTCGATTACGAAGAGCGTCTGGAGCGCATTCAAGACGTCACGTACGAAAAGCCGCTCGAGGATTTACTCGACGCCGCTTTTGACAAGTACTGCCAGGAAGTACCCTGGGCAAACGACTACCAGCTCTCTCCCAAGAGCGTCCTGCGCGATATGCTGGAAAGCGCGAGCGATTTTAAGGGCTACATTCAAAAGCTCGGCATCGCCCGCTCCGAGGGCATTTTGCTGCGCTACCTGGCAGAGGCTTACCGTTCGCTCGACCGCACCGTACCCATCGAGAAGCGCGACGAGCGCCTGCGCGACATTATCTCGTGGCTGGGCTTTGTGGTGCGCTCGGTCGACTCGAGCTTGGTAGACGAGTGGGAAAACGCTGGCAACCCGGCAGCCCTCGACGCCACGCCGCCGCAGGGCATCGACGAGGTCGTGGCGGACCGCCGCGGCTGCACGCTGTTGGTGCGCAACGCGCTCTTCCGCCGCGTGACCCTTGCCGCCCGCGAGCACGTTCGCGACCTGGGCGAGCTCGACGACGACTGGGGCATGAGCGAGATCCGCTGGCAAAAAGCACTCGACGCTTACCACGAGCAGCACGAGGAGATTCTCACCGACGGCGACGCGCGCTCCTCTGCTATGTTCTCGATCGACGAGTCCGACGAGAAGGCGCTCCACGTGTGGCACGTGCACCAGATTTTTGCCGACGAGGACGGCGACCACGACTTTGGCATCATGGGCGATGTCGATCTGGACGCCACGCAAGACGGTGGCGAGGTCATCTTCAAGAACTACCGCGTCGGTTTTATCGAGGATTTGCTCGAGGATTAGCCAAGCATATTGGGACGAAACGAAGCGGGGCTGTTGGCAACATCGCCAGCAGCCCCGCTTTTTCACTATCCGCTATGCCTTACTCGGCATCCTCGACCTCATACGAATCCGCCTCGGCTGGCTCCTCGTTTGTCTCTGGCGCAGCCTCGCGCGCCTCGTCAAACGCTGCCTTCATGGTCTTGTTGCCCCATGTGAGCTTGCGAATGGTAAGCTCATCGGCCTTGTTGTGGGCCAAGCGTAGGTTCTCGGTGCTGCGGCGCAAGTCGTCCTTGGTCTTCTCGAGCTGCTTAATGGCGGCATCGATCTCCTTGATTGCCGACTCGAATTGCTTGCTCGCCAGGTTGTAGTTGCGCGAGAAGCCATCCTTGAACTTCTCCATCTTGGCTTCGAAGTTCGTGACATCGATATTCTGCTGTTTGTACTCCGCCAGTTCCTGCTTATAGCGAAGCGAACCCATAGCGGCGTTGCGAAGGAGCGTAATCATGGGGATGAAGAACTGCGGGCGGATCACGTACATCTTCTCATAGCGGTAACTCACGTCGACGATACCCGCGTTATAGAGGTCACTCTCGGGCTCCAGCAGGGTGCAGAGCACCGCATACTCGCAGCCTTTCTGGCGGCGATCGTGATCGAGTTTCTTAAAGAAATCCTCGTTCTTGTGTTTGGTCGCGGTCTCGTCGTTCTCGTTTTTCATCTCGAACATGATCGAAATGATCTCGTTGCCGCTCTCGTCACACTCGCGGAAGATAAAGTCGCCCTTGGTACCCTCGGATGCATCGTTATCCTTCTCGAAATACGCGTTGGGAAACGCCGTCATGCGCAGGCGGTTAAACTCGGTCTCGCAGTGCTGCTCGAGCGACTCGCCCACCATCTTGGTGGACAGGCGGACCTTCATGTCCTTAAGGCGCTCAATCTCTTCATCCTTGTAGCGAATCAGTTCCTCGTTCGCGCGCTTGGTCTGCGCAAGTTCGAGCTCGTGTGCCGCCTTGGCCTGCTCCTCGCGTGAATCGCGCACCGCCAGCTCACTCGTGAGCTTGGCGCGGGCCTCGTCACGCTCACGCTCCGCCGCGGCGACCGCCTCCGATAGGTTCATCTTGGCCGTCAGTTCCCGTTCGCGCAGCTGAGCACGCAGACCCTCGGCCTCCTGCTCGGACTGAGCCTTTGCGACGGAAAACTTCTCCTGAACCTTCGCGCGATAGTCAGCAAGCGTACGTTCGGCCTCGCTGCGAGCGGCCTCGAGCTCACGCTGCGACTCGGCCGCAGCAGCAGCAAGCGCCATCTCCTGGGCCTTGCCCGCCGCGGCGAGCTTGGCCTGCAACTCGGCAATCTGGGCATCTCGTGCAGCTACATCGTTTTGAGCAGCATTGCGCGCCGCCGACTCGGCAAGCTTGGCTTCGTCATCCTTGCGCCCCAGCTGCGCACGCAAGTTGTCGATTTCGCGCTGGAGCTCGGCGTTCTCCTTTTGAGCGTCGGCACGGGCCTCAACCGCCGCGCGCTGGCTTGCGCTCTCGCGCTCCGCGGCAGCGCCCTCGAGTTTGGCGTGCAGCTCGGCAAGCTCCGCATCGCGCTTGGCGAGTTCTTGCGCCAGCTGCTGGGCTGCAGCGTTCTTCTGCTCGACAAGCTGAGCGTCGCGCTGAGACTCCGCCTTTTGCAAAGCAGCCGTCGAGCGCGAGCGCTCAAGCTCCAGCGCCTGCTCGCCCTCGCGCTGAACAGCCTTCACGCGCTCGTCCAGGTCGCGCGAGAACTCGGCGTCGCGCACCTGCTTGACGATATCCGCATAACCGGACGCATCGACCTTAAAAACTTCACCGCAATGCGGGCACTTGATCTCGTTCATGGCAGCTCCTCGATGGACGCAAATTTCAACCGCCTACACTCTACCGCGCCGCACGGACAAAAAAGGCGCCGCTGCCATAATGGCAGCGGCGCCAGAACCACCATAAAGGTGCCTGTCCCCTTTGCGGTGGTTTGTGTGGTGGTTCGAGAATTACAGCCCAAAGAAGTCAAGGATTTGATCACGGCTTACGGGCTTGTAATCGTTGGCATCGAGACCGACATCATAGCGAAAGATAGGGCGCTCGCGATCGCGGTTGCGCGCGTTGGTGCGGTCTCCCCTGCTGTGGATATGCCCGTGCAGCATGATGGCGCCGCGCGCCTTGCCATTCCAGCTGAGCATGGGGTAATGGCTCATAACTAGACGATGGCCCTTGGCATAGCCGGGAGCAATCTCCAGGTAATCGCGTACCTCATCCCAAATCTGCGGTACGTCGGGATCTTCCCAATCACCGTCATGGTTGCCACGGATGAGCGTTATGTTCTGGCATTCGATTCGTTTACGCAGGCGCACCGCTTCCGCCATGGGCAATCGATACGTAAAGTCCCCCAGGATATAGAGGAGGTCGTTCGCAGCCACGCACTCGTTGATGACATCGATGACCTTGCGGTTCATCTCCTCGACCGAATCAAACGGCCGATCCATATCGTGCAAGATATTCGTATCGCCCAGGTGCAGGTCGGCGGTAAACCACATCATCGTCCATGTCCTCATTTCGCAACGCGTCAAACTCGTGCTAAGTATACAGACACAGCGATGCGGCGGTTAGCCAAAGAGCCCGCCGAACAGTCCTCGGCGGCGCTTGTCTTGCTTTTTCGAAGCGTCACCCTGACCTTTCCCGTCTTGCCGCTTTTTACGGTCCTGCCCCAGCTCATCATCGTCGAGCAGCAGATCCCACTCAAACGGATCATCTACCAAATCGAATAGGTCATCGTCATCAAACACGACCGCCTCCATTGCCGACTAGCGAGCATCCACCACATAGAGGCCAACGCGCACCTGATGCCACGGGCTGCGCTCGGGAGCAACCTGTTGCACACGAGCCTCAAATACGTCCTCGTGGCCGTAATACATCATCAAGGACAGCGGGCCGACCTCGTTTCCCGGAACATACCCAAGCTTGGTGTTGCCGCAGTAGATCGCAACCGCCTCGGGATCATGGGGATTATCGCGCTCGGCACACAGCGTCAGCTTATCGCCAACCTTAAGATCGCCTAGGACCAAAGCGCCGTCGGCATATTGAAACCCTGCAATATGAAACGACAAAAGAACACGTGAAGGCTCATACATGGCAGCTCCCCTAACGGCCGAATAAACCGGCGTTTAACCTTACAGAGAAGTCTACGAACTCGCGCGGACACAAATTCGCCCCACCCGTGCCTTTTCGACCGTTTGTCGCTACACCATCTGATTCTAATGCACAAACATGCGCACGAACTTGTGCTTCCAGCTTGCGTAAGGAGCGTAGCGGAATGGCACGTCCAGCCACGTTGCCTTGTTCACGATGCTCTTCTTGTGGCTAAACGTATCGAAGCTCTCGCGTCCATGGTACTGCCCCATACCGCTCGCTCCCATGCCGCCAAAGCCCATATGGCTCGTAGCCAGATGCATGATGGTGTCGTTAACGCAGCCGCCGCCAAAGGGCATGTAGCGCACAAAGCGCTGCTGAACCGCGCGATCCCGACTAAAGATATACAGGGCCAGCGGCGTCGGGCGATTAGTGATGAACGCCTCGGCCTCGTCTAGGCTCTCAAACGTCAGCACCGGCAAGATGGGACCGAAGATCTCCTCCTGCATCACGGCGTCATCGGGGGTCACGCCGTCTAGGATCGTCGGCTCAATCTTGAGCGACGACTCGCGCGCCGTGCCTCCCAGCACAACCTTATCGGGGTCGATCAGCCCGCGCACGCGCGCAAAATGCTTGGCGTTGACAATATGACCGTAGTCCTCGTTGTCGAGCGGGTGCTCGCCAAACATACGGCGGGCCTCTTCCCTGATGAGGTCCAGCAGCTCGTCGTGCACGCGCGCATCGACCAGCAGGTAGTCGGGCGCCACGCAGGTCTGCCCTACGTTGAGCCATTTACCAAAGGCGATACGCCGTGCCGCGACCTTCAAGTTTGCCGTCGCATCAACGATGCAGGGGCTCTTGCCGCCCAGCTCAAGCGTCACGGGCGTGAGGTTTTTGCTCGCGCGCTCCATGACGAGCTTGCCGACCGGAACGCTACCGGTAAAGAAGATCTTGTCCCAGCACTCGTCGAGCAGCGCTTCGTTTTCGGCGCGGCCGCCCTCGACAACCGTCACCAGACGCGGATCAAACGCCTCTTCACAGATCCGCTTGAGCACCGCGCTTGATGCCGGAGCATAGGCGCTCGGCTTGATGACCACGGTATTGCCCGCGGCAAGGGCGCCGGCAAGCGGCTCGAGCGTTAGCAAAAACGGGTAGTTCCAGGGCGCCATAATGAGCGTGACGCCATAGGGCACGGCTTGCGTTTTGCACACACTCACGGCGTTGGCGAGGTCACACGGACGCAGGCGCGGACGGCTCCATCGAGCCACATGCGCAATCTGATGACGAATCTCGGAAAGCGAGGTGCCGATCTCACACATATAGGCCTCGTCATGCGACTTTCCCAAATCGGTCTTGAGCGCATGGGCAATATCGGTCTCGTGCGCCCGCACCGCCTCGCGCAGGCGCACGAGGGCGCGACGTCGAGCATCGACATCAAACGTGGCGCGCGTCTTAAAGTAGGCGCGCTGTTCGCCGACAATGCGCGCGATTTCCTCGGTGTTCATGGGCCCTCCTAGTTCTCATCCTCAAACATACCACCCGCGACGACCTCGTACATACGCTCGAGCTCCAAACGGTCCATCAAAAGTGGAACGGGGTATAGCGGATTGGCCTCGGCATCGGCATGGGCCGCCATTTGCGGAATATCGGAGCGGCGAATGCCCGTCACATATTTGGGAATGCCCAAGGCGGCATTCATGCGGTCGACCCAATCGATAAAGGCCTCGGCCGCAAGACTGTCCTGCGCGTTAGCCGGCGCGATACCGGCCATGCGAGCAAGATCGGCAAGCTTGGGGGCGGCGGCGTCACCATAAGCGCGAAGCATGTGCGGCAGGATGATCGCGTTGGCCAAACCGTGCGGAATTCCGTATCGGCCGCCCAGACTGTGCGCGATGGCATGCACGTATCCGACATAGGAGCGGGTAAATGCAACACCCGCTTTATACGCCGCCGAAAGCATATTGCGACGAGCGCGCATGTCGTCGCCATGCTCATAAGCCTCGGGCAAATTGTCGTGGATGAGCTGGACCGCCTGACGCGCCATCTTGCGCGTGTAGGGCGTGGTGCTACGGCCGATAAAGGCCTCGACGGCATGCGTCAGGGCATCCATGCCCGTCTGCCCCGTAATGGAGGCGGGCAGGCCACGTGTAAACTCGGGGTCGTGCACCGCAAAGCGCGGAATAAGCACAAAGTCGTTAATGGGGTACTTGTAGCGCGTCTCGTCATCGGTGATAACCGCCGCGAGCGTGACTTCGCTTCCCGTACCGGCGGTAGTGGGAACCGCAATAAGCAGCGGCAGGCGACGATGAATCCGCAGCAGGCCGCGCATCTTGTTGATGGGCTTGTTTGGCTGCGCAATGCGTGCGCCCACGCCCTTGGCGCAGTCCATGGCTGATCCTCCGCCAAAGCCGATAATGGCCCGGCAGGCGCTCTCTCGGTACAGGGACGCCGCTTCCTCCACGTTTGAGACCGTGGGGTTTGCACGCGTTTCGGCATAGACCGAAACGCCAATCCCCCTGGATGCGAGCGCCGTCTCGAGCGGTGCCGTGAGCCCCAGACGGGCAATGCCGGGATCCGTCACGATAAGGACCTTCTGGATCGAGCGCTTTTGAAGCACCGCGGGCACATCCTCGGCATGCTCTAAAATGCGTGGCTCGGTATAGGGCAGGATTGGCAATGCAATGCGAAAAACCGTCTGATATGTTCGGCACCAGGCACGACGGGCTAGATGCATAAAGGAAACTCCTTCATTTGTTGATAGGTCAACATTTGCTCGCCCGATTGTACTCAGCGGCGTCCGTATATGACTTGCAAACCGTTAATCAATCAACATCTTCATATCTCAAAATTGTTTTATTAAAAATCATTCCTAATAGGCTTCACATTTGGTTGCATTTATGGATAATAGAACTCGTCAAGACGCACGTCCGGAGAGGGCCCTTACGGGACCGGACGAGCGCACAATCGCCATCGATCGAAAGGATCGAATCATGAAGTTTGTTTGCCCCGTTTGCGGTTATGTGGAAGAGTTCGACGGCGACCAGCTGCCCGAGGACTTCAAGTGCCCCCAGTGCGGCGTTCCCGGTTCTCGTTTCCTGAAGCAGGAGGAGGGCCAGCTCGAGTGGGCTGCCGAGCACGTCGTGGGCGTCGCCAAGATGGGGGGCGTCTCCGAGGACATCGTTGCCGACCTGCGCGCCAACTTTGAAGGCGAGTGCTCCGAGGTCGGTATGTACCTGGCCATGGCTCGCGTCGCCCATCGCGAGGGCTATCCCGAGATCGGCCTGTACTGGGAGAAGGCTGCCCACGAGGAGGCCGAGCATGCCGCCAAGTTCGCTGAGCTCCTGGGCGAGGTCGTGACCGACTCCACCAAGAAGAACCTCGAGATGCGCGTTGAGGCCGAAAACGGCGCCACCGCTGGCAAGACCGATCTCGCTAAGCGCGCCAAGGCCGCTGGCCTCGATGCCATCCACGACACCGTGCACGAAATGGCTCGCGACGAGGCCCGCCACGGCAAGGCTTTCGCCGGCCTGCTGAAGCGCTACTTTGGCTAAGCCAACCGCTTGAGACATAACCTCTAGCTCGATGAGGCCCGGACCGTATTGGTTCGGGCCTTTTTGTGTCTCGAGGACTCGTTAACGCCCTGAAATAGAGCTATCTTCGGCATCGGTCTCTCGTCAAAAACTAAGTGAGTAGACTTTTTGGAACTTGCCGAGCAGACCATCCGTATTGCTTTATAAAGTCGCAGGTAAATGACTTGTTTCAAAACGGCCTGGTCGCCAAAGTGCCAAAAGCCTACTCACTTAGAACCGCAGCCGTCCACGATCGAGCTGCTTTGTGTCTAACGGGCATCTTTCCGTCAATTACTCCCAATTTTGTCCAGTCAACGAATAGTTCAGACCGGAGTAATGTCTCAGCCCTTTGCTCATCTGAGCTTTTATCACGATATTCAGCATCGAGCATCCTGCATACGGCCTTAACGATCGCGTGGAATCTACCCTCATCGGATATCTGTCTGTGTGTCAGGAGAAGTACATCGTAGCCCATGGCCTGAAGGGCCGTCATGCGGTCAGCGTCACGCAAGCCATCCCCTGCGCGTCCGTGCGAGGCCTTTCCCTGACATTCAATGGCCACCTGTCGCCTGCCGTCCAGCGAAGAAAGAAGTAGGTCGATATATACACGGGACTTTCCCACAATCGCTCGAGCACTTGTGCTTAGCATCACTTCAACATTGAGCTCTATGCCGCAAAAACCTTCGCCTCCCAGGGATCGCGGCAGTGCAAGTAGCAAATACGCCTCGACCTCAAAAGGCGACGCGGCGCCCAATGGAACGAGTTGCGATACCGCTATAAATCTATTGCCGTAACGCATCCCGCAAACATCTGAACAAAAACGGTCAAGGTCTCCGCCCAAAACCAAAGCGTCTCGACGCCATAAATTTGAGGCGGTGCCGTCCTCCGACGGGCAGCGCACCCAACCGAACGTTGTCGAAATCGCGCCCGAATCAATTGCACGCGAAAGCTCCGCCTCAAGTGCCGCCGGCAGGGCACACACCGCAAACAAGCCACACATCTCCGCCAATACCAAAAGAAGCTGAAGATCCGTCAGATGCCGCAACATGATGAATGCCGTCAGTAGAGGAGACGTAATCAAAACCCCATGCTCCGTTTCCAGCACGGATTCCCTGGGAAGCTCACCAAGAAACAGCCGCTGCCTAATGCTGGCAGGACAAGTCCGTTTGTTTCTCGTCCGAACCAATGTATACAACGGAAAACCGAGCGCGACCGCAGCCGTCGGGTTGCGGGCGAGATCATATCGCTGCCGGTCTTCTTCCGGTCGTGGAAGCGGCGGACACAAAGCGCGGACTTGAGGAGGCAAACGCCAGTACCTAAAAGCTGATATGTCACAAAGTAGATCCTTCATAGGCACAGGAAAACACGAATTTCAACCCAGTCAGTCACGCATTGGCGCGAACGCACCAAAAATGGCGCCGAACGGACTGCCAAGTTTTCAACAGCCCTCCCCAACTGGCCAAAAGCTTGCCGAGAGCTGGACGAAGCCCTGTTGAAAACCCCATTTTTTTCTCATGCAGGAGCTTTGCGCGGCAAGTGAGTAGACTTTTTTGAACATCCCGAGCAGGCCGGTCATCCTGCTTTTCAAAACCGCAGGTAGATAGCTTGTTACAAAACTGTCTGGTCGCCAAAGTGCTAAAAGTCTACTCACTTAGGTTGCAGAGTGCTCCCCATTAGCTGCAATTCCAAGGTAGTTAGTACTTTTGGACTCAGATCGTCATACTGAACAAGAATTTGAGTTGAGTTTTCAGGGACAGATGCGCCATCGGCACACCAAAAACAGTCACCGATATCGATAAAAGGGATGCTCGAGCGCGTGAGGGCCCGTGCAAAAGAGCTTCCGCCCGCGTCACACTCCACGGCCACGACGCAGTAAAGGCCGGCGTCCGCGTACTCGATCGAGACTTCCCCTGCCGGAAACGTTTTCCGTACAAGCGCCGCCAGGCCATCACGCGCCCCACGAGCACGAGCGCGCACGCGGTTCACATGTCGCTCGTAATCACCCGATTCCAGCAAACGCGCCAAGGCAACCTGATCAACAGAACTTACCGACGAGGCGTAGAAACCAAGGTTGCGTTTAAACCTCTCCATTAGTTCATCGGGCAGCACCATGTACGCCAAACGCAACGCCGATGAAAGGCTCTTCGAAAACGTGTTGGTGTAGATAACCGACTGGGCGGCATCGATCGACGCGAGCGCGGGAATCGGCTTGCCGGCAAGGCGAAACTCACAATCAAAGTCGTCTTCGATGAGATACCGACCTGGCCGCTCGGCGGCCCAGCTCAGCAACGCATAGCGACGTGCAATGCTCGTCACAAGACCGGTCGGATACTGATGAGACGGCATCAGGTGAAGGACATCGGTCCCGGTTTTCTGCAGCGCGCTCAAGTCCACGCCCTCAGCATCCAACGGGATATGCCGCACTTCGCAACCCATGGCCTGATAGATGCGCGTCAAGCGCAAATAGCCTGGATCCTCGACGGCATACACCTTGTCCGCGCCAAGCAACTGAACCAACATGGTATCGAGCAGCTGGGCGCCCGCACCGATAACGATGTTGTCGGGGTCGACATTCATGCCCCTTGTCCCGCGCAGATGGTGCGCAATCGCACGTCGCAGTCGAGCGGTGCCCTGCGCCGGTGCGGGCGAAAAGATTTCACGTTCGTCTTCGGACGTCAGCGTCGCCCGTAGCGCACTTTGCCAAAGCCGCGCCGCCTCCAAAGCGGAAGGAGAAAGTGCGTCGAATCGCTCTGCCTGCCCCATGGCATCATGCGCGCTGGGACCAACAGGGACAGCATCTCGGTCGATATCCCCCGCAGCAAAAGCCAAAACCGGCGCATCCGGAAGCTCGCACGCGTAGTAGCCACGACGCGGCATCGAGCAAATATAGCCCTCGGCAAGCAACTGGCTATATGCATTCTCGATGGTAATGACACTGATACCCAAATGACTCGCAAAGGCGCGCTTAGACGGCAGATGCTCCCCCGCCGCAATACGGCCAGCAACAATATCATCGCGAATTTGCTGGTAAACATACTCATAAAGCGATGCTTCGCCGCGATTTTCCAAATTGTAGTCAAGCATGGGTCTATCACCTGACCTTATCGAATCATTCAATCTGGCATTAGTCTGACCTTGTTATTATCTCGAAAACTGAGTATTTCGCCATACCCAGCTCCCCGATAGGATGTTCCGTCAAGCAATGTACATGCCAACCAAGGGAGCAACCATGGCAGAACAGACCAGCAAGGCCGATCGCGTCAAACTCAATCGCGAACTCGCGCAGATGCTCAAGGGCGGCGTCATCATGGACGTCACCACGCCCGAGCAAGCACGCATCGCCGAGGAGGCGGGCGCCTGCGCCGTCATGGCGCTCGAGCGTATCCCGGCCGACATCCGCGCCGCAGGCGGCGTCTCGCGCATGAGTGATCCCAAGATGATCAAGGGCATCCAGGAGGCCGTCTCCATCCCCGTTATGGCCAAGTGTCGCATCGGTCACATTGTCGAGGCGCAGGTCCTGCAGGCCATCGAGATCGATTACATCGATGAGTCCGAGGTCCTCTCCCCCGCCGATGATGTCTATCACATCGACAAGACCCAGTTTGACGTGCCGTTTGTCTGCGGCGCCCGCGATCTGGGCGAGGCGTTGCGCCGTGTTGCTGAGGGCGCCACGATGATTCGTACCAAGGGCGAGCCGGGCACGGGCGACGTCGTTCAGGCCGTGCGTCACATGCGCAAGATCCAAAAGCAGATCCGCGACGTTGTTGCTCTGCGCGACGACGAGCTCTTTGAGGCAGCCAAGCAGCTGCAGGTTCCGGTCGAGCTGGTGCGCGAGGTCCATGCCACGGGCAAGCTCCCCGTCGTAAACTTTGCCGCCGGCGGAGTCGCGACCCCCGCCGACGCCGCGCTGATGATGCAGCTGGGCGCCGAGGGCGTCTTTGTTGGCTCGGGCATCTTTAAGAGCGGCGACCCCGCCAAGCGCGCCGCCGCCATCGTCAAGGCCGTGGCAAACTTCACCGACGCCAAGCTCATCGCCGAGCTTTCGGAGGACCTGGGCGAGGCCATGGTGGGCATCAACGCCGACGAAATCGAGATCATCATGGAGGAGCGCGGGCGCTAGTCCAGCAGAAAGGATCGCACATGAGCGATTATGCAGACCAAACGGTCGCCGTGCTGGCGGTCCAGGGCGCTTTTGCCGAGCACGAGGCAAGACTGTCCGAGCTGGGCGCACGCTGTATTGAGCTGAGGCAGGCGGCTGATTTGAAGCAGAACTTTGACCGTCTGGTACTTCCCGGCGGCGAGTCTACCGTTCAAGGGAAACTGCTTGATGAGTTGGGCATGCTCGAGGAGCTTCGTACCCGTATCGCTGAAGGTATGCCCGTCCTGGGCACCTGCGCCGGCCTGATTCTGCTGGCTCACGACCTTGCCGCTCATGACGATAAGGGCACGTCGCGTTTGGCAACCATGGATGTACTCGTCGAGCGCAATGCCTACGGCAGGCAACTCGGCAGCTTTCGAGCCAAGGGGCAGGTAGCCGGCATCGACGGTGAAGTGCCGCTGACGTTTATCCGCGCGCCCCGCATCGTCGAAGTGCACGGCGACACTGAGGCCCTAGCCGAAGTCGACGGTCGCATCGTCGCCGCCCGCCAAGGCAACCAGCTCGGCGTCACCTTCCACCCCGAGCTCGACGAAGACACCCACCTCCACGAACTGTTCCTGCAAATGTAGGCAGAATTTAAACGAGCGTGGATTTTCGGACATACAACAAATGAGAGTGGATAATCTCCCACCTTGAGCATGAATATGGGCTCAAACCGGGAGATTATCCACTCTCACGCTATGTAGTCGTTGGGGACGTTCTTAAACGACTAGTCAAACAAGAACGTCCCCAACGACTACATTGCGATAGACGACCACGTTTGCCCAGATAAAACCGACCAAAATAAACCTGTCCCTTTTTGGCAGGTTTTGATCAGGGCGACGCCGATGTTTTGGCAACGGCAGCGAGCGCCCACCAGAGCGAACAAATTGGCATGAAAAGAGGACGGCATAGACCTTCTGGTCATGCCGTCCTCTTTGAATGACAAGTTGTCGCTCTGGTGGGTGCGCAGCGTCGAGCTGTTACGCCGTTCGGTAGAACGGCGTAGCTAACCTAGAAACGGTTGCCGCGGAAGCCGCCGCCGTTGCGGCCGCCACGATCGCCACCGCGACCGCCACGGTCGTTACCACGGTTGCCGCCGAAGCCGCCACGGTTGCCACCGCGATCGCCATAGCCACCACGGTTGCCGCCAAAGCCGCCGCGACCGCCGCGGTCGCCGCCACGGTCACCAAAGCCGCCACGGCCACCGCGATCGCCACCGCGACCGCCACGGTCGCCGCCACGGCCACCGCGATCGCCAAAGCCGCCGCGGCCGCCACGGTCGCCACCACGGCCACCGCGATCGTCACGGCCGCCGCGAGGACCGCGGTCCTCGTCCAGGCCCATGGCGACGAGCGGAGCGATAACCTTATCGAGAGCGGCCATCAGCTCGGTGGCCTCCTCGTAAGAAAGCTCGGGCAGGAGCTTCTCCTTCTTGTTGGCAAGCTCGACCAGGCCCTCGGCGGCATCCTCGGCAGCGAAGACGACGATCTTGCGCATATCGCCCTCGGCGTCGTCGATGCGGCCGACCAGATCGGCAGCCTCGGCCTCGGCCATCAGGCCATCGAGCTCACGAAGGCGCATGCCCAGCAGGTCGGACATTTCCTTCTGCTCCATCTTGGGCTTGAGGTCAAGAAGCTTGATGGCGCGCTCGATGTTCGCCATGCGCTCGGCCTTGGCCTCCTCCTCCTTGGAAATAGCAAAGCGACGGCTACGCAGCAGGCGAGCGGCCTTCTGCATCTTGTCCATCAGCTCTTCGTCATCGTAATCAGCGGCGGCCTCGACAACCTCGGCCTCCTCCTCGGCGGAAACCTCATCAGCAGCCTCAACCTCAGCAGCTTCGGTCTCCACGGTCTCGACTGCCTCAACCTCGGCAGCCATGGTCTCGTTCTCGGTCTCGTTCATGATCTCTTCGTTCTCGGACATGAGACTCCTTCTTGGCCCTCTCGGGCATCATCGCCCCATTCGCGGGGCCCGTCGCGCACTCTTTGCGCTTTAAACATTCATGCCTCTCGGCAAAACGTCCATTAGTTTATGGTGTCGCCATCCAATCTAGCTGCAGAATCTATGTGCACACATTAATGCGACATGTCGCGGTATCATGACCTGAACCAAACGTGTCCACCTTAAGGAGCCCGCCATGATTAAGCCCATCATGAAGTCCGAGTTCTTTTTACGCCTGCCCTCCGAAGACGCCGGCCCCGAAGACGCCGCAACCGGGCAGGATCTCCTGGATACACTCCACGAGCATGAGCGCGAGTGTGTGGGCCTCGCCGCCAACATGATCGGCGTGCGCAAACGCATCATCTGCGTAAAGGACGGCAACAGGACACTCCTGATGTACAACCCTCAAATTCTTGAGCAGGTCAATGCCTATCAGACGAGCGAAGGATGCCTCTCGTTGATCGGCGAGCGTCCCTGTACCCGCTATCGCCGCATTAAGGTTGAGTATTTGGACGAGAACTTCGTCCACCGCATCAAAAACTTCTCGGGCTACACCGCCGAGATCATCCAGCATGAAATCGACCACTGCCAAGGAATAGTTATATAGTTGCGCCAATTCAAGAAAGCTCCCTGCAGCCAAGCAACTGCAGGGAGCTTTCGATTGTATGGAGCCTCTATCCCTTAGCTTTGGCGGTAGTGATCAAAGAAGTCGGCTAAGTCCTCGAGCGACTCTTTGAGCACTTCCATGCGCGGCAGGTACACGATACGGAAGTGGTCGGGCTCAGCCCAGTTGAAGCCGCCGCCGCGGGTGATCAGGATCTTCTTCTCGTGTAGCAGGTCAAGGGCAAACTGCTCGTCATCGGTGATGTTGAATTTCTTGACATCCATCTTGGGGAAGATATAGAACGCCGCACGCGGCTTGACCACCGAGATGCCGTCAATCTTGTTGAGCGCCTCATACACAAAGTTGCGCTGCTCGTAGACACGGCCGCCGGGGCGGATGTAGTCGTTGACGGACTGATGGCCACCGAGCGCCGTCTGAACGATCGACTGAGCCGGCACGTTGGAGCACAGGCGCATGTTGGAGAGCATGTTGATGCCCATGATGAAGTCGCTCATGCAGCGCTGGTTGCCCGAAAGCACCATCCAGCCAATACGATAGCCCGCGATCATGTGCGACTTGGACAGACCGCTAAAGGTGACGCAGGGCAGATCGGGAGCGAGCGAGGCAATCGAGACGTGCTCGTAGCCGTCCATGCACAGGCGGTCGTAGATCTCATCAGCAAAGATCATCAGCTGATGCCTGCGTGCAACCTCGACGATGCCCTCGAGCACCTCGCGCGGATAGACGGAACCCGTGGGGTTGTTGGGGTTGATGATGACGAGGGCTTTGGTCGCGCTCGTGATCTTGGACTCCATATCCTCCAGGTCGGGATACCAATCCGCCTGCTCATCGCACAGATAGTGCACGGGATGACCGCCGGCAAGGGTTGCGCACGCCGTCCAGAGCGGATAGTCGGGGCTGGGGATCAGAATCTCGTCGCCATTGTCGAGCAGCGCGTTCATCGAAAGCTGAATGAGCTCGGACACGCCGTTGCCCGTGTAGATATGCTCCATCTGAACGTTGGGCAAGCCCTTGATCTGCGAATACTGCATGATCGCCTTGCGCGCGGAGAACAGGCCACGCGAGTTGGAATAGCCTTCGCAGTCGGGCAGCTGCTGGCGCATGTCCTTGATGACCTCGTCGGGCGTGCGGAAACCGAAGGGCGCCGGGTTGCCGATGTTGAGCTTGAGGATGCGCTCGCCTTCGTCCTCCATACGGGCGGCTTCATCGACGACGGGGCCGCGGACGTCGTAGAGGACGTTGTCGAGTTTGGTGGATTTAGAAAAAGTACGCATGGGGACGCTCCTTGCAATTTGGGCTGAGGGATTGAGTTCGGGCTTGGAAACGTTGCGGGGCGATGATGTCTCGCCTTGATCGGCGTCACCGGCGAGCAGCCAGGTAACATCGACCTCCAAAATACGGGCGAGCAGCTCTGCCACATCACGCCGCGGGATCGTCTTGCCGCTCACATATTGGCTCATCTGACTCTTGCCGAGTTTTTTGCCGAGCATCTCCGATGCGCGGATCACGTCCGACTGGCGAACGTCGCGATCGGACATAGCCTGTCGCAGGCGATCGCTAAACGTCTCTTGGGCCACAGGAACCTCCTTGCTGGCAAAGTTCAATTTATAGAACACGAATTGAACCAAGGTTCAATTTAGGCAGCAGTATAACGCCGTGCTATTTCGAAAAGTTCAATTTCAAAAATAAAATGAGCAAGACCTCGAGATTTATCCCAAGGCGATAACGACGTGCACGCATTTAGAGGTATTCGAGGAAACGAGCGGCGGCAAGCGAAACATCGGCCGTTCGATATATGGCGTTGATCTGCCGATGGGGATGCCCTTCGAGCGGACGCACAGCAACATCGAACTGGCAGCGACGCAAGATGAGCGCGGGAAGAATGCTCACGCCCAGGCCATCCTCGACCATAGCCATAATCGCATAGTCATCCCAATTCGACAGTTTTGAGCGCACCGCCAGCCCCGCCCGACGGAATAGCGGCGTAATCTCATCATCGGTACCCCGTTCCAGCAGAATAAACTGCTCTCTTGCCAAATCGGTAAGAGAGACGAACTCCGCCGTGGCAAGCAACGAATCTGTCGGCACCACCGCCATCAGCTCATCACACACTAAAGACCGTGATGCCATGCCGTTTTCTCGGGGCTCACGCGGGATAAAGCCCAGGTCGCAGCGCCCCTCCGCCACCCATTGTTCAATCTCTGAGTAATCGCCCATCAGCAACTCATAATCGACGTCCGGGTGATCGGCGCGAAAACGCGCTATGACCGGTGGCAGCACGTGGGTCGCCACACTCGAAAACGTACCAATGCAGATCTTGCCGCGCATGAGCCCACGCATCTCGTCCACGTGTCGCTGCAGGCGGCCAAACTCCTCGCAGAGCGCCTCAACCGCCGGCATGATCTGCCGCCCATCGGCAGAAAGCACCACACCCTCGCGGCTGCGGTCGAGCACCTTAAAACCCCAATCGGTCTCAAGGTCGCCCACCATGCGGCTCACGCCCGACTGCGAATAGCTCAGCCGCTCGGCGGCGCGCGTAAAACTGCCGGCCCGCACGGTCTCGAGCAGAACCTGCATCTTTTGAATATTCGTTTCCACGGCACCCCTCCACCTTTACATGAGTTTTTGTCATGTTATCCATGCATTATATTCGCTTTTCTTCTAAAGCCAGTTCACCCATAGTGAACATGTTCGGATATATAGGGGATGTCAGCACATGAACAACGGATTGTTTACGTACTTAGCAGCATTGCTATTGTTTGGCTCCAACGGCATCATCGCCGCTGCCATCGCGCTGCCGAGCTCCGATATCGTACTGTTGCGCACGTTTTTGGGCGCTCTCACCCTTGCCGCCATCCTCTTCATAACCAAGCGCCATAACCTGCAGGCTCCGTCTCGCCCCCGCGAGGCCGCAGCGCTCATCGTCTCGGGCGCCGCGCTGGGCGCCAGCTGGATTTTCCTGTTCCGCGCCTATCAGACGATCGGCGTTGGTATCTCCTCGCTGTTGTATTACTGTGGCCCCATCATCGTTATGGCCCTCTCCCCGCTCATTTTTGGCGAAAAGCTGACCGGCGGCAAAATCGCCGGCTTTGTCGCCGTCGCCTGCGGTGCTTTTCTCATTGCAGCGCAAGGTCTAGGCGGCAATATGCCCATTGCGGGCATCGTCTGTGGAATCGCCTCGGCCTTCTGCTATGCATTGATGGTCATCGCCAGCAAGGGTGCGCCGCACATCGAGGGCCTCGAAAACTCCGCGCTCCAGGTGAGCGCCGCCTTTATGACCGCGCTGGTCCTTACGCTCCTCACGCAGGGCGCCCCCTCGTTCCTCTCCCCCAGCATTGCCGCCGGCATCGATTGGCGCGCCGTCGCCATGCTCGGCGTCGTCAACACCGGCATCGGCTGCCTGCTCTACTTTAGTGCTGTCGCCAAGCTGCCCGTGCAGACCGTCGCGGTTGTCGGCTACCTCGAGCCGCTTTCGGCAGTCGTGTTCTCCGCCGTCCTTTTGGGCGAGACCATGACGCCAATCCGCCTCATGGGCGCCGCGCTCATCATCGGCGGCGCGGTCTTTTGCGAACTCGCCGGCAAACGCGCAAGCACCAAGGCCGGTATCGCCCAGGCAGCACGCGCTTAAGGGACATTTTCTCGGGGCGCATGCGGGATAAAGCCCAGGTCGCAGCGCCCCTGCACCTCACAGGAGATGCAGGGGCGCTTTGCACTGCAGTAAAGCTATGGGCTACGAACGACGCGGCTCGGGAACCACGAGCCTATCGGGGCTCGCGCCCTCGGCATCCATCAGGCTCACGTAACGAATCGACGGATCCCCATACATCGCGTAGTAATAATTGCCCGTGCGCGCGCTAAAGCATCCGGTATAGATAGTCTTCTCGAACTTGCCATCGCCCATCCTGGACGCCCCCTCAATCATCACCACGCCCTCGAGCGAGCGGAACATGCGAACGACGTTTTCGGTCTCGCTCTCCTTTTGCGGGTAATTGGCATTGAGGTACGCCGCCTTTACAAAACGGCTCGGCGAATAGCAATCGCCCGGAATGCCGCGCATGCCGGCACCGGCTCCATAGGGCTTAAGCTCGGCGCCACGCCATGTCGCCGTCTGCGGAAAATCGCTTGTGGCGGTGATATAGGTGCGCAGGTTTTCCATGTGCCACGGGAAGGTCGGCTGGTTGGCAAGGGTGTCGACCGGATCGTCGTATACATGCAGGCCGTCAGCCATCATCTCGACCACGATGCTGCGCTGGCTGTCGCCGATAATCCAATGGAGCAGCGACACGCCCAGCCCCTCTCCGGCAGATTTGGCGACAATCACCGTGTCGCGCAGCGCGGCCTCGACCTCATCGACCGTCGAGAACGTCGCTGCCACCCACAGGGGAAACTCATAGGCCGCGATATTGTTCTTGCCGTCGACAGGGCCCTCGGCATACTCGGCATAGCCGGGAAAGTTGAGCCCCGCCACAGCCAGACCCGCATCGTTACCACAGTCGAAAAACATGGGATAGTTCTTGTAATCGATGCACATGCCGATTACCGCGTGTGCCGCCGACGCATCGTCGATAAACGAATACGGAATGTGGAACCCGCGCGGCATCACGCGAACCTGTTGGCCGTAGTCAAAGCTCCAGTCGAGGTTGCGGCCCAGATACATGTGGCCAGAATTATCGGTAAATCGAATGCTCGTGCACATAGCGCCTCCTAGCTTTACGGTCCTGCTAAGGTTATTGTCACCAAACAAAAAGGCGCTAAACACAAAAGCCCGGACATGACAACAATGTCACGCCCGGACCAAAAGAGACGAAGTGCGGTGCTTTGGTCCCCTTAGACCAACTTTCCAAGACAGTGGTCGATCATATGCTGGACCATCTGCGCCTCGAAGCCCACAAAGTCCTGCTTGCGCTCGCGCATCTTGCCATCGACGATCTGGTCAAAGGCAACCTTGCACTTGATATAGCGCGTGGACTTGGTGACCTCCTCGTGCGTCAGGCAGCTCTCCTCCATCTTGCTGGCGCCCAGGCCAAACACCAGACGGGGGTTGTAGAGCACGTGGGGCTCGCCGGCGTCGTCCAGGTAGACGCAGACCTTCTTGGTAACGCCGATCTGGTTGGCGGCCAAGCAGCCGGCATCATCGAGCGACTTGATGGTATCGATCAGGTCCTGAGCAACCGACTCGTCCTCGACGGTCGCAACCTCGCAACGCTGGGACAGGATAGCCTCGTCGTGGCAAAGCTCTTTAATCATACGTTCCTCCATAGGGGTCGTTGTAACCGCTTAAGTATACGGTACCCACACATTTTCATGCGATAAATACCGTCCGTCTGTTACAAAGCGCCGAACATCAACATGCGAGGAACAGCAAGGTTGTAAAGGCGATATAGTAAATGAGTTCGTGTCAATCGGCCTAAACTCGGGGCCGAACAAGGAAAGGGTATGCATGGACGAACTTTTTCACGTCAGTGAGCGCAAGTCCACAATCGGGACCGAACTTCGCGCTGGACTGACAACATTCCTGGCGATGGCCTACATCATCGCCGTCAACCCCGCAGTGCTCTCGGGCGCTGGCATTGATGCGGGAGCGCTCGCCTGCGCCACCTGCCTGGGCGCCGGCATCATGACCATCTGCATGGGCATCTTCGCAAACCGCCCGCTCGCCTGCGCTTCAGGCCTGGGCATCAACGCCATGATCGCGGGCATCACCACCACCATGTGCGGCGGTGACTGGCACGTCGCCATGAGCGTTATCTTCCTCGAGGGTATCGTCATCTTGCTGCTCGTCCTTTGCGGCCTGCGCGAGGCCATCATGGACGCCATCCCCGTGGTCCTGCGCCACGCCATCTCGGTGGGTCTGGGCCTGTTTATCGCCATGATCGGCCTGTGCGACGCCGGCATCATCACCGCTGGCGCCGGTACGCTCGTCGGCCTGGGCGACATCGCCTCCCCCACCTTTATCGTCGGCATCATCTCCATCGTCGTGACGGTTGCCCTGGCTTCCCGCAACGTGCCGGGCTCGCTGCTCATCGGCATCATCGTCGCCGTTATCGCCGGAATCCCGCTGGGCGTCACCCATGCGCCCGAGGGCCTCATCGCACCGCTCGACTTCTCGACCTTCGGCGCCCCGTTTGCCAGCACTGCCGACGGCAACCTTGCCATCGTGAAGGTCCTGACCGACCCGATGCTGCTCGTCGTTGCCTTCTCGCTGCTCATGAGCGACTTCTTCGACACCATGGGCACCGCGATGGCCGTCGCCAAGCAGGGCGAGTTCTTGACCGAGGACGGCAATGTCGAGGACATCCGTCCCATCCTGGTCGTCGACTCCGTGGCCGCTGCTGCCGGTGGCTTTATGGGCGTCTCCTCCATCACCACCTTCGTCGAGTCCACCTCTGGCGCTGCCGACGGTGGCCGCACGGGCCTCACCTCCGTCACCACCGGCGTGCTGTTCATTCTCGCCGCGTTCTTCTCCCCCATCGTCACCATCGTTTCCAGCGCCGCCACCTGCGGTGCTCTGGTCTACGTCGGCTACCTCATGATGAGCGAGGCCTCCGAGATCGACTGGTCCGACGTGTCGCAGGGCTTCCCGGCGTTCATGATTGTCGCCGGCGTGCCCTTCACCTACTCCATCTCTGCCGGCATTGGTCTGGGCTTTATCGCCTACGTGGTCGTCGCGCTCTTTAAGGGCGAGGCATCCAAGATCAAGCCGCTCATGTGGATCGCAGCCCTTGCCTTCCTCGTCTACTTCTTTGTAGCGTAGGCGCAAGATTCGCAATACCAAACAGCAAAGCGCGGAGTCGCATCGAGCGGCTCCGCGCTTTGCTTTTAAAGCCAGGCGCCACACGGACGCGCGATGTATTGCTTCGCAAGTTTTGGACGTTTTGCTCTCCAAACGGCACTACCGCCGGCTACATCCTGCAGATATGCTGGGCGTAATCGCATAGGCCCTATGAGGATGGGAGTAACCATGGCCGCCTTGTTCACGACCCCCAAGCGCAATGACAAAACCTCTGGAGCCCATTTTGTCGAGCCCGACGTGCGCCGTCGCACGCTGCTCGCACACGGCAGCTGGCGCCGCGTGACACGCCGCATCGTTGTAGGCGCCGTATGCGCGCTCACGGTAAGTTCGCTGCTTATGCCGAGCGTCTCGCTCGCGGCCGAGTGGGTGGACGTCGGCGGCACCCAATACAACGCCGGCACCGCGGCGGGCGACGCCGCCGGCACCTGGAGCTGGGACGGCGCCGACGACATGAAGCTCAACGGCTATAACGGCGGCGCGATCGAGGCAGCGGGCAAGCTCAACGTGAGCTACGAGGGCAACAACACCGTCACTAACGACAACGGCCGCGGCATCAAGGTTAAGGATGGCGCGAACGAGAACGCCGAGCTTAATATTCAGGGCGACGCGTCCAGCACGCTCAACGTGACATCTTCTCGTGACGCCATCACTTCCGTCGGCAACATCAACATCGACGGCGCTGGCACTGTCAACGCCACGAGCACCGAGCACGATGCCATCGATGCCGGGGGCGATGTCACCATCAAGGGCTCGGGAAACGTTAACGCCACGGGCGATTCGGATGGCATCAGGGCCGACGGCAACATCACGATCGACAACAGCGGAACCGTCACCGCCAAGGCCACCGAGGATCAGGGTATCGATGCTAACGAGAACCTCATCATAAAGGGCGGCGGCAAGGTAGAGGCAAGCTCTATCAAAGACAATGCGATTTGGGCCGACGGCAACATCGAGATCTCGGGTGGCAGCCAGGTCAAGGCAAGCTCCGAGGAAGACGCCGCCATCGACGGTAAAAACAGCCTCACGGTCACGAACGCTTCCCTCAACGCAAGTGGCGTTGGGTATGGCATCTATGTCTACAAGGGCATCACGCTCGATGGCGCGACCGTGACGGTCCGCGCAAGCTCAGATGGCGGGGAAGCCAGCGCACTCTTCACCGATGAGGACAACATCGTCATCAAGAACGGCTCGACTGTGGATGCGCTCGCAGAAGGCAGGTTCTCGGTTGCAATCTCCACCAGTAATTTCTACTCCGACGAAGCGGGTGGCCATATCTACATCAGCGACTCCGTTGTCAAGGCCATAGCCCGCTATGACGAGACCGGCGGCGACGGCCCCGACCACTACAGTGGAGACCAAAACGACGAAATCATCCCTGAGTCCGAGGGCCTGAACATCGGCATCTTCGCGCAGACCGAGAAGGGCATCACGCCCGCGACCATCTCGATCGTCCGCAGCAAGGTCACGGCCGAGGGAGACACGGCGGCTATCTTC
This sequence comes from uncultured Collinsella sp., assembly GCA_902469435.1. Taxonomy (GTDB): domain Bacteria; phylum Actinomycetota; class Coriobacteriia; order Coriobacteriales; family Coriobacteriaceae; genus Collinsella. The sequence goes on along the minus strand of CABRCR010000009.1, from coordinate 32,508 downwards.
GCCCTTGCCATGAGCGCGGACGGCAAGGCGATCGGCACCATCGAAATCAAGGACGCCATCATCCAGACGCCTGCAGGCGGCAAAGTCATTGACTATCGCAACAAGGAAGAGCTCAGCGACGGCATCGTCTACGAGGCGGGGCAGACCATTGGCACGGGCGATGCCACGATTGACTCCCCCTATGACGCCGCTGTCGCCAAGAGCACGGTCATCGTGCCTCCCGAGGAGACCAAGCCCGAGGAAAAGCACGGCAAGACCAAGCCCGAGGGTTCCAAGTCCGAGGGCACGAAGACAACCAAGACCGTTGCAGTTGCAGCCAAGGGAGCCAAGACCGTCGGCAAGCTCGCGGCAACCGGCGACACCTCGAACGCAGCCATCGTGGCAGCCGCCCTTGCGGGAACAGCCGCCATCGCCGCAGGCGCCCTGGCGAGTCGCAAACGTTCGTAAACACTTTTTCGCACAGGACGGGTGGATCGCAGCCCTTGCCTTCCCCGTCTACTTCTTCGTAGCGTAAGGGCAAGGCTGCAAAAGCTGAACAATAAAGCGCGGAGTCGCCATGCGGCCCCGCGCTTTTCTTTTAGCGTCGGTCCCTGCGCCGGCGTGCGGCCTATTTCTCCCCCATTTTGGCCATTTTGCCCTCCAAACGGCACTACCGCCGGCAACATCCAGCAGATACGCTGAACCTAGCCGTATAGGCCCTATGAGAACGGGAGCAACCATGGCAGCCTTGTTCACGACCCCCAAACGCAATGACACTACCGCCGGAACCCATGTTGCCGAACCCGACGTTCGCCGTCGCATAGGACTCGCGCACGGCAGCTGGCGCCGCGTGACGCGCCGCATCGTCGTAGGCGCCGTGTGCGCGCTCACGGTGAGCTCGCTGCTCATGCCGAGCGTCTCGCTCGCGGCGGAATGGGTCAAGGTCGGCGAAACCAAATACAACGCCGGCACTGCGGCGGGCGACGAGACCGGCACCTGGTCGTGGGACGGCGCCGACGACTTGAAGCTCAACAACTATAACGGCGGCGAGATCCAGGCCGCAGGCAAGCTCAACGTGAATTACTCGGGAAACAACATCGTCACTGCCGACTGGATCGAAGGCATCAAGGCTTCTCATGGCAAGAATGAGAACGCCGAGCTCAATATCCAAGGCGACGCGGGCAGCACGCTCAGCGTGACATCTACTGAGGACGCTATCCTCTCCACGGGTAATATCAACATCGACGGAGCCGGATCCGTCAACGCCACGAGCGCTGGGTTTGATGCCATCGACGCCGAGGGCGATCTCGCTATCAAAGGTTCGGGCAACGTCAACGCCACGGGCGTATCGGATGGCATCAGGGCAAACGGCAATATCACGATTGACGACAGCGGGGCCGTCACCGCCAGGGCTACCAAGGACAAGGGTATCGGAACCGACAAGAACCTCACCATCAAGGGTGGCGGCACAGTCGAGGCAAGCTCAGCCGATGGTGAGGCCATTTGGAGCGGCGGCAACATCAATATCTCGGACGGCAGCCAGGTCAAGGCGAGCTCCGAGAAAGACGCCGCCGTCGAGGCCAAGGGCAGCCTCGCAGCCACAAACGCCTCCCTCAACGCAAACGGTGTTGAATATGGCGTCTATGCCCACAAGGGCATCACACTCGATCATGCAAACGTGACAGTCCGCGCAAGTAAAGGCAGATACGGTGACGCCATTGCCCTCTTCACCTACCAAGACGATATCGTCGTCAAGAACGGCTCCACCGTGGACGCGTTTGCGGAAGGCGAGGTTTCGGCTGCATTCTCCACCAGAAACGATCGACCCAACGAGGAGGGTGGCCACATCTACATCAGCGACTCCGTTGTCAAGGCCATAGCCCGCTATGTCGAGAACGGCGACGGCCCCATCCCCTACAGCGAAAACCAAGATGGTGAGACGAGCCCCGAGCCCCAAGGCGAGAACATCGGCATCATCGCCCAGACCAGCGAGGGCGTCACACCCGCAGTCATCTCGATCATCCGCAGCAAGGTAACGGCCGAAGGAGATACAGCGGCAATCTTTGCCCGTGCCATGAGCGCTGACGGCAAGACAATCGGCACCATCAAGATTGAGAACGCCGCCATCCAGACGCCCGAAGGCGGCAAGGTCATTGACTATCGCAAGCTCCGTGACGGCATCTACGAGGCAGGCCAAGCCATCGGCACGGGCGACGCTGTGATCGACTCCCCCTATAACGAAGCTGTCGCCAAGAGCATGGTCATCGCACCTCCCGAGGTAGCCAAGCCGGAAGACCCCAAGCCCGACGAGACCAAGCCCGCAGAAAGCAAGCCCGCGGAGTCCAAGCAGAACCCCAAGCCTGAGTGCTCAAAGCCGACCAAGGCCGTTGCGGCTTCAATCACGAAAGCCAAGACTACCGGCGTGCTCGCGGCAACCGGCGACACCTCGGGTGCGGCCATCGTGGCAACCGTCCTTGCGGGAACAGCCGCTATCGCCGCAGGCACCATGGCGAGCCGCAAGCGCTCTTAGACGCCTCTGCGCACATGGCAGCTCCCGCGAAGGCCCCGAGTCCCAGCACCGTTTAACAACGCCACCGCCGAGCTCCCCTCCGGCGGTGGCGTTTTCCATATGCGTCCGCAGGGTATGCACGAGATTGTCTTTGGTCTAGCCCAACCTGCATGAGCCGGCGTGCGACAATGGGGGCCGTCGATATCACAACGCCGAGAGAAGCCCGTCATGGAAGCGCATCAAAAGCAGATAACCGTTCATGCACAGCATGCCGAAAGCGCACCAGTCATCTATCTTCCCGTGGTCATGGGCGACGGCACGGAGGTTTATGAACGCTGCCGAGAGCTCAACTGCCCGCCCTTCACGCTTGTCGGCATTGGCAGCCTCAACTGGAATCGCGAGCTGAGCCCCTGGGTATGCGACGGTACCGTGCGCGATGCCGAGCCCTTTGGTGGACAGGCCGCTGGTTTTCTTGACGAGTTGTTGAAGCAGATAATCCCAGAGGCCGAATCATCGCTCCCGCAACCGCCCACCTGGCGCGGCGTTGCCGGCTACTCGTTGGCGGGTCTTTTTGCACTGTGGGCACTTTGGCAAACAGATGTCTTTGAGCGCGCGGCGAGTGCATCGGGGTCGCTGTGGTTCCCCGGCTTTATCGACTACGCGCGCGAGCGCACGATGACAGCTACGCCCGACGCCGTCTATCTGTCACTCGGCAAAAAGGAAACCAAGACGCCCAACCGCATGATGCGGCACGTACTCGACGATACGCGCGCGATGGAAGAGCTGTTTATCGAGCGTGACATTCCAACAACGCTGGAGCTCAACCCCGGCAATCACTTTACCCAAACTGACCTGCGCATGGCACGCGGCATCCACTGGATACTGACGCATTAAAAATGGCATCCACGCGTACATACGCATGGACGCCATTTTTAATTTGGCTGAACGCAGCTGCTATTCAGCAGTCTCCTCAAGCTCGGAAGTATCGAACTCAAAGTCGTTACCGGGCAGGATGGCGTTGAGCACAATGCCCACCAGCGAGCCCACGGCAAGGCCCGAAAGCGAAATCGTCACGCCGCCCAGCTCCAGCACGATGGCACCGGCGGTACTGTAGGCAATGCCGAGCGAAAGCACGAGCACCAGAGCCGCCACCAGCACGTTGCGGTTGTTCTGGAAATCAACCTGGTTCTCGATGAGGTTACGTACACCAACGGCGCTGATCATGCCGTAGAGCACGAGCGACACACCGCCGATAACGCATGCCGGCATGGCGGCAATCACCGCAGCAAACTTGGGGCAGAACGAAAGCACAATGGCGCAGCAGGCGGCAATGCGAATCACACGCGGGTCGAACACACGCGTCAAGGCAAGCACGCCGGTGTTCTCGCCATACGTCGTATTGGCAGGAGCGCCAAAGAGCGATGCCAAGATGGTCGCCAGGCCATCGCCGAGCAGGGTACGGTGCAGGCCGGGATCGGCAATGTAGTTGCGCTCACAAGTCGATCCGATGGCGGAGATATCGCCAATGTGCTCAATCATGGTCGCAAAGGCCAGTGGCATGATGGTGATAATGGCCGTCGTGGCAAGACTGCTATCGAACTGCGGTCCAAAGAGCGCAAACACGGTGTTGTCCCACACGACGGGCAAGCCAACCCAGGGGGCGGCTGCGACGCCAGAGAAGTCGACCTCGCCCAGCGCGGCCGCAACGGCATAGCTCACCACAACGCCCAGCAGAATCGGCACGATCTTGACCATGCCGCGGCCCCAAATGTTGCAGATGATGATCACGGCAACGGCAATAGCAGCAACAAACCAGCTGGTCTGGCAGTTAGCAATGGCAGAGCTTGCCAGGATCAAGCCGATGGAAATGACGATGGGGCCAGTCACCACCGGCGGGAAGAAACGCATGACACGCTTGGCGCCAAAGGCGCGGAACAGGGCCGCAAGCACCGGATAGAGCAGGCCGGCACAAGCTACGCCCAGGCAAGCGTAGGGCAAAAGCTCAGCCTCGCCGTTGGGCGCAATGGCGGCATAACCCGCGATAAAGGCAAACGAGGAGCCCAGGAACGCGGGCACCTTACCGCGCGATAGAAAATGAAACAGCAGCGTGCCGATGCCGGCGAACAGAAGCGTCGCCGAAACGGAAAGGCCGGTGAGCACGGGCACGAGCACCGTGGCTCCGAACATCGCAAACATGTGTTGCAAACCCAACACAAACATGCGCGGGCGGCCGAGCGACGATGCATCGTAGATGGCATCGGTGACGGCGGGCGTCGAAGACTGGGACATGGAAGTCCTTTCGAATGGAAGGGCGATCAGGCATATCGGATAACCTGCCCGAACGATACGATCCGAACCATTGTACGCGATATGCAGTACCTCGCACGCGCCGCCACCTGCAAACGCTAGCGCTATTTCCAAACGCGCTCGGCAATACGCCTGACCAGCGCAATCTTTGCCCACTGCTCGTCCTCGGTCAGCTTATTGCCAATCTCGCAGCTGGCAAAGCCACACTGCGGAGACAGATACAGGTTCTCGAGCGGCACGTACTTTGCCGCCTCGCGGATGCGCTCGACGATAACATCCTCGTTCTCGAGCTCTGCCGCCTTGGTGGTCACCAAGCCCAGCACGACCTTCTTGCCGGGAGCAACGTACTTGAGCGGCTCAAAACCACCGGCGCGGGGCGTGTCGAACTCCAGATAGAACGCGTCAACGTCCTCATGCGCAAACAGGTACGGCGCGATGGGGTCGTAGCCGCCCTCAAAAGCGTAGGTGGAGTGGTAGTTGCCGCGGCATACATGCGTGTTGATAGCCAGATCGTCGGGCTTGCCCTCGATGGCGGCATTGTTGAGCGCCACGCCCAGCTCGCTTACCTTTTGCAGGTCGACCGGGCTCATGCCGGTTTTGGCAACAAAATCGGTATCGCAGTAGATGCCCCAGGTGCAGTCATCAAACTGGATGTTGCGGCAGCCCGCGGCATACAGGTCAGCAATCACGGTGCGGTATGCTGCGGCAATGGCATCGACGAGCTCTTCGTCGGTCTTGTAGACGGCGTGCAGACTCTCCTGCTGGCCATCGCAGCGGTCGAGTGTGACTTCGGAGAACGTCTGGATCGGCGCCGGAATGGTCTGGCGCGCGACCTGGCCCTCTCCTTCGAGCGACTTGATAAATTTGAAGTGCTCGACGAACGGATGATTCTCGCCGCTAATGGGACCGGTTACCACGGCGGTGTCGGCGGTAGTCTCCTCATCGTGGAACATGTAGCCCGTGCGCGAGGCGCGGCGCTCAATGCCGTTGAGGCCCCACATAAAATCGAGGTGCCAGTAGCTGCGGCGGAACTCGCCATCGGTAATCACCTGCAGGCCGGCAGCCTTCTGCTTGGCCACTAAGTCGCGGATGGCCTCGTCCTCGACGGCCTTAAGGCCGGAAGCGTCGAGTTTACCCGCGACATAGGCGGCACGGGCGTCCTTTACAGCCTGCGGACGAAGAAAACTGCCGACGATATCGGCACGAAACGGCGCGTTCGGTTGAATCGAAGTGCTCATAGATATCTCCCTTTGCATTGGTTGCTTTACTGGGACAGAGTATGAGCGCTCATATGGACATCGTAAAATATATGTTTATAACAGTTTGATATAGATGCTTCCTATATCAGTTTGGACTGCCATAAAGAGATTTGACCCGTGCAGAACGCAGCAGTCTAGATGTGCTGACGAATCGCTTCGATATAGGCCTGCCCGTAGCGCGTAAGTGTCGTGTTCTTGCGCGTGATGATGCCGATCTCCATGTACTCGTCTACATCGAGCGGAATGGAGATAATGCCGGGGCCGTTAAGTTCATGGCTGATCACGCCCGAACAAACCGTGTAGCCGTTAAGGCCCATGGCCAGATTGAACAACGTCGCACGGTCGCGCACGCGGATATTCTTGCGACGCTCAAAGGTCGAGGTCAGTTCCTCGGAATAATAAAACGAGTTATAGCTGCCCTGCTCATAGGACAGGAACGGGTAGTCCTCGAGATCTTCGAGCGTCACGCTGGCGTGGTCCGCCAGCGGATGGTCGGAGCACACAAAGACATGCGGCGTGGCGCAGAAGAGCCCTTCGAACACGAGCTCGTTGGCCACCAGCATGCGCTCGATGACCTCGCGGTTGTGCTCGGACAGATATAGGATGCCCAGCTCGCTTTTCATGTGCGCGACATCCTCGATAATCTCGTGGGTCTGCTCCTCGCGTAGGGTAAAGTCGTAACGCGCGGCATCGAACTCGCGGATCACGTCAACAAACGCGTTAACGGCAAAGGAATAATGCTGGCAACTCACGCTAAAGTGCGGCACCTGCTCGGATGCGCCCTTGTACTTGCCCTCGAGCAGGTCGGCCTGGTCGAGCACCTGGCGCGCGTAGCCTAAGAAGGTCTCGCCTTCCTCGGACACAATGACGCCCTTGTTGGTGCGCTCAAAGATGTGCACACCCATCTCGTTTTCGAGATCGCGAATCGACGCGGTAATCGAAGGCTGTGACACAAAGAGCCGGCGCGAGGCCTCGGTGATGCTGCCGCATTCGGCAACTTTGACGACATATCTGAGCTGCTGGAGCTTCATGGCTTTCTCCCTAGACGTTCGTGACGTCGAAACCCGTCGCGTCCATCTGACGCATAAACGACGGCATCTCCCCCGTCGCGGCGCAGGCGGCAATCTGATGCAGAGCCCCGGCAACCGCATCATCTGCCGCAGCGCCGATATGCCAGCGCGCGGCAGCCGTGACGGCCTCGTTGGCATTGGCGACTGCAACGGAATTGGGAACGGCATCGATCATGGGCAAATCGTTATCGGAATCGCCGAATACGGCCACCTCGTCGGGCGTCAGGCCCAAAGCGCGCGCCAGCTCCAGCGCAGCACAGCCCTTGTCCCAGCCGGTCGGAAGAACGTCGAACAGGCGCACGCGGTTGTTGGGAAACACGAGCGAGAGCTCCGGCACCTCGGCGGCAACACGCTCGCGCAGCTCGGCGAGCTCCTCGCGCGAACGGGCACTCCAGATATTCGCCTTGTATACCGGGGCATCGTCAACGACAGGGCGACAGGGAGCCTCTTCGCCCTTGAGCCACGCGTTGCCGCCTGACTCCATGGCGCGACGCACACGCTCGGGATCGCTTGTCACGCAATAGGCGTCGTTGTCCCAAAAGTCATCACCCAGACGGTAGACCTTCAAATAGGTATCGTCGGTCTCTTGCTCCAGGTAGTCGGCCAGGCGCATAAGGGCGGCGTTGTCGGTCGCATGCGAGGCCACCACCTCGCCGTCCACAAACATGACCTGGCCGTTGCAGAACGCGCCGGTCGAAAAGCACTCGGCGCGATTGCGGAACATCCAGCCCATCGCGGACGGCTGACGGCCCGAAACCGGGCCAAAGTGCAGACCCGCCGCCTGCATGGCATGAATGCCCTCGATGGCGCAGTCGCTGGCGCCATCGTGTCCAGCAGGAATCAGCGTATCGTCCATATCGGTCAGCACAAGTTTAATCATAAGGTCCCCTCGGTCATTCTTTATCCCGTCTATTGTAACGACCTGCCAATAAGGGACAGGTTTATCTTGGCAGGTTTTATCTGGGAAAATGCAGCGCCCCTGTTGCCACCTGCCAAAATAAACCTGTCCCATATTGGCAGGTGCGCTAGTATAGGGAACAACAGATTCGATGCGGGAGTGCCGGCGGTGCAAACCACAAGGCTGAGAGGGCATAGGGCCCAATCCTTTGAACCTGTCAGTTAATGCTGGCGTAGGGAGCATGCCGCCTTTACAGGGGCGCTGTCTATGCACAGCGCCCCTTTTCTATGCCAAGGAGGCATGTGCAGTGATTGATTCGGAACAGCTTAAGCAACATATGGTCAAGGCCGTAGAGGAGATTCGAGCCACCAATCCGATGGCCGGCTCCATCACCAACACGGTGACGATCGACTTTGTCGCCAACGCGCAGCTCGCCGTGGGCGGTTCGGCCGCCATGGTCTATCTGCCCGACGAGGGCGAGGCGCTCGTTGCCGGCGGCGCCGCCATCTATCTCAACATGGGCACGCTCTTCCCCATCTACGAGCAGACGATTCCCCGCGCGGCCAAGGCGGCACACGACGCCGGCAAGCCCTGGGTGCTCGATCCGGTGGGTCTGGGCATCGGTAGCCTGCGCACCCAGCTGGTAAACGAGCTCAAGCAGTACAAGCCCGCCATCGTACGCGGCAACGCCTCCGAGATCATCGCACTCTCCGGCCTGTGGGGTCTTGAGGGCGAGTCGGCCGATCTGAGCCGCGTACGTGGTGTCGATACCACCGACACGGTCGACGCCGCCCGCGATGCCGCCGTGGCGCTCGCTCGCTACACCGGCGGCGCCGTTGTGGTCTCGGGCGAAGTCGACCTGATTACCGACGGCACGACCGTGGCCAAATCCCACGGCGGCAGCCCGCTCATGTCCAAGATTACCGGCTGCGGTTGCTCGCAGGGCGGCGTGCTGGCCGTGTACGCCTGCGCTGCCGATCCGTTTACGGCAGCCGTCTGCGGTACCGCCGTCTACAACGTCGCCGGCACGCGTGCCGCCGCCGTCGCCGATGCCCCGGCAAGCTTTAAGGTCGCCTTTATCGACGAGCTCTACCGCGCAACCGCCCAAGACATCGCCGATAACCAACTCGAGCTCGAGGAGGCATAAGCCATGTCCGAGCCCGCAACCAATGCCGGCATGAACACGCTCGTCGCTGTGGCCATCGCCCCGTGCGGCACCGGCGATGAACTGTCCGCCGAGGTCGCCGAGGTCGTGCGCGTCATTCGCGAGAGCGGCCTTCCCAACCGCACCACCTCGATGTTCACCGAGATCGAGGGCGACTGGGACGAGGTCATGCAGGTCGTGCGCGACGCGACCTTTGTGTTAGCGAACAAGGGCATCCGAACCGAAGTCGTGCTCAAAGCCGATATTCGACCTGGATTTACCGACACCATGACCGGCAAACTCGAGCGCATGGAAGCGCAGATCAAAAAGCAGGAGGAAGCACGATGAGCATCCGCGACAACCTTGATATCTCGGCCTATCTGGTGCTCGGCCCCGAAAACACCCTCGGACGCCCCGTGGGCGATGTGGTGGCCCAGGCGCTCGACGCCGGCTTTACCTGCATTCAGGTGCGCTCCAAGGTGGCAAGCGCCCGCGAGATCATTGCGCTGACCGGCGACGCCGCGCAGGCAATCGCACAGGCCGGCAAGACCGGTCAGGTCGCCTTGCTGATCGATGACCGCCTTGACTGCGTACTCGCCGCACGCGAGCAGGGCATTGCGGTCGACGGCGTGCACGTGGGCCAGAGCGATATTCCCGTCGAGGTCTGTCGCAAGCTGCTGGGCCCCGACGCCATCGTGGGCCTTTCGGCCCGTTGCGAGGAAATGCTCGAGTACGTCAAGACCGCCGACATGAGTCTGGTCGACTACCTGGGCATCGGCCCGCTCCACGAGACCGAGACCAAGCGCGACTGCGGACGCGCAGCCGATGGCTCCATCATCACCAAGAGCTTTGAGGACCTGGCCGCACTCCACGCGGCAAGCCCCGTGCCCATCGTGGTGGGCGGCGGCGTTAAGACGGCCGACTTGCAGCAGCTTAAGGCAACCGGCGTCGACGGCTTCTTTGTGGTGAGCGCCGTCTGCAGCGCCGACGATCCCTACGCCGCGGCCAAGGAGCTTGTCGACACCTGGCAGCAGGCATAGGCATAGGCCGAACAGCTGATTCGCAGCCTCATATCTTCAGCAATGGAAAGCGCATCCCAGTTTGGGCCTCCATTCCGGGATGCGCTTTCCGTATGCGACCCTTACCCCGCCAGATACGCTTCCAACGCCGGCAAAGTCGCCTCTGCATCGTGGCGGCCGACCTGGTAGATGCGCTCGAGCTCATCCGGTTCGCGGCACAGCGACGGCACCTTCACCGATTCGCTCGGCCGCACCACAAAGATTTCCCCGGCAGCCTCTCGACGTGCCAGGTCATCGAGCGTGGCATTGTAGACCTCATGCCGATGCTCAAGCGCTGCAACAAACTCCGGATAGTGACGGAACACGCGCCGCAGCATGGGCATCACGCTGTTGGGCTGCTTCACAAAGCCCGCCGGCTGCGTGAGTACCACGATATTGCGGTCATACCCCTGCGCAAACAGCCATGCGCTGGGAATAGAATCAGCCACGCCACCATCCAGATACTTATGCCCGTCAATAGCAACGGGACGCGTCGCCACAGGAATGGCAGACGACGCCCGGATCCACTCGATATCGCGCTCGTCGCCATACGGTAGATCGTGGTAGACGGCCTTGCCCGTCTCGATATCGGTACACACGCACGTAAATCGCATGGGGCAGGCGCGATACGCCTCCAAGTCGATGGGATCGCGCTCGATAGGCACCTCGTGATAGGCAAAATCGGCATTGAACATATCGCCGGTTCGCAGCCAGCTGGTCACGCTCGCATAGCGCTTGTCGGCGCAATAGGCCTTGTTGTAACGAATGGCACGGCCGATCTGGCGCGATTTAAAGTTGTAGCCAAACGCCGCGCCCGCCGAGACACCCACCATATGGTCGCAGGTCAAACCGCGCTCCATCCAAACGTCGAGCACGCCCGCCGTATACATACCGCGGTAGCCGCCTCCCTCGAGCGCAAGCCCCACCGTGCGCGTCGTATCCGGCTGTGCCATGTGACCATCTCCGTTCCTGCGTTTTAAAACGGGACAAGTATACCCGTCAACATATATCGACTCAGTCGCATTTTTCATGCGCACCCAGGCGTTGCCGTTTGGCGAATAATAGCCGCCCACAGCATGTGCGCCCATATATAATTGTGCACTGTTGTCTATACTACTCAGCTGTTATCAACAGCGAACATTAGCCGGCAAAGTAACTCAACAACGCAGCAAGGCGGGGGCCTGGATACACGCAAGGCGCCGAGCAACGACGCGTGTACACTACGAGCTCGCCCGACGCCATCCGCCCCGACCTCAGAAAGCCACTTACAACATGGACACCGCCAGCAATTACACCGAAACGCTCGAAAAGACCATCCGTGACCTTCTCGAGCGTCAGGATGATCTGATTAGGACCGCCTTTACCGACCAGCTTACCGGACTTGGCAACCGCGGCGGCTTTGCCCGTTCCCTCGAGGAGCTCTGGGAGCAGGGCATCCCCGTTACCATGGCGTTCATCGATATCGACAATCTCAAGCACTGCAACGACGTCTTTGGGCATGACGAGGGCAACCGCTACATCTTGCAGGTAAGCCTTTATCTCAAACTGTATATGAAAGTGGACGAGGCGGCGTTTCGCATAGGCGGCGACGAGTTTGCCATCCTATCTACGATTGCGACCGAGGACGACCTCGCCGAACGTCTGGAACACTGCCGAACGGTCCTGCTCAAAAACAACGATTCCGAGATGCCTCATTCGTTTAGCTACGGAGTGGCACACGCCGACCCCGCCCTGGGCGAAGCCTCCAATCGCATGACACTCGATGCCGACCATCGCATGTACGACTACAAGCTGCGCCATGCCATGCGCCTTGATCGACGCAATATCGTGCAAGTCCACGCCGACGACTTCGAAATAAGCGACCGCGTTTTCGATGCCTTTTCGATGCTCAACGAAGGCCGTTATTGCTTTATCGAGAACTTGAACAAGCATCGCACCCTTTGGTCACAAGGCGCCTTGCGCGATCTCGGTCTTCCTGCCGAGCATATCGACAACTGCCACGATTACTGGAAAACGCGTGTCCATCCCGATGACCTTGAGGCCTATACCAGCGATATCGACCAAATCTACAACGGCTCCAAACACCGCCGCGTCATGCAGTACCGCATGCGCAATGCCGCGGGCGACTACGTCCTCTGCCGCGCTCGCGGGTTTCGCATCGACGGCGACGGAAATACCCCCTCGCTCTATGTCGGCGAACTTGTTAACCACTCACTCGCCGAGACCGTCGACGCCGCCACGGGCCTCGGAACGCAGCGTATGCTGATCAACGCTATCGATGCCTGCCGTCGCGACCGTTGCGAGACGGGGCTTATAGCGGTCCGCGTTTGTGGCACGGCAAAGTTCAACGAGCTCTACGGGGCCGAGGCTGTCGACAACATGCTCGCCGAATACGCAGGCCGCATGCTATCGATCACCCGCGGCAGAAGTCGCGTCTTCCGCTCGCGAAACGCCCAGTTCGTCGTGCTCAGCAACGATCTGGACCACGAGGCATTCGAGCAACTGACCCATCATCTTAAAGAGGCCGTTTTCGCTCCTGTTCGAATCGCGAACGACACCATTACCCCCGTCTGTCTTGTCGTCCCGGCCTTTTACGAGCGCTTAATCAATCAAGCGACCGCTGTTTTAGGCGAACTCGACCGTCGTCTTCGCGCCGCCGGCGGGCTTGCACCCAACGACAGCCTCCCCATACCCGAGATTGAGCGTAAAAGCGCCGTCGCCGAACGCATCGATACGCTCACGGGCCTCTATCGACCCAGCGAGTTTATGCGGCGTGCCAACGCATTTCTTAAGACAAGGCGCGACGCCGCTTGGTGTATCGCCACCGTCGACATGGGTCATATGCGACTGTTCAACGAATGGCACGGACAGGCCGAGGGCGACCGCGTGCTCGCCGATGTGGGCACGGTCCTCAAAGACATCGAGAATGCCGAGATGGGCGTCGTAGGATACTGGGGCCAAGACGACTTTTGCATTCTCATCCCCTTTGAGCACAACACCGTCCATCAAATCTATAACCGCGTTCGCGCCGCCGTGGCCAAGCATGATGACGGCGTGGGTTTCTGGCCGTCCATGGGCGTTTGCCCCATCGACCCCAACGAGGAAATCACCATCGACGCGCAGGCCAAGGCCATGTTTACCAATCGGCGCGCCAAAAACGATTTTAAGGATCGCATCGCCGTCTTTCGCCCCGAGGAATACAAGCGCGAGGTGGCGTTTCACCGCACCCTCACCGAGTTCCAGTATGCGCTCTCAAACGACCGCATCACCTACTACCTGCAGCCCCAGGTTGATATGGAAACCGGCGAGATCATTGGCGCCGAAGCACTCACCCGCTGGATTGACAAGGACGGCTCTCTCATTTCGCCCGCAACGTTTATCCCCGCACTCGAGGAAAGCGGCTTTGTGGTGACGCTCGACAAGTACATTTGGCAGGGTGTCGCCTCGTGGCTGCGCGGGCGCATCGATCGAGGACTTCGCGTGGTTCCGGTCTCGCTTAATGTGTCGCGCGTGGATATCCTTGCCTGCGACGTTGCCGAACATATGGGGGCGCTCGCCGCCCAATACAACCTACCGCCCGAGCTCATGCGTATCGAGATCACCGAGACGGCTTATACGGGGGAGTCCGAGGCCGTGGACAAACTGACAGCCGACCTGCACACCCGCGGCTTCTCGACCTATATGGACGATTTTGGCACCGGCCAGTCCACGCTCGCGATGCTCAAGAACGTCAACGTCGACGTCATCAAGCTCGACCGCACCTTTGTGCCCACCGACCGCGATCAAGGCCGCAGCGCGCAAATCGTTTCATCAATGCTCGAGATGGCGCAATCGCTCCATCTGCCCGTTGTAATCGAAGGCGTCGAGACAAACGAGCAGGCGAACATGCTGCTCCAAATGGGTGCCCACTACGCTCAGGGCTTCCTCTACTACCGCCCCATGCAGGCAAAGGATTTTGAGGCATTGCTCGATGGCGGTAACAAAAACTGATACGCTCGCGCGCAAAACGATACCGCCGAAGGGGCGCTTGTCCCCATTGGCTAACTTATGCCCCCAATCCAAACCGAATTGGGGATATGATGCAAACCGTTGTTCTGCCCAAGGAGGTTATTCATCATGAACGAGTCATATCGCTTGGGCGAGCAATCGATTATTGCCTATCTTCAGCGACTTGCGAATGGTGTCTCGACCGCCGAACTCGATGTTTCCGTGCTGCCCGCTGAGCTACGCGCCGTTGGTGAGCAACTGCAAAAGACGCATGCCATCCTGCAACAAGAGCGCCAGCTGCTTGAGTGCAACGCCTATATCGATCCGCTCACCAACTTGGACAACCGTGGCGGACTCGACCGTCACGTCGAGCAGCTCTGGCGCAAAGGCGACCCCTTCACCTGCGCCTATATTGACATCGACCATCTCAAGCATTGCAATGATAGGTTTGGCCACGCCGAAGGCAATCGCTATATTCTGAGCATCTGTCGCACGCTCTCCGAAACCATGGAGCACGATGAGATGCTGTTCCGTATCGGTGGAGACGAGTTTGTGCTTATCTCGCTCTCTGCAAACGAGACTGAACTCGAGCAGCGCTTGGAGCAGGTACGTGCCGGGCTGATCGAGGCGAGCTCAGGTGGCAAGGCGCCCATGATCGCTAGCTTTAGCTTTGGCTGCTCGCGCGTCAATCCACTTGCCGGCGACACGCGTCGCCAGATGACGATGGATGCCGATCGCAAGATGTATCGCTATAAGCTTATGCATCGTGTGCAGCAACCGAAAGACAATGACGCGCCGCCACACCCAATTGCTGAGCAGCTTCCGTGCAACGACCGCGTATTCCAAGCGATCTCTATGAGCTCCGAGACGCGCTATCCGTTTATCCTCAATCTCGATACGGGCGAATCACAATGGTCGGTTAATGCCGTACGCGATTTTGACCTGCCCTCCCAGCATCCCTACAACTCACTCGACTTGTGGCTTGCCCGCGTTCACCCCGAGGACCGCAACAACGTACGCGCCGAGCTCGACATGGTGATAAACGGTACGTGGCACTTCCACTACATGCAGTATCGCGTGATGGATGCCACCGAAGCATACGTGCTTTGCGACTGCACGGGCTACCGCTTGGACGGCACCGATACCGAGCCCAACATGTACGTGGGCATGATTATCAACCGCAGCTTGGCAGATACGACCGATTCCGTGACCGGCCTGGGCGATATCCACGCCCTGGTCAACGCCATTGGCGAAATGCGTCGCGTGGCGCGCAAGGCAGGCCTGGTCGCCATCAAAATCGACGACATCGCCAAGGTCAATGCCCGCTTTGGCTTTGATGCGGGCGACCGCGTTTTGGCAGAAAGTGCCGCCTGCCTCATGGACTGTTCGCGCGGCAAGGGCCGTCTGTTCCGCTCGACCGGACCGATGTTCGTGGCGCTTTTCGATGACCTTGATCCCGAAGAGACCGACGCGATCGCAGAAGAAATCGAGCGGTTCTTGGGGTCGCCCGTACTCTTTGGCTCATTTGAATATCAGCCGCCCATTCGTGTGGCCACACTTCATCTAGATGCCGTCGACCGACAGCCCGTTTCCATTTTGAACGAGCTCAAAGCGCTACTTGAAGAGGCACCACAAGTACCGGGCACCAAGCTGGACTAGCGTTATGGGGCGCGATGTGAAACACAAGCCGTTTCACATCGCGCCCCACGCCATCTACCCTCTCGTGGGATAATCCTCCGCAGAAGTCACCGACAGCAGAGGGAGTTTGTGATGAAGGTTCTTTTGGTCAATGGCAGCCCCAAGGCAAACGGCAACACCGCCCGCGCACTCACCGAGGTCGCAGAGCAACTTAATGCAGAAGGCATTGATACCGAGGTGTTTCAGCTGGGCGCCAAGCCCATTCGCGATTGCATCGGTTGCGGCCAGTGTGGCAAGCTTGGCGGTCGCTGCACCTTTGACGACGACGTGGTCAACGAGCTGATCGCTGCCGCCGAACAGGCCGACGGCTTTGTCTTTGGCTCGCCTGTCTACTACGCGCACCCCAGCGGCCGCATTCTCTCGGCACTCGATCGCGCATTCTATGCCGGTAGCAAAGCTTTTGCACACAAGCCGGGCGCTGCCGTCGCCGTCGCCCGTCGCGGCGGTACGTCGACAACGTTCGATGTACTCAACAAGTACTTCACCATCAACCAGATGCCCGTGGTCGCCTCCACCTACTGGAACAACGTCTTTGGCGCTGCGCCGGGCGAGGCCGATGGAGATGCCGAGGGTCTGGCCACCATGCGAAACATCGGCAAAAACATGGCCTGGCTCCTGCGTTGCATCGAGGCAGGACAGGTCGCCGGCATCGAAGCCCCCGAAGCCGATCGCGCCAGGACCAACTTCATTCGTTAGAACGGCGGAACATTATATGAACGTGCAAATTTTTGGCACCAAGAAGTCCTTCGACACCAAGAAGGCCCAGCGCTATTTTAAGGAGCGCCGCATTAAGGTGCAGTTTATCGACCTTAAGGAAAAGGAGATGAGCAAAGGCGAGCTCACGAGCGTGATGCAGGCGGTCGGCGGCATCGACAAGCTGCTCAACCCCAAGGCCAAGGACGAGGAGACGCTCGCGCTCATCCAGCACCTCACCCCTAGCCAGCGCTTCGACAAGTTGCTCGAGAACCAGCAGGTTCTAGCCGAGCCCATCGTGCGCAACGGCAAAAAGGCCACCGTCGGTTATTGCCCCGATGTATGGGGAGCCTGGGAGTAGCCTGTGTTATTTGCCGGCGCGTGGGTATAAGAGCAGGCGTTTGGCATAAGATTCAACTGTAAGCCATGTCTAACAAAGGAGGGCACATGCCCAACAAACCCGTGAAGATCATCATGCTTACCGGATACCTCGGTGCCGGCAAGACCACACTGCTCAACCACATCCTCGCTAACGACGGCGGCATCCGCGCCGCCGTGATCGTCAACGATATCGGCGAGATCAACGTCGACGCCAGCCTCATCGCCGACGGCGGCCTTTCCGAGACCGACGACCTCATCCCGCTCACCAACGGCTGCATCTGCTGCACGCTTTCGGACGACCTTGCCAACCAGCTGCAGGGCATCGCCGATTCGGGCAAGTTCGACTACATCATCATCGAGGCCTCGGGTATCTGCGAGCCTATCCCCATCGCCTACACCATCTCAAGCTTCTGCGACGAGGCCAAGGTGGGCGGCCAGCCCAAGCTTGCACTCGACAACATCGTGGCCGTGGTCGATTGCGCCCGCATGTACGACGAGTTCAACGGCGGTCGCGACCTGCTGGCCGAGGATATCGACGAGGACGACATCGAGAGCCTGCTCATCCAGCAGATCGAGTTCTGCTCCACGCTGATCCTCAACAAGACCGATACCGTGAGCCCTGAGCAGATCGCCGAGCTCAAGGCTATCGTGCGCAGCCTGCAGAAGGACGCCGTGATTGTCGAGGCCCAAAACGGCGAGGTCCCCATGGAGGAGCTGCTCGACACCGACCGCTTCGACTTTATGCGCGCCTACAACTCCGCCGCCTGGATCGAGGCCATGGAGCATCCCGAGGAGCACGACGACCCCGAGGTGCTCGAGTACGACATCGAGACCTTTGTGTACTCGCGCCGCAAGCCGTTTGACCTGCAGAAGTTCACCGATTTTGTTGAGCAGGAGTGGCCCGACGAGGTCATCCGCGTCAAGGGTCCGCTGTGGCAGACCGGCGATCCGGACATGTGCTACATGTTCGAGCAGGCCGGCCACCAAATGCGCCTGATGGAGAACGGTCTGTTCGTTGACTCCGCGCCCGAGGGCGAGAAGCAGAAGATCATCGACGAGAACCCCGAGATCATGCAGATTTGGGACGACGAGACGGGCGACCGCATGACGAGCCTGTGCATCATCGGCCGTCACATGGACAAGGATGCGCTCATCGCCTCCCTCGATGCCTGCCTGACCGACTGGCACCGCGCCTAGATTTATCCAAGCGGGCATTTTTCCGCCTACGTAACCGCCAAACCACCACGAAGGTGCCCTTCGTGGTGGTTTTTCGTTCTGAGCCAAGGAGATTCATGTTCAACATTGTGCTGTATGCGCCCGAGATTCCGGCCAATACGGGCAATATCGGCCGCACCTGCGTGGTTACCGGCGCCCGCCTGCATCTGGTGGAGCCGCTGGGGTTTTCGCTCGACGACAAGACGGTGCGTCGCGCCGGCCTGGGCTACTGGCAAAATTTGGACGTGACGACCTATGCCGGCTGGGAGGATTTCCTTGCGCGCAACGGCCTCTCCCCCGCCGACGAACGCCTGCATCTGCTGACCAAAAAGGCGCGCCGCACCTATGCGCAAAGTACCTACCGCGACGGTGACTTTTTGGTCTTTGGCAGCGAGAGCTCGGGGATTCCCGAGCCACTGCTTGCCGCGGCGCCCGAGCGCTGCGAGCGCATCCCCATGTTGCGCGATTGCGACTCGCTCGAAAACGCCGACGCCTGGGAGGCCCACGAGGAGTCGCTCGGGCATACCGAGGACAGCCACGAAGCCATCCTTCGACAGGATATCTGCGGCAACTTCGTCAATCCGGACGACTACCGCATCAGCGCACTCAACCTCTCCAACAGCGCCGCCATCGTCCTCTACGAGGCTCTGCGCCAAACAGGCTTTCTGGGAATGTGACAAAGGGACGGTCCCTTTGTCACATATCGCAACTACTAATTTAAATGGAATTAACCGGTTTTAAACGCTTTTAACTAGAAAAATTGCCAGTATATTACTAGCTTTTACTGAGTTGCACCGTATGGGTTTATACGCTTCCACCCCGTAAAGGACAGGAACCCCGCAGCAAATGGTCCCCACACATCAGAATTCAACTTCAAATACAAACGATTGCCGGAGCTCTCGCTTAGCTTGGCTTGTCAGGCTCGAATTCGCCCTTATGTTCAGTTTGCTGCATGCCTCGTCGATAGCCATAGCAAGTGATACAGACATGGTCATGGTCGTTTCACTTTTCAATTCGACCCGATAGCTCTTCGCCTTGTTTTTATCCTCTCCACCACATCTCGTCTCAATTAACAAGAGAACATCTGAGTCATGGGCATACCAATGGAGCTCAGGGCGCTGTGGAACCATGTCGCCCTCAAATTCCTGTGTAAACAGAATTTTCTTCTCACTTCTCGTTGAATCGCTCAAGGAACCGTCGATTCGAACCGAGCCCCTCTTTCCCGCCTTGGCATTTCCCTTAACCTGGCGGCCTCGCCGAGTTTCCTCGTACTCCGTCACCTCCAGCTTGCAGCGCTTCGCGCCAAGCATGAACGCAATCCGTCTCAACTCGGCCATCTTGTCTTGTTGCATGGTTGCGAAATAAGAGTCAAGGTCAACAAAGCGAGACCGATCAAAAGCATCTATGTAATATGTGGAGTAAAGAGATGGTTTAGGATAGAAAGACAATTCGCTATCCCCGATTGCCTCGCGGTACAGATTGAAAATCTGCGTGCCCTTAACAGTATCCAGCCAACCAATAGCATCTCTACAGGCGTCGATGCCCCGACGCTCATTTCCGTCAACAATTCGAATCATGTTCGGCAAATGGAATGAAGGACTCTGATAGGTCTCCTTGGTTACCGGCCTGTATCTATTAAGCTGCTGCTGGTATGCCCAATCGTTGACCGCGTCACCGATATCCGCAGCAGTACCTGCCGCACCATCGGCCGCATCAGCAATAGCTGCCAAGGCGTCATCGACCAGCGGAGTTGCAGCACGCATTGCACCATCGGCAACTTTCTGTACGGTTGCAACCGCGCCCGCCATCGCGCTTCCGGCGCCATCAACCAACCCGGCAGCGGCCTTACGGATATCAAAACTCTGCTTATGTCGCGGCGGCTCCTCCCTTTCGACAACAGCCAGATCGTCTTTATCCTCCATTGTGACCTCCTATTTCCGATAGTCGAAATCAACCGTATATTCATCGCCAAATGCCGAGTTGAACATCGCGCGGATATTTGCTTCGGCGTTCACCCGTGCCTCTTCGAGCAGGTCGCCATCCTTGATGGCCTCGCTTTCACTCCGCTCCTTGCACTGCGCTTCAAACGCCGTGACGTCTTTGACCTCAATGGGATTGAGGATGTTGTTGCGCTCCTCGAGAGCGCCCGATTTCTTCATATCCGGCGTGTTTGAAATTACGTAAGGCTCATCCATCGTAATGGTCAGCTTCTTCTTGTTTGTATGTATCTCTGCCGTCTCGAGATTCACGCCCGCCTTAATGGTTCCAACATAGCGATACCAAAAACTGTTTTCTGTAAACGGGATATCAAACCAATCGAAGAACCTCTTGGTATCTGTCACCTTATCGACAATCGTATAGTTCTGCGATGCAGAAACCATCTCATTCTGGGAAGCAATACGTTCAAACACAACCGACGGGGAGAGCGTATTGGGGGTCGCTTCTTTTGCACCCGCAGCTTTGCCGTTATTAAAGATGCTAATAAAAAGTACAGCTACAATCAGCCCGCCAAGCGCCAAGCCCGCGATGAATACCTTGGGTTTCGTCAGAATTCTCCCGAGTTTCGCTTTCAGCGCCCCCATGCCTTCCTCCAACTCATCCATCCCCTATTCCTTTCAAAATCCCTGCTATTTAAGAAACTGCCGTAGGTTATACCTCATGCCTAAATTGTCGTTTTCAGCATGTCTTTAAACGAGGGCAGTTGTTTGCAATCCGAAATATACACATTCGTTCGCAGCACTTGTTGTTCAATAATTGGCATAAAACGGGCAGGTCAACCATTCATTGCCGATTAACCCGCCCCTTCCGTGCAGAACTTATTTATTTACATCGTAGCTGGAAACAGATGCGACAACGCGCGCAGCGTCAACATCGGACATTGCCTCGAACTTGACTTTCTCACCCGGCGCCCACGAAGAGGTGTCCGCATAGGTCTCCTCCGCTTTGATGTCATCTGCATCATAGAGAGCAAGTGTCAGGCTGACGTTAGAGAACGATATACCAGAGGTGTTCTCAACTACCGCCGTATACGTATACAGACCGTAACCGTCATCCGATTTTTCGAAATTTGCTCCTTGAATCAAACTGTTGATGGCATCCTCATAGCGGGTCTTCTCTGCTACGGACTTTCCATTCTTAATTAAGTCGTTGAAATCATCCTTATATTTTTCCCCTACTTCCAGCCCGTAATTATCAACAAGCTTCTTGAGTTGCGCAGACCGCTTATCGTAGACTTTATTCCACTCTTCGTAATAATCCGCAGACGATTGCGAGTAGTCCTCGGTAACCTTAAGCTGGTCATCAAGCAGATTCAGATACGTGATTACGTCCTGTTGCATCTTGGAATCTTTAAACCTAGCGTTCTTGAGTTCCTTGTCGTTCTTGATTTCAGCCTCAATAGCTTCCTGGATATTCTCGATTGAATGAGGATCATCATCGTTTGCATTAGATTCAATGACGTCGGACCTTCTCTCAAACCCGGCGGCGATAACATTCATTGCCTTATCGTCGACATATTTCGACTTTGCAGCGTTTGCATCATTCTGTGAACAGGCCGAAATGAACCCCAGAGAACAGATGAGCAGAACAAGCAAGCCCATCATGGGCTGCTTTTTAGTAGCATTTCGTTTCATGGCTATTTCCCTTCGATTGACGTTACAGCTCATAACCCCTCGTCAAAAAGCAGACGAATTGGCAACGCGGTGGCACTATTTGGTTCCAGGGCGTGAACTGGATAAACATCGAGGGAAGGAGTGGGCTCTGTGCGATAAACTCCCCTCTTCAAAATGTCTAGTTAAAGAGGACGGACAGACGGCGAACGGTCATATCAGTTCGTGTCCGCCCGTCTCCAACGATCGAACGTCGATGCGCTGACGTTCAGGAGCGTTGCGGCCTCTCGCCTCGTAACTTCACCCCCTTCAAATGATTTGATGACATCGTTATAGCCATCCGGACGTTCGAGCGCCGGCCTCCCAAATCTCACGCCACGCAGGCGCGCCGACGCGATACCCTCTGCCTGGCGCTGCTTGATGTTCTCGCGCTCCAGCTGCGCCACGTAGCTCAAGATTTGAAGGACCAGATCCGCCATGAACGTTCCCGTGATGCCATCGGGTTGCTCGCGCGTATCGAGTAACGGCATATCAAGCACCACGATGGCAGCACGCCTATCCACCGTGATGCGTCGCCATTCATCGAGGACTTCACGATAATCGCGACCCAATCGGTCGATACTTTTGATCACGAGAACGTCACCCTCGCGCAACCTGCGAAGAAGACGCTGGTACTGGGGACGTCTAAAGTTCTTACCGCTTGCCTTGTCAGCGTAAATCTGACCCTGTTGAACGGGAAACCTTCCCAGTGCGTCTAACTGACGATCCAAGTTCTGGTCCGCGGAAGAGACACGCGCATACCCAAAGATTCGATTGTCCATAATTGCCCCTATCGGCCGCCTCTTGGCAGCATCGGCTCAAGCGAGAGCCCACTCACTATAGGGCGTGCAAATTTCGCGAATGGGCTGAAGTCATTTTGGTCCTCAGGCACAAGCTGTTCAAGTGCTACGTCGACAACATGCTAGCTTTTAACGGTAATTAACTGCTTTTAACTAGAATTGGCTAGAAAAGAAAAGCGTGATGCTGACAGGCCTTGCCGGCATGTGACAAAGGGACTGTCCCTTTGTCACAATCGCTTATAGATAGCGGCCGGTAATGCTCTTAGGGCAGACCGCGATGTCACCCGGCGTGCCGACGCAGACGACCTGCCCGCCGGCATCGCCACCGCCTGGGCCCATGTCGATCACGTAATCGGCATTGCGGATAAGATCGAGGTCATGCTCGATCACGATGACCGTGGCGCCCTTGGCAACGAGTCCGTCAAACACGCTCAGCAGTACCTGAACATCGAGCGGATGCAGGCCGATGGTGGGCTCGTCGAACACGAATACGGCATCGTCCTGCACGCGGCCCATCTCGCTCGCAAGCTTAAGGCGCTGCGCCTCGCCGCCCGAGAGCGCCGGCGTGGGCTCGCCAAGTGTCAGGTAGCCCAGACCCAGGCCATGCAAGGTCTGCAGGCGCGCCTGAACTTTCTTGAGTCCCACCGTGGCGTCGAGGGCCTCGTCCACACTCATGTCCATGAGCTGCGGCAACGTGAGCAGACTGCCGTCCTTGCCCTCGCGATGAATATGCGAGGCTGCGTCTGCATAACGCGAGCCGCGACATGCAGGACAGACGATCTCGACATCGGGCAAAAACTGCACGTCAAGTGATATCGAGCCCGTGCCATCGCACGTGGGGCAACGCAAAGCGCCAGTGTTGTAGCTAAAGGCATCCGCTTTATATCCTGCCGCCTTGGCCTCGGGCGTACGGGCGAAGGCGCGGCGCAGCTCATCATGGATGTCGGCATAGGTCGCTACCGTCGAGCGTACGTTGGCGCCGATGGGCGTGGCGTCAATCAGGTTGGCGCGCGCGATGCCCTCGGCATCGATCCAGCGCACGTGCCTTGGCAGGCGCTCGCCAGCCGCCTGTGCCTTGAGCGCCGGGATGAGCGTCTCGAGCACCAGTGTCGTCTTGCCCGAACCCGAAACACCCGTCACCGCGACAAGGCGGCCGCGCGGGATATCGACTTCGAGTGGTTTGACGGTATGGATGGCATCGGTCGCCATGCGGATATGGCCTAGGTCGAACATTTCGTCGTCAGCCACCTGCGGGCGCAGACGCTTGGGGTCCGAGCGCAAGAACGGCGCGATGCGGCTGCCCTGCGATTGTTCGACCTCGTCTACCGTACCGGCGGCGATTACATGGCCGCCGCCTGCTCCCGCAACGGGGCCCATCTCGACCAGATAGTCGGCTTCTGCCAGCACGCGCGTGTCGTGGTCGACAACAACCACGGTATTGCCGTCGACCACCAGATCGCGCATCACGCCCACCAGACCGTCGACATTGGCAGGATGCAAGCCGATCGAAGGCTCGTCCAGCACATACAGCACGCCCGTCGATCGGTTGCGCACCACGCGGGCAAGCTGTACGCGCTGGCGCTCACCCGTGGAAAGCGTGGCGCCGGCGCGGTCGAGCGAAAGGTAGTCGAGACCCAGATCGACCAGGCGGCGGGCCGTACTCAAAAACGAATCGCAGATGTCCGTCGCCATGGGCCGCATCTCGGTCGGCAAGGATGCGGGCACCCCGCGCACCCACTCAATCGCCTCGCCCAGCGTCATGGCCGCCGCCTGCGCCAGATTGATGCCGCGCACCTGGGGCTGGCGCGCGGCGTCGGAAAGACGCGTGCCGCCGCAATCGCGGCACGGCCCCTCGCGCAAAAAGCGCGCAACGCGCTTAAGCCCCTTATCGTCCTTAACCTTGGCGAGCGCATTCTCGACGGTATAGACGGCGTTGTAATAGGTAAAGTCGAGCGGCGTGGCGCCCTCGCCATTTTTGGGAACGTAGAGAATGTGCTTCTTAACCGCCGGACCATGGAACACGATGTCGCGCTCTTGAGGCGTGAGCTGGCTAAACGGCACGTCGGTGCGCACGCCCATCTCGCCGGCCACCTGCTTCATCAGATCCCACATCAGCGTGCCCCAGGGAAGCACCGCGCCTTCGTTGATGGTCTTTGACTCGTCGGGCACCAGGCTCGCTTCGTCCACCTCGCGCATGACACCGGTGCCGCCGCAGGTAGGGCACGCACCGCCGCTGTTAAAGGCAAGGTCCTCGGCACTCGGCGCGTAGAACTCGCGGCCGCATGCGGGGCACGTGAGCGACAGGCCCGCAGCCACGTTAAGGCTCGGCTCCACACGCGCCCCGCAATGTGGGCACACGTGATGGGCACAGCGGCTAAAGAGCAAACGCAGACTGTTGTTGAGCTCGGTCATGGTACCAAAGGTCGAGCGCACGCCTGGCACACTGGGACGCTGATGCAACGCGAGTGCCGCCGGTACGTGCAATACCTCGTCCACCTGGGCGTGCTCGGCCTGCGTCAGGCGACGTCGAGTATAGGTGCTGAGCGCCTCCAGGTAACGGCGCGAGCCCTCGGCATAAAGAACTCCCAGCGCCAGCGAGCTCTTGCCCGAGCCCGACACGCCGGCAATGCCCACGAGCCTCCCCAGCGGAATATCGATATCGATGTCCTTGAGATTGTGGACACGTGCACCGCGCACCTCGATAGCCTGCGGGCTCATCTTCTGTTCCGTCACCTTTATCACCCTACTCATGCCATAAAACGCGGTCGCGGATATACTCGCCCAGCATGGGCACGGTAAACCGCACAAGGCCGTATCCGGCGGCCTCGATAACACGCTCGCGAATTAGGCTTGCGCGGTATTTGCTCGCCCAGCTCTGGGTGCGGTCGCAGCGCTCAATGATATCCGCCATACGCGTCGGATTGTCCTCGTCTACCGCCATGGCCTCGATAAAGAGGCGCTGTGGGCTGCGCAGCCCGTAATACAGAGGCGCATCAACCGCTTCGTAGAACTCGGAGACGGCATCCGCATGGCCATCCTCGACATCGCGCCTTTCAATGACCTGCGAGCCACGCCGGACAGCAGACCGCCACATGTAATATCCCACCAGCTGAACCATATAGGGATGCCCCATGCTCTTGTGTGCCGCAAGGTTCGCCGTCTCCGCATCAACGGAAAGGCCGGCGTACTCGATCGTCTGGACATATGAATCGCGCACCTGGGGCAAAGAAATCGCCCCCAACGTACGCTGCTGGGCACGCCGCAAAAACGTCACGCTCGGCTCTTCGAGCAGATCGTCAACCATACTGGGCAAGCCGGCAAAGACCAACGCAAGACCTCGCTGGTCGCTATCGGACAAGCCCGTAGCATCCTGATCTCCGAGCACCTGCTGATAGAGAACGGCGAGAGCCGCCAGTTCCTCGATAGACGCAGATTGAGCCTCGTCAATCGCAAACAGGATGCCCTTACCTGGACCGAGCTTCTTGAGCCTCTCGTTGACCAGCCCTCGCAACGTCTCGCCTTTTGCCCGCGCCGCCTCAACCGACATTCGGCCAAATGACGGACCAAACTCCATTGACGTCACAACGGGTTTATTCGAGCGAAGCGCGTCGGTCAAGCGGTCGCATAAACCAAGCGAAGCGGAATCGGAGACAACCGCCCATCCGCGCTCACTGGCCTGACGTTGCAGCTCCCGCAGGAGAACCGTTTTGCCACAGCCGCGGTTTCCTGTAATGAGCATGAGTCTGCCCGGCGCTCCGGCACCGTTATCGAGCCCTTCCTCAAAATCTTCGATGACCGACTCGCGACCGATGAGCACCGGAGGTCGCTTACCAGCCGTTGGCTTAAAGGGATTTGGATTCATGTCGGCCTCCTCGGATTGGCAAACGCTGGTAATAGTTATACCAACTTATACCGAGTTATACCAACTGAATGTGACAAAGGGACTGTCCCTTTGTCACATGTGGCCGAAAAACTCGGCGTCGGCGGGGCGATAGGGGCGGTAGGTGGCAGGATCGACCTTTACGTGTGCCGCGGCGGGCACGTCGTACCATTTGACCGTGTAGCCGGCGCCGTGAGAACAAAAGACCGAGTCAGGCGTGTTGGACAGATCGGCCTCGGCTCATAGGCGGCCCTCTCGATGACGCGCTCGGCATCATGGCAAGCCGCATAACCGGCGAACTCCAGGTACAGATGTCCGCAGCTGCTCGTGTAGGCAGCCACCTCCAGCGCGTAATCCTGCACCTCAGATGCCGGCACGCGACCTACAAGCTTCGCCCGGTCGCCCACCATCGCCGGCGGCTCGTACTCGGCGCCCATGCGCGTGACATCCGAAAGCGCCCTGCCCACGCACTCCCCCGGCACCTCGAGCTCAAAGTGGTACCACGGCTCCAGCAGCACCGCCGCGCCCGCCTCGCGCGCCTGCATCAAACCCTGGCGAATCGCGCGGTACGTGGCCTGGCGAAAATCGCCGCCCTCGGTGTGTTTGGCATGCGCGCGGCCGCCCGTGAGCGTAATGCGCACATCGGTGATGGGCGAGCCGGTCAGCACGCCCAGGTGGTCGCGCTCCATGGCGTTGGTGAGTGCCAGACGCTGCCAGTTAAGATCGAGCTCGTCGGTCGAGGCAACGGTACCAAATTGCACACCCGAGCCCACCGGCAGCGGCTCCAGGCGCAGGTGCACCTCAGCGTAATGACGGAGCGGCTCAAAGTGGCCCACGCCCGCAACCGGCTGCGAGATCGTCTCCTTATAGAGAATGCCGCCGGGCTCAAACTCAATCGTAAGGCCAAAGCGATCGGCCAGCACGCGCTGCACGACCTCGAGCTGCACGGCGCCCATCAACTGCAGGTGAATCTGCTCAAGACGCGTATTCCAGCTTACGCCGAGCATGGGATCTTCGTCCGCCAACTCAGTCAATGCTTTGAACACCGTATGGACGTCGTGTTCGCCCGGCAGCACCGTATAGGTGAGGACTGGCGCAATGACGGGCGCATCGCCCGCGGGCTCCGCGCCCAGGGCGTCCCCTGGGCGAACGTGCGCAAGACCCGTCACGGCACAAATACCGCCAGCAGCAACTTCTTGCGCAAGCTCATACTTCTCGCCGTTATAGATGCGCACTTGATCGACCTTCTGCTCCCATGCCTCGGCACCGGAACGTCCGTCAATCATCTGCTTGGCGTGCAGCGTGCCGCCGGTCACTTTAACCCAAGCCAAACGCTCGCCGCGATCTCCGCGGCTGACACGATAGACACGCGCGGCGAACTCCGGCGGCCACGCCCTCTCACGCATCAGCGCGCACATGCCATCCAGCAGCTCGCCCACGCCCTGGTCCTTAAGCGCCGAGCCGGCAAAGCAAGGAAAGAGCCTGCGCTCGGCAACCATGCGCGACAGCGTTGCGACGGAAAGCTCACCCGTCTCAAGAAACTCCTCGAGGGCTGCCTCGTCCAACGCGGCAGCGTCCTCCCAAGCGGCACCGCCCGTCAGCAGTTCGTTGGCATCCAGACAGCCCTCGGAAAGACGCTGCCCAAGTTGCGTCAGTAAAACATCGCGGCCGGGATTCTCCAAATCGATTTTGTTGATAAAGACAAACGTCGGGATGCCATAGCGCGCAAGCAGGCGCCACAAGGTTTCGGTGTGCCCCTGCACGCCGTCGTTGGCACCTACCACCAAAATCGCGTAGTCGAGCGCACGCAACGTGCGCTCTGCCTCGGCCGAAAAATCCACGTGTCCGGGAGCGTCCACGAGCATGACGCGGGTATCACCGTGGTCGAACACGGCCTGCGACGAGAAAATCGTGATGCCGCGCTCGCGCTCGATGGCGTTGGTATCCAGGTGCGAGTCGCCATCGTCCACGCGGCCGCGCTTGCGAATGCGACCCGCGCAGAACAGCATGGCCTCGGCCAGCGTGGTCTTGCCGGCATCGACATGCGCCAAGATTCCAACGACCGTTTGCTTCGACATGGCTCTCCTCTTATTGCGAGCCCATCGCACGCGGCGACGGGCATTCTCGTTCCACACTGGATGATACAATTTACGGGCCGGCGGGCGAAGCGGGCCCTATCCCCCGACCGAGCTCATCGCCCCGCGTTGCCGCGCGGCGATTTTCGCAGGTTCGCGCCTTGCGAAAGCCGGCACCTCCCCTTTTGTCTGCCCGGGGTCATCTGGGGCGATAACAACGCGAGTCCCACAACGACGCGTTTTACCAAAAATGGCCCCACTCGGGGCCATTTTTTATTTGAGCTGGGTGATGATACGTGCCTTGGCTCCTACGCCTCGCGCAGCCAATCAAACGCGACACGCGCCGTGCCGTCGGACACATAGACGATACCGACACGCTCGAACCCCGCCTTGGCGATGGCGCCCTGCATGGGCAAGTTGTCCTCGTGCGTGTCAATACGCAGATGGTCGGCGCATTCCTTGGCAAAGGCAAACATCGCCGCCGCGATACCGTGCACGGTACCGTCGGATGCCACGCGATGCAGCACGGCATACGGAGTGTCGCTGCGCCATTGACCGTCCTCAATCACGTCATAGCACTCGTCCGGACCCGGTAAAAAGGCAAACGTCGCCACCACGCGGCCGTCGACTTCGCACACGTAACTGCCACCAGCGGCAATATCGGCAGCCAGCTGCTCGGCCGAAGGCGTGCCCTCGGGCCACTGCGTGGCGTTGCCATGCGCGCGCATAAAGGCGCGGGCCGCGTCATAGATAGCCATGACGGCGGGAATGTCGGTATCGAGGGTTTTTCTGATCATCACGCGGCGACCTCACGTTTATTGGTATCACTTTGATTGAGCAATGATACCAACGTTTGGAGAGGAGCGCGAAGCAGATGGGGAGCAAAAAGCGAGCCGCCTGGTCAAAAGCCAAAAGCGAGTTTTTGGGCGCTGCCACCGGCGGCGATATGAGCGACCTGTTTGCACGCGAGGACGAGCGCCGCGACGCCCTGGACGCCGAGCGCGATGAGGCTTGGCGCTACAAGTCGTGCGAGCGCAAAAACCGCTACGACACACGCGCCGAGGCCGAGGCCGTTATGGCCGACTGCGAAAACCGTGGACGGCGTGGCTTGGCCTGCTACAAATGTGAATACTGCGGCGGGTGGCACCTGACGTCGCACCCTTGGAAATAGGCGCTGCATCGACGCAGCGGCACGGCACCGACACATCGCCGGCCATCACGCGCAGGCTACGGGCGCGGCGGCACCAAAACATCGTAGCGGACGGCCTTGCCCGCAAGCTGATAGCTCGGCTTAACGCCGGCAAGCAATGGGCCCTTCACCGGCCGTTTGATAACGACCTTGCGCGGCCGCACTGCAAGCGCAGCTTTAACCAGCGTCTCCTCATCGGCACACGGCTGTTCCAGATGGTGCAAGAGCTGGAACTTCTTTTTCACCGCCGCGCTCTTGGTGCGCTCGGGAAACATGGGATCCAGATACACCACATCGGGAGCCGCGAGCTCACCGCGCTCGACCAGCTCAGCCGTATGGCGAAGGCCGGCAATGCTGTCCTCGCCCGCATGCAAGCGCATGCGTGCCACGGCAGCCGCAAGCGCCGGATCATCCGCCGCGCGATCCAAGGCATCCTTAAGGAGCGCCGCGATCACGCAGTCCTGTTCATACAGATCGACGGTAAAGCCCGCTGCCGCCAGCAGCAGCGAATCCTCGCCAAAGCCTGCCGTGGCGTCAATCGCCCATGGCTGCTCGATGCCTTTTGTGCGCGCAGCCTTAACCAGCAGCTCTTGCTGCAGGCGGCCCTGCTTGAGCCGTGGAAGCATGCGGGCAAAATCGGCACGCAGCTCCATCGCGCCGTCGGTGAGCGTGAGACCCTCGGGCTTCCCGGTCAGCTCAAGCCCCGCGGCCCGAGCAACAGAAAAGGGATCGACGACGCCCATGGGCACTCCTTCACAAGCAAAACGGATACGCGGGCGCCGTTAATGTCGGCACCCAACCGTCCGCTATTGTCCCACATGCGACATGGCCCACAACATCCCAATGCAAAGCACCGCCATCAATCCCGTGCACACGGCAGCGATCACAGAATCACCCATGCGCCTTCCCAACGACCGCGGCTCACGCACTTGCCCTGCTCCGTACATCATGGCTCCTCCTTGAGACCAGCTCCTTGTTACGGCCCCATCATCTCAGCGCCGCACATGAGCTGCCATCGATTTGGCTTACGTCCAGCTTTCCTTTTTGAAAGGTTGGACCGTGCAGGTAAGAAACGCTTTCAAACGCATGCATCGCCCCGTTGAACTACAATGTGCTTCACGATATGTGCCGCAACCTGGGTGCGACAGATTCTCCGCGCCCGCATCGAAAGGACCAGCTATGAGCGCCGCTCGCAAGACACTCAAAATCCTTGCCCTGATTTATTTTGTTCTGGGCATCGCCAGTCTCATCATTGGAATCGCCGGCATCGCGACCGGCAAGCTCGAGTCCACCTACGGATCGAATGCCATGCTCGCCGCGGCCGTACTTGTCATCAA
Organism: uncultured Collinsella sp.; assembly: GCA_902469435.1. Lineage (GTDB taxonomy): Bacteria > Actinomycetota > Coriobacteriia > Coriobacteriales > Coriobacteriaceae > Collinsella. The sequence continues at coordinate 1,382 of CABRCR010000009.1, read as the reverse complement.
GGGTCTTGTCGATCTTGCCGCAGGTGTTGCGGGCATCAAGGGCGCCAACAAGCCTTCGCAGGTGGATGGTGCGTTTAAGCTCGGCATCGTCGCCGCAATCGCCACGATTGCGCAGGCCGTGCTCACGCTTCCCGCGTTTGGCGGCGACGCCATCAACTTTGGCGCCTTTGTCATCGTGGTGTACGACCTGTTCTTTATTCAGCAGGCACACGACATTAAGGCCGAGAACAAGGACCGCCTGTAGACTCCCGCCTTCCACTGCCCCCTACATCCAAGCAACCAACAAGGGCCGATCGCGCAGCAACGCGGTCGGCCCTTTACATTTGCCCAGATAAAACCTGCCAAAATAAACCTGTCCCTTTTTGGTAGGTTAGTGGCGGTACTCGGCGATGATGAAGTCGATATCGGTCTGAAGGGTGTCCAGGTTTGCCAGGCGCTCTTTGTCGGCAGGGCGCGTGCGGTAGTAGTACGGCGTCATCTGAAACACCGCCTCGATATCGGCCTGCGTCTGGAGCGTAATGTTCGCAGACACCCGTTTCGTGCCAACCAACTCGAGCTCGGTTGTCTGCGGCAACTTCTCGTCGTTGAGATACGGCGTGTCGTAGAGCACCTCCTTGAGCTCAAACAGATGCCGCGCACCCGGCACCACGGTGTAGAGCGAGCCCTCGGGCGCCAGCACGCGGGCAAACTCGCGCTCGTTAAAGGGGGCAAAGAGCTCGGTCACCATATCGAAGGTGCCATCGGCCACGGGGATGTCCTTCATGTTGGCCACGAAGTAGGTCGCATCGCCGCGCTTGGCGGCCAGACGCACCATCTCTTTGCCCAGGTCGAACCCATAAGCATCCACGCCCGGCACCGCACCCATGGCGCTGGTGTAGTAGCCCTCGCCACAGCAAATATCGAGCAAGGTCATGGGGGTGCCGGTAGATGCCGCACGCCCAGGCGCCTGCTCGCGCACCAGCTCGACCATCGCATCGCGCAACGGCGCATAGTAACCGCGGTTCAAAAAGTCGCGACGACTGCGCGCCTGCGACTTGGGATCGCCCATGGAGTCGCCGCTCTTGGACGAGCGCAGCAGATACAGATAGCCCTCGCGCGCACGGTCAAACCGGTGTCCGCCCGCGCACACAGCACCGCGCTCGTCGTCCACCAAAGGCTCATGGCAAACAGGACACAACAACATGGCAACTCCTTAGCGCGAACAACACAACGCCCACCATTGTCGCACGCCTCCCCCACCTAGTCATTGGGGACGTTCTTGAATGACTAAGGAGTGTCCCCAGCTGCCGGCAGAGACGATATGAGCAGGACATAAAACATTGAGAGCCCCTGCTGCATGAAAGACCGCGGATTAGGCCGACAATGGTGAGTGTCTAATTCAG
>CABRCR010000008.1:0-75348 GCA_902469435.1 uncultured Collinsella sp. | reverse complement strand
AGGACGCCAACGTGTGGGCGGACTTCCGCGGTGGCATTATCGTGGGCAAGGCCGTCAATACGCGCTTCGAAAACGTTATGGTCATGGAGAGCACGCTGCACGTGACCTGCGCCAACAATGCTCTCAACCTCATTACCAACGCAGGCTTTGAGGGCGGTCTCATCGCCGGCGAGCTCGACGGCTGCACCCTTTATAACTGCGAGGTCCGTGGTGGCCGTGCCGTTAACAACACGACTTCGGGCGTACAGGCAATTGGTGGCGAGGGTCTGTATATGGCGGCGTTTGCCGGCTACGTTACAAATTCGACGATTGAGTACTGCCGCGTTACGCCTACGCGCAAAGACGATGGCTCGATTGGCATGACCGACGTCACTAATAAGTACGACGTGGCTGTTGGCGCTCTGGGCGGCAACAACGTGTATGCCTCGGGTTTTGTGGGCTGCATGGCGGGTAACGCCAAGATTATCGACTGCTTCTCGACGGCGCAGTGCTACAGCTATGCCGCGTCGTACGTGGGCGTCGTCGCCGTGACGCGTGCGTGGACGGGTGGCTTGGCGGGTCGTATTCTAACCGAAAAGGGCAACGAGCTCGTTCGAAGCCATTTTGCGGGTGACTTGAGCTCGCGTCAGTACAATCCCATCGCCGTGATCCCCATCATTCAAAACGATGTGAACCTGGGCGGTATTGCTGCGCGCGCCAACAAGGGTGACGCCACGGTTACCGAATGCTACTTTAAGCCGAGTGTGAGCCTAAAAGGCAGCAGCCAGGGCAACCCTGCCAAAAAGAAAATCCCCTCGTTTGGCGGCGACGGCACCACCAAGGGTGATGGCTATGGTCCATGGGATGACGAGCGCTACACCACGCGCGAGCTGTGGGAAGAGCACGACTACGATTTCTGTGCCGGCACCATGCGCTCGACCGCCAACGACGATGCCCTGGGTGGCCAGCACACCAATGAGTGGGCGATGGATTACAAGCTGAATATCCCCGTGCATGGCCAGAGCGTTAAGGCGACGATCGATTTTCCCGGTGCGGGCACCGCGACAATCGAGAAGACCAAACTTGGCAAAGACCAGGCGACCTCGGATCCGTACGCCTTTGCCGTGAGCGCCGTGCTGGCGGGAACGGCCCAAGGCCTGGCCCAGGGCGATACATCGGTAACGTTTAAGCAGGATACCTCCGCAAAGCCAGAGGGTTTGACCGAGGCCAACGGCGGCTACCGCTTTATGGGCTGGTTCCGTGAGCCCGGAGTCAATGTGAACCGTATCGATGCCGATAACGCCTGGTTTAACGGCAAGACCGATGCCGATGCCGTTAAGGCTGGCAAGCAAGTCCAGAAGAACGAAGCGCACGAGATAACGTCGAGCTATACCGCCGATAACGCGAAGGGGGCCGAGGCCTTTAAGGGCAACGACCTGTTTATTGCTTCGTACGAGGCGCAGGTACTGTTCTATAACGTCAAGGGCGAGACGCTCGCGTGGCAGAGCGGCGAGGAGCACGACAAGTCGACGGACTGGTACCGCTATGGCGTCGGTTTAACGCCGGCTGCCCCTGCGGACCGCGGCACTCTTTCTGCCAGCGCCACCTTTATCGGTTGGACGACGCAGCCGAGTGGCGAGGCCGGGATGCATGGCGGTTACGCGGCCATCACCTCGCCTGAGCTTGCCGAGTTAAAAAACGCCGGTGCGTTCTATCCTGCCGGCACCGAGATCACTGTGCTTGGCCCTACCGATTTTTATCCGGTGTACACCGACTATGTGTCGAACATCATGACGGTGTTTGAGGGCAATGAGCAGGATGCAACCGACGATCAGACTCGGCGCGACGGTGTGGGCAAAACTGACGTTAAGGTTGAGACTGCAGAAGATGGCACAAGCGCGTATACCGTACAGGTGCTCGACGTATCCGGTAAAGCTATATCCGAGGAGGGCCAGCTGCCCGACGGCTATCGTTTCCTGGGTTGGTATGAAAACAAGCAGGCTGCCGATGGATCCCCGGTTGATGTTCGCGTGAGCCGCGATCCGAGCTACAAACTCCCTGCCGATGTCGATCTAACCGTGCCGCACACCTACACCGCCCGCTTTGAGTACCGAGTGGATTATTACGTCCGGGCTTATACCAACCATGGGTTTACGGACAGCAAGCTACTTTGTTCCGTTTGGAATCGCTATCAAACGCCCTTTGAGGAAAACGTCGGCAGCACCTTCGTGCGTGAAAACGTCGTCCACTGGGGTCCGGAGCATGTTGACCACGGTATAAAGGATAGGTATGACGAAACGTGTGACACGCGCTTCACGAAGGAAACCCTTGTCGTGAGTCCCCTTAATGCGTACTCGCACAACGTTAAAAACGATACGGGAGCCGATACTCTAAAAGATCTCTATGCCGATACCGATTTTCCAGGCGCTGCAACGCTAAGCGATACCTGGACTTCGGCTTCGCTGAACGTAACGGTCAAACTGGTGAATGATCGCTATCGTCTGAATTTCTGGACGCTTGAGCGCGGCAATGGCTGCTGGACGTATGTGAAAAATCCCATCGAAAGCACGATGCTGGCTCTCGATACGAAGTATTACGTTCGCGCGATGATTACTACAGACGTTAACTTCTACAACAAGGACAACACAATCCTGAAGGCCGCTACACGTCGTTACGAAAGCAACCTGCTGCAAAATAAGGTGAATGGATCAGACCCTACGTACACGTATTACTACCCGCACGTGAACACTTCGGTTGAGGCAACAGGGGACCCGCAGGATGAGCCAACTGGTTCTTATGAAAGCCCCTTGACCCTCGAAGCTTCCCCGACCGATGCCGAGATGGCGGTGCCGGGCTATAAGTTCCTGGGCTGGATTTCGACCGCCGAGGTCCAGAAGGGTTCTGACGTCTGGAAGTATATCTACGATGTCGAGGGCGATTCCTTCACCACTTCTGACCCGGATAAGGCCGAACCGTATCTGGTGAAACCAGATTTTAAGGTCACCCAGTGGCAGGATGCCTATCCGGTGTACGCGAAGTACGATGTTAGGTACACCACCAACCTGTATCGCGCCGGTTTTAAGGGCACGGACAAGGTCAATGTGCCTAGGTACGACATCGATCCCGTTATCAACGCGGGCACCGACCCTGCTACGGCAACGGTGACCCCTGACGTCACGACTCCGGTTTATAAAGCAGGCGGTGAGCTGTATAAGTTGCAGAAGGTTGAGATCGAGCTTCCGAATGGCGAAGTTGAAGAGATCAAACCTAACGGCGATAACTCGTATTCCCATCAGGTGGAACCCGGCGGGGCCTATACATTTGTGGCGTACTATTCGCCGTTGGCGGTCGTGTACCATCTCAATGCCAAAGATGTTGACGGCAAAGTTGCTCAGCAAGGCGATATGCTCGGCAACCTTGATGGCGGCATCCCGAAGCCCACTTATGACGTCAGCGCTATCGATAGGGATACGGGAGGTGCGTTCAACGCCTTCGTGGGCTGGACGGAAGCCAAGCCGGCACCTGGCAAGGGCTATGTCGCTTGGTCGGAGGGTATCCGCATGGTGAGTGCTTCTACCGTGGTCAGGGCCCCCATGGAGCTGTACCCGGTCTACCGTCCCAGCCTGGTTACCGTTCAATCGAACATCGACTCAAATCTCGCGAATCCTGCTCTTGTCCGCGGTCTCGGCCGTACTGATTCCGGCGACCAGATTTCTCTTGAGGTCAAGGCTGTCAAGGAGGTTGTGGGCATTGGCGGCACCAAGTACGACTTTGTCGGCTGGTCGCGCGACTACGAACCCGATGGCAAATACACCCTGTTGACCGATGACGAGAAGTATCCCCTCGAGGGCAGCGAGCCCTTTGAGAGCGTGACCTACACCGCGGTGTACAAGATCGCGCCGTATAAGGTTCGCTATCACGGTGTCGACGGGTCGGTCGTCTTTACGGCGACGGTCGACTCGGACGGCGAGCGCGCGACGGGCGCCGGCTTTGTCCATAACGTCGATGTTCCCAAGGTGGATGAGAGCGGCAACCCGGTCTATGACAACGACGGCAATCCCGAGATGGAGAAAAAGTCCGTGGCATACGACCCGGACGCCCACTCCAAGATCGTCGCGCTGCTCGATGAACGGGCGGTCAGCGGTGACGTGCGCGAACTCTTCCTGGAGTGGCGATATGTGCCTGACGGTGGCGCTGCGAAGTCTTGGGATAAGTTTAAGGACGAGCCGGTTAAGGGCGACATGGACCTGTATCCCGTGACGTATCGCGTGGTCGCCAAGGATACATCCGACCCCGAGAACCACGTAACCATGACCACCGCGCAGCTTAAATGGCTGCTCGATCCCAACGCCGCCAACACAGTCGACAATAGCGCCGACAAAGCACCCTTTAAGGTCTGCTTTGCTGAGCCGTTTATGGGGACGCAGCTGACTGTTACCGTTAAGCGGGCGAGCTACGGTCCTGATGCGTCCATGACGGAGGAACCCGTTAACGACCAGTATGTCTCGCTCTACAGCTTGGGCTCGGGTAACGGTTCGTTCGACTTGGCCAACCGCCTGGAGTCCAAGAAGACAGGCGAAGGCAAGCAAGGCGACGGCAATGCCGTGTTCGACTTCGCCAAGACCCATGCGCTGACGATCGTCAAAAAGACCACCGATGCCAGTGCCATGGGACAAACGTTCCGCTTTAAGGTGGCACGCAAGGCGTCGGAGGATTCTCCTGCCGAGACGCGCATGGTCGAGGTGAAAGTTAGCGAGAGGCGCGACGAAGACGGCGAGACCTGGTATGTCGGCAGCGTGCAATTTGCCGCGCCGACGGGCATCTATACCGTCGAGGAAGACACGAATTGGGCATGGCGCTACGAGGGCGAGCTGAGCACGCCGGGCAAGGCGCCCGGTAAATCTGCCGAGCTGACGATTTCGTCTGCTTCGAGCGCGGGCGATGCGGTGGTGACGTGCGTCAACACGCGCGCGAAGGACAAATGGGTCGATGGCGGCTCGCGTGCCAAGAATGTTTGGGAAAACGGCACGCTGAGGAGGGAGGACAAGGATGACTAAGCGCAAGCGGATCGTTGCCCTCCTTGTCGGCGTCCTCCTTTTGGCCGGCGTCGTCGGCACCTTTGCGTGGCTTTCGGTTACGGGCGTGCTGGTCAACGAGTTTGGCTTTGGCTCGGTGGCGCCTTCGGTGGACGAGACGCTCAAGGACAACGTGAAAAGGGATGTCTCGGTAAAAAACACGGGCTCGGCTCCGGCATACCTGCGTGTCGCGGTGGATATCTACTGGCAGGATAAGGATGGCGCGCGCCTGTGGGATGAGCCTGTTGCCGGCACCGACTACACCATTGAGTGGGGCGATAAAGGCGATGCCGCCGCCACTAACAGCCCTTCGTCTTGGGTTCTTGCGAGCGACGGGTTCTACTACTGGACGTCTTCTGTTAAGCCGCTCGACAAGACGGGCGTGCTCATCAAGAGCGTGTCCGAGAAGAAGACAGATGGTAAAAATCTAGTCGTCGACATTTCGACCCAGGCGATTCAGTCCACGCCCGTCGATGCGGTCACCGAGGCATGGAACTGTACGGTCAAAGATGGCGTGCTGGTGCCGCCGCACGGAGGTGCGTGAGTATGGCGTTCCCGATTCGCAAAGGCGTTGCGCGCTCCGTGCGTTGCGTGGTCGCGGCCATTCTCTGCGTGGTCGCGCTCGCCGTTCCCGCCCGCGCGTTTGCCGATAGTCCCGCGATTGCCTACGACGGAAATGCGCGCCAGCTGACGGTAACGGGGGCGACGGGCTCCTCGGGGGAGCCCGATCTGTTTCCCGCCTTTAAAGATCTAATGCCCGGCGATGCGCGCGAGCAGCAGATCGAGGTTCGTGCCACGGGCGTAAAGTCCCAGGTGCGCGTGTTTGTGCGTGCCGTCGTCGATCACGAGACGGCATATATGTTGTCGCCCATCACCTTAACGGCGACTGTGGGCGATGCCTCTGCAGGTTGGCTCCAGACAGGAACACCGGGCAGCGTGTTCGCCTATCCCACGCAAATCGCCACGTTTACGAGCGATGGCAGCACGGTGCTTAATCTGCAGCTAAGCGTTCCGACGTCGGTGGGCAACGAGCTTGCCGATGCAAACAAGGCAATTCGCTGGGAAATCACCGCCGAGGACGATGGCGAGAAGATCCTCGCGCGGCCTGCTGGCAGCAAGAAGCCCGGCTTGCTTGGTCTGGCGGCAACGGGCGACAACACGCTCGCGTTGCTTTTGGTGTTGCTGGCGCTTGCCATCATCGCTTTTATAGCCGCGCTTCTTTTGTCCCGGAGGAACAAGCGCTAGATCCATCTTCTAAATGAAACGCCCTCCCGGGCGGCGGGCACGAAGTTCCCTGCTCCACAGTCCTGCGCAAGACGAAGGCCACATTAAGTGGCCTTCTTTGCGTGCGGAACTCGCGATGAACTTCGAGCCCGCCGCTCGGGAGGGCGCCCCTTTATTGACGGAAGGCCTAATAAGCGGATATTCCATGCCCGGATGTATTCAGAGCGGGACGGGCTTTCCGGATGGGCGGTGTTTCGGAAAGTGTGTCCCAGAATCGGCGCTCAGAGTGGTCCCCACTTTCCGGTTGATGTCTTGTCCGGAAACTATGTCCCGGAATTAAGGCTTGGAATGGGATGCACTTTCCGGTTGAGAGCCTTAGCGGAAAGTGCGACCCGGAATTTACTCTTGAAGTGGGATGCGCTTTCCCAACAGGCCCTCAAGCGGAAACTGCGTCCCATTCCGAAGGCAGATTCCGGGACACACTTTCCGAATACAAAGAAGGCCACTTAATGTGGCCTTCAACTTATATATGTTCAGCGGATACCCCCATGACAAGCCGTGCTCCAACAACAAGGCGTCTGTCCGGGCGGAGGCATATAAGGTTCATCGCGAGTTCCGCACGCAAAGGAGGCCACTTAATGTGGCCTCCGTCTTGCGCAGGACTGTCCGAGCAGGGAACCTTATATGCCTCCGCCCGGACAGACGTTTCAGTTATGAGCGACCCGCTACTTGATCTTCGTCGTGCCCGGTGCCAGGTTGGGGTCGGTCTCGTTGGCCTCGGTCTGGAAGTGCTCGGTGTACACGTTCTTGCCGTCGCGGAACATTTCGTAATACTGCATCTTGGCGTAATCCTCGCGCGCCTTGGTGGCGGCTGCGGCAGCGGCGTCGTCACCGGTGACGTTGGAGGAGAGCGCCCAGCGCAGGCTGGCGTCCTCGTAGCCGACCGAGTTGATGGCGGGCAGCGACTTGCGCAGCGTCATGTGCGCCTTCTGGTAGTCGGACAGCGGTGCGCCGATCAACTGCATAAGCTGCGTGGACAGGTAGTTGGTGGACAAGTCGTCGACCTCGCTTGTCTGGTCGCAGCCGGCAACGTCGTAGTTGGCCCAGATGATGTAGTCGGTCTGCCACAGACGCTCCTGGTGCGTGGCGTCGTCCTCGTTGGTAAACCACTTGTCATTGAACTTGGACGGGAAGAACGGCTGATGGTCGCCCCAGAACACCACGACCACCTTGCGGTCGAGCTTGCTTAAGGCGTTAAGGAAGTAGCGCAGCGCCTGATCAGACTGCTCGATGCACGAGACGTACTCGTCAACATCGGAGAGCGTGCCGTCCTCGACGGTCTTAGCGTCCAGGTCGGTCGTGTCGATGTTCAGGTGCATCTGCTTGTCGACCGGCAGCAGACCCGTGTCGTAGCCCGAGTGGTTCTGCATGGTCACATCGAAGATAAACTGCGGATCGGCGTTCTGGTCGAGCAGCTCAAGAATCTTGTCGTAGGTTGCCTGGTCGGTCACCATGCCGCGCAGGGTATCGGCGCCTTGGAAATCGTTGATGGACAGGAACTGGTCAAAGCCAAAGTCCTTGTAGACGTTCTCGCGGTTCCAGTTGGTCGCGTGGTTGGGGTGCATGGCCGTGGTGGAATATCCGAGCGATTTGAACTGCTCTGCCAGGTTCCCGGTCGTCTCCATGTTGTAGATGGTGTAGGGGTACACGCCCGAGCCCAGGTTGGCCATGGAGTTGCCGGTCATAAACTCAAACTCGGTATTGGCGGTACCGCCGCCGTAGGCGCTCACATAGAGCTTGCCGCGGCTGAGGCAGTTGGACAGGTTCTTAAAGTACTGCGGGCCCTCGTAGCCGGCGCGCATGTTCTGGTAGATGGACAGATCCGAGAAGGTCTCGTTCATGATGGCGATGACCGTGGGCTTCTCGCTGTCGAATTGCTCCTTTGCGGCGGTGCGCTCGTCACTCTTGGCGGCATCGGACTTGTCGTAGGCCTTGGCGTACTTTTTGAGCGTGGCCTTGGCGTCGTCGACGGAGTAGTCGGCGGGTTTGGGCGGCTTGATGGACTGTGCTGCACTAATAAAGGCAGGTAGATAGCCCTCGCGCCAGTAGCTCTCGAGCGGGCGCCAGGTGTAGACGGTGATGCCGAGGGTGTTGTAGTAGTCGATGAGCGTGACATGCGCGGTCACGCCGCCCAGGCACAGCACCGCCACGAGCAGGTTGGTGAGCAGGATGCGTTTGGCGTTGGCGGCGCCCTTCTGGCGATGCGGCGCGACCAAGCCGGCATACTCGCACAGTAGCATGGCGATGGCGGTAAAGCCCATGGACAGCACACAGAATAGCGAGATCGAGAAGGTGTAGCCGTTGCCGGCGACCGCGGCGGCGGTGGAGATGGCCGAAAGGTCGCCCGGCTGGATGGGCATGGATTTAAACGTGATAACGAAGAACTCGGCAATGCCCAGGACAAAGAGGGCAAAGGCCAGGACCGCGGGAGCTGCGCCGTGGCGCTGGAACAGGAAGAACAGGCCGACCATGAGCGTGGTGATGATGGCCCACTCGAGCAGGATGCACAGGGGGTAGACCCAGGTAAAGTCGTGGTTGGACGAGACCTCCATGCCCAGCAGCGCAAAGACGCCGGCGAGCAGCAGGCACAAGACGGCGGCGACGAGCGGTTTGCCCACAAAGGCGCCGCGCAGGCGGGCGAGCTTGCCGGTGGGGGCGGGGGCGTCGGGCGCGGCGAACGCAAAGACGCGCGGGGCGATGCGGTCGCGGGCGATGCTGGCCCAAGCGCATCCGGTGAGGATGGCATTGGTCAGGATGAGCATCACAAAGGCGAGCGGCTCGTTTTGGGCGACGAGGCCAATGGCGCCCCAAATGGTCAAAAAGAGCTGGAATAGGCCGAAGGCGACGCTCCACCCAAGAGCGCTTTTGGCAACGGTGCCCGACTGAGCGCGAATGGCCTTGGCCTCGCGCAAGACAAGGTAGACGGTCGCCGCAAGACCGACGAGCGAGATGGCGGCAGCGAACATGCTGAGACTCCTCACAAACTAAAACCTACGAAAGCGGGGATTTACCCGATTGTTACCAAGATATGCGCAGCGATTGGTGGCTGCGCACAACAACCAGCCATATTAACGCGCGCGTGTGGCGGTGTGGCGCAATGTAGTGGCGACCTGCGCGATAATGGACGGGAATTACACGGAAACGTAAAGGCTTCTTAAAGAAATGGCGAGGGTAGGGCGATGAGCGAGCAGGTTTGCAAGGCGGACATGGGCGGCGACGGAGCTGCGGTCGTGGATACGTACGGCTATCCGGTCGAGACTACGGGCAACGCGGTACTGGACATTTTGGAGCACCGTTCGTCCACGCGCGCTTTTGCGCGCGATGACAGCGACCGTCCCGTGGCGGTGACCGACGAACAGCGGGCGGCGATCTTGCATGCGGCGAGTCGCGCGCCGTCGGCGGGCGCCATGATGATGTATTCCATCGTAAGCATTCGTGAGCAAGCTACGCTCGATCGTCTTGCCGACCTGTGCGACCACCAGCCCATGATCGCCAAGGCGCCCTGGGCACTTATATTTGTGGTCGACTATGCCAAGTGGATCGATCTGTTTGAGCACGTGGGCTGCTTTGAGCCCGAGTTTGTCGAGCGCACGGGCAAGGCGCCCCGCCGCGCGCCGGGTTTGGGCGACTTTGCCATCGCGGCGCAGGATGCCGTGATCGCCGCGCAAAACGCCGTGGTTGCCGCCGAGGCCCTGGGGTTGGGGAGCTGCTACATCGGTGATATCGTCGAGAATGCCGAGGAAGTTGCCGAGCTGCTCGATCTGCCGCCCTATACCATGCCGCTGTCGATGCTCATCATCGGCACGCCTCGCAAAGAGCGCCCGGCAATCGCGCATCCCGTGGTGAACCTGGTGCACGAGGAGCACTACTGCCGCGCCGATACCGCGACCATGGATGCGCAGGTGGCCGAGATGGACGCGATGTTTCGCCCGCACGCCCGCGAGGTGGGCGAGCGCGTCATCGACATCTACACCCGTAAGCACACGAGCCCCTTTATGGCCGAGATGAGCCGCTCTATGGAGTGGTGGTTCAAAAACTGGCTCGGAAAATGACGAATGTGACAAAGGGGGCGTCCCCTTGTCGCATTCCATATCGCCGCGGTGGCCTAAAGGCCGCATAAATGTTTATCTAGCTGGGAAAACGGTGCCATTAAAATATGGGCTGATTACATATAATCCCGTCGAACGTTAAAATTGGGAGGAAACCGGCTTATGGAACAAAAGGCAAAGGAAGTAGCCTCGCACGCTGCGATTCCTGTGAGCATCTCGGCGATGCTCGTCACGCTGGGCGTGGTGTATGGCGATATCGGCACCAGCCCCATGTATGTAACCAAGGCGCTCGTTGCCGGCAACGGCGGCATCGGAAGCGTCACGCAGGAGTTCGTGCTCGGCGCGCTCTCCCTTGTTGTGTGGACGGTCACGCTGCTGACGACCGTCAAGTACGTGCTCATCTCGCTGCGCGCCGACAACCATGGCGAGGGCGGCATCTTTGCTCTGTACAGCCTGGTTAAGCGCTGCGGCAAATGGCTTATCATCCCCGCCATGCTGGGCGGCGCGGCACTGCTCGCCGATGGCATCCTCACGCCTGCCGTTACCGTGACTACGGCTATCGAGGGCCTGCGCACCATTCCGGCAGTCCATGCTGTGCTCGGTGACGACCAGGGTCGTGTCGTCGCCATCACGCTTGCCATCATCATCGCGCTCTTCTTGGTGCAGCGCATCGGCACGGCCAAGATCGGTCACGCCTTCGGCCCCATCATGACGCTGTGGTTTTTGTTCCTGGGCGGCACGGGCCTGTTCTTTGTCTGCCAGTATCCCGCGGTGCTGCTGTGCCTCAACCCGTTGCGTGGCATCGCTTTTCTGCTGAGCCCCAACAACCATGCGGGCATCATGATTTTGGGCAGCTGCTTTCTCGCTACCACCGGTGCCGAGGCGCTCTATTCCGACATGGGCCATGTGGGCCGCGGCAACATCTATGCCACCTGGCCGTTCGTTAAGTGCTGCCTGCTGCTGTCCTACATGGGCCAGGGCGCGTGGCTTATCAACAACGCCGGCAACCCGGAGCTCATGGGTATCGCCGACCTCAACCCCTTCTACCAGATGCTCGCCCCGGGTCTGCGCCCCTTTGCCGTCGGCCTTTCCACCGTCGCGGCCATCATCGCCTCGCAGGCGCTCATCACCGGCGCATTCTCGCTGGTGTCCGAGGCCAGCCGCCTGGACCTCATGCCGCATATGCAGGTCTTCTATCCTGCCGAGACCAAGGGCCAGCTCTACATCCCCATGGTCAACAACGTCATGCTCGTGGGCTGCGTCGTCGTGGTGCTGCTGTTCCAGAACTCGGCGCACATGGAGGCCGCGTACGGCCTGGCCATTACCCTGACCATGATGTGCACGACAATGCTGCTCTTCTTCTATCTGCACGTGGAGCGCAATCTCAAGGTCGCGCCGTGGATCTTTGCCGCCTTCTTCCTTTTGCTCGAGGGTTTCTTCTTTGTGAGCTCGCTCACCAAGTTCTTCCACGGCGGCTACTTCACCATCCTTATGGCTGCACTCATCATGGGCATTATGGTGTGCTGGTACAACGGCACGGCGGTCGAGCAACGTCAGTTTACGCTGCTGCCGCTGCGCAGCTATCTGCCGCAGCTCAAACGCCTGCGCGACGACGATCGCTACGAGCTCATGAGCGACAACATCGTGTACCTGACCAAGGACACCAACACCGACTATATCGACCGCGATATCGTCTACTCGATTTTGGATAAGCACCCCAAGCGCGCTCGTGCCTGGTGGTTCGTGAATGTCGAGACCATGGAGGAGCCGCATACCTTTGCCTACTCGGTCGAGACGTTCGGCACCGACTACGTGTTCCGCGTGCATCTGTATCTGGGCTACAAGATCAACCAGCGCGTCAATGCTTACCTGCGTCAGGTTGTTCAGGATCTGGCTGCCAGCGGCGAGCTGCCGGCGCAGACGCATGACTACTCGGTCTACAAGGACCCGGGCAACATCGGTACGTTTAAGTTCGTCATGATCCGCAAGCTGCTGGCGCCCGAAAGCGACGTGGAGCCCAGCGAGCGTACGGCCATCACGCTCAAGTACATCATCCGCCGCGCCGCCGGCACGCCTGCGCGCTGGTACGGCCTGGAGAACTCCAACGTGAGCTTTGAGTACGTGCCGCTGTTCACCAAGTTTAAGGCCGTGAGCAAGATGCAGCGCCTGGCTCCCGACGAGCGTCCGTAGTCGACGTCTGCTGTTTGTCTAGCGACCGCAGGCTGCAAAGGCTATACACTTGAAACCACCACAAGGAGGCCACCACCGCAAAGGTGCCAGTCCCCTTTGTGGTGGTTTTTGTTTTTGAGAGAGGGGCGGGGCGCTGATGGACGTCCGTGCGGACGGCGATATTGCCGAGAACTTTTGGTGGCGGCGTACAACGCTGACGCGTCGCAGTCCTCTGTATGACGCCTGCGTATCGGCGGGGCTGCTAGCCGCGGCGACGATTGTGGGCGCGCTGCTCGACCATCCGGGGCTCGCGCCGAGCATCATGATCGTCTATGTGTTCGCCGTGCAGCTGTGCGCTTTCTTTACCTGGAGCCGCCTGTACTGCCTGCTGAGCTCGGCTGCCGCCGTGGCGCTCTACAACTTCTTGTTTGTCGACCCGCGCTACGCGCTGTCGTTTATCGACCGCGTCTATCCCGGCATGTTCTTTATCATGTTTGCGGTCTCGCTCGTATCGAGCTCGATCGCGCTGGCCCTGCGCCGCGCCTTGGCGCAGGCTGCCGCCAGCGACCGTCGCACGCAGATGGTGCTCGAGACCAACCGCATGCTGCAGCGGTGTGGCGATCAGCAACAGATTGTGCACGCTATGGCAACGCAGCTGGCGCGTCTTTCGGACTGTCCGGTCGTGTGGTATAGCGCCGATGTCGATAACGATGACCTGCTGCCGCGCACGACGTACACGGCCGTGGGCGATGCCGCGCCGGTACACCAGCTGGCGCCGCAGATGCCGCCGCGGCTCTCGGCGTCCGCCTATGTGGGAACGCCGCTCGATGCCACCTATGGCGCCTCGGCGTTCTACGGCATATACCTGACCGTGCGCTCGGGCGACACCATGGTGCGCGCGGGCGATCCCGCCTCGGTGGTGGGGGTGTTCGCCATTGTCGCCGAGCCCGATGCGCTGACGCCCGAGGAGCGGACGCTTGCCGATGCCATCGTGAGCGAAGGCGAGCTGGCGCTCGATCGCGCCCGCGCCATGGAGGCCCGCGAGGAGGCGGCTGTGCTCGCTAAAAACGAGCAGCTGCGTGCCAACTTGCTGCGCTCCATCTCGCACGATCTGCGCACGCCGCTTACCAGTATTTCGGGTAATGCCGACGTGTTGCTCGACCAGGGCTCGACCGGCACGGCCGTGCTCGACGACCAGACACGCCGCGGCATGCTCCTATCCATTCGCTCGGACGCGCAATGGCTCAACGCCACTGTCGAGAATCTGCTCGCCATCACCAAGCTCGAGGGCGGCGGCATGCACCTGTCGACCACGCTCGAGCTCATGGACGATATCGTCGAGGAGGCGCTGCGTCACGTAAATCCGGCTGTGCGCGAGCATGACCTTAAGGTAGTGGCGTGCGATGAGCCGGCGCTCGTCAACGTCGACGCGCGCCTGATGGTGCAGCTGGTGGTCAATCTGGTGAACAACGCCATCACCTATACGCCTGCGGACTCGCATATCGTAATCTCGATTGGCGTCCATGATGGATGCGTGGCGTGCTCGGTTGCTGATGATGGCCCGGGCATTGCGCCCGAGGACCGCGAGCGAATCTTTGAGTCGTTCTACACCGCCAACCATGGCCTGGCCGACAGCTGCCGCAGTGTGGGCTTGGGGCTTTCGCTCTGCCGCTCCATTGCGCTGGCACATGGCGGTAGCATAGAGGTTACCGCGGCGGACCCGCACGGTTCGGTCTTTACGATTGAGCTTCCCGCCGCCGACGTTTCGTTTGATAAGGAGTAGCGCTGTGCCGAACTCTGCCGTGAAACCGCTCATCTTGGTCGTTGAGGACGATCCCGCCGTCCGCAACCTTATCGTCGCCGCGCTCGAGGCGCACGGTTTGCGCCATATGGCTGTGGAGACCGCCCACGCCGCCATCGCCGCCGCTTCGTCGCAGGCGCCGAGCATTGTGCTGCTCGATCTGGGCCTGCCCGATATGGACGGCGTCAAGGTGGTGGAGTCGGTGCGCGCGTGGTCGGGCATGCCGATCATCGTGGTTTCGGCGCGCAGCGAGGACGCGGACAAGATCCGAGCGCTCGATGCCGGCGCCGATGACTACCTGACTAAGCCGTTTTCGGTCGAGGAGCTGCTCGCGCGCATTCGCACCACGCTCAGGCGCCTTTCGTATGCGCAGGCGGGCGGTGTTGTCTCCGAGGGCTCGTTCGATACCGGCGAGTTGCATATCGATTTTGATGCCGGCATCGCCACGATGGATGGCGAGGAGCTGCATCTGACGCCGATCGAGTACAGGCTCTTGTGCCTGCTGGCACACAACGCCGACAAGGTGCTGACGCACCAATTTATCCTGCACGAGATTTGGGGTACGGCGACCAAGAGCGACCTGGCGAGCCTGCGTGTCTTTATGGGCACGTTGCGCAAGAAGATCGAGTCCGACCCCGTGCACCCGCGCTACATCCAGACGCACGTGGGTATCGGTTACCGATTGGTCACCCAGGGATAGGGCAGAGCACGGCCCCCAGACGTGGCCCCTCTATAAGTTGCGGTGGGATAGTTCTCGTTTGGCCTTTGATGAGGTCATCGGGGAACTATCCCATCGCTTTTTTATTACTTGCCCTTGGGCTTGCTGGCGTAGAACTTCTTCTTTTTGGGCTTGCCTGCACCGGCAGACTTGCCGCCGCCGCGCGGTCCTCGGTCGCCGGCCTGCGCGTGCGCGGGCGATGCTGCGCGAGGCTTGCGGGCTTCGGGGTTGCGCAGTTCCTCGGTTCGCTCGGCAATCTCCTCGGCGCTAAAGCCGACCTCGGCCATGGCGTCCTCGATGGGAAGTCGGCGCACGATATAGCAATGATGCACCTTCTGGTTGCGCGCGAAATCCTCGGGGATGGTCTGCGCCGTAATGTCCTCCAGCACGACGCCCGCTCGCGCGAGCTTGCGCGTCTCGGGGCGGAAGCCGCGCAGGTTGCAGCTAAAGATGGCGTGCCCGCCCTGTGCGAGCAGGCGAGATACGCCGGCCAAAAGCTCAACATGGTCGCGCTGGACATCCCAGGTACGGCGGCCCATCTTGGACGAGTTCGAAAACGTGGGCGGGTCGACAAAGATCAGGTCCCAGCGGTTGCGCGTCTGGCGCTGGTCGCGAATCCAGGCGAGCACATCGTCGCGCACAAAGTGATGCTGCGGACCCACAAAGCCGTTCTGGCGCATGTTGCGCTCGGCCCAGTCCAGGTAGGTGTTGGAAAGGTCGACCGTCACGGTCTCCTCGACGCCGCCGTCTGCCGCATAGCAGGTGGCGGTGCCGGTGTAGGCGAACAGGTTGAGGAAGCGGCGCGCCTGCTTGGCGTGCTCGCGCACCAGGTTGCGGGTGACGCGGTGGTCCAAGAAGATGCCAACATCCAGGTAGTCGTCAAAGTTGACGGCAAAGGTGAGCCCGCCCTCCTCGATGAGCGGCAGGCGACGGCGCGCGATATTGGCACGCTCGCCCGAGCCGCCCTTACCGGCGCCTTGCTTGCCGTACTGCGAGCCGCCGCGCGAACGCATGCGGGCCTTGGCGTGCACATGCTCGGCTGGGACATCCAGGATGCGCGGCGCGATGGCCAGAATGTCGAGCATACGGGCCTGGGCCAGTGCGGGGTCGATGGTCTTGGGCGCGGCGTATTCGGCGATGACGAGCCAGCGGCCCGGAGTCTGCGGGCAACCCTCGTACAGGTCGATAGCGGCG
The DNA here is from genome assembly GCA_902469435.1 of uncultured Collinsella sp. GTDB lineage: Bacteria > Actinomycetota > Coriobacteriia > Coriobacteriales > Coriobacteriaceae > Collinsella. The sequence continues at coordinate 59,079 of CABRCR010000008.1, read as the reverse complement.
GAGTAGTCGGGCAGGTCGGCATCGTAGACGCGGTAGCAGCTCACGCCCTCGCGCTTGGCCCACTTGCGGCGCAGACGGGCATTCTTGCGCAGGCGGTTGGCGAACTGCCCGGACTCGGGGATGAGCACGGGCAGCGGCTTGCCGTCGCCCAGGTCGAGCATGGCGGCGGGCTCGGGCATGGGGGAAGCGGTGGCTTCGTCTTGGGCATCCGCGGTCTGCTCCTCGGCATCTGCGCTGGTCGCAGCTTCGAATGTCGCGGCGGCGTGGTCGAGCGAGGGCCAAACCTCAATAGCCGCCTCCTCGTTATTGGGCATGACAGCGATGGAGCGCTCGGGCTCGGCATGGAGCGCGCGGGCCATAAGGCCATCGCGGGTGAGCGCGGCGACCGGTGCCGAAGCGAGCTCGGGCGCGCGGCGCAGCTCGCCGATCAGCGTCATGGCGTCGTGCATGAGCGAAAGCGGCGTCTCGGTGGTGTCTGCGACCACGGCGGCGCCGGCGACAGCGCCTGCATGGTCCAACACGGTGGCTGGCTTGGCAGCGCAAAAGTCGACAAAACGCTTGTAGCCGGCGCACTTGACCATGCGCTCGGCAGTCTTGCGGGCGGCGGGGTCGATGTCTACGGCCACGATGCGCGCCTGTCGCTCGCGTGCTGCCGTCTCGCGCTCGCGCGCCTCGGCAAGCAGTTGCTTCCACAGGGCGGCGTCGTGCAGCTGCCAGCCCTCAAAGCCCCAGTGCTCGCGTGCGGTACCCGGGGCGCGGTCGGTCAGAATGTTCACGGCCTCCAACAGCAGACCGCCGCCGGCGCATGAGGCGTCGATCAGCGTGGGCAGGGCTTCGTTTTCGTAGTCGTCGGCCGTCAGCTCGCGCTCACATAGCGCGGTCCAGCCGACCTGCGCCAGCACCAGGGCGGCGTAGTCGGGGCGCAGCACGTGCGCGCCCTCGCCGGCGCGGGTCGCTGCGGGCGGCAGGCGTTTGAACAGCGGGTCGCCCGAAAGGTCCAGGCTGATGCTCGCGCGGCGCTGACGCAGCGAAAGCAGCAGGTGAACGTCGGGGTCGGCGGCGTCGACATCGGCGCGACGGCCCGTGGTCTCGGCCAGACGGTCGCACAGCGCGTCCTTGGCGCGCAAAGCCGAGAAGCGCGTGTTGCGCAGCTGCTCGGTCACGCCGCGGGCGGTGATGGCGATGGTGGCGCCGGGGCGGATGATGGTCTCCCAGGCGATGTCGTAAACGCTGTCGTACAGCTCGTCGGCATCCTGCGCCTCAAAGCGCCCAAGCACCACAAACACGCGGCTGGCCAGGCGCGACCACAGGCAGGCACGGTAGCCTTCTTCGAGCTCGCCCTCAAACGTAGCGCGGCCCTTCAGGCGGCGGACATGCGAAAGCCCGAGCCACTTGAGCTCGTCGGCGAGTGCGGATTCAAAGCCCTCCGGGCAGCTTGCATAAAATTCCATGGGTGACCTCTCTGGTTGCGTCGCTCCATTATATGATGGATGCTTCGTTTGCCATCGCCCTCGAAAGGAACCCATATGATTGATGCGTGCCCCTTGACTCCCATTTTCATTGCAACGGCCTCAGGACTCGGGGCCTCGCACAGGCTCCCGCCGCCTTACAGAACTGAAAGCTGGGCGTAGGGCAAATCTATGGCACGTGACCTGCGATTGCTCGGCCATAGATGGCGTAATCGAGGCTAAGGGAGTGCATCATGCGCAAGGGAAACGAGAGCTGGTTCTGGCACGCGAACGACATGGTGGTGACGGGCGACATGAACCCCGTGATCCGCGTCCTGTGGGCCGCGCTCATCGTAGGCATCGGCGTCGCGACGATGGCCACGCTCTGGATCGTCACGAGGTAGCGCGCCACGAACGGATGACGAGGCACGCGGCGCATGCCACGCTGGCGGAACCCTAGCCTCGCTGCTGGACAATCTGTTCGATGAGCTTCGCGACGGAGTCCTCGGCTGCGTTCCCGATCAGGTGATGGGCCGCGGCCTTCGCCTCTGGCATCGCGCCCGCGACTGCGTAGGAGTTCGGCACCTTTTCGAGGAGCGTCACGTCGTTTTCCGAGTCTCCGATAAAAGCGACCTCGTCCAGCGTGACCCCAAGGCTGCCGAGAAGCGCGTCGAGTCCGTTTACCTTGCTCCAGCCAGCCGGAACAACATCGAGGAAGAATGGGACGGGCGAGGGGAAATCAAGTTCTGGGCAGGCTTCCTTGCATCGACTCCGAACGACTTCCGTCGGGGCGGAGCTGACGTTGACGAAGATGCCGGCGGTTATGACGTCACGGTTCGTGGGCACGTCTCCGAGCGCCATGTCTCTTCCGGAGTCCTTAACGACTTCCAGGGCGAATTCGTCGCCAGGCTCGACGGCGCAGAGGAACTGCTCGCAGCGCTTGCCTGTCTCATCGACATCGGCGACTAGCCAGAGTGACGTCCCCGCGTAGGGGCGTACAGCGCTATCGAGCTTGACGAGGGCCTCCGTCGAGAGCGTCTTTTTGAACACGAGTTCGCCGCTGGAGAAGACCTTCTTTCCGTTGGCCATGATGCCGGTCGAGAAACAGCGCGCGTCGCCGTCAAAGGCATCGGCCAGGTCGGCGTAGTCGCGCCCGCTTGCGGGGCCGAACGCGATGCCCGCATCGAGCGCCGAAAGAATCGCGCTGTGCGTGCGCTCCGATACGACCCTTGAGCCAAACGGCAACAGGGTCCCATCCATGTCTGCGAGGATGAGCTTTATCAAGGGGTCCTCCCGTTTCGGTCTGGGCATCGGTGCGCCGGCGTGCGTCGTCCTAGCTGTATTGCTTGTCTCCCATGAGATTCTTCGAGATGATCCTGTTAAACTCTACCGGGTCATCCCAGCAAGAGGTCAGGAAGAGGAACAGCAGCTCGATGACGAAGTTGATCGAGCTGTGCGAGAAGGCGATCTCGGTTCCGGTGATGGCCTGATCTCGCGAGATGGCTCGGATGATATGCGTGGCACGCTTCGCGAGCGGCGTATCCGGGTTGTCTGTGATCATGATGATGGGGGTGTTCGAATCCTCGGCAGAGTCGAATATGTTGACGAGGCGCTTCGAGTATCCGGACGTCGAAATGACGAGCAGAACGTCATTCTCCTTGAGGCTGGTTGCGACGGAGACCATGGCTTCGGTGGTACTGGGGCAAAACGCTCTGACTCCAACCTGCGAGAGCTTGAACGCCGCGTTTACGCCCATGTTAATCGAGTTGCCGACGCCCGCGATCAGGACGAGGTTGGCGTTGTGGAGCAGATTGACGACTGCCGAAAAGTCATCGGAGTCAATGAGCGAGGCGGTTTGGGAGAGCTCCTTGACCTTGTGAGACAGGACGTACTTGATGGAGCCCTCGACGTCGTCCAGAGTAATCCTGCCGTCCGTGGCCTTTTCTTCGCCGGATGCCCTGCTGATGGATATGCCGAGCGCCAGACGCATGTCCGAATAGGTTCGGTAGTCAAGCGTCCTTGCGAATCTCGAAACAGACGCCGGTGACGTACCGGTTTCTGCGGCGAGTTCGCGGACGGTCATCGTTGCGACATCCGACGGGTGGTCGAGCACATACGTTGCGATTGCCTTCTCCGAGGGGGATAGGCTGCTCATGACCGCGCAGATGTGGCTGAGCACATCCCCTGTCTTATCCATGGTTACTCCTTGGTCCTAGCTTGCTTTGTATCTTAGGTCAAGAGAGGTGAAAATTAAGCAAAATGTTTCATCAGCGGTGAAATAGCGTTTCACCGCTGATTTCCTACCGTTCACGGTAAATCGGTACTTCCTCGGCGCAATCTCAGCTTGAGCTGCTATCTTATGAGCCGTGAAACAACGGCACGAAAACGATGAAACAACAGAACATTGTTTCAACGCCTCGCAACTCCGTTTCACGCTAGATGGTGAATCACTTCGAAGCCCAGACAGGCACCCGGCGAGCAAGAAGGGAGAAGCACGATGCACAACGCCAAGACAAACGCAAGCATGACTTCGCTGTTCTTCGCGAACGTACTCTACTGGGTCTGCGCGGGCGTGTACTCGCCGTTTCTCTCCGCTCACTACACGAGCCTCGGCCTCAGCGCGGCCCAGACCGGCATTCTCCTCGCGGCGACCCCGGTGTGTGCGCTCGCCATCCAGCCGCTCTGGTCGACGATCGCCGACAAGCTCGGGCGCCGCCGCGCGGTCATCGTGGCCCTCTGCCTTGCGGCGGCGGTACTCGCTCCGCTGTATTACCTGGCGTCGACGTTCGTCCCGGTCCTTCTCGTAACCTTTGCATTCTCGGCGTTTTTCTCGGGGCTCCTGCCCCTGAGCGACTCCCTCGTCATCGAGCTCGCGGATCGCTCTGGCCTGGACTTTTCTCGCATTCGCATGGGTGGCACTATCGGCTATGCCATCGTCGTCCTGATCGTCGGTCGGCTGCTCGACATGGCTCCTCAAATCCAGTTCACGGTGGTCTCCGCCGCGCTGGTGGTCTTCGCGGCTCACATGTGGCGCCTCCCCGAGGCGGGAATTCGCGCCAATGCCGCGGACGATCCCAAGGTCTCCCACGGAAAGGGCCTCCTCTCGCTGTTCACCAGCAATGAGATCGCCTTCGTCTTGGTCTTCGCCTTCATCAGTTCGGCCGCGATTGGCTTCATCGGGGCGTTCTTGGGCCGCTACGCGGTCGAGCTTGGCGAGGGTCAGAACCTCGTGGGCGTCCTGAGTGCGGTCTCCGCTGCGAGCGAGATCCCCATCCTGCTCGTTTCCTCCAAGCTGGTCAGGCGCTTCGGCGAGATGAACCTCCTGATCTTTTCCTGCTTCATGGCGGCGCTCAGGCTCGTGCTTGTGGGCACCGGCATCGTCCCGGTCATGGTCTGCGGCCAGCTGCTGCAGAGCGTGAGTTACATGACCGTCTACTACTCCTGCGTTACCTACATTGCCAACCACACTTACGAGGATTGTCGCGCTCGAGGTCAGAGCGCCTTCGCGATGGTCCAGAGCGGTCTGTCCGTCGTGGTTGCGAACCTGTTTGGCGGTTGGGCGTGCGATGCGCTCGGCACGCACGCGGGTTTCCTGGCCTTCGCCCTCGCTTCAACGATTGCTGCAGTCGCTGCTCTTGTGGCGTACGTGCTATGGCGTCGAAGCGCGGCGCCGCAGCCTGAGGGCCAGGCGGCCGCATAGGCTCCACCGCGCCTCGCAAGCGCCTGCCTGCCTCGCGCTTCGCTTCGTGTTCAACCAGCTGACGAGCTGAGAACTGTCCGATCCAATGATTATTCAGGTGAAAGGAAGACAAAGATGTCACTCATCAAGGTCAACGAGCTTCTTCAACATGCGACCGAGCACCACTATGGCGTGCCCGCGATTAACGTCATCAATACGGAGACCATCCGTTATGCGATCCAGGCCGCCGAGGATGAGCACATGCCCATCATCATCCAGTACTGGCCTGGCTTCGAGGACCACTGCGCCCTCGACATCATCGCCTTCGCCGCCCGCTATTACGCCGAGCGCGCGAGCGTGCCCGTCGCCGTCCACCAGGATCACTCCGCTGGTTACGAGATCGCCGTCAAGGGCGTCAAGGCCGGCTTCCCATCCGTCATGGTCGACGGCTCCTCACTTCCCTATGAGGAGAACTTCCAGCTCACGAAGGACGTCGTCCAGGTCGCCAAGATCTTCGACGTCGACATCGAGGCCGAGCTCGGCCATGTCGGCAACGGCTCTGACGCCAACGACTTCGTGAACAGCGACCACTACACCGACCCGAACCTCGCCGAGGAGTTTGTCGAGGGCACCGGTTGCGGCTCGCTCGCCATCGCCGTCGGCAATGCCCACGGCCCCTATGTCAAGGTCCCGAACCTCGACATGGAGCGCATCAAGGCCTGCAGGGAGGCCGTCAGCGTCCCCCTCGTCATGCACGGATGCTCCGACATCCCCGACGAGCAGCTCCAGGAGGCCGTGAACCTCGGCATGAGTAAGTTCAACATCGCCACGGAGTACTTCCGTTCCATGTACCGCGCCTTCGAGAAGGACATCAACTCCGGTAAGAACGACGGCAACGGCATAGGCCTCCTGATGGACGCCGCCCCCGGCATGCGCGCGTTCGTCGTCAGCAAGATCCAGCTTCTGAACCCCAACCACTATTCGCTCTAGGAGAGACTCGATGAAGAAAGTTCTTGTCGCGTCGCACGGCCACCTCGCAAGCGGAATCAGGAGCTCGATCGGAATCCTGACCGGCATGGCGGACATGGTGGAGGCAGTTGACTGCTACGTGGACGACTCTGATTTCACCCCTCGCATCCAGGCCTTTATTGGCTCGGTGGGCCCTGAGGACGAGGCCATCATCTTCACCGACATCTACGGTGGTTCCGTCTTCCAGAAGGTCGTCCTTATGGAGCCGGAGAAGCGCGGGATCGTCCACGTCACCGGTATGAACCTCGGCCTCGTGATCGAGACGCTCCTCGGCGCCGAGCCGGTCACGGCAGATTCGATCAAGCAGAGCGTCGAGCTGGCGAGGGCGACGATGCAGGTCGTCGAGCCTCCGAGCAAGGCCGCGGACAACGAGGAGTCCGAGGGAGACTTCTTTGATTAGAGAGTACTAACAAGTAGAGAGAGGAAGCAATGATTGTTCAGGTTCGAGTCGATGACCGTCTGATTCACGGACAGGTCGCCCTGGTGTGGACCAAGGAGCTCAACACCACCAGGATCATCGTCGCCAACAAGCACGCCGTGGAGAGCGACGCCCTTCGCATGACGCTTTCCATGGGTACGCCGGCGGGCCAGAAACTCCTCGTCAAGGACGTTCCGGATGCCTGCCGCATCGCGAACGATCCGCGCGCGGACTCCATGCGCATCTTCGCGCTCACCAACTGCGTGCGTGACGTGCTTGAGCTCGTTAAGGGCGCGCCGGGCAAGATTGAGGGCGTGAACGTTGCCAACGTCGGCCGCTTCGACAAGTCCGATCCGGATAGCAAGGTCGCCCTCAACTCCACGATCATGCTCAACCCGGATGAGCTCGAGGCCGCGAAGGAGCTTTGCGAGCAGGGTATTCCGGTTTTCCATCAGCTTATCCCGTCCAATCCCAAGACTCCTCTCAAGAGTCTGATCGAGGCGGCGGGGAAATAAGGGGATTTGGCCAGGCGGCCAAATGAAATGAAAGAAAGGAAGTCAAATGGTTGGGTTGGCAATAATGGCCTGGTTGACCGTGCTGATTTGCTACGGCGGCAACTGGGTTCTCGGTCAGTGCATGATCGAGCGTCCTCTCGTGGTAGGTCTCGTTGCGGGCCTCCTGATGGGCGACGTCAAGACCGGTGTCATCATCGGTGCCTCTCTCGAGGCGATCTTCATGGGCGCGGTTAACATTGGTGGCGCTATCTCCGCCGAGCCTGTTACCGCGACCGCCCTCGCCGTCGCCTTCACCGTTGGCGCTGGTATCGACCAGGGTGCCGCCATCACACTGGCCGTTCCCGTGGGCGTCGTCACCGCATTTCTCTCGATCTTCATGAACAACGTGTTCCTCGCGTTCTTCGCAGCCACCTTTGACAAGATGGCCGCCGAGGGCAACGAGAAGGGCCTCGCGCTTCAGCACTTCGTTCTCTGGTTCGTTAAGTACGCCGCCTTTGGCCTCATCGCCTTCCTCGGCGTTTACCTTGGCGCCGAGCCCGTTGCCGCCATTGTCAACCAGATTCCGGCCAATGTCATGAGCGGCCTTAACGCCGTGGGTGCCCTCCTGCCCGCCGTTGGTATGGCGCTCCTGCTCCAGATGCTGTGGAGCACCGAGCTCAGCATCTACTTCTTCTTGGGCTTTACGCTCTACCAGTACCTCGGCCTCCCGATGATCGCCATCGCAGTTCTCGGTGTCATCATCGCGGTTGCCTCCGCCCTCCGCGACAAGGAGATCTTCGATCTCACCAAGAAGGGAGTGGCCACCCAGGCCGTTTCCGGCGACTCTGTAACCAGCGACGAGGAGGATTTCTTCGCATGAGCAACCTGACCAAGAATGTGAGCCCTGAAGACAAGAAGATGCTCAACAGCATTTTCCTGCGCTCTTTCTCCGTGTTCGCCTCCTGCGCCGGCGGTTCCGTCAAGGCTGGCGCCGACGGCTGGCTGTACTCCGTCCAGCCCGCGCTTAACCGCTACTACTCCGATGACCCCGAGGCCCGTGCCGACGCCATGAAGCGTCACACGACTTGGTACAACATTACCCAGAACGTCGGCACGTTCGCCATGGGCCTCGTCGCCTCCATGGAGAGGGAGAACTCGCAGCACGAAGACTTCGACACCGAGTCCATCGACGGCATCAAGGTTTCCCTGATGGGCCCGATGTCCGGCATCGGTGACGCAATCTTCTGGGGCGTCCTGCGTGTCATCGCCGCTGGCATTGGCATCAACCTCGCCATGAGCGGCTCGCCCCTCGGCGCGATCATGTTCCTGCTGATCTACAACATCCCGTCGATCCTCTGCCGATACTTCATGACCTACCTCGGCTTCAGCATGGGCACCAACTTCATCTCCGAGATGTACGAGGGTGGTCTCATGAAGCTCATCACCAAGGCGACCTCCACGGTTGGCCTCGTGATGATCGGCGCCATGACCGCGGCGAACGTCCAATTCAACACGATCCTGTCCATTCCGGTTCAGGACTCTGACCCCGTCATGATCCAGACCTACCTCGACTCGATCTTCAAGGGCATCGTGCCCCTGGGACTTACGCTCGTCGTCCTCTGGCTCCTGCGCAAGAAGAACGTGAACGTCAACATCATCCTGGTTGGCATCATGATTCTGGCGCTCGTCCTCGGCCTCGTGGGCATCGTGTAGGGCGGCTTCCGGATCATTCGAAGCTTGTTCAAGGCAATTCCCGGCGGCACGCGATCGAGGACACTCGACGCGTGCCGCCCCATTAGAAGGAGAGAATATGCGCTACACGCACCTCAAGAACTCCGACGTTGACGTCTCCCAGCTCGCCGTGGGCACCTGGGCGATCGGCGGCGACTCCTTTGGTGAGAACGATGACGCCGCCAGCATGTCCGCCATCCGCACCATGCTCGATCACGGCGTCAACCTCATTGACACCGCGCCGTGCTATGGCAACGGCGCGTCCGAGAAGGTCGTCGGCAACGCGCTCAGGGGCGTCGACCGAGAGAGCTACCTGCTCTCGACCAAGGTTGGCCTGATCACCAGCGCCGCCGGCTATGACCGCGACTCTTCGTTCAAGAACATCATGAGGGAGGTCGAGAGCTCGCTGCGCAATCTCCGCACCGACTACATCGACTTCTACTTCGTGCACTGGCCCGACGCCAAGACCCCGTTCTCCGAGACGATGTGCGCCCTCCAGCTCCTCAAGGAGCAAGGCAAGATTCGCCACATCGGCGTCTCCAACTTCACGACCGAGATGATCGAGGAGTGCGAGAAGGTCGCTCAGGTCGACGTCCAGCAGCCGCCCTACTCCATGGTCGACCGCTCCTCCGAGGACCTTATCAAGTGGGGCTACGAGCGTGGCATCGACTCCTTCACCTATGGCTCCCTTGGCGCGGGCATCCTGTCGGGCAAGTTCCGCGAGCTGCCGAAGTTCGAGGAGGGCGATGTTCGTGGCGGCTTCTACGACTACTTCCAGGAGCCCAAGTTCTCGCGCGTCCAGGAGCTGCTCAAGGTCATGGACGAGATCGCCGAGGCTCATGACAAGCCCGTGGCACAGGTCGCCGTGAACTGGAGCACCCAGAAGGAGTACGTGGGCACCGCGCTCGTTGGCGTGCGCACGGACGCCCACGCGATTCAGAACTGCGAGACGTTCGAGTGGGAGCTTTCCGCCGATGAGATGGCCAAGCTTGACGCCAAGCTTGACGAGCTGAAGATCGGCTAGCCATGGGCACCGAGGAGAGGAAGTACCCCACTTCCGAGCTTGAAGTGCTTGAGCGTGGATCTAGGGAGGTCGTGGAGCCCAACGGGCTGAAGCTCCTGCTGAAGCCCGTGCCGGGAGACGAGCGCGAGCGCGTGCTCGATCCGCGCGTCTACGCGCGCGCCCATGCGAAGCTCGCCGCCGGCCCGGCGCCGGCGGGGTCGGTGGACGTGATCGCGTGGCGCTCCGCTCCCAACAAGGAGACCCATGTCGTGAGGGGCTCGAACGTCGCCAAGAAGACCGTCGTCATGAACTTTGGCGACAGGGGCATTCCCCTGCACGTCTTCACGCCCGAGGGCCACGGGTGCGGCTCCGCCGCGCTCGTGTTCATCCACGGCGGCGGCTTCATGGTGGGCAACATTGGCCAGTACGAGAACTGCCTGCGCGACATCGCGGAGCGAACGGGCTGCGTCGCGATCTACCCGGAGTACCGCTTGTCTCCCGAGACGATGTTCCCCGGTGGTGTCGAGGACTGCGTGAAGACGCTCGACTGGCTTGTCGAGCATGCGGATGAGCTGGGTGTCGACGCGACGCGGGTCGCCGTGGCTGGCGACTCCGCGGGCGGAAGCCTGACCAACGCCGTCGTCCTCGACGGGTCCCATGCGGACAGGATCAAGCTCGTGGCCGAGCTGTATCCGCTCGTCGACGGCGGCCCTGTTCCGGAGGAATGGTCCTATGACCTCTATGAGATCGTGAACGACCAGAGGGCCGAGGCTCTGAGCAGGGTGGATCGCATCCGCAACGCCAACGACGACCTGCCAGTGATGTATACCAACGGCAATGCGGAGGAGATGCTCGACCCGAGGGTGTCTGCCCTGTTCGCGGAGGACGTGAGCGCGTTCCCCCGCACGGTCATCATCTCTTCCGAGTATGACTACCTGCGCTATCAGGACGAGCTATTCGCGAAGAGGCTGCAGGATGCGGGCGTTGACGTCACCGCGATTCGCTATCGCGGCTGCGACCACGGCTTCTTCGAGATGTACGGCGTGATGCCTCAGGCTGAGGACGTCTGCCGCGTCATCTCCGAGGAGCTTGCGAAGATCTAGGGGCTCGTCGCGGCGGCCTCCTGGACGAGTGGCGGTCCGGCGGGATGCTAGGTGCGTCCCGCCGGACCTTTGCGTTGACGGGCGCGTGCCGCTTGCCGGAGGGCGTGTGTGGGGTTCGCTTCGGCGGTGCCGGATTAACCGGGAGATGCGTTTACCGCCGCTCTTCCAAGTGAGCCCAGCAAACAAATCGCGAGTTGAGCCCCAAGGGCATCGACAAGGGCGTGGGCCTGGCGCGGGCGCTGGCGTATCTAGGTCGCACCGGCAACGCGCGCACCTTTGGCTTTGGCGATTCCGGCAACGATCTGGGTATGCTCGCCGCTGTCGAGACGGCTGTCGCCATGGGCAACGCCATGCCCGAAGTCAAGGCGCTCGCCGACTACGTGACCGACGATGTCGCACACGACGGTACCGTCACAGCGATGCAGCATTTTGGGTTGATTTAATAAATGGCCGGGTCGCCCGCAGTGGGGGCGACCCGGCCATTTGAGCTATTTTGCAATATAGAGCTTGGGATGACTGCGACTGCTCTCGATCGCCGCCGTCATGATGCCCTCGTCGTCTCCATCAACGATGATGCCGTCGAGGTCATCGATCTGCGCGGACTGATAAAAACTGGTTTTGTTGAACTTTCCCTGGTCAACCATCATGTAGCCCTGGTTTGAGTTGGTAAGGTACATATGCTTGATCATGGCCGAGAAGTCGTGCTCGACGGTAAAACCGTGGTCGGGGTGGAATCCGTCGGCACTGACAAACGCCTTGTCGGCATGTAGTTTGCTCATGCAGTCGAGCGTTAGTGCGCCCGCGAGATAGAGGTGGCCCTTGCGCACGGAGCCGCCCAGCAGCACTACCGAAGCATTGGGGAGATTGAAGCTGGCGTAGTTCGCGATTGCAAGATCGCCGGTGATAATGGTGATCTCACGCTTGTCCATGAGGGCCTTAGCGAAGTAAAAGCCTGTGGTGCCGATATCAATTACCAGAACATCGCCATCATCAACAAGAGTTGCTGCGGTTGCGGCGATGGCCTCCTTGGCCTCGACTTGGACATTGATGCGCTCCTCGGGATACGAGATTGCGTTGGAGCGAGAAAGCGATACCGCTCCGCCGCGTACGCGACGCAGCTTGCCTTCGGATTCCAGCGAGATGAGGTCGTGCCGTGCGGTGACTTCCGAAACCGAAAAACGGCGAACGATGTCGGATACCGAGATATTTGGCTTTTCGGCCAGCCAATTCATGATAAATCGCTGACGCTCGGCCGGTGAAAGGTCTGAAGTAGATGCCATATGCCGCTCCTTTTGAACAAAAGGTAAAAAGATGCGCCTTTCGTAATCGAAATATAACGTATCGATATGAAAAGAACAAGGCAAATTCGAATGAATCAAAAGAACGGAATGGCATGTCATAAATGCATGCGTAGCAGATAGCTCGCACGTAAACGGGCTATAAAGAGTCTCATTCTGAAGGTGCCGCCCAAAAGAAGTACGTTCACGCCCGATATTCGACCGTTCACGGAAAGCTGACAATTGAGCTTTCGATAGCTTTTGAAATGGTTTATAAAAGAAAACCGAAAAGCTTTTGAAACAAAGAAGAAGGCTTTCGATAGCAATAGTGTTAGATGAGAAAGGACCGAACATGGCGATCAAGGTGTTTGCCGACGGCGCTAACCTCGAGGGCATGCTTGACATGCATGACAATGGCAACGTTCAGGGCTTCACGACCAATCCTTCCCTTATGAAGGCCGGCGGCGTGACCGACTACCGCGCTTTTGCCAAGACGGTTCTTGAGCACATTACTGATGTGTCGGTCTCTTTTGAGGTATTCGCCGACGACGAGGCGGGTATGGAAGCCGAGGCTCGCGAGATCGCAACCTGGGCAGACAACGTCTACGTTAAGATCCCGGCGCTCAACACCAAGGGCGAGTCCACTGCCGCGCTGGTCAAGCGCCTTTCTGCCGACGGCATCAAGGTGAATGTCACCACTATCTTTACGCCCGAGCAGGTCGACGAGTTTGTCGATGCCGTTTCTGCTGAGACCCCCTCTATTCTGTCCATCTTTGCCGGTCGCATTGCCGATACCGGCGTCGATCCGCTGCCCCTCATGGCGGAGTCCGTAAAGAAGGCTGCCGTTAAGCCTGCTGCCGAGGTTCTCTGGGCGTCTACGCGCGAGGTCCTCAATATCTTCCAGGCGGAGTCCGTTGGATGCCAGATCATTACGGTCCCCAATGCCCTTCTTGCCAAACGCAAGAATTTCGGGAAAGATTTGCTTGAGTACTCGCTTGATACGGTCAAGGGCTTTGCCCGCGACATTCAGGCGCTTGGTTTTCATATCCTGCCCGAGGAGTAGGGGACGAGCATGCTGACCGATCTTCTTAAGCCCGAGCTTGTTGCCTGCCACGTCGAGGCCTCCGACTGGGAGGAAGCGATCAGGGCATGCGGTAAGTTGCTCGTAGACGCTGGCAAATGCGACCAGAGCTATGTTGACGCCATGATTTCATCGGTTCACAAATTCGGCCCCTATATGGTCTTGGAAGAGGGCATCGCTATGCCCCATGCTCAGGCAGATGGCAATGTGAGTGAAGCGGGGATCTGTATCGTCACACTTGACCCTGCCATTGCGTTTGGACACGAGGATTTCGATCCGGTTCACGTGCTCGTGGGTATTTGCGCACCCGACCCCAAGGCTCATCTTGGCTGCTTGGCGGAGCTTTCGCAGATGTTCGAGGACGAGGACTGCGTTGCCAAGCTCAGCGCATGCGATACGCCCGAGCAGGTTTTGGAGACCATGCGTTCATTCTTTTAGGCCTTAATGGCACGGCGATGCGTCGCCGCTTTTGGATAGACGGAAAACCGTCACGTGTAGGAGAGGAAGGTTGCCATGCATATCATCACCGTATGCGGAAACGGCATCGGGTCCAGCCTGATGCTCGCTGGCAAAGTCGAGGAGCTTTGCGAGGAGGAGGGCATCAAGGCCGACGTTGAGTCTATGGACCTGAACGGTGCTTCTTCCGCAAATCCGGATCTGTTCATCACCGTTAAGGAACTCGCCCCCGAGCTCCACGGCAACGTTGTGATCGTTCGCAGCTATGTGAACAAGAAGAAGATCCGCGAAGACGCCCTCGAGGCAATCAAGGCGGCCGCCGCTAACGCCTAAAGCGGCACAAAAAAGGGCGGTTCCCTGTGGAAGAGGGAAACGCGCCCACGTTAGAGAGAAAGGAAGCGCAGATGCAAGCCATCCTTCCCATACTTGAGTTTATCCAATCGATTCTGACCAAGCCAGCGTGGATTATGGGCCTATTTGCCTTTGTGGGCCTTGTCGCGCTTAAGCGTCCTGCCCACAAGGTGATGACGGGCACCCTGAAGCCCATTCTTGGTTACATCATGCTGTCCGCCGGCGCCGCTGTTGTTCAGGAGAACCTTGCTCCGCTGGGTACCTTCATCGAGACCGGTTTCCACATCACCGGCGTCGTGCCCAACAACGAGGTCGTCGTTTCGATGGCTCAGAGCGTCCTCGGCGTTCAGACCATGATGATCCTGATTCTCGGCTATGTCGTGAACATTATCATTGCCCGCTTTACCAAGTTTAAGTACATCTTCCTGACGGGCCATCACAGCATGTTTATGGCTTGCCTGCTGTCTGCCGTTCTGCAGGCATCTGGCTTCCAGGATGTCCAGCTTGTCATCGTGGGTGGCATGTTCCTGGGCCTCGTGAGTGCTATGCTCCCCGCCGTTGGTCAGCGTTTCACCGAGAAGGTTACCGATGGCGATGAAATCGCCATGGGCCACTTCGGTTCACTCGCCTATTACATCTCCGCTGCAGTCGGTACGCTTTTTGCTAAGGACGCCGAGGAGAACAGCACCGAGAAGATCGAGGTTCCCGAGAAGTTCTCCTTCCTGCGCGACACCACCATCTCCACGGCTCTTACCATGGCCTTCTTCTACCTGGTTACCGCTTTCGCCGCTTACATCGCAGATCCTGCGGTCGTTACCAAGACCGCTGGCGGCGACAACGTGATTGTCTATGCCCTGACCTGTGCCCTGTCCTTCGCCGTTGGTGTCACCATCGTCTATAACGGCGTTCGTATGATCCTTGCCGACCTGGTCCCGGCTTTCCAGGGCATCTCCAACAAGCTGATCCCCGGTGCCATCCCCGCCGTCGACTGCGCCGTCTTCTTCCCCTATGCTCCCACCGCCGTCATCCTCGGCTTTGTCGCTTCCTTTATCGGTGGCGTGGTCGGTATGTTCATCGTGGGCGCTACCCTGGGCATCTTCATCATCCCGGGCATGGTTCCTCACTTCTTCTGCGGTGCTACCGCAGGCATCTACGGCAATGCTACCGGCGGTCGCAAGGGCGCAGCTCTTGGCGCTTTCGTCAACGGCCTGCTCATCACCTTTGCCCCGGCCCTGCTCCTGCCCGTTCTTGACGTCTTTGGCTTCAAGAACACTACGTTCGGCGACTTCGATTTCTCCGTCATTGGTATTACGCTTGGCCGCGCTGCCGAGGCCTTCGGTACCACCGGTGTCTACGCGATTCTTGCTGTCCTTCTGATCGTCGCCTTCATCCCCAACTTCATCCACACCAAGGGTGCTGTGATTAACCACGTTGAGGAAGAGTAATCCAGGCATACGTTAAGCCCTAATCGGGCGGAGCTCCGATAACCGGCTCCTACACGGAAGCGGTGGCGTCTCAAATGAGGCGTCACCGCTTTTGTTTTGGAGTGGTTGTGAAAACGTACCAGTGAAGCGCTGTCTCTGCGCCGCGAACGGAATCAACCGCGATGATCAGCAAAAACGTTTTGCCGCTGGGGTGTCGATATAAAAATGGTAAAACTGCAAAACCGTTCGCCGAGAAGATAAAAACCCGCAGTTCACGCCTTGATAAACGTAGGTAAAGTGTTTAGCAGTTTATCGGCCGTATGCTAACGAAAGGAATCAGGCAGATGGCAATCAAGGTGTTCGCTGACGGTGCAAATCTCGAGGGCATGCTCGACATGTACGAGAACGGCAACGTTCAGGGTTTCACGACCAACCCGTCCCTTATGAAGAAGGGCGGCGTGACGGATTACCGCGCGTTTGCCAAAGAGGTCTTGACCCACATCACCGATGTATCCGTGTCGTTTGAGGTCTTTGCCGACGACGTCGAGACCATGGAGGTCGAGGCGCGCGAGATCGCTACCTGGGCCGAGAACGTCTATGTCAAGATTCCGTGCGTGACTACCAAGGGCGAGTCCACCGCCGAGCTGGTCCGCAAGCTTTCGGCCGACGGCATCAAGGTCAACGTCACCACCATCTTTACGCCTGCGCAGGTCGACGAGATGGTCGAGGCCGTTGACGCCGAGACGCCGTCAATCATCTCGCTCTTTGCCGGCCGCATCGCCGACACCGGCGTCGATCCCATTCCGTTTATGACGGAGTCGGTCAAGAAGGCCGTCGCCAAGCCCAACTGCGAGGTCCTGTGGGCGTCCACGCGTGAGCTTATCAATATTTACCAGGCGGAAGGATGCGGTTGCCGGATCATCACGGTGCCCAACAGCATCCTGGCCAAGCGTAAGAACATCGGCCGTGACCCGTACGAGGTCTCGCTCGATACCGTGCGCGGTTTTGCCAAGGATATCGCCTCGCTCGGTTTCCATATCCTGCCGTAACGCGAACGCTGGCTACATCGCGGGTTGTTCGCCCCGGCCTTTCCTTTCCCTATCGCTCACGCGCTTCGCGAGGGTCGCGCTAGGCAAAGGAAAGGCCGGGGCTGCCGACACGAACTTGCCGGTAGGTTGGTGATAGGCTTCCATATCCTGCCGTGGACAAAGGTACCCCCGCCTGCGCCGTGCAAAATTGAGAGTATTCAGCAAGGTAAAGGCTTTTACCAGCTGGGTGAAGCATGGAACAGCCCCCGTTTTGGCTCTGATGACGCTAAAACGGGGGCTGTTTCTTGCTTTTTCGTCTCTGAGGGGCATCCGGAACGGTGGAATTTGCAGAATACTCGCGATTTTGCACGTCGCGAGAGGGGGGACCCTTGCTTGGCGGTTTACTTCCCCTGCACCATGGTGAGGGAGATCTTCTTGCGGTCGCGATCGACCTTTTCAACCCACACCTTGACCGTGTCGCCGACGCGCACCACGTCGCTCGGGTGCTTGACGAAGCGGTTGGCCAGCTTGGAGATGTGTACGAGGCCGTCCTGGTGCACGCCCACGTCGACGAAGGCGCCAAAGTCGACGACGTTGCGCACCGTGCCCTTGAGTTCCATGCCGGGCTCCAAGTCGTCGATGGAAAGCGCCGAGCGGCTAAAGACCACCTCGGGCGCGTCGTCGCGCGGGTCGCGGCCGGGCTTCTTGAGCTCGTTGACAATGTCGATGAGCGTGAGGGTGCCGCAGTCCAGGTCGCTTGCCAGCGCCGAGATGCTGCCCAGACGGCGCTCAATGTCGGGCACGCCGCCGCGGCTGAGCTCGCCGGCTTTAACGCCTGCGCGCTCCAGGACGGCCGTGGCCACCTCGTAGCTCTCGGGGTGGACGCTCGTCGCGTCGAGCGGGTTCTTGCCGCCGCTGATGCGCAAAAAGCCGGCTGCGTTGAGATATGCCTTGGGTCCCAGTTTGGGGACCTTCTTAAGCTGGCGGCGATCGGTAAAGGCGCCGTTTTCCTCGCGGTAGGCCACGATGTTTTTGGCTACGCTCGGCGTGATGCCCGATACATATCCCAGCAGGCTTGCGCTTGCGGTGTTCACGTCGACGCCCACACGGTTGACGACGTCCTCCACCACGTGGCCCAGGGTGCGCGAAAGCTCGGCCTGGTCAAGGTCGTGCTGGTACTGGCCAACGCCGATAGACTGGGGCGGAATCTTGACGAGTTCTGCCAGCGGATCTTGCAGGCGGCGGCCCAGGCTCATGGCGCCACGTACGGTGACGTCCAGGTCAGGATATTCCTGGCTCGCGAGTTCGGAGGCGGAGTACACCGATGCGCCGGCCTCGTTGACGATGGTGTATCGCAGCCCGGGCGCCTGCTCGGCAATGAACTCCGAGACGACTTCCTCGGTCTCGCGGCTGGCGGTGCCGTTGCCGATGACGATGGTGTTGACGCCGTCTTTCTTGACGAGGCGGGCGAGCTCGCGCTTGGTGCCGGCGACGTCGTGGCGCGGCTTGGTGGGATAGACCACGCCGTGGTCGAGCAGCTTGCCGGTCTCGTCCATGACGGCGACTTTGCAGCCGGTGCGGTAGCCCGGATCGAGCGCGAGCACGCGGGCGCCGCGCACGGGGCGGGCCGAGAGCAGGCCCTCGAGATTCTTGGCAAAGACGTTGATGGCCTCGGTTTGGGCGCGAACGGTGAGCTTGGCACGGGCCTCGCGCTCAAGGGAGGGCGCCATGAGGCGCTTGTAGCCGTCGGCGATGGCGGCATCGAAGACGGGGGCGAAGACACCCTGGCGTCGGGGCCAACGGCTACCGAGGCGTGCCGTGGCGGCGGCGCCGTCGACGTTGACGCGTACGCGGAGCTTGCCCTCGCGCTCGCCGCGGTCGATGGCAAGGATGCGGTGGTTGGGGATCTTGCGCACGGGTTCGTCGTAGTTGTAGTAGGGCTCGTAGGGGGTCTTCTCGGCGGGGTCGGTGGCCTCAACGACGATGTCGGCGGTGTTTTGCGTAAAGGCGCGCAGGTCGGCGACGTTCTCGGGGTCCTCGGCCACCGTCTCGGCCACGATGTCCGCCGCACCGGCGAGCGCCTTTTCGGGCGTGTCGAAGCCGGCCTGTTCGTTGACGTATGCCGCGGCGGCGTCGAGCGCGCTGCCCTTGGCCGAAGCCTGCATGATGATCATATTGGCGAGCGGCTCCAGGCCTGCCTCGCGGGCCTTCTGCGCACGGGTCATGCGCTTTTTGCGATAGGGCTTGTAGAGGTCCTCGACGCGCTGGAGCTGCGTGGCCTCGCGAATCTGCTGCTCGAGCTCGGGCGTGAGCTTGCCCTGCGCGTCGATGAGCAGGATGACGTCCTCTTTGCGCTGCTCAAGATTGCGCAGGTAGGACAGGCGCTCGTCGAGCGCACGCAGGGCGACGTCATCCATGCCGCCGGTGGCCTCTTTACGGTAGCGCGAGATAAAGGGGATGGTATTGCCCTCGTCGATGAGCTTGACGGCCGCCTCGACGTTGGCGGCCTTAAGGTTGAGCTCGTGGGCGAGCTGCGCGATAAGATCCATGGAACTCCTTGCGTTTATGGTGCATTTGCAGCACAGAGCCACCAAGGATACCACCCGTCCCAAAAGACTGTTTTGGGGCCGCGTCACAAAAACGGCCTATCTACTACGTTTTACCCGTAGGGGCTGACCATGCCCTTGTTTTCCGAAGATCGGCAACCCGTCTACCTGCGGTTTTTATTTCGCGAAATTCGGTATGGTTGAGGGTGATCGGTTAAACGTAGTAGATAGGCCCATTTCGTGGCGAACGAACCAAGCCGAGGTGCAAAAAGGCCCCCCGTCTCAGAAAATCATTGGAAACGTAGCAAAATGCCCCGCGGGCAGGAGGCTGCTCGCGGGGCAAAGAAGAGGGGCTTATTTGTGGCGGACCGAGGGACTCGGCATGGGGTTTCTGCCGCGGCCGCTCTCAAGGCATTACAGCTCGACGAGCTGGCCGGTCTCGGCGGCCTCCTTGATGGCGTTGAGAAGCGTGAGCGTCTTGACGTTGTCGGCGGGGGTCACGACGGGCTCAACCTCACGGCGGACAACCTTCACAAAGTGCTTGAGCTGCATCTTGTGCGGCAGCGCCGGGTCCACGGCCGGAATCTCCATCTGCAGCGGCTTGTGCCAGTTGGAGGCGCCGTCGTAGGAGAACTGGTGCAGGCGGGGCAGCGAAAGGGCGCCCAAGGTTCCGCCAATAAAGTAGGCATCGGCGTCGAAGGGGCGGTACTGCGGGTCCTCGCGAGCGGTGGCCTCCCAGTTCCAGGGGCTGGCGGTGGCATCGGAGATGGTCATGCTCGCGAGCGCGCCATCGGCAAAACGGACGTTGACCACAGCGGAGTCCTCGGTCTCAAAACCGCGGGCGGCGCTGGACTGCATGCCCTGGACGGCGACGGGCTCGCCCAGCAGGTAACGGAGCAGGTCGACGTCGTGCACCAGGTTGACCAGGATCGGGCCGGCACCCTTTTTGCGGCGCCACTCGACATCAAAGTACCCGTCATTCTTATAGATCATGTAGTGGAAACTCGACACGGTGAGCTTGCCCAGCTCACCGGACTCGATGATCTCCTTGGCCTTGTTGACGAAGGGGTTGTGGCGACGGTGCTGGCCCACGAGCACGGGCACGCCGTCGGTCTCGGCCTCGGCGGCGAAGGCCTGGGCATCCTCGAGGTCGTTGGAGATTGGCTTTTCGACCAGCGGCACGATGTTGCGCTTCACGGCCTCGCGGGCAACGCCCAGATGCAGGTCGTTGGGGGTGGCGATGATGACGGCCTCGGGCTTGACCTCGTCCATCATCTGGGCGGGATCGGTGTAAAACGGCACGCCGGCGGCCTCGGCCGTGGCACGGGCGCCCTCAAAGGCGTCGGCGATGGCGACGAGCTCGGCTTCGGGCTCCTCGGTGACAAAGCGGATGTGGTTGCGGCCCATGGCACCGGCGCCGATAACGGCAATGCGGACGGGGTTGAGCTCAGACATTTCGACTCCTTAATACTGGTGACCGGTGGAATGCGGCAAGAGAACGGCCCTTGCCGCGTCAAGCAAAACTAAGCGGACTTCTTCTTGCTGTCGGAGACCATCATGTAGACGGTGAGCACGACGGCGATGGCGGCAATCACAATGGCGCCGTAGAAGGACTGCTGGTAGGCGGCGCTGCCGGCCTCGGCGTGATACAGCACGGCGGTGATGGGCTGGCTGATCCAGGTGGAAGCGGCGTAGCCCAGGAACATGATGCCGTAGTTGACGCCGATGTTGCTGGTGCCAAAGGCGCCACCGGTGAGCGGCGGGTAGATGACGAGCAGGGCGCCAAAGCTAAAGCCGAGCAGGGCGAGTGCCACAAAGAACATGCTCTGCGTAAAGCTCATCGACATGATGACGAGCGCGACGATGGTGACGACCAGGCTGATGAGCAGCGACTTGTAGGCGCCGAGCTTGTCGATGATCTGGCCAAAGGACAGACGGCCGACCAGGTTGGCGCAGGTGTTGACGGAGACCACCACACCGCCGAGGGCGACGGCCGCGGCGCTCGTGGGGTCGGTGAAGAGCTGGACGGCGGCGATGGAGGCAACCTTGCCAACGAGCAGGGTGCCCGCGGTGGCGGCAAAGGCGAAGGTGACGATAAGGACCCAGAAGCGCGGGGTCTTGACCATCTCGCCCGGGGTGAGGTCGCCGAAGGTGCCGGCATGTGCGCCGCCCTTGGGGGCCTCAAAACCCTCGGGCAGCCAGCCGCCCTCGGGGGCCTTCAGGAACAGGGCGGAGGCGGCGATCATCACAAAGAAGATGACGCCGAGCGCCTTGAGGGCGCCAAAGATACCGAGGCTCGGGATGAGCAGCGAGGCGAGCACCGGGGACAGCACGGCGGGGCCGGCGGTCGAAGCGGCCAGGGTGATGCCGGAGGCCAAGCCCTTCTTGTCGATGAACCATTTTTGGCCCGTGGTGAGCGCGGGGTTGTAGCCCAGGCCGTTGCCGATAGCGGCGACGAGCGAGAACCACAGGTAGAACTGCCACGGCTCAGTGACGGTGCCGGACATGAACCAGCCCACGCCGTAGCACACGGCGGCGGCAATCACGACGTTGCGGGGGCCGATCTTATCGGAGATGCGGCCGGCGAAGATGCCCGTCACGGCCATGATGGTCTGAAAGACCGGGAAAGCCCAGGTAAGGGCGCTGGACCACTCGGGGTAGACGGCGAGCAGGTTCTTGCTCACGACGGAATACAGAGCGATGGAGCTGATGAAGAACATGGTGACGCACGCGGCGGAAAGCACGACGGCGCGACCCTTGTTGGAGTTGGTGGAAGCCATTGGACTCTTTCTAATCGATGCGGGGGAGGGGCGGACACGTCCGCGGGGCCTCCCTGTCAGGCTGGTTTACTGGTCAGTGGGCTTTGCGACGCCAGACTCGTCGGACCAAAGCTCGACACCCTTGTTCTTGAGGTAGTTGTCGGCAAAGGCTCGACGGCCGCCGGGCTTGGCGGTGAGGTCGCCCATCATATTGGAGAAGCCGCCGTCGACTTTGATGGCGTCGCCGGTGGTGAAGTCCGAGCGCTTGGACGCCAGGAACATGACGGCGTTGGCGATATCACTGACCTCGCCGATGCGGCGCGTGGCGATGAGGCGGCTGCGGCTCTTCTCGACCTCGGGGTCGGCGTAAAAGCTCGCCGACATGGGGGTCTTGACAAAGCAGGGCTCGACGCAGTTGGAGCGCACACCGTAGGGGCCCCACTCGGCAGCCAGCATCTTGGACATCATGTTGACGCCCGCCTTGGTGGAGCTGTACACGCCCGAGAACGTCTCGGGGGAGTGGCTGGCAACGGTCGAGATGTGCACCAGGCGACCATGGCCGGCCTTGATCATCTCGCGACCAAAGCGCTGCGAGGTGATGAAGTAGCCGGTGAGGTTGACGTTGAGCACCTGCTCCCAGTCACTCAGCGGCAGGTCTTCCATGGCTGCGAAGCGCAGGATGCCGGCAGTGTTGACGAGGACGTCGACGCGGCCGAAGTCGGCGATGGTGGCATCGACAGCGGCCTGAACCTCGGCCTCGTCGGTGGCGTTCATCTTGTAGCCCTCGGCGTGGATGCCAAACTCGGCGGCGAGGTCGGCGGCCGCGGCCTTGACCTTCTCCTCGTCCAGGTCGAGCAGGACGACGTTGGCGCCATTGCGGGCGAACTCGCGGCAGATCTCGACGCCCATGCCGCCGAGTGCGCCGGTCACAGCGCAGACATCGCCCTCGAGCTTA
This sequence comes from uncultured Collinsella sp., assembly GCA_902469435.1. Lineage (GTDB taxonomy): Bacteria > Actinomycetota > Coriobacteriia > Coriobacteriales > Coriobacteriaceae > Collinsella. The sequence continues at coordinate 36,297 of CABRCR010000008.1, read as the reverse complement.
AGCCAGTTGCTCATAGGAACTTCCCTTCTTGTGCCTCCCGGTGGGTTGCTCCCATTAATCGACCCACGTGGTTTTCGCTGGTTATCGTATGCTTTGCATTTGCGCAGGTGAATTGCATATTTGTTAGAATGGCGTAAACCTATGGTTTACAGCACGCAAGGCAATTTGTTCTTAATTGAGTGTGTGACCTGCCAAAACGACCCCCTTCGGCAGCGCATGTCCATACGTCTGGAAACGGGAGATTGACGTGTACGATCGACGACTCGAGGCCATAGCGGCCGCCGCTGAGCTGGGAAGCTTCTCGCGCGCCGCGGCAAAACTGCGCGTGTCGACCCCGGCACTCGTCAAACAGGTGTCAAGATTCGAGGCCGAGTTTGGCATCACGCTGTTCGAGCGCTCGCATTCGGGCGTCAAGGTGACGCCGGCGGGGGCGCTTCTGGTGGACGACGCGCGCTCGATTATGCGCCAGTCCGAGGATGCCCTGCGTCGCGCCCGACGCGCGGCGGGCGATGGCGGCGCCGTGCGCCTGGGCGTGTCGATGATGTGCCCGGGGCGTCAGACGCTGTCGATGTGGACGGGCGTACACGAGCTGGAACCATCGCTGCGCTTTGAGATTGTGCCGGTGAACGACCTCTATGACGAGCGCGAGACCGTCATGCGCAGCTTGGGCCGCGAGGTCGATGTGGTGCAGTCGAGTTTTTCGACCCCGCGCTGGGGTGACGCCTGCCAAAAGCTCCGCATTGTCAACGTGCCGTTTTATATCGACCTGCCGCGCACAAGCCCGCTGGCACGCAAGAATCGCATTACGGTCGCCGACTTGGAGGGCATGCGCCTGCGCGTGCTTCGTCACGGCAACGACGCCATGGACAGCCTGCGCATCGACCTGTTGGCCGACGGCGGCGTGGACGTGATCGACGTGGACAGCTTTGACTTTGCGCTCTTTAACGAAGCGGAGGAAAAGGGCGATGCGGTGCTCACCTGCGGAGCGTGGTCGGGCGTGCACCCGGCTTTTGTGGGTGTGCCGTTCCTGTGCGGCCGCGAGGTGCCGGTCTATTTGCACTATCCGCTCGAACCCACCCTCCAAGTCCAAAAATTCGTCAACGCCATGGCACAACTTCTCAATAGCTAATTTGGGACGGGGTTTTTAGCTCCTTACAAAACAAGGCCCTGGCCAAATGGCCAGGGCCTCGCAAACTTTTATTCCGTTCTAAACGACGGGCTGATTGCGCGCAGGAGGACCCCCAGGCGGGCCGGGGTGTAACCTCCGCGCGCAGTTTCGCAGCGCAGCGAGAATGTTTGAGCACGGAGGAATTACCCCGCCCGCCCCGGGGCACCCTCCGTCAGTGGCCAAGCCTACTCGAGCTCAAACGCACCCGTATACAGCTGGTAGTAATACCCGCGCTTGGCGATCAGTTCGTCGTGGTTGCCGCGCTCGATGATGCGGCCGTGGTCCAGACAGATGATCGCGTCAGAGTTGCGCACGGTGGACAGGCGGTGTGCGATGACAAACGTCGTGCGGCCTTCCATGAGTTTATCCATGCCCGCCTGCACGATGGCCTCGGTGCGGGTGTCGATGGAGCTCGTTGCCTCGTCCAGAATCATTGCCGGCGGATCGGCGACGGCAGCGCGGGCTATCGAGATCAGCTGGCGCTGGCCCTGCGACAGCTGGGCGCCGTTGCCGGTGAGCATGGTGTCATAGCCGTCGGGCAGGCGGGTGATAAAGTCGTCCGCGCCCGCGAGCTTGGCCGCCGCGATGCACTCCTCGTCGGTCGCATCCAGGTTGCCGTAGCGGATGTTATCCATCACGGTGCCGGTGAACAGGTTCACGTCCTGCAGCACGACGCCCAGGCTTCGGCGCAGGTCGGCCTTGCGGATCTTGTTGACGTTGATGCCGTCGTAGCGGATCTTGCCGTCGGCGATGTCGTAGAAGCGGTTGATGAGGTTGGTGATGGTCGTCTTGCCGGCACCGGTGGCGCCGACAAACGCGACCTTCTGGCCCGGCTTGGCAAACACGGACACGCCGTGCAGCACCTCGTGGTCGGGCGTGTAGCCAAAGTCGACGTTGTCCATGACCAGGTCGCCGCGCAGCGGTACGTACTCGATCTCGCCGGTTGCGCGGTGCGGATGTTTCCACGCCCACATGCCGGTGTGGTGGTCCGCCTCCTCGAACTCCCAAGTCTCGGGGTTCACCTGCGCGTTGACGAGTGTCACGTAGCCTTCGTCGGCCTCGGGCTTCTCGTCGATGAGCTCAAAGATGCGGTCGGCGCCGGCGAGGCCCATGACCACGGCGTTGATCTGCTGTGAGATCTGGCCGATCTGTCCGCAGAACTGCTTGGTCATGTTGAGGAACGGCACCACGACGGCGATCGACAGCGCCATGCCCGAGATGCTCAGGTTGGGCACGCCCAGCGCCAGGAAAATGCCGCCCGCCAGTGCGACCAGCACGTAGAGCAGGTTGCCCAGGTTCATAAGGATGGGCATGAGGATGTTGGCGTACATGTTGGCCTTCTGGGAGACCTCGAAGAGCTTTTCGTTGCGCTCGTCAAAATCGGCCTCGGCGGCAGACTCGTGGCAGAACGCCTTGACGACCTTCTGGCCGTTCATGACCTCCTCGATATGGCCCTCGACCACGCCGAGCTCGGTCTGCTGCGCAATGAAGAAGCGCGCGGAGTTGGAGCCGAGCAGCTTGGTCATAAAGGTCATAAAGGCGACGCCGGCGATGATGACCAGGCACATCCACACGCTGTAGTACAGCATGATAAAGAACACCGTGACGATGATGATGATCGTCATGAGCAGGTTGGGCAGCGACTGACTGATCATCTGACGCAGCGTGTCGATGTCGTTGGTGTAGTGGCTCATGATATCGCCGCGCTGGTGCGTGTCGAAGTAGCGGATCGGCAGGTCCTGCATGCGGTTGAACATCATCTCGCGCAGCTTCTCCAGCGAGCCCTGCGTGACGATAGCCATGGCGCGGTTCCAGAAGAGCGAGGACAGGACGCCGACGCCGTAGATGCAGGCGAGGGTGGTCACGAGCTGTGCGATCTTGGGCTGTGCGGCTTCCCAATCGCCCGACTGCCACGATTCGCTAATAATTTGCAGGGCGCTCTGCAGGAAGGTCGCGCCGATGGAGTTGATGATGGCGCAGAGCACCACGCCGGCGACGACGAGGGGCAAAAGCACAGGATAGAAGCCAAAGAGCGTCTTGATGAGGCGCGTCATGGTGCCGCCCTTGCGGTTGCGTGCGCGCTCGGCGGTAGCGGCCTTACTCATGTGCCTCGCCTCCTTCCTGGGTCTGGGCTTGCGTTGCGGATGCCTCGGTGTCGGCCTCGACGGCCCCTTCGCCCTCGGCAGACATCTTGTTTTGCGAGGTAAAGGTCTCGCGGTAGATCTCGCTCGTCTTGAGTAGCTCGTCATGGTTGCCGATCTGCGCGATACGGCCGCCCTCCATGACGATGATGCGGTCTGCGTCCTGCACGGAGCTGATGCGCTGGGCGATGATGAGCTTGGTCGTGTTGGGCAGATAGCTTGCCAGTCCTGCGCGAATCTTAGCGTCGGTCTTGGTGTCGACGGCGCTGGTGGAGTCGTCCAGGATCAAGATCTTGGGGCGACGTAGCAGGGCGCGTGCAATGCACAGGCGCTGCTTCTGACCGCCCGAAACATTAGAGCCGCCCTGTTCGATCCAGGTGTCGTAGCCCTTGGGGAAACCGTCGACAAACTCGTCGGCGCAGGCCAGATGCGCTGCCTCGCGGACTTCCTCGTCGGTGGCGTTCGGGTCGCCCCAACGCAGGTTCTCGGCGATGGTGCCGCTAAACAGCACGTTTTTCTGCAGCACCATGGCGACCTGGTGACGCAGCGCGTCCAGGTCGTAGTCGCGCACGTCCATGCCGCCCACGCGCACGGTGCCTTCGGTGGCGTCGTACAGGCGGGCGATGAGGTTGACGAGCGTGGACTTGGCCGAGCCGGTGCCGCCGATGATGCCGATGGTCTCGCCGCTCGTAATGTGCAGGTCGATATCGTCGAGCGCCTGGCGTTTCGCATGCGCGGAATACTTAAAGCTCACGTGGTCAAAGTCGATGGAACCGTCGGCAACCTCGAGCACGGGCTCGGCGGGATTGGCGATCGTGGGCTCGGCGGCCAGCACCTCGGCAATGCGGTGTGCCGATTCGTCGGCCATGGTCACCATGACAAAGATCATCGACAGCTGCATCAGGCTCATGAGAATCTGGAAACCATAGGTAAAGGTCGAGGAGAGCTGGCCCACGTCGAACAGCGTGCCCTGGCTCGTGATGATGAGCTTGGAGCCCAGGTAGATGATGACGACGAACGCGCCGTTGACGCAGATGTTCATCATGGGGTTGTTAAAGGCGAGCAGCTTCTCGGCGCGGGTGAAGTCCATCTGGACGTCGCGTGCGGCGGTCGCGAACTTCTCCTTCTCAAAGTCTTCGCGCACATAGCTCTTGACCACGCGCATGCCGGTGACGTTTTCCTCGACGGACTCGTTAAGGGCGTCGTACTTGTGGAACACGCGCGAGAAGATGGGGCGCACCTTAAAGATGATAAAGAACAGCCCAAAGCCCAGCAGCGGAATGATGACCAGGTAGACCATGGCGACGCTGCCGCCCATGATAAATGCCATGGTAAAGGCGAAGATCAAGACCAGCGGCGCGCGCACGGCGATACGGATGATCATCATAAAGGCCTGCTGCACGTTGTTGATATCGGTGGTCAGGCGCGTGACGAGCGAGGAGCTCGAGAACTCATCGATGTTGGCAAAGCTGAACGTCTGGATCTTGTAGAACAGGTCGTGACGCAGGTTCTTGGCGAATCCGCAGCTCGCATGGCTGCAGGTGACACCAGCCGCGGCGCCAAAAGCAAGCGACGTCAGCGCGATGAGCACCAAAAAGCCTGCGGTGGGAAGCATCTCGGCTACGGTGGCGCCGTCTTTGATAGCGTCGATCAGGTTGGCGGTGATAAATGGAATCAGCATCTCGCAGAGCACCTCGCCAAGCACGAGCAGCGGCGTGGCAACAGTGACTTTCATATAGTCGCGGATGCTTCCCATGAGGGTTTTAATCATCCAGTTCCTCCCAGGTTACGCGGATTTTATCGAGCATTTCGGCGAGGTCCTCGCGCTCGTCGTGGGTGAGCGCGCTAAAGGCCTGCTCTCTAAAGCGAATGCGGGCCGCCTGCTCTACGTGGGCCTTTTCCCATCCCGCTTCGGTCAGGCGAATGGTGAGCTGCCGCCGGTCTTTGGGATTGCGGCTGCGCTCGATAAGGCCGGCGCATTCGATCTTGGAGAGAATCTCGGAAAGCGAACCGGGCTTAAGATCAAAGTGCAGGCCTAGTTCCTGCTGTGACATCTCGCCGTTTGGCTGCTTGGCGAGCAAGCAGACGATGGGGGCCTTTCCCGAGGCGCCGCCGCCGTGAAAGTGCAGAAAGTGGCCGCAGAAGCCCAGCCCGTTTAGGATGTGCTTGGCGAGCGCGTCTGATTGGGACTGTGCCGCGGGCGCATCTGCGGGTTCATGGGGGTCGCCGCCCGGCGTGTGGGGGCAGAGGCCGATGTGGTCATCGCACATGGTGTCGCTCCTTTCTTTAGTTAGGTAGTGCAATTGTTTTGTGCCTAACTAATTTAGGAGTGCAAGAAATAAATGTCAAGGTACCAAACTTATTAAGTTACGGCGTTTTACCAAACGCCGTAACCGCTCGATGCTGCAAACGCTCCTAAGCGGCAATCTGTGATTCCGCCACGGTCCGCTTCGGCGCATGTGATCTCTTGGGGACGGAGGAAAAGGGATCATTTTCCGAAACCTCTCCGCAACAATTTGCACTTCGCACCGCTCGCCTCCGCTCACAACGTCCCCTGCGCTACACTTAGTCGCACTATGGCGCCGCCGCGTCACGCCCGACCCAAGGGAGACCCTCATGAAGAATACTCAGCTGCTGCTGATTAACGATATGTGCGGCTACGGCAAGGTCGCGCTTTCCGCCATGCTGCCGGTGCTGTCGCACATGGGCTACCGTATCCATAACTTGCCGACGGCGCTCGTTTCCGACACGCTCAACTACCCCAAGTTCTACATCCACGACACCACCGAGTATGTGCGCCAAAGCCTCGCTATCTGGGAGGAGCTCGGCTTTGAGTTCGACGCCATCTCGACCGGCTTTATCGTGACCGAGGAAGAGACGCGCATCATCTCGGACTTTTGCCACCGCCGCGCGCAAAAGGGCACCAAGGTGTTCGTCGACCCCATCATGGGCGACAACGGCAAGCTCTATGCGGGCGTGCCCGAGTCCACGATTGGCCTTATGCGGCACCTGCTGGAGTGCGCCGATTACGCGGTTCCCAACTACACCGAGGCCTGTCTGCTCACCGATACGCCTATCGCCGCGGAAATTACGCCCGATGAGGCCCGCGCCCTTGTGAACGCCGTGCGCGAGCTGGGTGCCAAGTCGGTGGTCATTACGAGCGCTGTGGTCAATGGCACGAACGCGGTTATCGGTTACGACCATGTAGCGGGGGAGTACTTTACGATTCCCTTTGAGCTCATTCCGGTCTATTTCCCGGGCACGGGCGACACGTTTTCGGCGGTGCTCGTCGGCCGCGTTATGGCAGGTTGGAGTCTGCAGCGCGCGACGTCCGATGCCATGCGCGTGGTGGCCGAGCTAATCGAGCGCAATGCCGACCAAGAGGACAAGTCGGCCGGACTTCCCATCGAGGCATGCCTGGATGTGATTGACCATGAGTAATGCTGGCGAGGGCGGCGTCAAGCCTGCGGGCGAGAACAGGCCGCTCGGCGCGCCGCGTGGCAAGCGGCCGCGTATCCGCGTGAGCTGCGTGGACCAGCTGGGTGCGTGCCGCTGCCATCATGGGCACAAGCCGGGCGACGTCTTTGACTTCGATCGCGATCGCGGCAAGATGTGTGCCATGGCCTGCCATGTGGGCTTTCCCTATATCGATATCCTGCGCTATGGCGGAACCGTGCCCGGCAACGAGCCCGGTACGGCAAAGTTCTGCTGCCCCGAGGTCGACACGTTGAACGTCTGGCTTGCCGAGATCGTCGACGAATAGGTGAGCGTGGATTTTCTCCCGTTTAGAGCGCACTTGAATGCTCAAAGTGGGAGATTTTCCACGCTCGATCTGTATACGGGAGAAAATCCACGCTCAATGTATACCGATGACGTGGTTCGCGCGGTTTGTGCGCCCGCGAACCTACATCTGCTCGAGCATGGCAGTGCAACCGTCGAGCACGTCGCGATAGGTGGCATCGAAGTTGCCGGTGTACCAGGGGTCGGCCACGTCGCCGGGGCGCTCGGTCCAATCGAGCAAGCGCGTAATCTTGTCGTCGGGGTCGTTGCCAAAGATGCGACGCAGGCCACGCGCGTTCTCGGCATCCATATAGACAATGTGATCCCAGTCGCCATACTCCGCGCGACGCGCCTGTCGCGCGCGGTGGGCAACGACGGGAATCCCGACCTCGCGCAGCTTGGCGACGGTGCCACGGTGCGGTGGGTTGCCAAGCTCCTCGGTCGAGGTCGCCGCGGAATCGATGACAAACTCGCCCGCGCGCCCGGCGCGGTGCACCAGCTCGGTAAACACCGACTCGGCCATGGTCGAGCGGCAGATGTTGCCGTGGCAGATAAACAGTACACGTTGCATATGCGGTTTCCTTTCGATCGCCATCATCGAGCTCGAGTATCGCAGCTAAGCCTAAGCCTACGCCCTCGCCCGCTTGCGCTCCCAACGGGCGAGCTTAATCGTCACCAGCGTAAGCGCCCAGGCCACAAGCGAGAACGCGGCGCCCACGGCACCCACGTACGCAATGCCAATGCTGCTTACCACGGCGCCGCCCACTGCAGTGCCAAACGAGATGCCGACGTTAAACGCCATGGGCTCAACCGAACTTGCAAGTACCATCGACTTGGGATGGCGGCTGCGTGCCACGTCCATAAAGTGCGTGATGCACGACACCGAGAACAGGTACATGAGCAACGCCAAGCTAAAGACAAAGACCAGCGCGAGCGGCATGGTGCCGCCCACGGCAAACAGCCCGAGTAACGCCGCAGCCTGCAACACAAACGTCACAAGCAGCGCCTTCATGCCAAAGCGCGCATCGATCCATCCGCCCAGGATGTTCGAGATCAGGCAGAACACGCCGTAGGCCATAAGCGTGGTGCTCGCCTGAACGGTGCCCATACCCAGCACCTGCTCAAGATAAGGCGTCACGTAGCCGTAGAATACGTAGACCGACCCCACGCCAAACAAAAAGATGAGCATGCCGGTGATGATGCTCGGTTCGCGTAGGAGCCCCGCCTGCTCGCGAAAGGTGGCAGGCTCGTCGGTCTGCCCGGCGCGCGGCATAAACGCCACGAGCGCTCCGCAGATCAAAACGGCAAAGGTCAGCGTGCCGTACATGGCCACGTGCCAATCGAGCGTGTCGGCCACAAACTTGCCGATCGAAGTGACAAAGACCATCGCCACGGAAAACGCACCATATACCACCGAGATGGCAAGCGAAGTTTGCTGCGGGGACAGCAGCTCGGGGATGTACGTCACGCCCACGGCGAGCAGTGCGCCCGAGACGGATCCCAGGACAATGCGCGAGATAAACAGTACCTGGAAGTTGGGCGCCAACGCCATGACCAGATTGCCGAGCACAAAGATAATGCTGTAGCACACGAGCAGCTGGTAACGACGGAAGCGCCCCGTGCTGAGCGCAAGCACCGGCGTGGCGATAGCGTAGACGAGCGCGAACACGCTGATGAGCTGGCCCGCGGTGGCAAGCGATATGCCGAGTTCCGTTGCCAAGTCGCTTTCGATGCCGATGACCACGAACTCGGAGCAGCCGAGCGAGAATCCCAACAGCACGAGCAACGCCAGGCAGAGCTTGGTGCGCGCGGGGGAGAGCGCGGCGGCGGTTGACTTACTTTTAGGCGTGGTTGCGGCGGTCAAGGCTGTCACTCCAATGTCGCATGAATAAGCGGGATTCAATCCCTGCAACTCTAACAGAAGGGACAAAGGGACAGTCCCTTTGTCACATTCGCGGCATGGCTGCCGCCCAAACCATCACAACATTCGATGAAAATCTCGAAAACGAGGAAAAGCCTCGAATGTTGTGACGCTTTTCCTGTCTGTGCCGGCGAGCTCCCGTGTCATCTGGGGGTATAAGGCTAGCAAGTGTTTATTTGCGAGGCCAAGGGGGCGCCCCGTATGGATATCGATAACTTTGAATGGTGGTATAGCGAGGGCGAGGCTCCGGACGAAGAGTGGGACGAGCCCGCGCCGTGTGACGTGTCGAGCGACGAGGACGAGACCGGCAACGATGCCGGTGTCGAGCCTGAAGCCGCCTCCGATGCCGCCGAACCCCTAACCTTTGAACAGGCTTGGGCCCAGGCCGAGGCCGACGAGGCGAAGGCCGATGCCACGGCCACGCTCGGCGAGCCGGCTGATATGTCGATCTCGCCGGCAAAGACCCCACAGCCGCGCCATACCATCGACCCCGGCAGCACGGCATCCTTCAGCATACTCGACGTGCCCGCGCAGGGTGCCCAGGCGCCCGCCCCCACCCATCGCCCCAACCTGGCTCGCGAGGAAGACGCGGGCCGTCGCTCTCCGCTCGGCCCCATTCTCATCGCCTTTATGGCCGGCGTTATCGCTTGCTCGGCGATCGGCAGCATCTGGGGTCATGTCGAGCAGCAGCGCCAAGACGCCGCCAAGGTCGAGATGTCTGTCGAGCAATCGCTCAGCCGCACGCGCTCGGTGCATGTGTCGGTCGAGGTTAAGGACGGTGCGACATGGGACACCGCCCGCGGCGACAGCCAGATGCTCGTCCATATCGTGGGTCGCACGCTCAAGGGACAAGCAATCGACGAGTATCAATACGTCAATTCCGAAGGTGACGGTATCGAGCTCAAGCCCGGCGACTACGAGCTCACGGTCGATGAGCCGCCCGTCGCCACCGACGGCACGCGTTACCGCGCCTCAAAGCGCATGGTTCCGGTGAGCTTTAATTCACAGGCGCCCGATACGGTCGATAGCACGCCACAGGGCGGGTTTGACCTTTACGCTATTGCTCAATAACTGCGCCTGACGCTCAACCCCGCCGCCAAGAGTGGGACAATAGCCCTCGACACTGTTGTTTACTTTTGGAGGAAGTAGCATGTCTACCGTCACCACCATCAAGCGCGGCGGCCTTACCGCGGCCATCGATTCCATGGGCGCCCAGCTCACGAGCCTTGCCCTCAACGGCAACGAGTATCTGTGGCAGGGCGACCCGGCCTTTTGGGGCAAGCACGCGCCCATTCTGTTCCCCATTGTGGGCTCGCTGCGCAACAACACGGCGACGTCTGCGGCCGGCACCTGCGAGATGCCGCGCCACGGACTCGCGCGCATCGTCGAGCACAAGCTGGTCGAGGTCTCCGAGGACGGCTCGTCCGTCACCTACGAGATCACCGATACGCCCGAGTCGCTCAAGGCTTTCCCCTTCCACTTTAAGCTCAACATGACCTATGCCCTAACCGGCGACGCCACGCTTACCCAGACTTTTGCCGTCACCAACACCGGCGACGTGGACCTGCCGTTCTCGGTGGGCGGCCACCCCGCATTTAACGTGCCTGCCCCCGGTGCCGAGGACGAGGCATTCGAGGATTACGAGCTGGCGTTTACCGAGGCTTGGACTAACGAGGCCCCCATCATCACGCCCGACGGTCTTATGACGTTCGAGGGTAGCTACAAGGCTCCCGATAACTCGGACGTGCTGCCCATTACGCACCGCAGCTTCGATAACGATGCCATCATGTTCACCGATGCCCCGGGCTCCACGCTCACGCTGCGCGGTCGCAAGTCGGGCCACGGCGTCAAGATCGACTTTGAGGGCTTTAAGTACATCGGCGTGTGGTCTGCCGCCAACGACGCTCCGTTTGTGGCGCTCGAGCCCTGGACCGGTCATACCACCATGGACACCGAGGACGACGTCTTTGAGCACAAGGTCAACACCATCACCTTGGCTCCCGGCGCTACCGATAAACGTAGCTTTAGCGTCACCTTGCTCTAGATGTGACAAAGGGACAGTCCCTTTGTCCCTTCCCGCCCGCTAAGCCTCCCTGCCACATCCGGCAGGGAGGCTTTTTGGTAGGTAGCCATTGGGGATGTTCTTAAACGACTACTGTGTGTCTATTAATTTTTCGCGCACATGCCGCGTTGCTGGTTGCGGGCGTATATCCTGTCTTATTGTCAGCAAAGCAAAACAGGAAGGCATCAGATGCAACCTCGACTACAGCGCGACGCGCAGGCCCAGCCGGTGTGCAGTCGTCGCATCTTCTTGGGTAGCGCCCTCGCTGCGAGCGCAACCGTTGTCGCCGGCGCGCTTGCCGGCTGCCAGCGTCCGTCCACACTCAAGGTGGTCCAGCCCACGACGGGCGGCGGTCGCGATGACCTGTCCGATTCCGTTATCGGCAAGGATAAGATCCGCATTGGCATGGAGGCGGCCTACGCCCCGTACAACTGGCAGGTTTCCGAGGCCAGCGAGTTCACCATTCCCATCGACAACGTGCAGGGCGCCTATGCCGACGGCTACGACGTGCAGATCGCCAAGATCGTCTGCAAAGCCCTCGGCGGCGAGCCTGTTGCCGTCAAGCAGAGCTTCTCGGGCCTTATCGATTCGCTTAACAACGGCCAGATCGACCTCATCATCGCCGGCATGAGCGCCACGCCCGAGCGCGAGGAGTCCGTCGGCTTTTCCAAGCCGTATTTTATCGGCTATTTTGGCCTGTTCGTAAAAGAGGGCTCGCCCTACCAAAACGCGACCAAGCTCAGCGACTTTAGCGGCGCCACGGTGCTCGGCCAAAAGGACACGATGCTCGACACCGTCATCGACGAGATTCCGGGCGTCGTCCACAAAAATCCGGTCGATTCGGTACCCACGGTGTTCTCGAACCTGCTGCAGGGCACTTGTGACGCCGTGACCTACAACACCGAAAACGAGAAGGGCTATATGGCCCAAAACCCGGGCATCGTGCCCATTCGCTTTGCGGAGGGCGAGGGCTTTAAGCAGGAGGTTACGACAAACGTCGGCTGCCGCAAGGGCTCGGACAAGCTGCTCAAACTTATCGATAAGACGCTCAAGGGCATCAGCCAGGAGGAGCGCGACCAGATGTGGGACGCGTGCCTCGACCGTCAGCCGGCATAGGGAGGCAGCATGAAAGCTATCAATCGTCTGGCCTCCTTTATCAAGGCCGACCACCGTTATGTGTATCTGGGCACGAGCGCTATCGCGGCGCTCGGTCTGGCGTTTAGCCAGCGCAACCCAACGCCGCTGAGCTTCTTGGCGCCCACGGGCGTGTTCCAGGATTGTCTCTGGGCGATTCTGTGGGCCTGGATCGTCGTATCGGTGGCAGCGCTCGTCACCAAGCTTATGCACTGGAACGACTATCGCGAAACGTCGCCGTTCGCATCCGAGCGTTGCCGTCGCGGCGCGCGCCTGGGCAGCTATGTCGTGGTTGCCATCGCGGCGATCTTCTTTATCGACCGCTGCGTCATGTCGTTTGTCGACCTGGTGCAGGTGAGCATTGTCTCGGACTCCAATCCCAGCGACTTTCTGTCGAGCTTGGTCTACATGACCTACAAGAGCGGCGACTTCTTTATCCGCGGTATCGAGATCACCATCGCGCTTGCCACCTTCGGCACCGTCATCGCCTTCTTCTTGGCGCTGCTCTTTGTGTTCTTGCGCACCCAGACCTTCGATCGCGTCGACAACGACCTGGTGCGCTTCTTTAAGAGCATTGGCCGAGGCTTTGCGACCGTCTATTCCACCGTCGTGCGCGGCACGCCCATGATGGTCCAGGGCCTGCTCATCTATTACGCGGGCTTTACCGTTCTGCGCGGCATGGGCTTCGAGACCGCCCAGGCCAACCAGATCTGGAGTACCTTCACCGCCGGCCTCGTCACCATCTCGCTCAACTCCACCGCCTACATGATGGAGGTCCTGCGCGGCGGCATCGAGTCCATCGATCCCGGCCAGGCCGAGGCAGCGCGCTCGCTGGGCCTGTCGCAGTGGCAGGCTATGCGCAAGGTCGTGTTCCCCCAGGGTATTAAAAACGCGATCCCGGCGCTCACCAACGAGCTCATCATCAACATCAAGGATTCGTCGGTGCTCTCGGTCATCGGCGTGTTCGACCTCATGTACGCTACTACCACGGTCGCCGGCGTGTACTACCGCCAGATGGAGGTCTACTGCGTGGCGCTCGTGGTCTACCTGATCCTGACGCTCGTGGCGAGCCGCCTGCTCGAAGCCTTTGGCAAAAAACTCGGTGCCGAGGCCCCTGCCACGCTGCCCAGCTCCAACTAGGCTCAAGACGAGGAGAATCATCATGGCAGATACCGCCACTACCGGCGTTGCGGCCGCCGCACAGACCAATGAGCCGCTCATCCGCGTCGAGGGCCTGCGCAAGAGCTTTGGCTCACTCGAGGTGCTCAAGGGCATCGATCTGTCCATCAATCCCGGCGAGGTCGTCACCATCATCGGCGCCTCGGGCTCGGGCAAGTCGACGTTTCTGCGCTGCCTTAACCTGCTCGAGACCCCGGACGCGGGCCACATCTGGTTTCACGGCCAAGACCTTACCGCCGAGCGCTGCAACATCAATAAACTGCGCGAGGACATTGGCATGGTGTTCCAGGGCTTCAACCTGTTCAACAACATGGACGTGCTCGACAACTGTACGCTCGCGCCCGTCACGCTCAAAAAGATGAGCAAGGCCGAGGCCGAAAAGGTCGCGACGGAGCATCTGGCGAGCGTGGGACTCGAAAAGTTCGCGCACGCCGCCGTGGGCCGCCTGTCCGGTGGTCAAAAACAGCGCGTGGCCATCGCCCGTGCCCTGTGCATGAATCCGCAGATCATGCTGTTCGACGAGCCGACCTCCGCACTCGACCCCGAGATCGTGGGAGAGGTGCTCGAGGTCATGCGCAAGCTCGCTGCCGATGGCATGACCATGGTCGTCGTCACGCACGAGATGGCCTTTGCCCGCACGGTGTCCGATCGCGTGGTCTTTATGGACAAGGGCGTGGTGCTCGAGGACGCCGCGCCGGCCGAGCTCTTCGGCAATCCCAAGCACCAGCGCACTCGCGAGTTCCTCTCGCGTTATCTCGAGGACAAATAACCGACCGCAAACGCTTATGTAGCAGGGCCGCTCCGGTGGGGCGGCCCTCGTCATCACAATCGAAAGGATGTCATGGCCGAGGTTTGGCGCTTCTTTGCGCATGAGGATGATTTTGCCGATTTGGACGAAGCTGGCGCGAGCGAGCGCTTGGGTCGCGTGCTGTCGTTTCCGACCATCTCGAGCATGGATGCCGAGGCGGTGGACTGGCAGCCGTTCGACGACCTGCGCGCCTATATGCAGCAGGCCTGGCCGCGCGTGTTCGCGGCGGGCGAGGTCGAGCTCATCGACCATTCGCTATTGGTGACGCTTGCCGGCTCCGACCTCGCTCTCAAGCCCGTTATGCTCATGGGCCACATGGACGTGGTCCCCGTGGTGCCGGGTACCGAGGCCGATTGGACGCACGCCCCCTTTAGCGGGCACGTGGACGATACCTACATCTGGGGCCGCGGCGCGATCGACATGAAGGACCAGGTCGCAGGCATTCTCGAAGCGGTCGAGTATGCGCTGGCGCACGGTTGGCAGCACGAGCGCACACTGCTCCTGGCCTTTGGCCAGGACGAGGAGACGACGCAGTACGGCGCAGGCGCCATCGGCCGCGCGCTCGAGGAGCGCGGCGTTGAGCTCGAGTACCTGATCGACGAGGGCGACTACCGCATCGTTCCGGCTGCCGAGTACAGTGCGGGCGAGGGTTGGCTTATGCACGCCGACCTGGCTGAGAAAGGTTATGCCGACATTGTGCTCAAGACAAAGAGCGCGGGTGGACATTCTTCCAATCCCTACGGCGGCACGTCGCTCGAGGTGCTGAGTCGCGGCATCACCGCAATCTGCGATATCGAGTGGCCGACGCGCGTGACCGACTTGCTTGCCGCCCAGCTCGTCGAGCTGGGGCTCTACACGGCCGATGAAATTGCCGCCAACGGCGGCGCCATTGTCCGCGATTGCCTCGCCAGCAAGAAGCTCTATCCGCTGGTGACGACCACCTGCGCGCCCACGCAGATCGAGGGCGGCAGTGCCGGTGCCAACGTAATGCCGCAGGATATGTGGGTCAACATTAACTTCCGCATGCTCGAAGGCACGAGCGTGGCCGATGTCGCTACTCGCTGCCGCGAGGCCGTTGCCGCGGCGGGCCTTGCCGGGCGCGTGGAGGTCGAACTCGGCCCCGGCAGCTCCGAGCCTTCGCCGTCTCCGCGTGTCGGCGGGCCGGGGCTCGAGGCCGTCCGTGCCATCGCCGCCCACTATTTCCGTGAGCCTTTGGGGACGGAGGAAAACGGATTATTCGAGCCGGTGGCAATTGTGCCCTCGACCGTGATCGGTGCGACCGACGCTGCCAACTACCAGCGTATTTGCCCTGAGTGCATTCGCTTCTCGGCCTTTGTGGTTGATGACGACGAGTGTGATCGCGGCGTCCACGGCACCAACGAGCGCATCACCCGCCGTGCCTACCTCCAGGGCATCCGCTTCCTCGTCGCTCTACTCCAAACGCTCTAGAATGTGATAAAGCGACAGTCCCTTTGTTAGCCGTTGGGGACGTTCTCAAACGACTAGTCGTTAAGGAACGTCCCCAATGGCTGCGTCCAATCATTCCGTGCGGGTTATATGCAGGTTTGCCTGCGCACGCTATCATGTATGGGTTAGACCGCAACTATGTACCCCATACGCGAAGGGATGCGCATGTATCTGAAGATCGACATGTTCTAGCCGGGCTTACCCCCGTAGTGGCGCCGCGCGCCCCATCAACTCTGCCGATTTTCACCTTCACGCATATAAAGGAGTCCCGCCATGCGCGACAAGCTCGAAAAGATTATCAAGGCCTACGAGGAGCTCGAGAAGAAGCTCTCCGACCCGGCCGTCGCCTCTGATATCAAGGAGTTCACGCGTCTCAACAAGGAGTACGCGCACCAGTCCGACCTCATCGCCGCTTCGCGTGAGTACATCGGCGCGCTCGATGACATCGAGGCCGCCAAGGAGATGCTCCACGATACCACCGATGCCGATGAGAAGGAGATGCTCCAGATGGACATCTCCGAAAACGAGGCCAAGCTTCCCCAGCTCGAGGAAGACATCAAGTACATGCTCATCCCGAGCGACCCCAACGACGACAAGAACACCATCGTCGAGATCCGCTCCGCCGCCGGTGGCGACGAGGCGGCCATCTTTGCCGGCGACCTGTACAAGATGTATCAGCGCTTCTGCGAGTCGCGCGGCTGGAAGACCACCGTGCTCGACTCCAGCCCCAGCGAGGCCGGTGGCTTTAAGTCCATCGAGTTCAAGGTCGAGGGCGACCGCGTCTACTCCGTCATGAAGTTCGAGTCCGGCGTGCACCGTGTCCAGCGCGTCCCCAAGACCGAGTCCCAGGGTCGCATCCAGACCTCCACGGCAACCGTCGCCGTGCTTCCCGAGGCCGAGGAGATCGACGTTCAGATCAACCAGTCCGACCTGCGCATCGACACCTACTGCGCCTCCGGCCCTGGCGGTCAGTGCGTTAACACCACTTATTCCGCCGTGCGCATCACCCACCTTCCCACCAACACCGTGGTGCAGTCGCAGGAACAGCGCTCCCAGATCCAGAACCGCGAGGTCTGCATGCAGATGCTGCGCGCCCGCCTGTACGAGATGGAGCTCGAGAAGCAGCAGGCAGAGCTCGGTGCCGAGCGCCAGAGCCAGATCGGCCACGGCAACCGTTCCGAGAAGATCCGCACCTACAACCAGCCCCAGGACCGCGTGACCGATCACCGCATCGGCTTCAATTCCACCTACAACGGCGTTCTCCTGGGCGACCAGCTCGGCACGGTCATCGAGGCACTCGCCGCCGCCGAGCGAGCCGAGAAGCTGGCACAGGCCGTTTAGGTTACGGCGTTTTACCAAACGCCGTAACGGCTCGACGCTGCAAACGCCCCTAAGCGGCAATCTGACGTTCAATCGTCGGTCGCGTACCCAAAGTACGCTTCCCTCCTCTTTCACGTCACCTTGCTCGCTTAGGGGCGTTTTCGCTGACTTATGCTCAACCTGCAGCGCCTTAGATGTAGTCATTGGGGACGTTCTTAAATGACTAGGTTGGGCACATTGCTTTGAGATGTTATTCAATCAGTTGTGATGGCATTTGAGCTGTCTACCTGCTCAAAGTAATTAATAGCATGCATCTGCTATTGAAAATATTGCTCGAAAAAACGTTCAAGAAGTCGCGGGGTGATTTTTACCGCGTCGCGCGTCAAGTGATTTGGCAAGTTCTTGGTTAGATATTGGTCAGTTTTGGGGCAACCTTGCCAAAAGCTTGACGGATGCAGATTTAGACGTCGACGAATGAACACTCTAGGCAGGCTCCAAGCAAAATTCTGGGCTGATTCTCGATAATCGCCTTCAATCGTCCCTTGCCAAGCGCTGGCCTCGCTTACAATCTGCTCCGACATTCGCGCGCCGCCCGGCGCTTAAGAGGGGAGGGCCCCATGGCAAACGAGATCTGGACCATCAAGCGTTGTCTCGAGTGGACCAAGGAGTACCTGGCCGAGCGCGGCGAGGAGCATCCCCGTCTTTCCGCCGAGTGGCTGCTGTGCGCCGCCACGGGCCTGGCGCGCATTGACCTATATATGCGTATGGACGAGACGCTTAACGCGGCCCAGCTCGAGACCATGCATGCGGCCGTCGTTCGTCGCGCCAAAGGCGAGCCGCTGCAGTACATCACCGGCAGCACGCAGTTTCGCATGATTGACGTCGCGTGCGCTCCCGGTGTGCTCATTCCGCGCCCCGAAACCGAGATGCTCGTCGAGGAAGTCCTCAATTATCTGGATGCCGAGGTGCTGAGCCCCGAGGCCGCTGCCCGTCAGCGTGTTGAGCTGCCTTGGAACGATGAGGTCGAGCAGGCCCGCAAAGCTGAGGCGGCGCTGGCCGACGAACGCGCGACCGCCGAGCGCCGTGCTGCCAACCTGACGGCCGCCGATGAGGCTGCGCTGGGTAGCGACGTGCTCGGTAGCCGCGCCTATGCCGAGGAGCTTGCCGATCGCGAGGCCGAGGAAGCCGCCGCGCAAGCAGCAGAAGCCGAAGCCGCAAAAGCCGCCGAGCCCGAGCTCGACGAATACGACATCGCCATCGAGGGTGCCGACCAGGAGACGGCTTTAGCTCAGGATACCGCTGCGCCTGCCCCAGCCGGGCCCTGCACTGCCCGCGTTCTCGAGGTCGGCTGCGGCACGGGCTGCATTTCGCTCTCCCTTGCCTGGGAGCGCCGCGGCCACGTTACCTGCACCGCCACCGATATCGAGTCGCGCGCCATCGATCTGGCCACCAAAAACCGCGACGCCCTCGGCCTCACGGCAGATGAGGTTGCCTTTAGCCTCACCAACCTGGTGAGTTCCATTCCCCGCGAAGAGTGGGGCACCTTTGATGTGCTCGTCTCCAACCCACCTTACATCCCGACCGACGTCATGCGCTCGCTGCCGCACGAGGTCAAGGACTTTGAGCCCGACCTGGCGCTCGAGGGCGGCGCCGACGGCCTCGATATCTTCCGCCGCCTGCTCAACGCGGCGCCTTACATGCTGCGCGCCGGCGGCCTGTTTGCCTGTGAGCTCTACGAGGGTACCCTCGATGCCGCGGCCGAGCTCTGTCGCCAGGCAGGCCTTTCGGACGTACGTATCGTCCATGACCTTACCGATCGCCCCCGCATCGTCCGAGCCATCGTCACCGAGCCCAAGCAGCGCCATTAATATTTATTAACTGGTTAACAAAAATTATAAATTAGTTTATAATTAGGACGGCTGAAAGAGGTCGGTCCATGCAACCTCTTACCTTTCGGGAAATCATTGCCCTACTCAAGCACGATGGATTCGTGAAGGTCGCGCAAGTCGGTAGTCATGCTAAGTATGTTTCTAACGATCGTGTTGTCACCGTGAACGGCTCTGGTGGTGATCGACCAAAGAAGGGCACGTGGGCAAGTATTCGTCGCCAAGCTGGACGGTAGTTGGAGGCAAAATGAGGCAGCGATTTACCTATGACTGCGTTCTCATAAAAGAAGACGACGGTTACTGCGCCAGCTTCCCGCAGATTCCCGGCGCCTTTGCCGATGGCGATACGCGCGAAGACGCGATTGCCCATGCCACCGAGGCACTGATGGCGTTTTTGGCCGACGACCTCAACAACGGTTTGACTCCGGCAGGGTACGAACGCTCGGCCGAGGTCGTGGCCCTTTCAGTCGAAATCGACCACGAGGACGCTCGGGAAGCGGCGTGCCGAACATTTAAAGACGCAGCGCTGGACCTCAAAGTCTCCGCTCCGCGGATTACCGCGCTGGTCAAAGCCGGAAAGCTCGATGTTGAACTCGTCGACGGCCGTCGGATGATAACGATAGACAGCATCGAGCGCTACGCCGCCCAAGAACGCCACGCCGGCAGGCCAAAGAAGTTCGTCGCAGTCCAATAACCCCCTCACTTTCACCGACTACTAGAGCCGCTCACCAAACCAACATGCGCTCTGGGCAAATAGATTGAACGTTTCGTGCGAGAATGCCCCACAGTAAACAAACTTGCACCAGAGCGTAAGGGGCTGGCATACACATGCAGACGGTCTATCGGGTATACGAGGGAACGCGCGAGCCGCATCGGCTTGCCGTCGAGCGCACGGCCGAGGTGCTCGGCCGCGGCGGCCTGGCTTTGATCCCGACCGAGACCGTCTACGGTGTCGCCGTGGCAGTCAGCGCCTTCTCGGACGCCGTGCCCCAAGATACAAGCGAATTCCCATCGTGGCCGCGCGATCCGCAGGCTGCCGTCAATGGCGCCGCAGTTCCTGCGCTCGGCACCGGCTATCGCCGTATCTTCACTCTCAAGCAACGTGAGCTCACGCAAACCGTCGCTTGGCTGGTCGATGGCGTCGAAGCACTCGATCGCTATGGCGTGGATATCCCGGAAGATGCCCGCATACTCGCGCGACGATGCTGGCCGGGAGCCCTGACTATCGTGGTCAAGGCAGCTCCCTGTGTGCCGACCTTTATGCGCGCTGCCGACGACACCGTGGCCCTGCGCGCTTCGGCCTCTCCCGTGGTCCAAGCGCTCATTCGCGCCTGCGGCAGCCCCCTTGCCTGTACGAGCGCCAACACGCACGGCGCGCCCTCGCCGGCAAGCTTTGCCGCCGTCGAGGGTCGCATCCTGGAGGGGGTCGATGTTGCCGTCGACGCCGGTGAGACCCCGTGTCGCGACGCCTCGACCATCGTGTCGTTTCAGCACGGCGGGCTCCAGATCCTGCGCCAAGGCGCACTTCCCGCATCAGAGATCGAACGGGTCCTGTCCGACCCGATGCAATAGAAAGGTTTAAGCGATGTCGTTGAATCTGGGCAGCCTGGGCATGGAAGATGCCTCGTTTGACTTTGGCGGTTCCTACATCATGGCGCTCGACTGCGGCACCACCTCGGTACTTGCGACCATCGTCGACGAGTACGGCTGCATCGTCGCGCAGGCACGTCGCAGCGTAAAAACGAGTTTTCCGCGTCCCGGTTGGGTAGAGCAAGACCCCATGGCGGTCCTTGCCAGCCAGATCGCGGTCATGATGGAAGTCCAGTTTAAGAGCGGTATCCACTCCGACCGCATTGCCGCCATCGGCATCTCCAACCAGCGCGAGACCACGGTGGTCTGGGACCGTGTGAGCGGTCAGCCGATCTATAACGCCATCGTATGGCAGTGCCGCCGTACCGCACCTCTGATCGACGAGCTTGTCGAGCAGGGCGCAGAAGGGCTGGTGCGCTCCCGCACGGGACTCACGCTCGACCCGTATTTCTCGGCCTCCAAGGTGCAGTGGATTCTCGACAACGTCGACGGCGCACGCGAGAGCGCGGCGGCGGGCGACCTCATGTTTGGCACCATCGACACCTGGCTCATCTACAACCTCACCGGCGGCCAGGTCTTTGCCACCGACTACACCAATGCCAGCCGCACGGCACTCTTTAATATCCATACGCTCGATTGGGACGACGACCTGCTGGCACTCTTTGACGTTCCACGTTCCATGATGCCCGAGGTTCGCTGGAGCTCGGGCGACTACGGCCGCGTCGCGAGCGACATCATGACCAACATGCCGCCCATCATGGGTGTGGCGGGCGACCAGCAGGCATCGCTGTTCGGCCACTGCTGTTTCCGTCCCGGTCAGACCAAAAACACCTATGGCACGGGCTGCTTTATGCTCATGAACACCGGCGACGAGATCGTCGAATCCAAGAATGGCCTGGTCTCCACCATCGGTATCGCTGCGGACGGCAAAGTCAGCTATGCGCTCGAGGGCTCTATTTTTGCCGCCGGCTCAACGATGAACTGGCTTCGCAACAACATGGGCATCATCTCGAGCGTGAGCGAGTCGGCACAACTCGCCGCTTCGATTAGCGACAACGAGGGCTGCTACTTCGTTCCCGCCTTTGCGGGTTTGGGCGCTCCCTGGTGGGACCCGCATGCCCGCGGTATCGTGTGCGGTCTGACCGGCGCCTCGAGCCGTGCGACCATCGTACGTGCCGCCTGCGAATCCATGGCATATCAGAGCTACGACGTGTTGCGCGCCATGGAGCAGGACGTGGGGCTTTCGATTGAGCGCCTGTCTGTCGATGGCGGTGCCTCGCGCAACGAGTTCATCATGCAATTCCAGGCCGACCTGCTGGATATCCCCGTGCTGCAATGCGAGACGGTGGAGACCACGGCAATCGGTGCCGCGTACTTGGCGGGTCTTGCCGTCGGCTATTGGGAAGACCTAGAAGAGCTGGAGCAAAATGCCCAGATCGTTAGGACCTTCCTTCCCCACATGTCCGCCGAGCGCCGCGAACAAAACCTTGCGGGCTGGCGTGATGCAGTCAGGCGCTCGCTCAGTACCGCACAGTAGGGCTGCGATGGGCTGCTCGATACAACAAACCGCTAAACTAATGCATGGCGTGCGGCGGCAACATTGCTGCGCGCCTTGTCAGCAAGGCCGTATTGCGGCCGCAACGAAAGGGACAATCAACCCATGACCGTCACCTACGATACGTCCCGTGTGACGCTTGTCGATCACCCGCTCGTCCAGCACAAGCTGTCGATCCTGCGCGACAAAAACACCGGCACCAACCAGTTCCGCCAGCTCGTGCGCGAACTCGCGCTTTTTGACGGCTACGAGGCCATGCGCGACCTGCCTATGGAAGACGTCGAGGTCGAGACCCCCATCACTACCGCCACGTTCAAACAGCTCGCCGGCAAGAAACTCGCCATCGTGCCCATCCTGCGTGCGGGCCTTGGAATGGTCGACGGCATTCTCGACTTGGTGCCCTCCGCTCGCGTGGGCCACATCGGCATGGAGCGCGACGAGGTCACCCACGAGCCGCACGAGTATTACTGCAAGATGCCCAAGGATATCGACCAGCGCATCTGCCTGGTTGTCGACCCCATGCTCGCCACGGGCGGTTCGGCCGAGATGGCCATCAGCTACCTGCGCGAGCGCGGTGTCAAGGACATCCGCATGCTGTGCATCGTCGCGGCCCCCGAGGGCCTCAAGTCGCTGACTGAGAAGGATTCTGATGTGCATATCTATACCTGCGCCATCGACGACCATCTCAACGAGGCTGCCTACATCGTTCCCGGCCTGGGCGACGCCGGCGACCGTATCTACGGCACGCTCTAGTCGCTGGACTAAGACGACCGCGGCTGCAAATACGAAGAAACGGTGCGCGCGGGCGAGCAAAAGTCGTCCACGCGCACTTCTGTTAACGGACGTTTTGCGCTGAGGGGTTCGAAAAAACGTATTACCGTACCTGCGGCATAAAGAAGGCCTTAAGAAAACGTACAGGTGCGTATTAACCGTTTGTTTTACGGTTGTACTTTAGCGATTGGCTCGTACAATAGTCACCAATGTTTGGCTGGGACTGTGCTGTGAGGCGTTAAAAAGGAAAGCGAGGAAGCCAGTGTTTCAGATAGCCGATCTGCTCGCTATCGTTGCAGGCGCCATCGCGGGCGCAATTGCCTTCCTTCCCTTTGTTTTTACGCTCAAGCCGGTTCTTGACGATAAACAGAATGCGGACATGCTCAAGGGCATGGTGAGTCTCGCGGTCTCGGCGATCGCGTTGCTTGTCTTTACCTTGGTTGTGTTTGCGTTGTTCGGAGAGGCATTTCGTATGTTCCTCCTGGGCGAGGCGATCGGCTTCGTGGCCTTTATGGCCGCCTGCACGGTTCGCGTCGCCAAGGCGCTGCGAGATCCTCATGAGGTCGAAAGGTAAGTCGTGGAAATTTTTGAAAAGCTGCCTGATGAGATTAATCATCTGGTCAGCGAGTTCAGCTCCACCCCTGTCGTGGGCGATCTGAGCTGCGGCATCACGCAGTACTCGTTTTGGCTGATCGTCTCCACGATCGTGCTCCTGATCGTCCTGGCCGTGTTCAAGAAGAAGCAGACCCTGGTTCCCAAGGGCTTCTTCGTCAACGGTTTCGAGTACATCATCGAGTACGTCGAGAACGATATCGGCAAGGGCGTCGTGGGTGAGAACTGGAAGAAGCACTTCCCGTTCCTGTGCTCGCTTTTCCTGTTCATCCTGATCAATAACATGATCGGCCTGATCCCGGGAATGAAGCCCGGCACCGGCGCAATCGGCTCCACCGCCGCGCTCGCCATCTTCGCCTTCGTGTACTTCATCTACTACGGATGCAAGGCTCACGGCGTGATCGGCTACATCAAGAGCCTCGCCCCGCAGGGCGTGAGCTTCCCGATGAACGTGCTCGTGTGGGTCGTCGAGCTCTTTTCGACCTTCCTGCGCCTCATCACGCTCGCCGTCCGTCTGTTCTGCAACATGTTCGCAGGACACGTGGTCATGGGTTCGTTCGCCATCATGGCGAGCATGTTCATGCAGCCGCTGCTTCAGCAGGTTTCCGCGGCGCACGCCGTCGGCGCCCTGCCTTCGCTGGCCTGGCTTGCCATCCTCATCCTGATCTATGCGATCGAGCTTGTGGTCGGCGCCATCCAGGCTTACGTCTTCACGGTCCTTACCGCCGTGTATGTCTCTGAGGCAGAGGAGGTTGCGGAGGAGGAGTAGGCTTCCGTTCGCGTCTTCAAGGTAAGGCAATTCGTTAAACCGCCGGTGCCCGTACCCATGGAGCCCGGCAGTTATAAAAAGGTTATCCTGCGTGAAATAAGACACGCACGACAAAGGAGGAATCGTGGGAGTTATCGGTTACGGTCTCGGTGTTATCGGCGCTGGTCTTGCTATCGGCCTGTCTGCTCTGGGTGCTACGGGTGCTATGGCCCGTCAGCCTGAGGTCCAGGGCCGCGTGTTCACCGTCTTCATCATGGGCTCCGCCTTCGGCGAGGCTCTGGCTCTGATCGGCTTCGTTGTCGCGCTGATCGTTAAATAGCACGGAGCGTCAAGTATGAATCTTTCATCCCAGAAGAGCGCGATCGCACTCTCCGCGTCCGCGGCCGCGCTGCTCATGCCGGTTTCCGCGTTCGCCGAGGACGGCGCTGCCGGTGCGGACATCCTCATCCCTAAGATGGCGGAGTTCATCCCGGCGCTTATCGCCTTCCTGATTATCTGGATCGTGCTGGCCAAGGTCGCCCTGCCGGGCATCATGAAAACCATGGAGGAGCGCGGCAAGAAGATCGAGGAGAGCCTCGACGAGGCCGAGAAGACCAAGCAGGAGGCTATCGCCAAGCGCGCTGAGTCCGACTCGATCGTCACCGACGCCCGTCGTCAGGCTGCCGACATCGTTCTCGAGGCCCGTAAGGACGCCGAGTCCGAGCGCGCCCGTATCATCGAGGCTGCTCACAAGGAGGCCGAGGAGATCATCGCCAAGGCCCATACGACCGTCGAGGACGAGCGCAAGTCCATTTACGCCGGTGCCGCGAGCTCCATCGCCGACCTGTCCGTTGCCGTCGCCACCAAGATCGTGGGCGAGGCACTCGAGGACGAGACCGAGCAGAAGAAGCTCATCGAGCGCTACATCCAGGAAGCAGGTAGCCTGAATGCCGACTAGCCGCTATCGGGACAAGGTGCTCGAGACCTACGCGCGCTCCCTTCTGGAAGCCGCTAAGGCCGAGAACCATGTGTTCGAGGACCTCGAGATGATCGAGCGCTTGGCTTCTGCCAGCCCCGAGATCATCGCCGTGCTCGACACCATGTCCAAGCGCGACCAGCTCGACCTTCTTCCCAAGGTGGCAGCTGCCTTTAAGTATGTTGCCGAGGAAGACGAGGATGTAGTGGGCGTGACCGTCACCACGGCGATCCCGCTCGACGACGAGCTGCGTCAAACCATCACTAAGAAATGCGAGCAGGACTTCGGCCGCAAGGTATTCCTTATCGAGCAGGTCGACCCGTCTATCGTGGGCGGCCTGGTGCTCGAGGCCCGCGGCGAGCGTCGTGATATTTCCGTCAAGACGCAGCTGCGCATCGCGCAGGAGACCCTCGCAAACTCTGCTAATTCGTACGGAGGTGAAGCCTAATGTCCGAAACCCTCAATGCCCAGGATATCGCCAAGAAACTGCAGGAGCAGCTCACGAGCCTCTCCGCGACGGTCGATACGCATGAGGTTTCAACGGTCGACGAGGTAGGCGACGGCATCGCGCGCGTCTCCGGCCTCAAGAGCGCCATGGCAGGCGAGCTTCTGGAGTTCAAGAGCTCCGATACCGGTGAGACCGTCTTCGGCCTTGCCCAGAACCTTGACCGTGACGAGGTCGGCGCCGTTCTGTTCGGTGCCGTCGACTCCATCAAGGAAGGCGACGAGTGCCGCACCACTGGCCGCATTATGGATATCCCCGTGAGCCGCGCCATGCTCGGCCGCGTCGTCAATCCGCTCGGCCAGCCCATCGACGGCCTAGGCGACATCGTCGCTACGCACCGTCGCCCCATCGAGTTCAAGGCCCCCGGCGTCATCGACCGTACCCCGGTGTGCGAGCCGGTTCAGACCGGTCTGCTCGCTATCGACTCCATGGTGCCTATTGGCCGCGGTCAGCGTGAGCTCATCATCGGCGACCGTAAGACCGGTAAGACCGCCATCGCCATCGACGCTATTCTCAACCAGCGCGGCAAGGGCATGGTCTGCATCTATGTCGCCATCGGCCAGAAGGCCTCCACGGTTGCCAACATCCGCGAGACCCTCGCTCAGCACGGTGCGCTCGACTACACCATCATCGTTTCGGCCACCGCTGCCGATTCCGCCCCTATGCAGTACATCGCGCCTATGGCCGGTGCCGCTATCGGCGAGTTCTTCATGTACAACGGCAAGGACGGCAAGCCCGCCAGCGAGACCAACCCCGGCGGCCACGTGCTCGTCATCTACGACGACCTGTCCAAGCAGGCTGTGGCCTACCGTCAGATGTCGCTGACGCTGCATCGTCCGCCCGGACGCGAGGCCTATCCTGGCGACATCTTCTACCTGCACTCTCGTCTGCTCGAGCGTGCCGTCAAGATGTCCAAGAAGAACGGTTACGGCTCCATGACGGCACTGCCGATCATCGAGACCCAGGACGGCGACGTCTCGGCCTACATTCCGACCAACGTCATTTCCATTACCGATGGTCAGATCTACCTGCAGTCCGAGCTCTTCTTCCAGGGTCAGCGCCCGGCAGTCGACGTGGGCATCTCCGTGTCCCGCGTCGGTGGCGATGCGCAGACCAAGGCCATGAAGCAGGTCGCCGGCAACCTCCGTCTGGACCTCGCTTCGTACCAGGAGCTCGCTGGCTTTACGCAGTTCGGCTCCGACCTCGACGAGGCTACTCAGAAGCAGCTGACCCATGGTGCTCGCATGACCGAGCTCCTGAAGCAGCCGCGTTACAAGCCGTTTGAGGTTGGCGAGCAGATCGTTACGCTGTTCGCTGGCAACGAGGGCTTCCTGGATGACCTGGAGATCGCCGACGTGCTGCCCTTCCGTGCCGAGCTCATCGAGTACATGGACAATGGCTTTGGCTCGCTGCTCGACAAGGTTCGCGCCAAGAAGATCGATGATGACATCAAGGCTGAGCTCTTGCGCGTCATCGGCGACTTCAAGCAGCAGTTCATGGCCAAGCACCATTCGGATGTTTCTGGATCAGAGGAGAACTAAGCCCCATGGCCAACCTTCGCGACATTAAGAAGCGAATCTCCTCGGTTACCACGACCAAGCAGATCACGCGCACGATGGAGATGGTCTCTACGGCCAAGATCCGTCGTGCCCTCGATCGCTCCAAGCAGGCCGAGCCCTATAAGGAGGCGCTGACCGACGTCATGTTGACGGTCGCCGGCGACGCCTCCTGTTCGGGCACCGATCCCATGCTGCAGAAGCATGAGAGCGTCAAGCATGGCCTGATTGTCGTTATTGCCTCGGACCGCGGCCTTGCCGGCGGTTTCAATACGACGGTGGAGCGCACGGCCGAAAAGCTCGCCGCTTCTTGGGCGAACGACGGCATCGAGTGCGAGATCATCGCGTGCGGGCGTAAGCCGGCCACGTATTTCCGTGACCGCGCAAACGTTGTCATGCACTTTGAGGGCAACTCCTCTGAGCCCGATTTCAATCAGGCCCGCATGATTTCCTCTCATATCTGCGATGCGTATCGTGCCGGTGAGCTTGACCGTGTCGAGCTTGTCTACCACCACGCCAAGAACCGCGTGGATCAGGAGCTTCGCGTCGAGCATCTGTTGCCGCTCGACCCCGAGATGATCGCTATGGCCCACGGTCCGCGTAAGAACGAGACCGACGCCCCTAAGCGCATCTCGTCCACGTTCGAGTTCGTGCCCTCTCCTGAGCATGTTCTCGGCAAGCTTGTGCCGTCTTATATCCTGACGGTCATCTACCAGGCCCTGATCGATTCGGCGGCTGCCGAGCAGGGTGCACGCCGCAAGGCCATGCACTCCGCGACGGAAAACGCCACCGCGATCATCTCGACCCTTACCCGCACGTATAGTCGCGTGCGCCAGGCTTCGATCACGACCGAGATCAACGAGATCGTCGGCGGAGCCTCAGCATTGGAGGAACAGTAATGGCTAATAACACCGTAAAGCTTGCGGTCGAGGAAGCCACCAAGAAGACGACTGCCGGTGATGGTCGCATCGTGCGAATCATCGGCCCTGTCGTCGACGTCAAGTTTGACGGCGCGGTGCCCCCGATCTACAACGCGCTCACGGTCGAGGCCGAGACCCCGATCGGTCATCTGAGCACGATCCTTGAGGTCGAGAGCCAGCTTCCGGGCGGCGTCGTCCGCACGGTCGCCATGTCCTCGACCGATGGCCTGCAGCGCGGCCTCATCGCCACCGATACCGGTGAGCCCATGAAGATGCCCGTTGGTCCCAAGACGCTCGGTCGCATTTGGAACGTCATGGGCAAGCCCGTCGACGGCAAGCCCATGCCCGAGGTGGAGGAGTTCTACCCCATCCACCATGCAGCGCCCCGCTTTGACGAGCTCACCACCAAGACCGAGATCTTCGAGACCGGCATCAAGGCCGTCGACCTGCTCGAGCCCTACATCCGTGGCGGCAAGACCGGCCTGTTCGGCGGCGCCGGCGTCGGCAAGACCGTTCTGATTCAGGAGCTTATCAACAACCTCGCCCAGGAGCACGGCGGCACCTCGGTGTTCACCGGTGTCGGCGAGCGTACCCGCGAGGGCACCGACCTGTTCCTCGAGATGAGCGAGTCTGGCGTTATCGACAAGACCTGCTTGGTTTATGGTCAGATGAACGAGCCGCCTGGAGCGCGTCTGCGCATCGGTCTGGCCGGCCTTACCACCGCTGAGTACTTCCGCGATCGCGGCCAGGACGTCCTGCTGTTCATCGACAACATCTTCCGCTTCTCCCAGGCGGGTTCCGAGGTTTCCGCATTGCTGGGCCGTATGCCGTCCGCCGTTGGTTACCAGCCCACACTGGCTACCGAGATGGGTGACCTCCAGGAGCGCATTACCTCGACCAAGACGGGATCCATTACCTCCGTCCAGGCTGTCTACGTCCCCGCAGACGACCTGACCGACCCGGCGCCTGCCACGACGTTTACGCACCTCGACGCTACCACGGTTCTTTCGCGTAGCATTTCGTCGCTCGGCCTGTTCCCGGCTATCGACCCGCTCGCGTCTTCCTCCGACGCTCTCGATCCCTCGATCGTCGGCGAGGAGCACTACCGTGTCGCCGTCAAGGTCCAGGAGCTCCTGCAGGAGTACTCCGACCTTCAGGACATCATCGCCATTCTGGGTATGGACGAGCTGTCCGAGGAACAGCGCCTTACGGTCAACCGTGCCCGTAAGATTCAGCAGTTCCTCTCGCAGTCCTTCCACGTCGCCGAGAAGTTCACCGGTAACCCCGGTGTCTACGTCCGCGTCGAGGATACCGTTCGCTCTTTCGCCGAGATTGTCGACGGCAAGGCCGATGACCTGCCCGAGCAGGCTTTCCGCTATGCTTCCACGATTGAGGACGTGCGCGAGCGCGCCCGCAAGATGGGGGAGAAGTAGGTTATGCGTATCCGCATCGTGTGCCCCGTGAGCTGCGCCTATGAGGGCGACGCTGCGTTTGTGTCGATTCCGTCCACGGATGGCGAGTTTGGCGTTCTGCCTGCTCACTCCAGCGAGATCTGCACGATCGACCGCGGTTACGTTCGCGTTTCCGATAAGGCCATGGGCACTGTCGACCACACGTTTGCCGTGGCCGGCGGCTATGCCCAGGTTGCGGACGATGTCGTGACCGTTCTCGCCGAGCGCGCTTGCGATTTGGCGACCGTCGATGCCGACAAGCTTAAAGCTGATATTCAAGGTTTTGAAGAGAAGCTGGGTAATTTGTCGGAGGATGATGCACGCCGCGCCTACCTCTATAATGAAATCGCATGGTGTAAGCTCAAGCTTGCCCAATAGTCAAACGATTTAGCGTTCGACCATTTGCGAACACATCATGCCCGGGATGGCTTGGCCACCCCGGGCATGCTTTTTGAAAGGGTAGACCTTGGATATTATCCGCGTTGAGGGTGGCCACGCCATCGGAGGCTCCGTGCCCGTCTCGGGTGCTAAGAACTCCGCGCTCAAACTCATGGCGGCAACGCTTCTGGCGCCGGGCAAGACGACGCTGCAGAACGTGCCCGATATTTCCGATGTCCACGTGATGGGCAAGGTGCTCAAGGGCATGGGCGCTACGATCGATGTTCTCGACGAGCACACGCTCGAGATCGATACCTCTCAGGTCGATTCCTGGGAGGCTCCCTATGAGCTCGTCGCTAAGATGCGTGCTTCCACCGCCGTCATGGGGCCCCTGCTGGGTCGCTTCCATCGCGCCAAGATCGCCATGCCGGGCGGCTGCAACCTAGGTGCCCGCAAGATCGACATGCATATTCTGGGTCTCGAGGCCCTGGGCGTCGAGTTTGATACCGCCCACGGCTACATCAACGCCAGCGCGCCTCAGGGCCTGCGCGGTACCACCGTCACGCTCGAGTTTGCCAGTGTCGGTGCGACCGAGAACCTCATTATGGCATCCGTGCGCGCGCAGGGCACCACGGTTATCGACAATGCCGCCCGCGAGCCCGAGATCGTCGATCTCGCCAACATGCTCAACGAAATGGGTGCCAAGATTGTTGGCGCCGGTACGCCTGTCGTGACCATCGAGGGCGTGGAAGAGCTGCATCCTGTTACCCATCGCGTAGTGGGCGACCGCATCGAGGCCGGTACCTTTATCGTCGCCGGTGCGTTGATGGCAGACGATCGCGGTGTCGATGTCACGGGCTTTTGTCCCATTCACTTGGGTATGGTGCTCAAGAAGATGGAGCTCATGGGTATCGACTGCGAGCGCGTCGAGGATGGCGTCCATGTGAACCGTGCCGAGCGTATCAAGCCTGTCGACATCCAGACGCTTCCGTTCCCCGGCTTCCCGACCGACATGCAGGCACAAATTATGGTGCTCTCCGCCCTCTCCGGCGGCAGTTCCGTTATTACCGAGAACATCTTCGAGAATCGCTTTATGTTTGCCTCTGAGCTGGTGCGCATGGGTGCCGACATTCGTATCGAGAGCCATCATGCCATGATTCATGGCGTCAAGGGCTTCTCGGGTGCACAGGTTACCTCGCCCGATCTGCGCGGCGGAGCGGCCCTCGTCGTAGCGGGCTTGATCGCCGACGGGACGACCGAGGTTTCGGCTATCCATCACATCAAGCGCGGCTACGAGCAGTTTGTCGAAAAGCTGCAGGCGCTTGGCGCGCATGTCGAGCATGCTACCGTCCCCGATCCCGTCATCTACTAATACAGGTTGCCTATGTTTAATAAAAAGCCCCTCGCGGATACCACCACCCGAAGACCCTCAACTGGTGCGCAGGCCAAGATCTACAGTCGCGATAACGTGGCTCGCTATTCCGAGCGCGCTCGTCAACGTCGCCGTAGCCACACGATTCGTCACGTCGCGCTCATTGTCGTGCTTGGCGTGCTGCTGAGTGCCACTACCGCTGCCGGCCTGTGGTTTGCCACCATTATGGGCAAGCTCGGCGATTCTAATGTCATTACTGACAATCTGCGTCGGGTTCTGGTTGACACCGATGAGGCAAAGGATCCGTTCTACGTGCTGCTTCTTGGCACCGACGGCCGTCCGGGCGAGGATACGTATCGTGCCGACTCGATTATCCTGGCACGCATCGACCCCACGCAAAAGCAGGCGACGCTCATTTCCGTTCCGCGCGACACCAAGGTCGAGTACAAGGGCGAGACCATGAAGATCAACGCCTGCCATACCGTTGGCGGCGCCGAGGCCATGGTCGAGGCGGTCAACGAGCTGTGCGGTGTTCAGATTTCCCACTATGCCGAGGTTAGCTTCGACGGTATGCAGGCGCTGATTGATTCGGTTGGCGGTATCGACATTAACGCAACCGATGATGTTGACGACCCCGAGCACCTGGATATTAAGATTACCGCTGGCCAGCAGCATATGGACGGTGCCACCGCCCTTACCTATGCCCGCTGCCGCTACACCTATGCCGACGGCGATTACACACGCATGCGCCACCAGCGTCAGGTGCTTGGCGCCCTTGCCAACCAGATTCTCAATAACTTCGATGCCACGAAGATCTTTGGCCTGGTTAATTCGCTGTCCGATATGCTCGTGACCGATATGAGCGTTCAGGATATCGTCTCTACGGTCAACGCCATGCGCGGTATGGATGTCGACGGTATCTACTCGGCCAACCTGCCCTCGTACGCCGACGACAGCACCATGATCGACGGCGTGAGCTATGTCTTTGTCTACGAGGACGAGCTCAAGGAAATGATGGAGCGCGTCGATGCCGGCAAGGATCCCAAGGGTCCCAACACCATGGGTCTTTCCGACGGCTCCAGCTCTACGATCGGTGACCTGAACAACAACACGTCTGACGACTACGCAAACGGTACCGCAACCTCATCGGTCAGCTCTGACGATTCCGATGACTCAAGCGATTCGAGCGATTCGGACTACTACGAACAGCCCACCGGCGACGGCAACGGTTACGAGGCCAACTACTAAGTTACGGCGTTTTACCAAACGCCGTAACGACTCGACGCTGCGCGCCGCCCAAGGCGACAATTTGTCATTCAAAAGGCAGGGCATGACCAGAAGGTCAATGCCCTGCCTTTTGAATGACAAATTGTTCGCCTTGGGCGGCGCTCGCTGACGTTGGCTCAACCTGCGATGTTGACTACTCCCCTTGTATCAAAAACCGCCCCGTTCTCTGTAGAGGACGGGGCGATTCGTCTTTTGGACTTGTGCAGCCAGGCTTATGCAAAGCGGGCGACGAGCTCCTGGAGCACGTCGGTCATCTTGACGAGCGAACTGACCGGGACGAACTCGTTGACGCCGTGGTAGCAATAGCCGCCGGTGGAAAGGTTGGGGCAGGGCAGACCGCGGAACGACAGCTGAGCGCCGTCGGTGCCGCCACGAATCGGCAGCACTTGGGGCTCAACGCCGCAGGCAAGGTAGGCTTCCTTGGCAACATCAATAAGCTCGGGATAGTCACGAACGATCTCGGCCATATTTCGATACTGCTGCTTAATCTCAACTGTCACGCGCTCCTCACTCAGACGCTGGTTGAGCATCGAGGCGGCGGCATCAATAAGGTCGAGTTTCTGCTGGAACTTGGCGGCATCGTGATCACGGACGATATAGCGCGCCGTGGCGTGATCGACGGTCGCAGATACACCCTCAAGGTGATAAAAGCCCTCGTAGCCTTCCGTATACTCCGGGCGCTGCACGTAGGGGAGCAACGCGTTGAAGTCGCAGAACAGATTGCCTGCGTTGACCATACGGCCCTTGGCGTCGCCCGGGTGGATGGACTGGCCCTCAAAGCGGATGGTCGCCTCGGCGGCGTTAAAGCACTCCCACTCCAGCTCGCCGATGGGGCCGCCGTCGACCGTGTAGGCGTACTTGCAGCCAAAGGTATCGATATCCAACAGCTCGGCTCCGTGACCGATCTCCTCGTCAGGGCAGAAGCAAATGCCGAGTGCGGGATGGGGCAGAGAGGGGTCCTGAGCGATACGCGCGACAAGCGACATGATCTCGGCGACGCCTGCCTTGTCGTCCGCGCCCAGCAGCGTGGTGCCATCGCTGCAGACCAGGTCCTCACCCGCGAGGTCGTTCAGGGCGGGAAGCTTGGCGGTACTCATGGCAACGGGCTTACCGTCAACCGTGCCGCAGACCAGGTCGCCGCCTTCGTAGTGTACGATGTGCGGCTTCACGCCGGCGCCCGGTGCAACTTCGGTGGTGTCGAGATGGGCGATCAGGCCAAGGGCGGGCTTGTCCTCAGCGCCCGCACTTGCGGGGATATGCGCGCAGACATAGGCATGCTCGGTCACGTGGGCATCTTCCGCACCAAGCTCGCGCAGCTCTTCAGCCAGCACGTTGGCAAGGTCAAACTGAACGACGCTCGAGGGTACCTGGTCGCAGTTTGCATCCTCGGACTGCGTGTTGATCTGGACGTAGCGCAAAAAGCGCTCGAGGACATCGGGGTTCGTGGTGGTGTTTTCCATAAAGACCGCTCCAATCTTGGTCGTCGTGTGCAACAAGAACTCTAGCACGGTATGCCACGGCATACCGCGACGCTTGGATGGGGTAGAATCAGCCATTGAATGCAGAAGGGACGGAAGATCATGGATACGACAAATAGCTCGCGCGAACTACATCTGACGGTGGCGAACGAAGACTACTTG
Source organism: uncultured Collinsella sp. (assembly GCA_902469435.1). Classification (GTDB taxonomy): domain Bacteria; phylum Actinomycetota; class Coriobacteriia; order Coriobacteriales; family Coriobacteriaceae; genus Collinsella. Next base: position 2,070 of record CABRCR010000008.1, on the reverse strand, counting down.
GAGTGCATGGTTCGCATTGAAAGCGAAGAGGGGGAAACCAACGGCGTGCGATCGGTCGACATCGCGCAGCGCCTTGGCGTCTCCAAGGCATCGGTCAATAAAGCGGTTTCGGCGCTCAAGGCATCCGAGCTTGTCGAGCAATCGCACTACGGCAAGGTAGTCCTGACCGATCGCGGCCGCGAGGTTGGCACGGCTATCTGGTACCGTCATCGCCTCGTCCGCACGTTTTTGGTTCAGGAGCTCGGTGTCGAATTTGAGCGAGCCGATTCCGAGGCCTGCATGATGGAGCATGCGCTATCCGAGGACACGATGAACCGCTGGCTCGCCTATCTCGAAAAGCAGGGAATCAGCGTCGAGGAATAGCGGGATATATATGGATACGAGTTATTACAATCGCTTTGGTGCCGAGGAACTTACGCGCCGCTTGTCGAGCGAGACCTTGTTGGCGCAGGGCCCCATGGGCAGTGTTCTGTTGAGTGAGTACGACGCCGCCGATATTCCACCGGCGTTTTGGAATCTGGCAGAGCCGCAGACCGTTTCTCGTATCCATCGCTTGTATGTCGCCGCCGGCGCGCAGGTACTCATTACCAATACCTTTCAGGCATCAAGCTATGCCCTCAAGCACGACCAGATTGCGCCGTCCGTGGCGGAGGTCAATCGCGGGGCCGTCGACGATGCCCGCCAGGCGCACCCTCAGCTGCTGCTGGGCTCGATGGGTCCGATCGGTATTGAGTGGTTTGCCGAGGACTCGGCCGAGTTTCGTGAGATCCGAGGCATTGCGCGCGAACAGGCGCACGCCTTGCTCAATGCTGGTGTTGACGGTCTGCTGATCGAGACGGTGACGTCTATCCGTAATTTGCAGCCCATGCTTGCCGGCGCCCGAGATGCCGCCGACGGCATGCCTGTTCTGGTGAGTTTTGTCGTTGACGATAAGGGCGACCTGTTGGGCGATGGCCTCAACATCGAGGCAGCCGTTTTGTACGCCGAAAAACACGGCGCAAACTCGGTTGGTGTTAATTGCTGTTCGCTTGCGGCCGCGAACGCGGCGGTGCCCAGGATGGTTGCATCGGCGACTACTCCCGTCACGGTGCGTCCCAACGTGGGCGATCCGGTCCAGACTCAGGATGGCCCCGTATGGCACGAGAACCCCGAAGCTTTCGCGCGCGCATGCATCGAATGGAGACATGCCGGTGCCGCAATGGTGGGCAGTTGCTGTGGAGCCACGGCAATCACTACGGCAGCGATGGCCGAGGCGCTCGATATATAAAGGGCAAAACCGCTCCATACGGGGCGGTTTTTTTATTTAAAGGCTTTAGCCTGTGCGGGGCGCGCAGCGCGCCGCATCAGAAACCACCCGCTATGCGGGTGGGGACAACCGGCTTTACAAAGCCGCCCCCTCGCCGGACACTTGCGATTGTTCAGGCCGCAAGGAATCCGAGTCGAGAGGGCGGTGGTGGCGTATGGCCCAGAAGGCCTACAGCCTGTCGCACACGAAGTGGATGTGCAAGTACCACGTCGTGTTCACGCCGAAGTATAGGCGCAAAGTCATCTACAACCAAATAAGGTCCGACCTTGGGGAGATCTTCAGGAAGCTCTGCCAGTACAAGGGGATAGAGATCATCGAGGGGCACCTGATGCCCGACCACGTCCACATGCTGCTGGCGATACCGCCGAAGTACAGCGTGTCCAGCGTGATGGGCTATCTGAAGGGGAAAAGCTCGCTGATGGTATTCGACAGGCACGCGAACATGAAGTACAAGTTCGGCAACAGGAAGTTCTGGGCCGAGGGCTACTACGTTTCCACCGTCGGCCTGAACGAGGCGACGATCGCGAAGTACATCCGGGAGCAGGAGAAGGCCGACATCGCGCTCGACCGGCTGAGCGTCAAGGAGTACGAGGACCCCTTCGATAGGGGGCCGGGGCGCAAATAGCGCCGGTTTGACCGGCCCGTCACGGGTCAACCTGCAGTGCGGCCCGAACCCCGTGAGGGCCGGCGCCTTTAGACGCGTGCCGGAAATCCAAGGGTTATACCCTAAGAGCAAACCACCCCTTTTAGGGGTGGTTTTGATT
>CABRCR010000007.1:0-31302 GCA_902469435.1 uncultured Collinsella sp. | reverse complement strand
GCGTTCAGGATCGGCGATCGAAATGCCGTCGACGTAATCCATGACCACCACGTGCTCGGTGCACAGGTCCAGATAGGATTTAGGGCACGTCACGCCATGGACGCTCTTATGGAACTCGTAGAAGTCGTTGAGGTTTTTCGCCTCGGCCAAAAAGTTGGTCTCCTCGCGAAATGAGGTCCACAACTCCTCGACTACACCGTGCAGGTCAACGAATTGATCGGTGTTGACGAACTTGGAAACGATACGCACCACCGAGCGAATGATATCGATGTCCTGCGCCATAACCTGCTGCGCACCGGGGCGCTGCACCTTGACGGCCACGTCCTCGCCCGTCACCAGACGAGCGCGGTGCACCTGCGCAAGTGATGCGCTACCAAGCGGATTGGGGTCGATCGCATCGAACATCTCCCCCAGGCGCAGGCCGTATTCTTCTTCCAGACAACTGAGTACGACCTCGTACGGCACCGGCTCCACGTCGGAGCGCAGACGACGCAGCTCGTCGCAAAAGCGTTGCGGCAGAATCTCGGACCGGTTGGCCAGAATCTGCCCCATCTTGACGAACATGGGGCCGAGTTCCTCGAGCAGGCGGCGCAAACGAACCGGCGTGAGGTTATCCCACACGCGGTACTTTTTGACCAGGCGAACAATCTGTCCGATGCGCTCGCGGCGACCCGCCGGCGTGAGCTGGTATTCCTCGTCCGGCGCCATCGCGTCGGGCTCCTCGGGGACCATATCGACAGTGCGCGGCTTCTTGCGAGCGCCCGAGACGACGGCATCGACCTCATCGACAACCGCCGCCTCGTCACCCAAGGGATCCAGATTGTTGTAATCGGTGGTGGAATCTGCCATCTGCGCTGCTACTCGGCCTCTTCGGTATCCTTCGCATCGTCGGGCTCAACGGACTCGACGGGCACCGAGGTCACGTTGTCCTCGACCGAATCGACGATGTCGCGCACATGGGCCAGGAAGGCCGTGCGCTCGGGGGCGGTCATGACGCGGACGCGGGCAAGTATGAGCTCGTCAAGCACGCGCTGGGCCGCGGTCTCGCCCTGCATGCCCAAGCGCTCGGACAGATCGGAGATGGTGCCGCCGGCCTGCTCGAACATATCGGACACGCTGCGGGCGATATCGGGGGTGCCGGCATCCTTGCGCACCTGCTCGCCCTTGGTATTGAGGTCGTCGAGGACCTTCTTGCCGCCCTCGACGGCAACGGCGGCGGCGCCGAAGCCCACGTTGATGGCACCGTTAACAAGCTGATCGAATTTCATAACCATGGTTGTCTCCAATCATAAACAACTGCATTGGCGTTCTTGTACCCAAGATCGAGTGAAAGCGACAAAGCGTTTTAGCGCTATTCGATCGACGGGAAATCCCTACCTCACGTTGTCGTTCATCGCGAAAGAGTTCTTCATGGCGCAGCTCGTGGTGTAGAGCACCTTGCCCAGCAGGGCATCGGTCTCTACGCGAACACGCTCGGCAAACTCCTCGTTGGCGCGTGCAAGTTCGGCAGGCACCTCGGCCTCGGGCAGTGCGGCTACGGCAGCGTCGACGTCATGGATCTGCTTGTGGCCCATGCCACCGACCTTCTCCTGGTAGTCCTCCACAGCGCGGCCGCACTCATGGAAGCGGACGTCGGCCAGCGCGCCGATCAGACGGTTGGCCCAGTAGAAGTTTTCGGACGTCACGCGAGCCTGCGTGTCGGCATAGTACTCGGGCATGGTCTCGACGTTGGCGTACAGTGGAACCAGCGCGTTAAACGAGTTGGAGCCAAACGCCATCCACTGCACGGCGCGATAGGCCGGCTGCGCATAGGGACGCAGCTGCAGCACGGCGAGCTGGCTGTTGCGGTTGATACCGATGGGGCGATAGGCGCCGCGTGTGGCGGGCGTGCCCTTGCTGCCGTAGCAGTCGTACTCCGTGCCCTGGTAGTGGCTCGAAAGCACGTACTTGATGTCCTCGATGGTCACCTTGCGCTCGGGCACGCGGCTCCAGGGGATATCGTCGCTCTCGGGCGTGTAGTCGGCCTCGGGACCGTCCCACACATCGCTGGGGTTGAGGCAGCGCTGCATGTACCACGCGCGCGGCGTGTTGTAGACATGGTCGCTGTCGCTGTGCGAGCCAAAGGCCTCGCGCGGGTTGAAGACCGTCGCCGGACCGTCGCCCTCAACGCCCGGCGTCAGGTCCAGATGCCACTCGGCCATCCAGGCGCGCAGGTCGGCGGAGCACATGTGGTCGGCCTGGGCGCCCTCGGCGTCATCCAGGTCAAAGCTGTCGATACCCAGCTGGTTGGGCATGGTCACGTAGGCGTCATCGGGCACGCGCTTGGCGATCCAGTGGTGGCCGCCGATGGTCTCGAGCCACCAGATCTCGTCCACGTCGCTAAAGGCGATGCCGTTGTTCTCGTAGGTGCCATAGCGCTCGAGCAGGTCGCCCAGAATGCGTACGCCGTCGCGGGCGGATTTGGCATACGGCAGCACCAGGGTCACCATGTCCTCCTCGCCCAGACCGCCGGGCTGCGCCGGAACATAGCCGTCCTCGCCCTCCTTGCCCTTGGCGGGCACGTAGTCGACGAGCGGGTCGGCGCCGCGAACGCGCTCGTTGGTGGTGAGCGTCTCGGTTGCAGACATGCCCACATTGAGCTCGTTGAAACCGGCCTCCGCCCAGATGCCGTGGCCCGGAACAACATCGGGGACGCTCGTGTAGCGCATGGGGTTATCGGGCAGCTCAACGGTCAGGTGGCTCAGGACGCTCGTGTAGACGCGCGGCTGCTCGTCGGGATGCACCACGCGCATGCGCTTGGGCTCAAACACCCCGTTGGACGAGTCCTCGTTGCGGGCGACCAGGGTCGACCCGTCGTAGCTTGCGTTCTTACCGACCAAAATCGTTGTGCACGGCATGCGCATCCTCCTTGAGCGAAGAAATCAAACGATAACAGTGTATCGCTTCGGCGCAAAAAGGGCGAAACCACGGCGCTGGCAACCCCTGTGGTCAAAAAATGCCAAATATGAGTACTGTCACCAATTTAGTAACAGCAATTTTGCTACGTATGGGTGTCGAAAGTCTACATTTGTTCAAAAATTAGATGATGTAATTCCTCATAGGTCCAATAAAATAGGCTCTCTATCGATAATAAATATCGTTAGAGAGCCAAATTAGCCTAAAATATATGTGAGTATCTTGGCAACACTACTCATATTTGGCATTTTTTGTCCACGGGGTATAGAACTAACCCCTCAAACAGCCCAAAACGCCTATTTCGATGCGCACCCGGCCGCTTCGATCACGTGTTTGGCGAGGATCGCCGTCGTCACGGCGCCCACGCCGCCCGGCACGGGCGTGATGGCGTTAACGACCGGCTCCGCGGCAACAAAATCGACGTCACCCACCAGCTTGCCAGCGTCCTCATCCCAGTTAATGCCAACATCGATGATCGTCTGGTCCTCGCGAACGGCATCCACGCCAATCGTACGCGCGCGTCCAACGGCCGCAACCACAATGTCGGCAGCACGGCACTCAGCGGCCAAGTCATGCGTATGCGTATGGCACGTCGTCACGGTGGCATTGCGAGCCGTAAGCATGGCGGCAACGGGACGGCCAATCACCAGCGACCGACCAACGACCGCGACCTTGGCCCCATCCAGCTCAACGCCGTAATGATCCAGTAGCGCCAACACGGCCTCAGCCGTGCAAGGAGCAAAACCCTCGCCGCGCCCCGAAAGCGTGGTGAGCAGCGAAGCCGGCGTCATGGAGTCAACGTCCTTGGCGGGATCGAGCGCCGCGGCGGCTGCGTTCTCGTCAAGGCCGGCGGGCAGCGGGCGGAACATCAGACAGCCATGGACAGCTGGGTCGGCGTTAATGTCCTCGATGGCCGCCAACAGCTCGTCCTGCGAAACATCGGCAGAAAGCAAAACGCGACGAGCCTCAATCCCCACTTTTTCGCAGCGCTTGAGCGCACCGCGCTCGTAGGACAGGTCGTCCTCGCGTTCGCCTACACGCACGATAGCCAACGTCGGAACAACGCCCCGCTCGCGCAGGACTGCGCAGCGAGCAGCAAGTTCCTCAGTCAAAGCGCGAGCAACGGGAGCACCCTTCAGCAGTTCAGCCATGGCTATCCTCTCTTCCTTGCAGCGTCGGCGGCGCGGCGCGCCAGCGCATCGGCGCGCGGCAGCCACGTATCCAGCAGCTCATCGCACGCTGCCTCGAGCTCCTCGGCGCGTGCACGATCCTTCATAGACGTGGTGTTCGCAAAGAGCGTCAAGCTCGCGCCCTGCATAGCGGCACGGCAGAACACGGCGCCGCACGCCACATCGGACAGCAGCTGACGCGAACCCTTGTCGGCCATGTCCTCGAGCAGCGCCAGTGCACGCCCGCAGGCATCCATAATGCGATACGGCGGCATAGCGGCCACATGCAGCGCATCCTGAATCGCGGACGCTCGAGCCGGATCGTCGCGCGGAATACCGTACGCCGCGGACACCCGCCTGTAGGCACGAACGTCCTCGGCAACCAACTCGACAAGCTCCTGGGCCAGCTCATCAGCCTGGGCAAACGCGCGCGTCAGGTCATCCGCACGATCAGCAAGCGCGGGATTAGTCGCACCGTAGCGGGCAACCATTCCGCACAGCGAGACGCCCAGCGCGCCCACAAAGGCGCTCGCGCTACCGCCGCCGGGAACCGGCTCGCGCGCGGCAAGCGCCTCGGCAAACCCGCGGCAGGTCTTGTCCATCATCTCTTGGCTCATACACATGCACCTTCAAGTCATATACATCGGTCGGGTGGCAACCGCCGACCGACCGCATCGATCACATAATGCTGCTAAGTCTAGCCCATAAGTACTCGAGCGTCAGCGCACCTGGCCATCGCGGATTACTATGACGAACGATAGGCGTCGACACCGCAAACATGGGACACATGGCCCACCTTTCGAGACTTCCGGGCAGCGGCAACTGGGGCATACATATAGGTAAGGAGCCCTATGTTGGGGCGAGCTCATCACGGCACCGGACGACGAATGGAGGAATAACCGCACAGTAAACAAAGGCATCATGTGCATGCGTAACCGCTGCCCCAGCGATCCGCGGCACACGATGTCCCTGGCAGACAAGGAGGACGCCACCATGAAGAAAAAGACCCTATCGATTCTTTCCCTTTGCATCGCCCTCTTTGCCGCATTTGCCCTTGTCGGCTGCGGCGGGAGCGCATCGGGCGGAAGCGGCAGCACCGCCAAGAGCGAGAGCAAGGAAAAGGCCCCCGTCGCCAAGAAGACCGACTTTATCTGGTTTAAGGTCGAGATGCCCGAGGGCGTCGGCGTAAGCGACTCCGCCGGCAAGAATGCCGACAGGGTCCAGCTCACCTTCCCCGAGAACGAGAACACCACAGTCGACCGTTTCATCCCCGTTTGGCAAGAGAAGATGACGGCCGAAGAGTCCTTTGCAGAGCAGGCCGAAAGGCACACTGGAACGTTCCAGTGGGAGGATGGCGGGTCCGTCGAATATAACGGCAGGACGTGGCTCGTCGGAACGTACGAAGACAACAGCGGCATCTCAACCATCCTTTTTACCGACGTTGAACCAGGAAGCGTCTACGTCCTCATCTCGAACTTCGACCAGCACAAGAAAGAAGCCGAGGCGCTCCTCAACTCCATCGAGTTCCCCGATGACATGGCAGAGGCAGTTTCCGAGGCACGCGAAGTCGAGATTTCGAGCATCGAGATCAAGCATTAGGGGCTCGCACGCAGCATCGCATGCGCAGTCATTAAATGATCGGACGCCCAGCCAGGGGAGGATCGGATCGGCCGGCCCTCCCCTCTTTTGCGCCCGCGCATATTGCCACTTAACGGCGCAAATCCGGCCCTCAGAATGGGACACATGGCCCACCCTAGCGAGCCGCCCGCGCGTACAGTAAAGGCAGGTAATCCATGGGCGGTTACAGATCGAGGAGGACACGACCATGAAAAAGAAGGCCTTAGCGATTCTCACCCTCTGCATCAGCCTCTTTGCCGCGGTTGCCCTGGTGGGCTGTGGCGGAAGCGGTGGCGCTACCGGCAGCAGCGGTGGCGGCGGAGCAGAAAAGTCAGCCGTGGATATGAGGACCGACTTCATTTGGTTTAAGGTCGAGGTCCCCGAGGGCGTCGAGATTACCGACGTTGCCGGCGACACGGCCGACAGGGCCCAGTTTAAGTTCACCGAAAGCGAGCACGCGAGCGACCGCTTCATTCCTGTCTTCGACCCCGACAAGAACGCCGACGAGCTGTTCGACTACGAGGCAAAGTGGAAGGCCAACTCCGGATGGACCGAAAGCGACCCCGTTAAATACAACGGCAAGACCTGGCGCAGTGCTTACTTCACGCACTCGGGCGGCGTAACGACTGAGTACTTCACCGACGTTGAGGGCGGCAGCGTCTACGTGCGCATCGACAACGTCGAGGAGCACAAGGACGCCGTCGAAGCCATGATGAAGTCCCTGGAATTTGCCGATGACATCGCCAAGGCCAAGACTGAGGCCATGGACGTCAAGCTCGACGATATCGAGATCAAGCGCTAAGCGACTGGCGAGCGCAACGGGAAACACGGGCGCAGCGCTAACAAGCGGCGGTGCCCCAGCACTTCGTACCCAGGGAGGGCCGGTAAACCGGCCCTCCCTTTCTTATGCCGGTAGCCGGCGAACGCGAGGGCGCCGGACGCCGGAACCGCCCCAAATGTGGCAACAGTACGAAAACGACAAACACCTCAACACGTCCGCCCACCGATTTATTGCGCCGCGCAGACAATTAAACCAGCATCTTTAAACATCTGGGCAGTATAGTGACCAAAACTATCGCATAACCGCACGCTGCGAATGGAGGAGTTATGACCGAACACCATGCCATCAGCCGCCGAGCATTTACGCTGGGCTTAGGTCTTGCGGCGCTGTCGCCGCTTGCAAGCCTGCCAGAAACCGCGGCACCGGGCATTCCCCTGCGAGCGGCATTTGCAGACGACACGCCCAAACCGGCGGAGCACCTCGGTAATTTCGTCATTCGCCTTCGCCCCGCGGGCTATTTTCGTACTGCAAGCGTCAACCAAGACGGCAACGTTCGCGGCAACGTCTGCCACCTGTTTAATGACGGTACGTCCAACAAGCTCATCCTTGAGAACGTAACGACCAAGAATGACGATACAAACTGGTATGCTATCCGCACCTTGCTCAATTTCGAAGAGCATAAAAGACGGGCTACAGCATTTGGTCGGTCGACGACGACTCGGACAAAGACGGAAAGGTCATCCACGTATGGGGCGGCGAGTATGACAACAAGCCCAGCCGCGCTTTTGCGTTCGAGCGTCAATCAAACGGAACCTATATCATCCGAGACCGCACGGTCGAGAAAGAAACCGAGAAAAAAGACATTAAGTACTTGGCAATAGAATCGAACGGCAAAGACCAGGACAACAATAAGATCTGCCATAAGAGTAAGAGCATTCCGTGGGAGCTCGAACTTATCGGTTACGACATGAAAAAGAACGATGCCACGGTTAGCAGCCTCGACTGGATCACGTACAGCAGCTACGTCGATGGGCCATGTTGGATGAAATACGTCGACGACAACAAGTTCCTCGACGAGCTGAGCATCCCGGGTACGCACGATTCGGGCACCTGCAGCGTGGACAACGACACTGAGCCCCAATCCTCGCAAGTAAAATGCCAGCAGGATTACATTCCCACGCAGTTGCTCGAGGGAATCCGCTATTTTGATATCCGACTCGGAAAGGGCGACGACCCCGGTATCGACCACGGGATTGTCTACCTACTCAAAAAAGACGGGAACTATCTGCATCTCTCCGATGTCATCGGGTACTTCAAAACGTTTTTGAACGAAAACCTGTCAGAAGCGCTCATCATGCTCGTATCGCGCGGCAACGATGAGGCTACCGACGAAAGCATAACGACGGCCTTCGCCAAGGTTATGGCCGATAACCCCAACCTGTTCTACACGTCGAGCCACGTCCCCACGCTGGGCGAGGTGCGCGGAAAGATCGTTCTGCTGCGTCGATTTAGGCTCGCCGGCAACAGTGCAAGCGGCCATACGTGGGGCCTCAACCTTACCGAATGGGATGACAAGATCAAGGCTCACTCCGACAGCACCACTATGTGTCTCGTCCAAGACGCGCGGGGCTTTGAAGCCGCGGGGGAAACAGGCGACAAAGAGCCCTATTGCACCAAGGTATACGCCCAGGACAAGTACAAACTCACGGGAACCGACAAGCTCAGCTGGGTCGATAATGCGCTGAAGGAAACGACCGGGCGCACGCGCAACAAGGTGGACGTCGTGGACGATGACAGGGCCAAGGTGCAAGTCCAGGAGCGTTGCTGGTCTATCAACTACACCAGCTGCACGGGCTTGTCGCACGGAGGCAATCCTTTTACCTCGGCACGAGTAGTCAACGAGCATCTGTACAAGAGCCCGTACATCAATCCCAGCGGCATCGAGGATACAAAGTCAGATTACCTCAAGCACATTGGCATCATCGCATCCGACTTTGTTGATGCGGCGCTGGCCCGGAGCATCTACCAGCGCAATTACGATGCACAGCACAAGCAGACAGCTTCGTACTACCTCCCGACCCGTATGCGCATGACATACGGCGACTCGCTGAGCGATGCCTCACTCCAGGATGGCAAGACCATTGGCGAGGGTCATTTCCGCCTCGTCGACAGCAGCAACGTACTCAACGTAGCAGCCTCGGGCCGTGCATTTGCCATCGAATACGTTGATGTCGACGCCTTGGGCAACGAGACCGTTACGGAGCTGCGGGGCTCCGTGCCCATCGATATCGATCCACGCGCGCTGACGCCCCATTTTGAGGGACTCGAAGGCCTTAAGGCCGGCGAAGACGTGCGCGCCAAGATTGCGGCATCACTCGAGGGCAAGCTCGAAACCGATGCCTGCACGGCCCAGCTCGAGTTTGTGCGCGACGCGAACGGCGCTCCGGGCACGGCAATGGCCGAGGGCGAAACATTTGCCGCAGGAACGTACTGGGTGCGCGTGAACGGTCTCTTGGGCGACGCGGCGCAGAACTACACGCTTGCCACCGACGGAGCCGCAAGCTTTACCGTAGCGGCCTCGGGCAGTGCAGGCGGCACCGGCACCGGCACCGGCACCGACGGTGGCACGGGTTCCAACGCAGGCAGCACTGATAAGAACGGTAAGGGCAACAAGGGCAAGAACTCGGGCGGAAAACTCGCCGACACGGGCGACGTCTCCGGCATTGCCGCCGGGCTCGCCGCTGCCGCCGTGGCGACGACGGTCGCCGGCGCAGCAATGCTTGCAAATGACCGCGAAGACAACGGAGACGTTGACGATTAGGCCAGCCGGCCCTTTTGGACACATTGATTTAATGAGGGGCGCAGGACACCGTTCTGCGCCCCCGATTTTTACCTTGGCCCGAACGCCGCCATGGGCTACATCACCATGTTCAGCGCGTTAACAAACTCCTGGGCCCTCGCACGGCTGCTCAGGCTAAAGACGCAAGCGGTCAACAGCCTGTTACGTAGGAAAACGTCGCGGCCCTTGATCCTGTTGACCCCCGTGATGTCCTTAAGATAGACAATCTCGGTGTGCTTGCCACCAAACGTGCCCTTCTTGAGCACCTCAATACGGTTAGGGTAGATCTTGACGTCTTTAAACCTACCCGAACCCTTGTCCTGAAACAGCAAGGTGTTGTTGTCCATGCGTGCCACTCCCATGGGGTTCGTTAAAACTGTCTCTATGGCCACATTTTAGTCACCGCAAGGCTCCCATGCGAAGGTGCCAGACAGCACAGCAATTCGTGTCCGCGCGAGGCTTTAAACTAGATACGATAAAGATGCATTCCACAAGAGGAAAGTGGGGCGACAGTGATGGGCGAACTGGTAAACCGTGGAGAATCGGCAATCGTGCCCGAAGGTTTTTACAAGCAGGTTTCCTCGATTCTCAACGCCGCTCGCGACAAGGCTTATACCGCCGTTAACTTTGCGATGGTTGAGGCGTATTGGGAGATCGGCAAGAGCATTGTTGATGAGCAGGGCGGAGAGGAGCGCGCCAAGTATGGAGAGGCACTGCTCAAGGCCCTCGCAATCAAACTTACCAAAGATTTTGGTAAAGGTTTTGAAGCAAGAGAGCTGCGTAAAATGCGTCAGTTCCATCTTGCATTTCCAATTCGGGACTCACTGCGTCCCGAATTGAGCTGGACACATTACCGCAGGTTAATACGCATTCCTGACCCCGAAACTCGAACATGGTACATGAACGAATGCGCCGATTCTCGCTGGAGCACGCGTCAGCTCGAACGCCAGATCAACACCATGTTCCGAGAGCGCCTACTTGCCAGCAAGGACAAGGAGGTCGTCACCCAGGAAATCCAAAAGAGCACCCCGGCTCATCGCCCCGAGGATATCATCCGCGACCCATATGTGCTGGAGTTTTTAGGTTTCTCGGACGATACTGCGTTTCGCGAGAGCGATCTAGAGCAGGCGCTCATCACACATCTTCAGAAGTTCCTGCTGGAGCTTGGCCGTGGCTTCGCTTTCGAGGCGCGCCAAAAGCGCATCACCTTTGATGGGCGCCATTTCTATATTGACCTTGTTTTAACAACTATCTGATGCGCTGCTTCGTGCTCATCGACCTTAAGACCGATGACCTTACGCATCAGGACCTGGGCCAGATGCAAATGTATGTGAACTACTACACGCGTGAGCTCATGAACGAAGGCGACAATCCGCCCATAGGCATCGTGCTCTGCGCGGACAAAAGCGATTCGATCGTCGAGTATACGCTGCCCGAAGACAACGACCAAGTGTTTGCCGCCAAATACCTGCCGTATCTTCCAAGCAAGGAAGAGCTGGCGCGCGAGCTGAGTGCCGAGTACCGCGCCATCAACGAAGCGACTAATGGCGAAGCGCAAGGGTAGCGGCACGTTGCGACCGATACCCCCGACGGCGCTCCACATCACCCGGGATAAGAGGAGCTTTCCATGACAGACAGACCGAAAACAACACTGCGCGACTGCATCTATGGGCTTGCCGTCGGTGACGCGCTGGGCGTTCCCTACGAGTTCAGGCCCCGCGGTGCGTTCGAATGCACGGACATGATCGGCTACGGCACGCATGGGCAACCCGCCGGCACCTGGAGCGACGACACATCTATGACGCTTGCTACCTGCGACTCGATTAGGGAGCTCGGGCACATCGACACCGCGGACATGCGCGACAAGTTCGTAAGCTGGATTGCCCGTGGCGAGTATACGATCGACGGCGTTTTCGATTACGGCGGTACGACCGCCCGCGCCCTGCGCACCGGCAAAGGAGGCTCCGGCGAGCGCGACAACGGCAACGGATCGCTCATGCGCATCGCTCCCCTGGCGTTCACCGATGCGACAGACGAAGAGGTCAGCAAGGTCTCCGCGATTACGCACGCCCACAGAACGTCGACCGACGCATGCGTTATATTTGTCGAGCTGATGAGAGGCGTGCTGAATGGCACACTTCCCTCGTGGGCGCTCCAGCTGAAAAGCATACCGGAGCAGGGAATCAGGTCCGGCGGCTTCGTGCGCGACACGCTTAAGGCAGCCACCTGGTGTTTCGTCAACACTAACAGCTACGAAGATTGCGTGCTTGCCGCCGTCAACCTAGGCGACGACACCGACACCACCGCAGCCGTCGCCGGCGCCCTCGCCGGCACGACATACGGTCTCAAAGCCATCCCACAGGAGTGGATCGACACTCTGCGCGGCAAAGAGCTGATTGAGAGCTGCCTGTTTTAAGGCGCCATTCAAGAAATAAGGCAGGAGGCATCATGGAGAGGAAGATCGCAAATATAAACGAGTTCCAAGTGGACGAAAACGGGATTCCGCTATTTCCAGTAGGACTGAAGGAGGAAGCCAGCCTCTATGTCCTCCCCGACGGGCGTTACCTCCCCTGCGGGGTCTACAGGACCGCGGACGGCGGTTCGATCATTTATGAGCCATCCGAACTAAGCTTCTTCGGGCAGATGCTTGCTCAATTCAAAGAGAACTAGAGGCTTGATTGCCCGTTAGATCGACACTGCTCCAAGCCATGGGGCGGGTAGGATGTCTCCCGCCGCGGCCTGTGAGGTAGAATTACGACTGCCGCGGAATCCGCCTGCGGGCAACGCTCCGATCTCCGATTGGGGGGAAGCCTATGAACTTGTTTCTTGAAATCCTGCGCCTCTCGATGTATGTAACCGGCATCGTCCGGAACCTCTACTCGATCTGGCGGGAATATGAGCAGTAACGGATAGCGAAGGGAGTCATGCAAAGGGCCGGTCGCACCCGGCCCTTTAGACGATAGTACCTGCGTTGCCCGCGCTTCCAAAGTTGACCGACTGAGGAGCGGGTTCCGCGGCACATCCTGATTTTACCCAGTGGCAAGGCTCTTTTACAGCCGTTCCACCGTTTATTTACATCCGCCAATCAAGACGAGGCTACTACGCACCTTTATTACACACGATGTTTTCAGCCTGGTATAAACAAGTTCAATAATAGAATGCAAATCCAACCATCGTGCCTGATTACGAAAGGATTTTTGCCTTTTCTGCAGCAAACTCTTCCTCGGTAAGTACTCCACTCTCACGCAGTGCTGCAAGCCTCTCAAGCCTTGCAACTACATCAACCACTATCCGCCAGCGTCTCAATAGTCTGTGAAACCTGCGGATACCGCTCGAGCTCCTTCGATAGGGCATCGACTATCTTGGCAATATTCTTTGCATTTTTGCCCCCGTTTAATACGTTTGCCCTGACCTTAGATGACGACTTGACAGTAACGCCAGATCCGCCTTCAACTGGAACAACCGAAATACTGATATTTTTCGCCCCAAGACCAAAGGCTCATACCAATCTCGGCTGCAACTGTTCTTGTTGTGGGCGATGCACTATCAACTTTTACTTTAGGCAGCTTTTCCATAGCTGCCTTCAAGGCATTAAACGTGTCGTCAGGAGAATACGGTACCTGAAGCTGAAGCTGCTGATCCGCAAAACCCATAATCTGGCCTCCGCTTCTTACAAGATTAAGGCTATCGGCAATGGTAGCACGTTCCCAGCAGTCTTAAGTTCGTCTCATGACCTTGCGATGCAGCCCGACGCCCCGGCACCACTCCCCTACTTACCAAAGATCGCAGCGAACAAGCCCTTGCGTTTGGGCTTTTCTTCTCGGTAGGAACCCTCAGCTGCCGCTGCAACCTGGCGCGGTTGCTCGCCACCTCCACGGCGCACGATCTGGTATAGGAAGGGCGATTTAACGTATTTGACCTCGATGGGCGTGGCGTGCACGGTGCTCTCGCCGGACAGATGCAGGCTCGGGTTGAGCGGCGCCACGATATGCGTTTCGCGCTTGTCGCTAAACACCACCGCGGCCGCACGACCCGTCTGGCCGTTTACGGCGATGCGCACCTGCTCGCCGTCGCGGCTGTCCGTTGCCGGACGGTCGACAAAGTAAACCGGCACCATCACCAGGCCGTCCTTATGCTTGCGAGCCTTGCGCGCCCAGGTGCGGATGCTCTTTTTATTGAGCCCCAGTACAACCTCGACGTCGTTGCCCGCAACGTCGAGCGCCAGCTTATCAATGACCACCTGGTCCTTGGTAGACGCATCGACGGAGACGACGCGGAAATCGCCTTCCTGCATGGCGGGATCGAACGGACCGACCTTGGCAAAGTCCCACGGCTCCAAAATGCCCATGAGGCGAACATCCAGGTAGTTTGCCCTCGGGTATGCCCAGTCGAGCACCTCGTAGTACACCAGGGTTTCCTTGCTCAGACCCTTGCCCGGGAAGGACGCCATCATGCGCAAGTCCGCCAGCGCCATGGGGAAATAGAAGAGCATCATGTCGTTTTGGATCGCGTCTTCCACGTCGTGCCCGGCAAAGGCTTCCGCATACTGGTGCACCAGCTGCAGTGCGTTGGCACGCGCCTGCTGCGGCGAGATTTCGCATGGAATACCCTGCTCCGGCACATACTCCGCACCCACGCCCAAGGTCAGGCGCTTGCTAAACGTACCGGGCTTGAGCAGGTCGGCAATGCCGATCTTGTTGCCGCAGGACGGGCACTCAAACACACGCTGCGTTGACTCACCCTCAAAGGACGCTCCGCAGAAGGGGCAAGGAATGCTCACATGTGTGGCCTCTTGGAACTCCTGCGCCGTGCCGCGATCCTCCCACAGCAGATGTTCCAGGACCGACTGATTGCGCCAGTGCGAATTGAAGAAATACCAGTCCGGGTCCTCCGGGCGCTCGAGTTGCGACACATGCGTGAGCTTGAGCAGTCCATCCACCACCGTCAACGGCGTATGGCGAATGCCCAAAGCGCTCTTGGGCTCTCCGGCGTCCGCCTGCCACGGAATGACCGCGCCGCAATAGGCGCACTCAAAGCTGCGCTTAGCTTGGTGCGAGTACATAGGGCCGCCGCAGTTTTGACATTTAATGGCAAACATCTCGTCCATGGATACATCCTCCTTTGCGCAGGGGCTGTCGACATTAAGTATGTCGAGCAAACAGGCACATGCCCATACCCATGTGGCCCAAAATGGACCACCTTGGCAGACGAGAAGGCTCGCTCGTTAGCACCGGCAGACTATTGCTGCATTTTCTGAGCATCGGTGCACAGCGCCTCCGCGCGAGCTACACTATCCCCTTAAACATGATTGTGAGGACGACCGCTATGCTATTTGTAAATCGGCTGGTACATACGCTTGTTCCCGGCAGCGAGGGCGAGCCGGTCGATGCATCTTGCCGCACCAACGCGGGCTTTGCCGCAAGCCTCATCTGCATTGGCCTCAACATCACCCTGTGCCTGGCCAAGGGCATCGCGGGCCTGCTCGCCGGCTCCGTCTCGCTTATCGCCGATGCCTTCAACAACCTCTCCGATGCCTCGAGCAACATCGTGAGCCTGCTCGGGTTCCGCCTTGCCAGCCGCCCGGCAGACGAAGGCCACCCCTATGGCCACGGCCGCTATGAGTACCTAGCCGGCCTGTTCGTCGCCGTCCTGGTTTGCGCCGTCGGCATCAACCTGATCCTCGAGTCCGTTACCAAGATCATCAAGCCCTCCCCCACCGCTTACACGCTCGTTTCCCTTGCAGCACTGGCTACATCCATGCTCGTTAAGCTCTGGATGGCCGCGTTCAACCGCACGCTGGGCGACCGCATCGACTCAGAGACGCTCATCGCCACGGCGCAGGACTCCAAAAACGACGTCATCACCTCGGGCTCGGTCTTAGCGGCGGCGCTTATTTCGCAAACGACCGGCTTTGACCTCGACGGCTGGGCGGGCTTGGGCGTGGGCATCTTCATCTGCATCAGCGGCATGGGCCTAGTGCGCGACGCCATCAGCCCGTTGCTGGGGCAAGCGCCCGACCCCAAGCTCGTCCAGGCAATCCGCGACAAGATCATGTCCTATCCGCAGGTCTTGGGCACACACGACCTGATGGTGCACGACTACGGCCCTGGTCGTCAGTTTGCCAGCGCCCACGTGGAGATGCCCGGCGAGGGCGACGCATTTGAGCACCACGAGATCCTGGACACCATCGAGCACGATATCAAGCGCCAGATGGGCATCGGCATCACGCTGCACTGCGACCCCATCGCAACAACCGGCGACGATCTGCGCGGCTGGGTCAAGCGCGGCGTCATGCAGATCGACCCCGAGCTTTCCATCCACGACCTTCACGAACACGATGGCTTTGTGTCATTTGACCTTGTGCGTCCCGACGGCTTTGACATATCCGACGAGGAGCTGCTGGAGCTCGTCACGCGCATCGTGCACGAGCGCCGGCCCGATGTCTCATGCGTCGTCACGTTTGATTCGGGCTTTAGCTCGCCCGACCGTCCAGCAGAGCAGCTGTAGCCCACTTAACAGCTAGTTTCCCTGCGCGCCCGAGATGCCGTTTTGCAGGGCGCTCCAGGCATCCGTCGCCATGTCGCCCAAGTTCTGCGCGGTATTGCCCAGGTTTTGTGCCGTATCGCCCAGCTCTTGCGCCTTGTCTCCCAACTCCTGTGCCTTGTTGCTCAAGTCCTCCAGCGTATTGGAGCTCGAGCTGTCGGTACCGCTTTGGCCGTCGGGTGAGTTGCCCGAGCTGTTCTTGTGCGTGAGCTGAATTTCGAGGTTGCCGCTGTCGTTATAGTAAGCAGAAGTAACGACCCAGTTGGCATCGACGACGGGCGTTGAGCCATCATCAGTCAGGACCACGGCATTCGAAAGATCAGCGCCGCGCGACTTGAGGAGCTTCTTGGCGTTGGACCAGTACTGCCCCGGGATATCGCTCAGATCGACGGTGCTAGACGAGGCGGACTCGGTTTGCTCGGCAGTAGTATCGGCCGTTGAACTCCCTCGCTTGTTGAGCATGCCCGACACAATGGCAAACACAACCGACAGCGCAAAGAAGATCGCCAGCACGATGAGAATCTTCTTGATCACGCTCGACGAACGCGACGGCTTCTTCTCCTCGTCCTCGCCATATTGCGGAATCGACTTGGGGTACTCGCGATACGGCTCGCGTGACTCGTAGCGAGGCTGCGCCGTGCGAGGCATATACGTCGTCTGCTGAGGCTGCGGAATGGGATTCTGCGGCAGGTCATCATAGGGATTCGGTGTCGAGACGACATAAGAATCCTGCGGCGCGTAATCAAACGGGTCCGGAGTTGCGTTGCCATAGGGGCCTTGCGAAGATGCAGCGTAAGAATCCCGCGCTGTGTCGCCATAGCCCATAACCCGGGTTGGCTCGGCAGAAGGCTGCGTCGCGGCGGGGTCGGTATAACCGGGGTTGGGAACAACGCGGGTCGCATCGGCGCTATCGCCAGCCTGCGCGGAGCCGTAGCCGCCCATCACGGTTGTCTTGTCCTGATCCATGCAACGATTCCTTTCCGTCGCGCGTGAGCATCAAGTTATCCATGCATTCTACCCGCGCATAAGCCTATGATGGGCAGAGCCCGTCGGTATCTACAAGACATGCGCGGGCCTAAGGATAAAAAAGCCCCGCCGGGCCTTGGTAGGCGCGACGGGGCGGACAAGCAGCTATGGGCAGCAGGCTTAGAACAGGCCGGTAATGTTGCCGTCGTTGTCGACGTCGATGTTCTCGGCCGCGGGGACCTTGGGCAGGCCCGGCATGGTCAGAACACTGCCAGTCAGTGCGACCACAAAGTGGGCACCGGCGGAAACCTTGAGCTCACGCACCGTGATGCGGAAGTTCTCGGGAGCGCCCAGGGCCTTGGCGTTGTCGCTAAAGCTGTACTGGGTCTTGGCGACGCACACCGGCAGGTTGCCAAAGCCGTTCTCGCGCAGCTCGGCGAGCTGACGCTTGGCAGCGGGCGTAAAGTCGACGCCATCGGCTCGGTAAACCTTAGTGGCAACGGCCTCGAGAGCGTCGGCAATATCGGCGCCGTCCTCGTAAGCAAACTTGAGCTCGCTCGGCTGCTCAATCAAGCGCATGACCTCATCGGCCAAGTCGAGCGCGCCCTCGCCGCCCTTGGCCCAGACCTCGGAAAGCTTAACGTTGACGCCGAGCTTCTGGCACTCGGACTCGATGAGCGCAAGCTCAGCCTCGGTGTCCGTCGGGAAGCGGTTGATGGCGACCACGCAGGGCAGACCATAAACGTTCTGGATGTTGTCGACGTGACGCAGCAGGTTGGGCATGCCGGCCTTGAGTGCCTCGAGGTTCTCCTCGTTGAGGTCGGCCTTGGCGACGCCACCGTTGTACTTCAGCGCACGAGCGGTGGCGACGACCACGACGGCGCTGGGGCGAACGCCCGTCATGCGGCACTTAATGTCGAGGAACTTCTCGGCACCCAAATCGGCACCGAAGCCGGCCTCGGTAATGGCGACATCGCCAAAGCGCATCGCCATACGCGTGGCCATGATAGAGTTGCAGCCGTGGGCAATGTTGGCGAAGGGGCCGCCGTGGACAAACGCAGGCGTGCCCTCGAGCGTTTGCACCAAGTTGGGCTTGAGCGCGTCCTTAAGCAACGCGGCCATGGCACCCTGGGCCTTAAGGTCGCGGGCGCGGACGGGCTCGCCGGCAAAGCTGTAGCCGACGACGATCTCGCCCAGGCGCTCCTTGAGGTCGCTGATACTCGTAGACAGGCACAGGATTGCCATGACCTCGGAGGCGACGGTGATATCGAAGCCGTCCTCGCGCGGCACGCCCTGGGCCTTACCGCCAATACCGTCGATGACGTGGCGCAGCTGACGGTCGTTCATATCGACGACGCGCTTCCAAGTGATGCGCTTAACGTCAATACCGAGCTGATTGCCCTGCTGAATATGGTTGTCGAGCATGGCGGCCAGCAGGTTATTGGCGGCGCCGATAGCATGGAAGTCACCGGTAAAGTGCAGGTTGATATCCTCCATGGGGATGACCTGAGCCCAGCCGCCGCCGGCAGCGCCGCCCTTAACGCCAAAGACGGGGCCGAGCGAAGGCTCGCGCAGGGCCACGGCACTCTTGACGCCGCGTCGGCGCAAGCCATCGGCCAGACCGATGGTCGTGGTGGTCTTACCCTCGCCAGCGGGTGTGGGGTTGATGGCAGTCACGAGGACGAGCTTGGCCTGGTGGTCAGTCGGCTCGTTGAGCAGTGAATAGTCGACCTTAGCCTTGTCGAAGCCGTACGGAATAAGGTGCTTAACGTCGACGCCGGCGTTCTTGGCCACCTCGGTAATAGGCAGCGGCGTGACAGAACGTGCGATTTCGATGTCAGTAGGCATGGGCGGTCCTTTCGTTACCGAATGAGAAAAAGACCAATTCAGCATAGCACGGGCGCGCAATAGTAAAACGCCCATAACCGATGAACGGCGATATGTTTACCCGATGCCCAGCGATAGCCCAACAGCCCGCCAAAACAAATCGCCCTAAACGGTAGGTTCAATCCCCAGGTGCTCAAAGGTGCGAAGGGTTGCCTGACGGCCCTGCGGCGTACGAATCATCAACCCGCACTGCAGCAAATAGGGCTCATAGACATCCTCGAGCGTGCCCGGGTCCTCGCCCACCGCGCTGGCAAGGGTCGTAAGTCCCACGGCGCGACCGGAGAACGTCTTAGCGAGCGTCTCCAAAATGCGAATATCCATCCAGTCCAGACCGAGCTCATCGATCTCGAAGAACTCGAGCGCCTGGCGGCAGATATCGAGCTCGATAGGGCCGTTGCCACGCACCTGTGCGTAATCGCGCACGCGCTTGAGCAGGCGGTTGGCAAGACGTGGCGTGCCGCGCGAACGCGAGCCGATCTCGAGCGCGCTCGGATGGTCGATCGCCACGCCAAGGATAGTTGCCGAGCGCGTCACAATCTGCGCGAGCTCTTCGACCGTGTAGTAATCCAGGCGATATGAAATGCCAAAGCGGTCGCGCAACGGGCCGGTCAACATGCCTGAGCGGGTCGTTGCCGCTACCAGCGTAAACTTGGGGATATCCAGGCGAATCGAGCGCGCCGCCGGACCCTTGCCAATCACGATATCGAGGGCAAAGTCCTCCATCGCGGGGTACAGGACCTCCTCGACCGAACGGTTGAGGCGGTGGATCTCGTCGATAAACAGCACATCACCCGGCTGCAAGTTAGTAAGGATGGCCGCCAGGTCGCCCGTGCGCGCGATGGCAGGGCCACTCGTGGTCTTGATCTGAGCGCCCAGCTCGTTGGCGATAACGGTGGCCAGCGTGGTCTTGCCCAGGCCCGGAGGACCCGAGAAGATCACGTGGTCGAGCGTCTCGCCACGACTCTGCGCCGCTTCGATAAGCACGCGCAGACTCTGCTTGATGTGCTCCTGGCCGCAGTAGTCATCCAGGCGCTGGGGGCGCAGGGTACGGTCGACATCGAGGTCCTCGGCCGTCAGCTCCGAGCCCACCATGCGTTCACCGTGCGCCATGGATGCCGCCGGCGAGTTGCCGGGCGTCGTCCACAGGTCCTGAGAGTCATCGGCTTCCCACATCACGAATCCATTCCGAGTCGCTTAAGCGCCGCGCCGAGCAAATCCTCGACACGCATATCCTGCCCATCATACCCGCTCAGGGCAACATCGGTCTCCTGCGGACTAAAGCCCATGGAAAGGAGTGCCGCACGGGCGTCATCGATCGCCGAAGGAGCGGCGGCGGGCACGGGCATCGCAACCTGCCCCGGGATCACGTCGACCGGCACAAAGCCCTTGTCCTTGGCAAAGGTGCTCTTGAGCTCCAAGATGAGGCGCTGGGCGGTCTTTTTGCCCACGCCGGGCACCTTGGCCATGCCCTTGTCGTCCTCGGCCATCACCAGGGAATACAGCTGTCCCACGGTATAGGTGGAAAGTACGGCGAGCGCCAAGCGCGGGCCAACGCCCGAGACGGACACGAGCCGGTCGAACATCGTGCGCTCATCCTTAGAGGAAAAACCGAAAAGTGTCATGGCGTCCTCGCGCACCTGCATACGCGTGTAGAGGCGGACCTCGCCGCCGGGCGTCGGCAACGTGGCCGCAGTGCTACCCGAGATGCCGAGTTCAAAGCCAACGCCCGACACGTCGACGACAGCGGAGCTCATCGTGGCCTCGACAAGCGTTCCGTGGAGCTGGGAAATCATCAGTATCCGGTTCCTCTCTGTTGATAGAACTCGCCACCGGTAAGGGCGCGGGTGCGGCTGAGGTTTACGTGGCAGATGGCACAGGCCAGGGCATCGGCGGCATGGTCGGGATGCGGGTCGTGATCGAGCTGCGTGAGCGTGCGCACCATATAGGCGACCTGCCGCTTATCTGCGGCACCGGTACCCACCACAGCCTGCTTAATCTGCATAGGCGTGTACTCGCCGATCTCGAGCGCGCATTCCGAAAGAGCCACGAGTGCAGCGCCGCGGGCATGCGCCGTAGGAATGGCCGAGCGAACGTTGGCGCCAAAGTAGATGCTCTCGATGGCAGCGGTATCGGGTCGATAACGCTCGACGACACCCTTAAGGTCATGGGCGATATGCGACAGGCGCACCGCGAGCGGACTTCCGGCACTGGTCTCGATGCAGCCATAGGCACGGCAGCGAACCTCGCCACGCCGCTCCTCGATAATCCCCCAACCCGTATGGGCCAAACCGGGGTCAATGCCCAAGATAACCAAGCCAACCTCCCCTCGCCACAAGTACGGCGCAAGACAAGGCCTCGCGCACTATTCACGAACGTCTGTTCTAGAATAACACAACGGGGGCAAAGTGCTTAAAGCAAGATAGATTCGGCAGAAGCAATGTGTGTAAGAGAATCTCTCCCGCAATGTTTCCGTCTGCCCTAGTTCTGGCTAAAGAACGGGAACTGCCTCGGATCCACCGGCGGATGCGGCATCGGCGTGCCCTGGGGCCCACTCTGCGGTCCGCCCTGGCCGCCCATCATCTTATCGATGGCGTCCTGAACCTCGCCCTCGAACTTTTTCATTCCCTCGTGTAAACGACGCTGACCGTCTTCAGAGCGCAACTCCTCCATTTGTTCGGGCGAAATACCCAGTAGCTCGCCCAGCACGCCCATCATCTCGTTTCGCACGCGCTCGCTCGTATCCTCGTCAGCAAAACGGCGCACCTCGGCGCGCGCCAGCGAATCGACCGTCATACGCTCCTTGCCGTTAAGCCCCAGGTCGGACCACGCGAGCATGTACGGCCAGGAGCGCTCGGCAAACGAACGGGACGAAACGATCGGCGCCGTCGGCAACATGCGGCGGGCAGCCTCACCCTGTCGAACGAGCATCAGCAGCAGCGAGCAGGCCTCAGGCTTGCCAGCGGCCATCGGGATGTCGTCGAAAGATCGATTGCGGTCCACGTGCGCCTCGAGCGCGCCATCGACCTCACCCGGCTCAAGCCCGCCGAGCAGCTGTGCCGCGCGGTCGAGCATATCGACCGGACCGTCGAGCGTCGAGAGCGCCTGCGCCAGCACTCGCTCCATATAATCTTCCACCGCGTTGAGCGTCACGAGCTCTTGGGGCACCACGGCAGACGTGCGGTTGCGCACACGCGCCACAAACTCAAGCGTCGACAGGTACACATCGCCAAAGGGCGCGTAATCGCCCTGGTAGCCGCCGCAAAGCGCCGGCGCCGCCAGCGCGTACTCGGTTTTGGACAGCGGGCTCAGCGCCATCGCACCCAGCTCGAGCGCCGTGTCCTCCAGCATGAGGCCCAGCGTGCGCGAGCGCAGACGCTCGGCATCGCCCGCCGACACGTCGCGATCGAGCACACGCGCCGCATCCGGTGCATCGCGCTCGACGGTGCGAATGTGCAGACGCTCGGCGATGGCGCGGACGGCGGCACAGCGGGCAGCCTCGGCCTCTTCCTGCGCCGGCGTAAAGATACGGTTGCGCCCCAGCACCAGGCCAATCACATTACGCGGGCCCAGAGCGTCGACGGTCAGCGCCGCCAGCAGGGACGACGGCAAGTCGCCCTCGAGCGCCACCACAGCACGCGACGCACCGTGGGCTCGGGCGTTGTCGCGCACGGCGAGCACCAGCGCCTGCCACAGCCACTCCTCGGAACGGAACTCGGGCAGTTCGTGATCTTCCAGGGCATCGAGCATCACGCCGCGCTGAATCTCCTGAACCAGCAGGCTCTCCTCAAAACACGGCGCCTGGGCCACCACGCGACCGCAGTCGTCGAGCACAAACGAACCGCCGGTATACACCGACTCGTCATAAGCACCGACCGGCGCCATGCAGGCAAACCACACGCTGCGCTTGGATGCGATCTTGCGGTAGGCGCCGCTGCGTACGGCGGCAATGGCAGCAGTCTCGCGGTCGGTCATGTCAAACGCGTTGAATTGGAAATACGCAATGAGGTCAACACCGGTCGGCAACATCTCGAGTTCGCGGTCCAAGTCAAAAATCACGGCAATGCGCACGCCGTCCACGTCGAACACCGGCGGCGCCCAACGCGTGTCGTTGTTCTCACCACGCTGCAGGGCAATGCTCGAACGCGCCGGCACCACATGACCGTCCTTGAGCATCATGTAGTCGAGCAGCGGCTGGCCCTCAAACGAAACCGCCGCGGGCACGATGCAGATCATGTCAAGCTCCTGGATACGCTCGGCGACACCAGTCAAGCCGGCAAGCATGTCGTGCTCAAAGTCGGCAGTGCCCACCAGGCCCCCGGGCATGGCGCCCATAAAGAGCGGAGCCGGAACGCACAGCACGCGCGCCCCGCGCTCGTGGGCCAGACGAGCCTGGTCCTCGATGCGGCCGCAAATGCCCTCAATATCACCCAGGCGCATATCGATCTGTGCAAGCGCGAGCTTCATGGCTCAGCCCTTTCCGTCGTAACCCATCGTTGTCGTAGTAAAAGCGCCGGCCGCATAATGCAGCCGGCGCTCGCATGTGCATATGCTAGCTATGATACCCCGAGCGGGGGCGCGCTCCTAGAACGTCGCGGACCATAGCCCGTGCAGGTTGCAATAGGCATAGACGGTACCGGTCTTGGAGCCGCCCGCGAAAAACGTCGCGGGCTTCATGCCGGGCTCAAGGTAATGGACCTCTAAGCGGCCCTCGGCCTCAAGGGCGATCCACTCAATATAGTGCTCGGGCAGGCTGGGGTGCTCGACCGAGCCAATGCGTGCGCGAATCACGTGACCGTCGCGCTCGGTCTCGACAACAGGCACGTGCTTCTCGTGCGCCGCGTCCTCAGTGTTTGCGGTCAGTTCCGTGCAACCGGCAGGGGTTGCAACGTCGTTGCCAAGGGCGGCAATGAGCTTACCGTCGGGATCCTTAAAGAATTTCGCCATGATGTTCTCCTTTGCTGACGTGCCAATGTTCTTGATGGTTCTTATGCCCAAAGGCAGACAAACCATCCACGGCATTGCAAATGAACACATAACGGGCGGGGACGATGGGGCAGCGTGCGCTATCCGCCCTGGCGGCCCCACCCGAGCGGGTTAGCGCCCGTCGCCGCCCAGCAGCGCCAGAACATCTTCGCGGGTAAACAGCGCCGACGAGATGCCGTCGCCGCCGAGCACGCTGTTGACCAGGTCGCGCTTGGACTCCTGCATCTGCATGATGCGCTCCTCGATCGTGTCCTTGGCGATGAGCTTGTACACGGTCACGGTATGTTGCTGGCCAATACGATGCGCGCGGTCGGTCGCTTGGTCCTGCGCCGCCACGTTCCACCACGGGTCGTAGTGGATGACCACGTCGGCCGCCGTCAGGTTAAGGCCCACGCCGCCCGCCTTGAGCGAAATCAAAAAGACCGGGACCTCGCCCGCTTGGAACTGCGCGACCATCTTGGCGCGGCTCTCCTTAGACGAAGCGCCCGTGAGCTTAAGGAAGGCGATGTCCTCCTTGGCCAAGCGCTTACCGATGATATCGAGCATACCCGTAAACTGGCTGAACAACAGGATGCGATGCCCGCCGTCGAGTGCGCCGTGCACGAGCTCCATACACGTATCGAGCTTTGCGCTCCCCGCCTTGTAATCCTCGTAGTGTAGACGTGGGTCGCAGCAGATCTGGCGCAGCTTGGTGAGCTCGGCGAGCACCTTGAGCTTGTCCTTCTTAAACTCCCCAGCCTCGCGGTGCTGCACCTGCTGGGCGATGCGGTCCTGGTTGGCCAGGTAGAGCTTGCGTTGCTCGCCGGTAAGCTGTGCCATGACGGTGTCCTCGATCTTCTCGGGCAGGTCGGCCACCACGTCTTCCTTAACACGGCGCAGCACAAACGGCGACACGAGCGCCTGCAGGCGAGCGGCGCTATCGCCCTCGGCATGCTCGACGGGGCTCTCAAAGCGCTTGGCAAACGACTCGCGCGTCCCCAAAAGGCCCGGCATCAAAAAGTCGAAGATGCTCCAGAGCTCGGACAGGCGGTTTTCGATGGGCGTGCCCGTCAGGGCAAAGCGCACGCCGGCAGGCAGGCGCTTGGCAGCGCGCGCCACCTGCGTGAGCGGATTTTTAATGTACTGTGCCTCATCGAGCACCACGCGGGCAAAATCCTGCTCGACGTACTCGTCGATATCGCGCCGCATAAGGTCATACGACGTTACGACCACGTTATGCTCGGCCACGCCGGCAATCTGTACACGACGTTGAGCCTTGGCGCCCACAATGGCGCACACATCGAGCGACGGGGCAAAGCGCTCCAGCTCGGCAGTCCAGTTGTACACGAGTGAGGCCGGGCATACCACGAGCGTGGGCTTGGTGTCCCCCGCCTCCACGCGCGCCAGGATATGCGCGATCATCTGGAGCGTTTTGCCCAGGCCCATGTCGTCGGCCAAGATGCCGCCAAGGCCCAGGTGTTCGAGCGAGCCGAGCCACTGGCATCCGTCGACCTGGTAGCCGCGCATCGTTGCCTTGAGCGATGCCGGCACCGTAAAGTCCATCTTGCCGAGCGTGTCCAGGCGCTCGACGGTGCGGTGGAACGCAGCGTCGCGATCGGCCTCGAGCGCCGGCGTGCGTGCGAGCATGCTATCGACAAAAAGGGTACTCGACGCGGGAAGCGACACGCCGTCGAGCAGGTCGACGGCATCGACGCCTAGGTCCTCGGCAAGACCAAACGCGGCACGCGCTCCCTCATCCAGGCGCACGATGTCGCCGGACGTCAGGCGCGCGAACGTCTGGTGGCGCTTGTACGAGTCCAGATAGATGGCAAGATCTGCCGCCGAAAGGCCGCTCGCGCCCAGTTCGACATCGAGCAGGTTACTCTTGACGGTCGCGCGCACCGAGAGCTTGGGCGCAGGGCGGACCGAAATCTGGCGCAGACGGTCGCTGAGCATGACCTCGCCCAGCTCGGACAGGGCAGACAGGCCCTCGGTCAGCAAGTGGAACAGGCTCTCGTCATCGCGCTCCTCAAACGCCAGGCCGCCCTCGTAGAAATCGAAGTACATGGCAGCCGTGTCCATAACGCGAAACTCCGCCAGCGTATCGCGGGGCGGAACGCCGGGGCGTTGCTCTTCGAAAGGACTGCCCGGAGCGCCAAGACTAAAGAGATCAGCCGACCAATCGCCGTAGGTAACCGTAATTTTGCAGGTCACAAGACCATCGTCGACGCCGATTGCCATGGCAAAGCTCGCCTCGGGTGCCACAGTATCGAGCGCGGCGGGCGCGGTGAGGTCGGTATAGTCGCGCAAAATGGGCAGCGCCATACGGCAGAACTCACCCACCTGCTCGGCGGCAATATGGGCGGGCGTGCGGCACGGCAGCAAGCGCGACAAAAAAGGTGCGGCATGCTGAGCAAATGCAGCGTCGGTACGGCGCGCGCGGCGCGTGTCAACCAAGTAGGCGGCATCGCCCGACGCAAAGCAGTACATATCGGCGGGCAGGCGCAGGTCATAGCTACCACCAGCCGCCGGCGCGATTTTGGCGGCAAGAAGTGGTGGGCGCTTAGCGGACGCCTCGTCCTCCCCTTGCGGAGACAGCTCAACCGCCACGTCGTAGGTGCGACGCGTCGTCGTCCCCCGCGACCAGGCGGGCTCAAAGGAGATGGTCTGGCCGCGCAGCAGGTCCAGCACATATACGATGCTATGCTCGGACAGCGGCAACTGACGCTCGGCAACAAAACCGCTGCGGGCAAAGTCGTACGACGCCGAACGCGAGCTTGTGATGTCATCGAGATAGGCAACTGTCGTCACAACAAGGTTGAGCAGCTTTGTCGATGTTTCGTCAAAGGCCTCAGGTGAATGGACAAACGTGAGCTTCTTGCCATAGGAGAACGTGCCGCCGCGCACGTAGGCATCGGCCATGCCGTCGATGTCCTTGACCACGTAGGAGACCGATCCACAGCGAATGCGGAACTCGAGCGCCCAGCTAAAGCGGTCAGCGAACAGCGGATTGTAGTACGGCACCAACGAGGGCTCCAACGCCGCTTTGGGGGCGTCGGGATCAACGGCACCGGCAAGTTTGCGGCGCATGCTCGCCAGCTCATCCATGCGCGCGTCCGAAAGATCGGAAAGCGCCGCCACAAGGCTCGGGCTCGTGGGGACGGGCGCCGGGAAGGGAAAGTTGGGGTTGACGGCCGGCGCGGCGGACGCGGCGCGCGCGGGCTGTTTCGGCTGCGCCGTAAACGTGCGAACCGGCGTGCGCAAACCTTCGACGGGCTCGGCGCCGCTGGCATCCAAATACGCCAGCGCCGTGGCAATGGCGTGCTTACACATACCGGGATAGCGGTATGCGGCGGGGCAGTCGCAGTCGTAGTCGATAACCTCGTGCTCGTCCATGTCGAGCGCCACGTGCGTCTTGTACAGGTCACCGCGCGAGCCGCGCACCGTGCCCTCGACCGTCACGTTTTTGGAGAAGCGCGAGCCGCTGTCCTCAAACGATAGCACGGCACCGTTGAGCATGAGCGAGCGGCCCTTCATAAAGGTGCCGCTCAGCGCCGCCTCTTTCCGGAGCGCCTGCACAAACGTCCCCTGCGCCATCACTTCCTCCAATCTCACCCGGGGTAGCTTAGATCACCGTCACGCGACCCTGGTTACCCACAATGGCCTTGGCCTCGGCCAGCAGCGGAATCGAACGCGCGTTGACCTTGGCAGGTACCTCGGCACGCAGCACGCGCCCGTCCACCTGCTCGATAAAGATCTCCACGCGGTCGCCGCCCGGGTTGGCGGTAAGCACCGTGGCAAGACGCGCCATATTGCCCTGGCTAAAGCGGCTGTTGGGCACCATGACCTCAAACACCTTGGGCTTGTTGTTCTCCTCGTTAAGCTCGAGCGGCACGATCTCCTGCGCGATGATCTGGTCGCCGCGGTCCGAGCGCTCGAGCTTGCCCTTAATGCGCACAAAGGCATCGGACAGCTGCGCGCCGGTCTCGGGATCGACCTCGCCGTACAGGTACCCCTCGGCCTCCTTGTAGGTCTTGGGGAACACGACGACGGTGGCCTCGCCTTCCATGTCCTCGAGCTGCACGATGCCCATGGGGTCACCGTTTTTGGTCACGCGCTTGGACACGCTCGAGACCATGCCGGCCCACCACAGCGCCTTGCCCTCGGGAATTTCCTGGTTGATGGTGCCGCCCGTAGGATTCTGAACTTCGTAGCCGGTGTCGATCTGCGAGAACGAGAAGTCACGCGCCTTGGCTAGTGCATACTCAAACGGGCGTAGCGGGTGGTCCGAGACATAGATGCCCAGAACCTCCTTCTCCTGACTCAACTTAAGGTGGCGGTCCCATTCCTGGCCATCCGGATCGGGCACGCTCACCTCAAAGCCCGAGCCCTCAACGTCGCCAAACATATCGAAGAACGACGTCTGGCCGCTCGCGCGATCCTTCTGGCGCTTTACCGCGGCATCGATGATGTTCTCGGGGTTGTTCTTGTCCACAAAGTGCATCATCTGGCGACGCGGATACCCCGTGGAGTCGAAGGCGCCTGCCTTGATGAGCGATTCGATCACGCGGCGGTTGGCCTGGCTCGAGTCCACGCGCTCGACAAAATCGTGCAGCGTCTTAAACGGACCGCCCGCCTCGCGCTCGGCGATAATCGCCTGCGCCACGCCGGTGCCCACGCCGCGGATGCCGGCCAGACCAAAGCGCACGCCCTCCTTGGTAGCCGTGAACTCGGTACCGGACTCATTGACATCTGGCGAAAGCACGGGGATGCCGTCGTGACGGCATGCCGAGACGTAGTGCACGATCTTGTCGGTCTTGCCCGTGTAGGACGTCAGAACGGCCGCCATGTACTCGTGCGGATAGTGCGCCTTGAGCCACGCCGTCTGCATAACCAGGATGGCGTAGCCGGCGGAGTGCGACTTGTTAAAGGCGTAAGATGCGAACTCGAGAACATCGTCCCAAATCTTCTGGGCGACCTCGCGCGTGTAGTTGTTCTTGATAGCGCCGTTCATCCAGTGGTCGTAGGTGGTCTCGTCCGAGCCATCCTCCCAGTGCAGCACCGTCGACGTGAGCAGCTTGATCTTTTTCTTAGCCACGGGTTTACGGATACGCGAGTCCGATTCGCCCTTGGAGAAGCCGCACATCTCGACGGAGATGAGCATAACCTGTTCCTGGTAGACCATGGTGCCGTAGGTTTCGCCCAGGATGTCGTCCAGGCGGTCGTCGTAGGAGACGGCCGGCTCCTTGCCGTTCATACGGTTGATGTAGGACGAAACCATGCCGGCGCCCAGCGGGCCCGGGCGGTACAGGGCGATCAATGCCACGACGTGCTTGTACTCGGTGGGCTTCATGTTCTTGATCGTGGCCGTCATGCCGGCGGACTCGACCTGGAAGACGCCGGCGGTATGGCCGGAGCCCATGAGCTTAAAGATCTCGGGGTCGTCAAAGGGGATCTCTTCCTCTTTGATGTCGATGCCGAAGTTCTTTTTGATGTTTGCCTTGGCCTTGGAGATAACAGTCAGCGTACGCAGGCCCAAGAAGTCCATCTTGAGCAGGCCCATGTCGGCAACGGTATGGCCCTCGTACTGGGTAATCTCGACGCCGCCCTTGGTGTCGAGCTTGGTGGGCACGTGCTCGTTGACGGGGTCGCGGCAGATCAGAACGGCGCACGCGTGCACGCCCTCGCCACGGGTGAGGCCCTCGATTGAGAGCGCCGTGTCGATGATGCGGCGGGCGTCGTCGTCCTTTTTATAGGCCTCGGCAAAATCGGGGTTAAACAGGTCCTCTTTGCCGGGTTGCTTTTCGAGCACCTGCTTGAGCTTGACCTTGGGGTCGCTCGAGACCATCTTGGACAGACGCTGGCCCATGTAGACCGGGTAGTCCAGGACGCGAGCGGCGTCGTTGATGGCCTGCTTGGCCTTAATGGTCGAGTAGGTGATGACGTGGGTGACCTTCTCGGGGCCGTAGAGCTGGCGAACGTGCTCCACGACCTCGAGGCGCCGCTCATCGTCGAAGTCCATATCGATATCGGGCATCTCGGTACGCTGCGGGGACAGGAACCTCTCGAACATCAGGCCGTTCTCGAGCGGGTCGAACGCGGTGATGTTCATGGCGTAGGCGACGATAGCGCCGGCGGCCGAGCCACGACCGGGGCCGACGCCGATGCCGTTGTCCTTGGCCCATTGCACGTACTCGGCGACGATGAGGAAGTAGGCGGCAAAGCCCTTGTCGCAAATGACCTTGTATTCGTACTCAAAGCGCTCTTTGATGTTGACGCCACCGATCTCGCGCGTGGCCCAGTCGTCACCATAGTGCTGGCGCAGGCCCTTCTCGCACTCGCGGCGGAACTGGCTCTCGTGCGTCTCGCCGGGATCGAGCAACGGGAAGCGCGGCAGGATGATGGAGTCCCAGTCCAGCTCAACGTAGCACTTGTCGGCGATCTCGAGCGTGTTGTCGCAGGCCTCGGGGCAATACGGGAACATCGCCCGCATCTCCTCCTCGGTCTTCATGTAAAACTCCGAACCGGTCATGCGCATGCGGTTGGGGTCATCGACCTTGGCGTTCATGCCGATGCACATGATGACGTCCTGCACCGGCGCGTCCTCGCGGCGCAGGTAGTGGAAGTCGTTGGTGGCGATGACCTTGACACCCACCTGCTTGGCGATATCGATGAGCGTGCGGTCCATCTGCTCATCGGTCAGGCCGTTGTCGGTGGTGATGCCGTGTTCCTGAATCTCGATGTAAAAGTCGCCGGGGTCAAAGGTATCGCGGAAGGTCTCGGCCCACTTGATGGCGCCTTCCATGTCGCCGCGGTCGATGTATTTGGGGATGATGCCCGCGATGCAGGCGCTCGTGCAGATCATGCCCTTGGCGTGGCGGCGCAGGTTGTCGAGCGTCACGCGCGGCTTGTAGTAAAAGCCCTGCACGGCTGCCTCGGAAACCGTCTGCATCAGGTTGACGTAGCCCTCCTGGTCCTTGGCCAGAAGGATCATGTGGTAGAGCTCGGGCTTGTGGTCGCGGGCGAGCGTCTCGTCCGGCGTAAAGTAGACCTCGCAGCCAAAGATGGGTTTGATGACCAGGGGCGGCTTGAGCTCGTCGATGTTGCCCTTCTCGTCCCACATGGCCATGTCCTTCACATACTGGGCATGCTCGCGCGGGTTTGCCTCGGGATCGGGCTCCACCAGCTCGTCGCGGCGATCCTTTTCCAAGAAGGCCTTGTCGTGGCTCCACGTCTTGTACTCGGGCGTGTTGTGGTTGACGGCGTCGCAGGCCAGCGCCAGGTCGGGCACGCCGTACATGTAGCCGTGGTCGGTAATGGCCACGGCGGGCATGCCAAGCTCAACGGCACGATTGACCATATCCTGGATACGGGTTGCGCCGTCGAGCATGGAGAAAACAGTGTGATTGTGCAGATGGACAAATGCCATGTGATGAGCTCCGATGCGGGTTCGTGTTCTGACTGAACGATTTTACCCCACGGCACGGACAGCACCCGAACCTAGCCAAACCCACACGGGTAGTCTTTTTGGGACGTGTCTTTTTTAGCTGCTTTGACCTGATTGCTTCATTCGTCGCCAAGGG
>CABRCR010000006.1:0-1051 GCA_902469435.1 uncultured Collinsella sp. | reverse complement strand
GTCGGGGTGGTACTTTTTGGCCAGCTTGCGGTAGGCGCTTTTGATCTCGGCATCGGTGGCGTTTTTGCCGATCCCCAGCACCTCGTAGTAATCACGTTTTTCTGCCATAGAATCTATCCCCTCTATTTATGGGTTGTGAAAAGGCTTCCCCTTGCGGGGAAGCTGTCCGCGGAGCGGACTGATGAGGTGAGACCTGCCGGATATTGCCCGCAAACAGGCAATCCCGGCAGCTTGGCCCTCATCCGGCCTTGCTTCGCACGGCCACCTTCCCCCGCGGGGGGAAGGCTTTATTTTAACTTTCTCTATAACCCCCAAGGGCCGCCGCCGGGTTTGCCCAGCGGCGGCCTTATTATGGGTTTGTTACAGCTTAGACCTCGTGGAAGTCGGCGTCAACGGCGCCGTCGTCCTTCGGCTGCGCACCGGCATCGGGGCCGGGCTGTGCACCGGGCTGCTGGCCCTGTGCCTGGGCGGCCTGCTGGTAGACCTTCTCGCTGATGGCGTAGAAGGCCTTCTGCAGGTCATCCTGCTTTGCCTTGATGTCATCAACGCTGCCGGACTTCAGGGCTTCCTTCAGAGCAGACAGCTTGGTCTCGACCTCGCTCTTTTCCTCGGCGGAAACCTTGTCGCCGAACTCGCCCAGCGCCTTCTCGGTCTGGAACACCATCTGGTCGGCGTTGTTGCGCACATCGACTTCCTCGCGGCGCTTCTTATCCTCGGCGGCATACTGCTCGGCGTCCTTGACAGCCTTGTCGATGTCGTCCTTGCTCATGTTGGTGGAAGCAGTGATCGTGATGCTCTGCTCCTTGCCGGTGCCCAGGTCCTTCGCGCTGACGTGAACGATACCGTTGGCATCAATATCGAAGGTGACCTCGATCTGCGGCACGCCACGGGGAGCCGGAGCGATACCGTCCAGATGGAAGGTTCCGAGGCTCTTGTTGTCGCGGGCAAACTCACGCTCGCCCTGCAGGACGTTGACCTCAACGCTGGGCTGGTTATCAGCCGCAGTGGAGAAGATCTGGCTCTTCTTGGTGGGGATGGTGGTGTTGCGGTC
>CABRCR010000005.1:0-31813 GCA_902469435.1 uncultured Collinsella sp. | reverse complement strand
GGCGGTTAAGTTTGCTGCTCTACAGTCCTGCGCAAGACGGAAAGCACATTAAGTGCTTTCCTTTGCGTGCGGAACTCGCGACAAACTTAACCGCCCCGCCCGGCAGGCGAGCTGCGGAAACGAGGACCCGTCCAAGAAATATCGTGCGAACGGAATTCTGGCTGAATTACTGTTCGCGCGTGTGATCCGGTTGATGGAGCCTTGTATGCCCTTCTTGAGAACTAAAGAGTGTCCCAATGACCACCATGGCATGAAAAAGGCGAGGGCTCCTGGTGGAGTCCTCGCCTTTGTTACAGGGGGCGATGGAATTCGCGTGTTGCGGGATTAGACCAGGCGGGCGTTGATCGTCTTGGCGATCTTGGCGGCGTCGGAGGAACCCTTGACGGTGGCACGGAAGTCCTCGTCCATGAGCGCCTCGGCGACCTTGGACAGGATCTTGAGGTGCGTGGTGCCAGCCTGTGCACCGGGGATGAGCAGCGCGATGGCCACGTTGACGGGAGCGCCGTCCATGGTGTCCCAACCGGTCACGCCGGACTCGTCCTTGACGACGATGACGGCAGCCTCGGTAATGGCGTCGGACTTGGCATGCGGAATGGCGAAGCCCTCCATCATGCCCGTGGTGCCCTCGGCCTCGCGGGCCAGGAAGGCGTTCATGACGGCGTCGGCGTCGCTGGCGATACCGGCCTTGACGGCCTGGTTGGAAACGAAGCTCAGAGCCTCGTCACGAGAAGCGAAGTCCTCGGCGACAAAGACATTCTCGACCTTCACGAAGTCGGCAGCCTCGGCCTTGGGGGCCTCGACGGCAGCGGCCTTGGGAGCCTCAACCGGCTTGGCTGCAGGAGCGGCCTTCTGGTTCTTCTCGAAGTCGTACTTCTTGAAGGCCACGAACAGGATGCCACCGACCACAGCGCCGATGAGGATCGCGAGGACCCACAGCGGACCGTTCTCGACAACGGGCAGGACCAGGAAGCCACCGTGAGGCGCCGGGTCGTGAACGTTGAACATAATGGTCAGGATCGAAGCGATAGAGGAACCGAGCATCATGATGGGCATGACGGGCCAGATGTTCTTGGTCATGAACGGAATGGCGCCCTCGGTGATGTGGGTGCAACCAAGGATGAGGTTGACGATACCGGCGTCGTGATCCTCCTGGCTGAAGTACTTCTTGCCGACAACGACGGCGAAGGTGGTGATCAGCGGCGGAACGATGCAAGCGGCGGAGACGGCAGCCATGAAGTTGGTGCCGAAGTTGTAGGTATCGGTGCCAACGCCAGCAGCCAGTGCCTCGGTGAGCATAGCGGTACCGGTGACGTAAGCAGCCTTGTTGACCGGGCCACCCATGTCAAAGGCGCACATGCAGCCGATGGCAAGACCCAGGACAACGGCGCCAGAGGCGGACAGGCCCTTGAGGAAGTCCATCATGGCGGTGTTGATGGCAGCCATGGGGCCGGAAATACCGAGCATGACCAGGCCGACGATAGCCGTCGAGAACAGCGGGTACAGGAAGATGGCCTTGAGGCCGTCCAGGTTCTTGGGCAGACCGGCAAAGACCTTCTCGAGCAGCAGGATGACATAGCCGGCGAGGAAGCCGCCGACGATGCCGCCCAGGAAGCCGAAACCCACGCCGGCGCCACCGGCGTCGATCATACCGGTCTCGGCGTTAACAGGCAGGCCCTGGATGGCGATCATACCGGCAACAAAACCGGGGACGAGCGCAGGACGCTTGCCGATGGATTCGGCGATGTAGGCGGAAAGCACCGGAACCATGAGGTTCATGGCGATGCCGCCGATGATCTTGAGCATCGCAGCAAAGCTGTTGTAGTCAGACGCAGTCGAATCGAAAGACGTAATGCCCCACAGGAACGAGACGGCGGTCAGAACACCACCGGCAACGACGAAGACCAGCATATGGCTGACGCCGTTCATAAGGTGCTTATAGATGACGTGGCCGATAGACTCCTTCTCCTCGACCTCGTCCTCGACATCGGCAGCAGCGGCAACCGTGCCGTCGCTCTTGGCGGCGAGCGCGCGGTCAATCAGCTTACCGGCGGCCTCAACAGACAGGGCCTTGGAAACACCAACGGAAACCATGGGCTTGCCGGCGAAACGCTCAGCCTGGACATCCTTATCGGCTGCGACGACAACGGCCTTGGCGCCAGCGATCTCGCTCTTGGTGAGCTCGTTCTCGACACCGACCTGGCCATGAGTCTCGACCTTAATGGTCAGACCGCGCTCGGCAGCTGCCTTCTCCAGCGCCTCCTTCGCCATGAAGGTGTGCGCAATGCCGGTCGGGCAACCGGTCGCGGCGATGATGTCAAACTTAGCCATGTGTCCCTCCTTTTTAAGTTTTGCGCCCGCAGGCGCTCCCCTACACGCGCGTCCTTGCGCGCTTTTCCACAACTGAAAGATACCAACCTACCGTCCGCGTGAGAAGAGACAGGGCGCAATTCTCCGGTGAAAGGTTCTTTCATAACCGTAAACGGTAGGTGAAAGTTTACCATCAACTCTTGAAACGGCAAGGTGTATCTTGTAATTGAAAATGCCCGTATACTATGGCATTGCAAATCAAGTTAGATTTTCATGCCAACCAGGAGCCATCCATGACCGATAGTAGCAAGAGCGCACTTTCCCTCATTAGTACCCATCAGGGATACAGCGAGTCCGAGCAGCGCATTGTCGACTATATATTGGAGCACCAGTCCGAGGCGCCGCGCCTCACGGCCGCTCAGCTCTCACGCGCCGCCGCCACGTCCGAGGCGACCGTTTCGCGCTTCTGCCGCAAGCTTGGCTTTGGTAGCTTCCGCAGCTTTCAGTTTTCGCTGGCGAGGGATTTGGAAAGCCAGCGCAACGAAGGCCTGACTGACGAGGTCTCGCTCGACAATATGGAGCAGAGTCTCAAGAACATCCTGGCTGCCAAGGTGAGCGAGCTTAATGCGACCATCGACGGAATCGACCACGATACGCTGGCGGCTGTTGTACATGCCCTTAAGCATGCAGGGGTTATTGAGTTTGCAGCTGTGGGCAATACGAACGCGGTTGCGCTCGATGCGACATTTAAGTTTTCGCAGCTGGGCCTGCGCTGCATGGCGAGCACCATAAGCGAGACCTCGATTGGTTTTGCGCTCACGTTACGCCCGGGTGACGTTATCGTACTGATTTCGAACTCGGGCAAGTCGCGCCGTTTGAATCGCATGGCAAAAGCGGCTCGCGACTGCGGCGCAACCGTAGTCGTCATCAGCAGCGACAGCAAATCCCCGCTCGCGCGCCTGGCAGACTACACTTTTAATACCGTCAACCACGAAGCGCTGCTGACGACGGGCGACTTTGCGTTCTCTAAGATCAGCGCCACGATGATCATCGAAGTCATCTACAACTTCCTGCTGCCTGAGATTGAAGACGCTCGCGAACATATCAGCTACTACGAGGAGCTCATCCAGCCGGATAAGGTCGTTGAGTAAAACGCGTAGTGGGACAAAAATTTCAGTCTATTTTGTCCCACCAACACCGCTGATACGACCTAACCTCGAGCTTCTTCGAGCATCTGCTTGGCGTGCGCTAAGCTCGCCTCCGATTGATCGCCGCTCAACATGCGGGCGATCTCGGCGGTACGCGCTTCGCCGGTTACCTCGTCCAAATGCGTCTGGGGAACCACGCCCGGTTCCTTGCTGACGACATAATGCTTGTCAGCCATGACGGCGACCTGCGCCAAGTGGGTTACGACAATCACCTGATGCGTAGCGGCGAGATCTGCCAGCACGCCCGCGAGCGCACGCGCCGTGGAGCCGCCGACACCGGCATCGACCTCGTCAAATACCAGTGTGTCGACGCCGTCAGCATTACCCAAGACCACCTTGCTCGCCAGCATGACGCGGCTGAGCTCGCCGCCCGAGGCAATGCGGCGCAGGGGACGCGGCGTCAAGCCGACACCGCTGCGATACAAAAGCTCGTAGCATGAAGGACCCGCCGGCGTCCACTCGGCGCGCGGAAGATCACGCGACTCCCAAACGAGCTCGGCGCCGCCCATCTCCAGGCGCACCATTTGGCGGCCAACCTCGTGACAAAAACGCGGAGCAGCGGTATTACGCGCACGCTTGAGTGCCTTGGCGGCAGCGAACAGCTCGCGCTCGGCGCTCCCGAGTGCCTCACGCGCCTTTTTGATCTGTTCATCGCCATCATCGACCAGGGACATCAGCTCTTGCGAGCGATCGCGCATGGCAAAAACATCGTCCATGGTGGGACCCCACTGACGCAACAGGCCCTTGAGATCGGAATACCGCTCACGCATGCGAGCGAGCTCGCGCGGGTCGAAGGCGACGCCATCGCGATAGGCACGAAGCTCGTTCGCGCTATCCTCAAGGGAGATGCAGGCATCCGAAAGCGCATCGGCAATGTCGCCCAGTTTGCGATCAACGGTAGCCATACGGGAAAGCTCTGCCACGGCGCTGTTCACGGCATCGAGCGCTCCACCTTCGGCGGCAAGCGATGCATGGGCATCGTTAGCTGTGGCAACCAGTACCTCGGCATGTTCGGAGCGCGGCAGCAGTTCCTCGAGTTCCTCATACTCACCCGGCTTGGGGTCGACCTCGGCGATACGCTCCAGGGCGAAGCGCGCCTCCTCGACGCGACTCCCCTGCGCACGCGACGCCTCCTCTACGCGACGGACCTCCTTGGCAGCCGCACGCGACGCCTTGAAGCAGGCACGGTAACGGTCGAGCGCCTCGAGCGCAGAGCGACCAGCCCAGGCATCAACCATGGCAACATGATGCGCCGGATCGAGCAGACGCTGATGTTCATGCTGGCCGCACAGATCCATCATCACGCCGACGCGCTCGGAAAGCTCGCGCACGCTGGCGATGCGGCCGTCAATCTTGACGCGGCTGCGACCCTCGGCAGAAAGGCTGCGCTGCACGGTAAAGCCCTCCGTGTCGTGCGGGCCGTCGAACAAGCGTGCCTCGACGCTCGCCAGCGCCTCTCCCTCGCGCACGGTCGACGAATCTGCACGCTCGCCCAAAATGAGCTTGAGCGCCGAGAGCAGCGCGGTCTTGCCGGCACCGGTCTCGCCAGTCAAAACCGTTAGGCCCGCACTCGGCACCAGCGTCGCCTCGCGAATGAGTGCAATGTTGGAAACCTGCAGCTCATCGATCATGACGCACTCCGTAGAACACGCGGCTCACGGAGTTATAGAAGCTCTCGGGACCGTAATCGAGAAGCAGCACATCTCCGGGACCGCGACGCACCGCCACGCTCTCAACGGTGCCATCGCAGGTAATAAACTGTCCATCGATAGCGATCGCCGGAACACTCGGACGGTCATCAGACATAAAGATCTCGACGACATCACTCGGCGAGGTCAAAAAAGCGCGAGCCTGAATGGTATGCGGGGCGATGGGCACACAGACCATACCCGTGTAATCGGGGCTGACAATGGGACCGCCGGCGGAAAGCGCATAGCCGGTGGAGCCGGTCGCCGTCGAAACGACGACACCGTCGCCGCGCAGGCGATCGATATGATGGCCGGACACCGTGATGTCAAACTCAACCATATCGGACAGGGGGCCGCGCGTAAGTGCCATATCGTTGAGGGCAAACGTGCGCACGACATCCTTCGTGCCATCGTCGCGCACGGACACGATATCCGCGGCGATGGTGGCGCGGCGGCTCACGTGCAGCTCACCGGACAGAGCATCGCTCACGACCTGCAGAATGTCGCGCTCCTCGGGGCTCGCAGCAGTTAAAAAGCCCAGGTGACCATAGGAAAGACCAAGGATAGGAATCTCGCGATGGTTGAGGATGCGGGCAGCGCGCAGCAACGTACCGTCGCCGCCGAGCGTAATGACCAGATCTGAGCCATCAATATCAGGCGTGCTTTGAATCTTCGATCGCTGGTCGGCAGCCCATGCGACCTCGTAGCCCTGGCGCGAAAGCCAAAGCTCGAGCATCAGGCCGCTCTCGACCGCCTCTTGCTTGTAGTAATTGGGAACCAGAAAGACCTTCATAGCGTTGCAGCTTTCTCGCTCAAAGCCGATACCTGGGATTGCAGCTCATCGTCGGTGC
Organism: uncultured Collinsella sp.; assembly: GCA_902469435.1. Taxonomy (GTDB): domain Bacteria; phylum Actinomycetota; class Coriobacteriia; order Coriobacteriales; family Coriobacteriaceae; genus Collinsella. The sequence continues at coordinate 25,759 of CABRCR010000005.1, read as the reverse complement.
GTTCACCAGGGGCAAACCTTGTGCCGTACAGGAAAAACTCAACGTTGCCCTTAGCGCCATGGATGGGCGACACGCACACGTCAAGCGGAAACAGGCCCTTGGCGGCAAAAAGCTCAATCGCCGCCACGAGCGTATCGCGGCGGACGGCGGGGTCGGTCACGATACCGCGCTCGCCCACCAGCGCAGCCGGCGCCTCAAACTGGGGCTTTACGAGCGTGCAGAACGAACCCGAAGGCTTCAGGCACGCCAGCACCGCATCGATAATGTTCGCGATGCTGGTAAACGAGACATCACAAACAGCCAGGTCGATGGCGCCGGCATAGCCAAGCTCAGGCAGCTGCGTCACGTTGGTGCGCTCATGCAGCGTCACGCGATCGTCCTGACGCAACGACCAATCGAACTGTGCGCGACCAACGTCCACCGAGACAACGGTCGCAGCTCCGCGCTTGAGCAGGCAATCGGTAAAGCCGCCGGTAGAGCAGCCTACGTCCAGGCAGGCAAGGCCCGTGGGGTCGATACAAAACGCATCGAGCGCACCCTCAAGCTTAAGGCCGCCGCGCCCAACGTACGGAATGCGCCCCTTAACGTGCAGCGGCAGGCCCGGCGTCACCTTGAGCCCCGGAGAGGCCAAACGCTCACCGCCGCTCGAAACCAAGCCGGCCATAAGAGTGCGAAGGGCATCCGCGCGATCGGCGCAGATGCCCTGTGAAATCAGTTCGTCATCAAGACGCACGCGTTTCATGAATGCCATCAACCATTCGTATCCGGAGATGCGGCTAGCTATCCTGGGATTCGTTTGCCGCATCCTCATCGTATTCCTGCTCGAGCTTATCGGCCTCACGCGGCGTCAGCTCAAACTTGTCGACCATATCGACCGCGCGGGAGCCCAGCTCAATCGCTTCGTCAAACAGATCGAGTGAACGCTCCAAGGACGTATCCTTGGAGCGAACGGTAGCGATGATCTGGTCCAGACGGTCCGAGATCTCGTCAAAGTTGCGGACAGAACCCTCTGGCATGGCTACTCCTCGACGGAGTCGGACTCGACGGCCTCAGCAGCGTCCACATCCTCGGCAAGTACACCGGCGGTAGCCTGAGCGGCAGCGACCTTGGCGGCAGCCTCAGCAGCCTGGGCCTCCTCGCGAGCGCGATCCTCGGCCAGCAGTTCCTGGTACAGGTCCTCGCCCGGCAACTCCTCGCTGCGCGCGATCTTGCCCAGCACGCCGTTGACGAACGACGCGGACTGGTCGGTGCCATAGGCCTTGGCAAGTTCGACGGCCTCGTTGATCACGATAGCGTCCGAGACCTCTTCGTCGGTGAGGAAGCGCATCTCGTAGACGGCGATACGCAGCAGATTGCGGTCGGCGCCGGGCATGCGCATAAGATCCCAGTTCTTGGCGACGGCGCGCAGGGCACAGTCGATGCGATCGATATGCTCGTAGGCACCGCGGCACAGCTCCAGCGCATAGGGGTCGAGGGGGCCCTTCGAGATCAGGAAATCGCCCTCGAGGACGCGCTCGAGCGGACTGTCCGTGGCCTCGGCCTGGAACAGCAGCTGCAGCGCCTGACTGCGGGCAAGCGTACGCCCGCGATAAACCTTAAGGCTCAAAGGTTACTCCTTGGGGAAAACGAGGCCGTCGATGCAAACGTCAACGCGCTCGACCTCAACGCCCACCTGGGCATCGATGGCAGCGACCACGGCAGCGCGAACGGCCTCGGCGAGTTTCTTGAACGGATAGCCAAAGAACACCACAACGCGCACGGTGAGTGCGAGCTTGTCGCCGACGACCTCGGTCTCGACCGCCGGCTCGGAAGCCGGGGCCTTGGACGAGAGCATCATGGAGACAAGGTTGGTGGCAAGGTCCTTGACGCCAACGGAGGCGATGCCCTCGACATCGGACACGGCGCGCGAGACGATGGCGGTCAGAACATCGGGAGAAATGCCGATGCCGTCAATCTTGATTTCCTGGGGCATGAGTCCTCCTAGAAGAGTTGGTTGCTAGACGCGGGAGACGAACTTGCCGTCGCGGGTGTCAACCTTGATGACCTCGCCCTCGTTGAGGTACATGGGGACCTGGATGACAGCGCCGGTGTCGATCGTGGCCGGCTTGGTGGAACCCTGGACGGTGTCGCCCTTAAAGCCCGGGTCGGTCTGGACGATGGTGGTCTCGATGAACATCGGCGGAGTCACGCCCATGAGCTCATCGTCGGCGAAGAGCAGCTGGCAGATGTCGTTCTCGCGCAGCCACTTGGAGTTCTCGCCCACCATGTCCTCGGGAACGGGAACCTGCTCATAGGATTCGTTGTCCATGAAGATGTAGTCGGTGCCATCGTTGTAGAGGTACTGGAACTCACGGGTGGTGAGCATGACGCTCTCGAACTTGGTGCCGGCGTTGCAGGTGTTCTCGACGACGCGGCCGCTCTTGATGTCGCGGGTCTTGTAGCGCACAAACGCGCCGCCCTTGCCCGGCTTGACATGCTGGAACTCGACGATGGTGTAGACCTTGTCCTTAATGCGGAGACCGAGGCCGTTCTTGAAGTCGGCGGTAGAAATGGTAGGCATAGCGACCTTTCTTGTTATGGGCAGAACGCACAAGCGTCCAAATTACATACGAGCGAAATTATACACTTGCAGACGGCGCCTGCAGCGAGCGCATAAAAAGAGAACGCGGGGCGTCCGAATTGCTCCGGAGGCCCCGCCCCAAACTATCTACCGAAGTAGACTAGCAATCGATGACGTGAAGGTCATGCGGCGTCTTGGTGAAGGGCTCGTAGCCGTTCTCGGTGACCACGCCGTAGTCCTCCAGGCGCACGCCGCCCACACCGGGCAGGTACACGCCGGGCTCCATGGTGATAACCGAGCCGACCTCGATGATGTTCTTGCTGCGGTTGAAGTTAGGCAGCTCGTGGATGTCAATGCCCACGCCATGGCCCAGACCATGGTTGTAGTAATCGCCATAGCCGGCATCGCCAATGATCTTCTTGGAAAGCTTGAAAATGTCGTTGCCCTCGACGCCCGGATGAATGGCGGCAACGCACTCCTCGTGCGTACGGCGCACGAGCGCGTACAGGTCGAGCTGCTCCTGGGTAGGCTCGCCCATCACGACGGTGCGCGTCATGTCAGAACGATAATCGCAGTAGCCCGCGCCGTAATCCATGAGGACGAAGTCGCCCTTCTCGATCACGCGGTCGCTCGGAACGGCATGCGGGTTGGCGGTGTTGGGACCGCTCGCGACGATGGAGCCAAAGGCCAGGCTGTCGGCGCCGTTGGCGAACATATAGTTCTCGAGCTCGTTGCGAACCTGCTTCTCGGTCATGCCGGGCTTAATAAAGCCGAGCATATGCTGGAAGGCGGCGTCGGTGATCGACTGCGCGTGGCGCATGAGCTCGATCTCCTCGGCGTCCTTGATGGCGCGCATCTTACGGATGTCGTCATGCATCAGCGGCAGCATGCAGGCAACGGAGCGGTCCTCCAGGCCACGCTGAATACCCTGGTAGAAATTGATCTGCATATCGTCCTCGACAGCGCAGACGCGGCACTTGTTGGCCGCGATCTTGCCGGCGACCCAACCGGGGATGGTGCCCTCGTCCATGTCGTAGACCCAGGGGCTGCCGGCGGGCGTGTTCTCCTCAAAACTGTTGAGATAGCGCGAGTCGGTATGGAACAGGCACTGGCCGGCCGTAATAAACGCAGCGTGCGGGAACTCGAAGGTGTAGTCGAAGACGCCCTTCACGCCCGTGAGCCAACGAAGGTTGGCCTCGTCGCGCACGACGATAGCGTCGTAGCCGCGCTCAGCCATCAGGGCACGGACACGCTCGATACGACCGGCAGGACCGGCATCAAACTCAGACATGCAGATTCCTTTCTTATTGTCCTCATAAAAGCGGGACGGGCCTCGATCGAAAGATGGAATCGCGCGCGATTCGCAACCGATTGGAAACCCGCCCCTCAACATGATACGAAAGACGATGTATGTCAATAAATCCTAGAGAAGTTCTTTGCGAGAAGCCAAGTATGCGTGAGCATGGCGGTCGAGAACCTCGTCCTCAACGCTCGTTAGACGAATGGCGCCGAGCGCCGCGGGCAGCGGCAACATGCTGCGGTTCGAGCGAACAAACTGCTGCCTGCGGAACTCCTCGATATATGCGACAGGCTCCAGATCGAAGGCAAGCTCCTCGATACCAAAGTCCTCCAGGCAGTCATCGACCTCAAAGACGTAATCGATATCAAAGTCGCAGGCATCATGTGCTAGGCGCGCCTCAAAGCGCATCCCCTCGGACAACAGCTGGTAGGCAGGGATCTGCGAAGCGGCATCGCCCAAGCAGGCGCGCAGGGTACGCTCCCCCATCTTGCCAAAATCGAGCGCATGGCGGGCGCTCGGGTTCGTGGCCATCAGTACGTCCTTGCGGGCAGTCTGAGACCACTGAACGGCATTGACGAGCGCGACCTCCTCGCCCGCGAGAATCTCGGGGACGGACTCAGTAAACTGATTCCAGCGGGACTTGCTGCTCGAAAGCATGGTGCCAACAAGTACTGCATAGCCGAGCTTGAGGTCCTCGGGGTCCGCCGCGCGAACAAGATCAAGGTCACACACGACCAAGCCCGGCTCGGGACGGAACGCGATAGCGGGAAGCGCATTCGCCGACGAGGCAACGAGCGGCTTCATGGTCGTCGCGACCGTGAGCATGGCGTCAAACGTCGTCGGCAGCAAGGCGCACTCGGTGCGACCGCACCACTGATTGGCACACCAGCAAACGACTGAGCAGGTCGCTGTGTCGCCGACAGCGACAACGAGATCGTCACAGGTAATGCCATTAGCCGACAGGGCGCCAAAGACGGTATCGGCATCGACCAGCGTAGCACCGGCAGGCGAAACCTCGAGGGCGAGCAACGACACGGCAAAACCGGCGTCAACCAGTGCATGCTCGACAGCCTCGCCAAAACGCTCGGATGTCGCGTCATTCCAAACCACCATCGCGCGCTTGGGCCTACCCACGACCGAGGCAAACATACGCGACAGCTCGCTAAACGCGTCAAACCCGACGCGGACATCGACGCTGCGATTTTGGAAATTGATCAGTTGACGGCGAATCATAGCAGTCCACGCTCCAAAAGCATCTCGGCACAAAGGTAGGAAACGTCCTCGAAGGACTTGTTACGAATATCAAGGGTAATATCGGCGGCCTGGCGATACAGCGGACGGCGATGCTCAAACAGGCGCGCGGCATGTTCGGGCGAGCGGAAATCGGGGCGCGTGTCGCACCGACGAATCTGGCGCAACGAGTCCTCGAAGTCGCCCTCGAGGTACACGCATGTACCCATCTCGTGCATCAGTTCAATGTTCACCGGCGTCTCGACGATGCCGCCCCCGCACGATACTAGCAGGCTGCGTTCGCTTTGAAGCGAACGGAGTGCCGAGGTCTCGAGCTCGCGAAAACGATCCTCGCCCTCGGTCTCAAATATCTCGGTAACCGACTTGCCGCATCGACGCACGACTAGGCGGTCGGTATCGATAAAACGCCGCTTGAACATGGTGCCGACGTTACGCGCGAGCGTCGACTTGCCCGCGCCCAAAAAGCCGATAAAGAAGATATGGTCGCAGCCGTGTTTGGTGTGCCGGGACATAGCGAGACCTATTCCTCGCAGGGAAGGTCGCGCAGGGCCCGGCGCTCAAAAATACGGAAGATCTGCGTATACCACAGGTCCTGCGTCGCCTGCGGCTTTACCAGGATGGTATCGACGCCGGCTAAATTGCCACTCCACACGTCAGTGTAGAGCTGATCACCGATCAGTACCGCCTCGTCGGCCGTGGCGCCGAGGCGCTGAAGACCCGCCTTGAGGGCAAACGGCGCCGGCTTCATGGCATGGCTAATGGCCTCGAGTCCCAGCTCGCGTGCAGAGCTCATGACCTGGTCGCGATGCCAGTTGTTGGACACCATGCACAGCTTAAAGCCTTTGGCGCGGGCGGCGTCAAGCCAAGCGGAAACCGCGGCGGGAACCTGCTCGGTGTCGCGCGGCACCAGGGTGTTATCGCGATCGAGCAGAATGGCGCGTTTGCCGTCGGCCCACAGGGTATCAAGGTCGATGCGATCGACCGAGGCAACGTACCGTTTGGGGCTAAAAATCCTCATGCTAATTCCAAGACTGTTGATGCTCTTCGTAGGTTTGCGAGAAGTACTCCTCGTCCTGTGTAATGTAGAAATACAGGTCATCGGAGTCGGTCGGCTCAAGGGTGGCCTTGAGCGCCTCGAGCGACGGAGAGCAGATGGGCGTGGGCGGCAGGCCCTCGTGCTTATAGGTGTTATACGGGCTATCGCTCTGCAGGTCGTCGGCGGTAACCTCGCCGCCGGTGACATACATCATGGTCGCATCGCTGTTGAGATAACGCAGACCGTTGAGCTTGCCGGCAAGGCGGTTGTAAAAAACCGAGGCCACGTGCGCACGTTGATCGGCGTTGAGGCCCTCGCGCTCAACAATAGAGGCCAAGTTGACGATGTCGTAGTCGGACATCTCCACACCGTACCGTTCCTTGATCTTCGCCTCGCAGCTCGCAAAGTCAAGCGACTTGTACTCGGTCTTAAACTGATCGAGCATGGCGCGAATCACATCATCGGCCGTCGGCGAATCGCCCAGCGAATAGGTCTTGGGGAACAAGAAGCCCTCGAGCGAATCATTGGCCGCGCCCCTAAGGAAGCTATAGTCGTCCACGTAGTTGGAGGCCTTGGCCTGGTTGAGGAAGTCTTCCTTAGAGATGCTATTGTAGGCCTGGGCCACACGGTCGGCGACTTGATCGACCGTCAAGCCCTCGGGAATCGTCAGCGCATTGGAGCCAGCGTTGGGGCCTTCCATGAGTTGCTGAACCACCTTAGTCGCGTCCATGAGCGTGGTGAACGAGTAGGTGCCAGGCTTGAGCGACATATCGGCGTTGAGCTTTTTCACCGCCGCATAGTAATCCTTGGGATTTTCGACGATATGGTTCTCAGAGAGAATCGAGGCGATCGTATCGCCCGAAGCACCGTCAGGAATGGTCACCGTAACCTGCTGACCAGCCGTGACATTCGAATCCTCACCGACAAAGAAGCCCTTGACGGCAGGCACGACAAAGAAAGCGATAGTAGCAAGCGCAATTACGGCCACCACAACGCCGATGATCATAGGAACCGGAGAACTCTTCTTTTGAACACCGCGACGAGCATGCGTGTTGTAGCTCGAGCGAGTCGCCGGAGCAACGCTATGCGAACCGCGAGCGTGATGCAAATGCGATTGGGGGACCTGCGTTCGCTGGGTAGGTGCCTGTTGCTTAAAGCGAGCACCGCCTGCAGGCTGAGCCGAACGAGCAGTGGGCTGCTGAGCCGCGTGAGAAGCCGGATACTGAACCGAACGAGCAGAAGGCTGCTGACCCGTCCGTTGAACAGGTTGGGCCGAACGAGAGGAGGACTGCACCGGGCGCGCGGCAGACTGAGCTGCGCGCTGGGTCGGCTGTGCCGGACGCTGGCCAGGCTGGGCAGGGCGCGACGCCGGCTGACGTGTACGATTCGGCTGGCGCGGATCGGGAGCGCTAGGCATGCGAAACCTCCTCGTTTTTACGATCAAGCCACGTCTGCAAAAACAGGCTGGCGGCAATCATGTCAATCTTGCCCCTCATCTGTTTTTCGTTGAGGCCCTGCTCGCGCAGGATACGCTTAGCCTCTTGCGAGGACAGGCGCTCGTCCTCAAACTCCAACGGAAGATCGAGCTCGTCGGCAATCTTTTGCGCAACAGCGGCAACACGCTCGGCCTGGGGACCGGGCTCACCGGCCATGGTCAGGGGACGCCCACTTACCAGGATATCGGGCTCATAGTCCTCGACCAGGTAGCGGAACGTCTTGGCCATACCGGTGACCTCTGCAGCCGGGAGCACCTTGACAGGCATCGCCATCTTGCCATCACGGCTCGAGACGGCGATGCCGATCCTGGTCTCCCCTATGTCCAGCGCAAGCGCGACCACAGCGATTACCTAGATTCTTAGGCGCCGAGCGCGGTCTTAGCGGCCGCGAGGGCATCGGCGATGCCGGCGGCGTTCTTGCCACCGGCCTGGGCCATGTTGGGACGGCCGCCACCGCGACCGTCGACCAGGCCCGCGATCTGCTTGATCACGTTGCCGGCGTGGAAACCGGCCTTGACAGCGTCATCAGAGCCGGCGGCGAGCAGGGCCGGGGTGCCCTTCTCAGTCACGCTGGCGACGACGCAGGCGACAGGACCGGCAACCTTCTGGTGCACGGTATCCCAGACGTTTCGCAGGTCAGCGGCCTCAAGGCCCTGGAGCTCAGCGACGACGAGCTTGTAGCCGTCGAGCTCGACGGCGCCCTCGATGGCGCTGGAGATAGCATCGGAGGAGCCACCGGTCAGCGCCTTCTTAAGCTTATTGGACGTCTCGCGCAGCTCAGCCTGCAGGTTTTCCACGCGGGCGGGAACCTCATCCACACGGCACTTGAGCGCAGCAGCAGCGGCGTCGACGAGCGCCAGACGGTCGGCCATGTAGTCGAGAGCGCCCTTAGAGGTCACGGCCTCAATGCGGCGGACGTTGGAGCCCGTAGAGGACTCGGAAATGATCTTGAACAGGCCGATCTCGGCAGTGTTGGCGGCATGCGTACCGCCGCAGAGCTCACGGGAGAACGGCTGATCCTCGGCGCCCACGGAGACGACGCGGACGACGTCGCCGTACTTCTCGCCAAAGAGGGCGACAGCACCGGCGGCCTTGGCCTCGTCGACGCCCATGACGCGGGTCACGACCGGTTTGGAAGCGAAGATCTGCTGGTTGACCAGGTCCTCGACAGCCTTGAGCTGCTCGGAGGACAGGGCCTCGAAGTGCGTGAAGTCAAAGCGCAGGTGCTCGGGCGTCACCAACGAGCCAGCCTGGGAGACATGCTCGCCCAGGACCTGCTTAAGCGCGGCGTCGAGCAGGTGCGTGGCGGTGTGGTTGCGACGCAGGAAGCCACGGCGCTCGGCGTCGAGCGCGGCGGTCACGGTAGCACCGACGGTCAGCGTGCCCTCGGCGACGTGGGCGACGTGGGCATACAGGCCGTTGTGGTTCTTGGTATCGGAAATGGTCAGCGCAACGCCCTCGGCAGAAAGCTTACCGGCGTCGCCCTGCTGGCCACCCATCTCGGCATAGAACGGGGTGCGGTCGAGCACGACCTCGACGTCCTCGCCGGCGGCAACGGACTCGACGGACTCGCCGTTGCGAACGATGGCGACAACCTTGGCGCCATCGATGACGTCGTTGTCATAGCCGTCGAACTCGGTCGCGGCAACCTTGTCGGAAAGCTCGACCCACACGTCGTTAAAGCTACCCCAGGCATCGCCCTTGGCGTTGGCGCGGGCGCGGGCCTTCTGGTCCTCCATGCAAGCGGTAAAGCCATCCATGTCGACGTCGTGACCGGCGGTGCCGGCGATCTCGACAGTCAGGTCAATGGGGAAACCAAAGGTGTCGTGAAGCTTAAAGGCAACATCGCCCGGAAGGACAGCGCCGTCGGCGAGCGCGGCCAGGGCCTCGTCCAGGTAAACGCGGCCGTTGTCGAGCGTCGTTGAGAAACGCTCCTCCTCGGAGGCGACGATGCCCTTAACGAGCGCGACGTTCTTGAGCAGCTCGGGATAGGCCTCGCCCATCTGAGCGTTGACCTCGTCGATGAACTTGGTCAGGAAGGCGCCCTCGATGCCCAGCAGGCGGCCGTGGAACACGGCACGACGGAGCAGGCGGCGCAGGACGTACTCGCGGCCCTCGTTACCGGGCAGGATGCCGTCCGAGATCATAAAGTCGACGGCACGGGAGTGGTCGGCGATGATGCGCAGGGAACGGCTGGCACCGGAGTAATCGTCGGCGTCATAGGTCTTGCCGCTGATCTTCTCACCGAGCTTGATGAGGTGCTGCATCAGATCGCCGTCGTAGTTAGCGGTCTTGTGCTGCATGATGGCGGCCATGCGCTCCAGACCCATGCCCGTATCGAGGTTGCGGTGCGGCAGCTCCGGCATGGAGCCGTCCTCCTGGCGGTCGTACTGGGTAAACACGAGGTTCCAGAACTCAAGGAAGCGGTCGCAGTCGCAGCCGGGCTTGCAGTCGGGGCTGCCGCAACCGACCTCCTCGCCCATGTCAAAGTAGATCTCGGAGCACGGACCGCAGGGGCCGGTGGGGCCAGCGGCCCAGAAGTTGTCGTCCTCGCCCAGGCGGGAGATGTGATCCTCGGCAACGCCCAGAGAGCGCCACACATCGTGGGTCTCGTCGTCCTCGGTAAAGACGGTGAAGTACAGGCGGTCGAGCGGCAGCTTGAACTCCTTGGTGATGAGCTCAAAGGCCCAAGCGCAGGCCTGCTGCTTGGAGACGCCGCCAAAGGAGAAGTCGCCGAGCATCTCAAAGAAGGACAGGTGGCGGCCATCCTCGCCGATGCAGTCGATATCGTTGGTGCGGACGCACTTCTGGCAGGAGATCGCGCCGATCTCCTTCATGGTCTTCTTGCCCTGGTAGTACTCCTTAAACTGGTTCATGCCGGCGTTGGCAAGCAGCAGCGAAGGATCGTCGGGGACGAGGGACGAAGAAGGATAGAGCTTAAGACCGCGCTCCTCAAAGAAGTTGAGGAACTTGGAGCGGATCTCGGCCGTAGTCATTGACGGGTAGTCAGCACTCATAGAGGGAATCTCCTCGGTTTCACATCGAAACAGTTCAAACGTAACGATATTACCATCCCGCCGCGCCTGTGCAAAAAAGAGGGCCGCCAAACGGCGACCCTCCAGCGAAAGTGCATGTTATTTAGGTCTGTCAAATACTTTGAAAAAAAAATGATTTCGGTAAAATTGCATATAAGAATTGTCCGAAAGGAGCGATCGATGAATAGCAAACGGTTTGTCGTGAATGCACTAACCTCGGTAGCCCTTTTAGCAATCTTCGCTTACTCGAGCTGGTATGTGAACCAGCCAAGATTTGGCTACGCATTGTACGCAGTAACATCTGGCGATAAAGCGTATTACACCCTAAGCGCAATTGACGCCATCTTTTTCTATGTGGCCGGCCCCTTATCAATCGCTTTGCTCGTGTTTCTTGTCTTTTACAACATCAAGAAACGCTAACGGGGCCTATTTGGAATCCGAATCGTCCATGGAGCCGTCGATGCCGGTTTTGGTGTCGTCGTCAGAGCTTGTGTCGTCGTCCTTGGCAAAGGGGTTCTTAAAGAAACCCGTCGCGTCGGGCTGCAGGCCTGAGAGCTTAATCCAGGGATTATCGAGCTCGGGCTTGGGCATGGCCTGGGCCTTGGGCGCGGTCTCGTTGCCGATGAGCTCGGACTCGTAGATGAACGTATCGTCTCCAAGCGCGTCATAGGCGGCGACAGGATTGCCCTCGGTATCGCGATACGGCGTGCCCTTAAACACGGCGCCGTCGTATGCCACAAGCTGGCGACCGGTCTCGTTCTCAAAGTAGTAGACGAAAATGCCCTTGAGAGCTGCGCACAGCGGGATGGCAATGATCATGCCGATGGGACCCATGAGCGCCGAACCGATAACGAGCGCCGTGAGGCTCATGATAGGATGCACCTGTACTGAGCTCTGCATGACCTTAGGCGAAATCACGTTATCGGTGACGTTTTGCGCGACCATCGTCACGACGAGCGTCCATAACGCCAACATGGGGCTGAGCATGAAGCCGAGCACTGTGGCGATTGCTGCGCTCACCCAGGGGCCGACAACCGGAACCAAATGCATGATACCGGTAAAGATAGCCATGAGCGCCGCATACGGATGGCCGATGAACATAAAACCGATAAAGGCGAGGAAACCGCCGCAGATGGACGTCACGACCATACCACGCATGTAGCCGCCCACCGAGCGCGACAGAATGGCGACCATAAAGCGGTACGAGGTCTCCTTTTCCTGTCCGATAATGGTGCAGATCTCGTGGTGCATGCGAGGGTAGTCGCAGGCCATCCAATAGGCAAGCACCAGGCCCAGGAAGATGACGAACAGCTGCGAGGCTGTGTTGGTAATGAGCGGGAATACACCGCGACCGAGCTCGGCAGCGATTTGCGAGACATACTTGGACGCCACCGTAACGAGTGAAGAAAGGTTATCGTCCAGATACTCCTTGATCGGCGTGTTATTGAGCGTCTTGGCGTGCGAGAGCATCTCATTGAGGTCGCCGCCCGCAACGCGAAGCTGCGCGGGCAGACGGCTCAGGACTTCCATAATCTGGCCGAACAGAATCGGCGACAGGATGCAGACGACGCCGACGAGCACCGCCACAACCACGATGAGCGCGACAAGCGAACCGATGCCACGACCGACGCCGTGATGCTCGAGCCAGTTAGTGATCGGCGACATCACAAAAGCGATGATGGAACCGACAGCGAGAAACTCGATAACCGGCGCCAGGATTCCCATAAGGTTAAAGATGACAGCGGCGATAACGATGCAACCGACGACAGCCCAAATGCGAAGCGTCAGAATGCGGGTATCGCGCAGCGTGCGGTCGGATTGTTGGGGGTGCTCATTCATGAACGAACCATCACTCCGTCGGGGTCAATCTTGTCTTGAATCTTCTTAAGCGTGCGGCGAAGCAGGCGCGAGACCTGCACCTGAGAGATACCCAGCTTCTTGGCGATCTCGATCTGGGTCATGCCCTTTACGAAGCGCAGCTCGATAACCTCGCGCTCGCGAGGCGAGAAATCGCGGATGGCTTCCTCGATTACCAGGCGGTCATCGGTAAAGTCGAGCTCATTGTCCTCGTCGGCATAGCGGTCGAGAATCGAAGGCGCATCGTCGGAATCGGACGCGCCAGGAGCCTCGATGGGCACCGAGGTGTAGGCCGAGGACGATTCCATGGCTTCGAGCACCTCGTCGACGGTTACGCCAAGGTAATCGGCGATTTCCTCAACCTTGGGCGAACGCTGAAGCTCGTTGGTGAGCTTGTCGGTGGCCTGGTTAACCTTGGCAGAGAGCTCCTGCAGACGACGCGGCACGCGCACACTCCAGCCCTTGTCGCGGAAGTGGCGCTTAATCTCGCCCAAGATGGTGGGCGTGGCAAACGTCGTGAACTCGAGTCCGCGCTCGGGATCAAAGCGGTCGATTGCCTTGAGCAAGCCCAAGTACCCGACCTGCAAAAGGTCATCGAGCGGCTCGCCGCGGTTCTTGAATTTGTTGGCAAGAAACCTTACCAGGTTCATATGGGACATGACGAGCTGCTCGCGAGCATCCGGATCACCGGTCTCCTTATAACGACGAAACAGCTCGCGGGTTTTCTCCTTGTCCCAAGCGGTCTTGCCGCTCCGGGAGCGTTCGGTCATATTAGATATCCGCCTTGAGGTCGAGGGAAAGCGTTAGGGGCGCTGTAGTCTTTTCGTAGGAGTCGCACACACTCGCCAAAATGAGCTCGGCATACACGGCAGCCTGGTCATCCTCATCGACAGTCGCCTGGTCGCCAAAGGTAAAGGTCATGCCCACATGCGATTCGTCGACATCGAATTTGATCGAGATATCGTCGGAATCAACAGCCGTGCAGCCAAAGATGAAGGCTTCTTCGGCAGCCATACGAATGTCCTCGATGCGATCGACGGACATAGAGCACAGCGCACCGACATTTGCCGCCGTCATGCGCACAAGGCGCGCGAGACGCGGATCACCGGCAACGCTCAGCGTAATGGGGCAGGTTGCTTCGCTACTCATCGCAGGGCTCCTCGGAGGTCTCGGCGGGCGTATAGGTGTAATACTGAGCAGGCTTGGCTGCGGGCTTCTGAGCCGCATCCGCACCATCGGCGGCCTCGTCCTCAGCCTCACCAATCAGAACGCGCTCGGTAGGCTGCTCGGCCTCGGTGGCGGCAGCGGCGAGCTTGCGATCGGCGTCGGCTGCAGGAGCCTTCACCTTATTGAAAAGCTTCTGCACGGCGCCAGCAGCAGAATCAGTCACGCTCGACACAGCGTTGCTTGCCTCGGCCATGGTGCCCGTGACCTCAGAGATGTCGCGAACGACCGCCTCAACCTCAACGAGGTTGGACGTCAGGGCGTCAACGGCAGTCTTGCTCGACTTGAGCAGCGGCTCCATCTGGGCAAGCGCCGGCGTAAGCTCGTCAACGGCACCATCGAGCTTTGCCACCACAGGCTGAGCCTCGGCGATGGTGTTATTGAGATCGCTTACGGTCTTATCGAGCGAGTCGACAACGTTGCGGGTCTTGCGCAGGGTAAGCGCGAGCTCAACGATGGCCCACACACCGGCAATGGCAAGCACCAGCAGGGCGATTTGAATGGGACTCATACAAGCCTCCCGGAAAAATCGAAATACAGACGCTGTTCATGGTACCCCAAAGAAGGGGAAAGATACCCAAAGGGAATGCGCGTGGTGCCAATGACCTACTTGGGCGCGTTACCGCTCCGGTCGCGTTCGCTTTGCTCCACACGCCACTCTTCCCAGCCGCGGCCCGCAGGCTGCCAGAACGCGCCGCGCTCCAACCCCTCGGGCAAATAGCGCTGGTCGACCCAACCTTCGGGATAATCGTGCGGGTACTTGTACACACCGTACTCGTCGCTGCCGGGACGGTGACGGTCGCGAAGATAGCTGGGCACCTCGCGCAATCCGCTGCTATGGATATCAGCCAAAGCTGCATCGATCGAAGCCTCGCATGCGTTGGACTTAGGCGCCAGGCACACATAGAGTGCAGCCTGAGCCAGGTTAATGCGGCACTCGGGATAGCCAATGACCTCGGCAGACTTAAACGCGGCATGTGCCACCAAAAGCGCCTGTGGGTCGGCGTTGCCAACATCCTCAGAAGCCTGAATCATGATACGACGAGCGATAAACTTAGGATCCTCCCCCGCGTCAATCATGCGCGCGAGCCAATAAATCGTGGCATCGGGGTCGCTACCGCGCATAGACTTAATAAACGCACTGATGATGTCGTAGTGCATGTCAGCGTTTTTGTCGTACGAAAATCCACGGCGCGGATTGGCAATCTTCACGTCGTCAACAGTGATGAGATAGCGCTCCCCCGCCGCCGGCGCGGGCGTTCCCTCGGTACCGGAGCGCGTGACGGCAATCTCGCTCGCAAGCTCAAGCGTCGTGAGCGCCGAGCGAGCGTCACCCGCTGCCAGCGTGCAAATGGTCTTAACCGTATCCTCATCGGCCGAGAACTTACCGTTCAAACCCTGCGGCGCCTCGAGCGCACGCTCAATAAGCGTGGCGATATCCTCGTCTTTAAGATGCTCAAGTTCCACCACGCGACCGCGCGAGAGCAATGCCGAGTTGACCTCGAAGTACGGATTCTCCGTCGTGGCGCCAATCATAATGACGGTACGGTTCTCAACTGCATGCAGCAGGGCATCCTGCTGCGACTTGGAAAAGCGATGAATCTCATCGATAAAAAGAATGGTACGGCGGTCGTACGTATTCAGACGCGTCTTGGCCTCATCGATCACGCGGCGCAGGTCCTTCACGGTGCCTGTCACGGCGCTGACCTCGACAAACTCGCTCTTGGTATGGTTGGCGATAATGTGGGCCAGCGTCGTCTTGCCCGTACCGGCCGGCCCGTACAGAATCACGCTCGACAGCACGTCGTGCTCAATTGCGGCACGCAACCACGAGCCCTTACCGACGGCCTTTTGCTGGCCCACATACTCGTCGAGCGAATTGGGGCGCATACGCACCGCAAGCGGCGCATTTTTAAAGGAACGCTCGCGCGTCGAGGCAGAAAAAAGGTCGTCCATAGCCATCCTGTGCGTCAATCAAAAACGTTTTCCACCAACAGTATAACGAATAAATACGAACTACCGTTCGTTAATATAGGTACGGTGCGGAAACTTCAATCCTGGGAACAGCTTGCTCGTGAGCTCACAGAAATAGCCATCCGTCATGCTCGAAATGTAATCTACTACGGTCTGATCTATATCGTCCTGCCATGCATAGGCGCGATCGTAGTAGGAAAGCTGCCGCTCAATGCGAGAAATGTGGTGCTTAAAGATATACGAAGACTCGTCGCCTTCGTTTATATCCTGCAGGCAACGGTCGTAGAGCTTTTCGAAGGCCTCGCGCAGCTCCACTTCGGAGTCGCCTTCGATGCCGCCCTTGCTATAGATCTTCTCGTAGTTCTCGCGCTTGGCCCGGCGGATCTCCTCAAACAGGTCCTCGCTCATCTCGATGCGCGACTTGCCATAGCTGTGCTCGACGATATCGATAGAGGCATGCGTAAGGATCCAGCTGTTGTATGCGCCGCCCAGGTCATCGTCAAAGGCGTCGGGTGACAGCAAGCCTGCCGCAATGGCGTCTTGGCGATCGCGCCCCACATAGGCAAGGATATCCGAGATGCGAACCACGCAGCCCTCGAGCGTCATGGGGCGCAGGTGCTCAATTGCGCTGTAACCTGTGGCAATGCAATCCTCAACCATCTGATCGAACTGGTCAAAGGAACCCATGTCCGAAAGCTCAAACACGCGTTGCTCATACTCGCCGTTGTGGCACAGTACGCCGTCGAGCGTCTGGAGCGACACGTTGCGGCCGTACAGCGCGTCGAGCACGCGGACCGACTGCACGTTATGGAAAAAGTAGCGGCCCGTACGATCGTGATAGATATCGTTGAGGAATCGCTCGCCGGCATGGCCAAAGGGCGTGTGGCCCAAGTCGTGGCCCAAGCCAATCGCCTCGATCAAATCGCAGTTGAGCCCCAGGGCACGTCCGATATCGCGAGCGATGCGCGAGACAAGCTGCACGTGCAGGCCGCGACGAGACAGGTCGTCGTTGCTGCGAAAACTGAAGACCTGCGTTTTGCCTGCATAACGGGTGTATGCGGGCAGATGCAGAATCTTTTCGGTATCGCGCATAAAGGCCGGACGCATGAGCGTGCCCTCGTCTGCAGCCCGATCGACACGTCGGATGACCTGGTCGTCACCGCATCGATAGGGATTAACGACACCTGAGGCGCGATCGGCAGCGATACGCTCGACCAGCTCGGGCGACAACACCGCGGGAATGCGATCCATATGCGCCTTGATGGCGGCTGTCTGTTGATTGATTGCCATGACATGCTCCTTAAAAAGGGCGCACAAACGGTTACAGCGTACTACCCACAACCTCGATTATGGCAAATATCGGCACCAAAAACGGCAGCAAAGGCAGGGAGCGCGATTTTGCGATGAGACAGGCGGCAGCAAGGGCCAGGAGCGCAACCGCAAACGCGACGATACCGCCCAGGGGGTCGAAGGTACAAAGGGCATAGAGCGCCTTGGCGTCCCCCATGCCAATGCCGGGAGCGTGGCGAACACGACGCCAAAGCGACTCAGTAAGCACAAGGGCAAGGTAGACGATAACCGCAAGACCGGCGTGCTCAAGCGCCGTGTTAATACCCCTGTCGAGCCAAACGCCTGCAAACGCCGCCACGGCACACGCGCCGGCAAGCTCATTGGGAAACCGCCGCTCACGGGCATCAATCCACGCGCCGGCAAAGATGCAAATCCAAAACGGGATATAGATCATCGAACACCTCCTTGGGCAGCAGCTCAAACGCAAAAACCACCACAAAGGTACTGTCCCTTTGTGGTGGTTTTGATCGTGGTTATTTGGCGCCTTGCATGACCTCGTCGAGGGTAACGCTTACGGCGTGCTGCGTCGGCACCCAGTCGACCTTTAGGAACAGCGCGGCCACCGTAATGGGGATATAGCTGAACATAAAGATCGGGAAGGTAAACAGGTTTGTCACCAGACGCCACTTTTGCGCACAGTGAATGTGCTTGTACTCAAAAATGGTCGTAAGCAGCGCCAAGATAAAGAAGGTCTGATACATCATGGCGAAGGTCATAATGAGCGAAGCGGCGCACGCCTGCATCTCGACTTCGGTAGCCAGGAAGCCGTGCGAAAGACCGCCCACGATGAGGAACGTGGCATTGGCGAGCATCGAGATCAGCGATAGCAGCATACCCGGGGCGATCGTCATGAACATGTCGTAGGCGGCAAAGCGATGGTAGCGGAAGGTCGACTTGACCAAGTGCTTACCATACGTAAAGAACACCTGGTAGAAGCCCTTAGTCCAACGCATGCGCTGTTTCCAGGACGCCTTAAACGTCACGGGTTGTTCGTCAAAGAACTCCGCCGGCGCATAGCCAATGCGAATGCCATGGATGGCGCAGAACGTGGTGAACTGAATATCCTCGGTCAGCGTGTGGAACTGCCAACCGTGCATGCCCTCGATAACACTGGCGGAGATGAGGTAGCCCGAACCCGAAACGGCGCAAGACGTCTTGCAGATGTTGCGCGCGTTGTTGAGAAAGCGCGCCTCGCGCAGATACCACGTAGCATTAGCCGCCGAGATCCACGAGCTGCCGAAGTTCTTGGAGTTACGATAGCTCGTGACCACATGGAAGCCCTGGTCAAAGGCATCATTCATCTTGGAGACGTAATCGCGGGAGATAACGTTGTCGGCATCGAAGATAAAGTAGCCCTCAAACGTGTCGGGATACTCGTTGAGAATGCGATCGAAACCAAAGTCCATGACCCAGCTCTTGCCCTTGCGGGCCAGGTCATTGCGCTCGTAAACAATGGCACCGGCCTCGCGCGCGAGCTGCGCGGTGTTGTCGGTGCAGGCGTCGGCAACGACAAAGACCTCGATGAGCTCGGACGGATAGTCCTGGTCTTTGATGGAGCGCACGAGATTGGCAATTACCGCCTCCTCGTTATGCGCCGCAATAAAGAAGGCATAGCGATGGAGCTTTTTGGCCTTGGGAGGTGCGACCTCACCGCGCAGGGCGCCAATGACAAAGAAGACCACCTGGTACAGAAAGCAGACCGTGAGCAGCGTAACCACAATCTGGTTAAAGATAACGATGGGCGTGTTGGTTTGTAAAAAGGCGAGCATGCAGGCTCCCAGGAACGCGTTACATAAACAACCATATATCTTACCGCAGGCTAGGGGCGTTCAAGAAACCACCTAATACTGACTAGGCTTCGAGAAGACCGAGCTGAGGAACGATCTCGACACCGGCAGCGGTGCGACCAAGCGAGCGCGGGGCCAGGTCGTCAAGAACCGCAGCGAGATCCCACGGCAGCTCGTCGCGGCACTCAATGCGCTCCCCCGTCACGGGATGGTCGAATGCGACGCGCCAGGAATGAAGGAACTGCCTGGTCAGACCCTGATCGGCGCGTGCATCGCACTTACCGTAGAGCGGATCGCCCACGCAGGCGTGATTGATATGACGCATATGCACGCGAATCTGATGTGTGCGACCGGTAAACAGGTGGCACTCGACGAGCGTATAGCCGTCGTCGAAGCGCGTGGAATCAAAGCGCTCGAGCACCCTGAAGGTCGTAATGGCCTGACGTGCAAAGGGATCGTCCGACACCGCCATCTTCACGCGGTCGCGCGTGGAACGGGCGATACCGGTATTGATGGTGCCCCCGTCCATGGCGATGTGCCCGTGGACAAGCGTGATATAGCGGCGGTCGAGCGTACGCGTGCGAATGAGATTTTGAAGTGCGCGCTGCGTGTCGTCGTCCTTTGCCGCAAGCATGAGGCCCGAGGTATCGCGATCCAAACGATGCACGATCCCGGGGCGATCCTCACCCTGCACGGTACCAAGATGGTCGATGCCACAGTGGTAGACCAGCGCGTTCGCAAGGGTGCCGCTCTCGTGACCATGGGCGGGATGGCACACCAGGCCGCGCTGCTTGGAGAGCACGATGAGGTAGTCGTCCTCGTAGCGGATATCGAGGGGAATGGCCTCGGGAATCACATCGGTGGGATCGTGCGGCTCGGGCAAGTCGACCGAGATGCGGTCGCCGGCGCGCACGGCATACTTTTTTGACAGGCAGGTCTCGCCGTTGACGGCAACGGCGCCTCCCTCGATCAGATGCGCGCAGGCAGAGCGCGTGGGACAGCCGTCGTTGGTACCCAGAAAGGCGTCGAGTCGCTGACCAGCGGAATCGTCGGCAACAAGAATATGGATGTCGGCCATTAGCGCTCATTCCTTTCGCGAATCTTGCGGGCACGCTCCCCACGCTGCTTGGCTTTGCGCTTGGCGCGGGCCTCGTCACGAGCGTTAAGCTCGGCGGTCGCATCGACCTCACGGGCCGCGGGGCTCAAGAACATGTAACCGATGAGGGCAAGCACAACACCTACGGTGATGCCGATATCGGCCACATTGAAGACGGGAAAGTCGATGAAGGTGGTGGCAATAAAATCAGTCACGAAGCCAAAGGCCAAACGATCGATAGCGTTGCCGATAGCACCGCCCGCAACCATCGCCATGCCCACAACCTCAAGATGGGCGAGCTGGGGTGCACGAACGAGGTACACGGCAATAGCGATAATGACCGCCAACGCCAGCACTGCAAACGCGATGCCATGCCCCTCGCCCATGCTAAAGGCAGCACCGATATTGCGGACAAACATAAAGTCGATGACACCGGGGATGACGGTCACACGCAAAGCGTCGCCCACGGCACGAACCGCAAGCTTGGTCAGCTGGTCAACAAGCAGCACAACCAGCGCCACCCCACCAGCAACACCCAACCGCCAACGCAAAGGCGGCGTCATATCCCCAGCACGACCCAAATCAATCCCCTACCCTCAAGAGCATCGAATTCCGTTTAACGCAAGTAATCATCTTATATTGCCACACGCGGAGCGCACGACATATCCACCAACGCAAGCGAAATAACCAGCTAAAAACGAAAGCGGCATTCCGAAAAACAGAATGCCGCTTTTATTCAGCGGAGCAAATGGGCCGAAGGCGCCCAAATTCTCCCTACAACTAAAATGCCGTGTTACCGTGCCTTAAAGGACATTCGCACACCTCTCGCAGATGTGAGCGTGGCCGTTATACTCACCGACGGTAGTGCGATAGTTCCAGCAACGGTCACAGCACTCGCCCTCGGCAGCCTCAATGGCAACGGAGAGCTCCTCACCCTGGGTCAGCTCAACATCGGAGACGATGTAGAACTCGGCCAGGTCGACGGCCTTATCACCGGTCAGCAGCGCGTACATCTCGGCGGGAACGACCGCCTTGACGCGGACCTGCTGGCTCTTGGTGAAGGTGCCGGCGGAGCGGGCATCCTCAAGTGCCTTGGTCACGGCGCTACGGAGCTCGAGAGAAGCCTCGAGCACGCCCTCAAACTCGTTGGCCTCTTCGACCGTGATGGGCGACTTGTACCAATCGAGCAGCGCGGCGTACTTCTGGTGATCGACGCAGCCGGCAGGTGCATAGGCCATGGCCTCATCGACGGTGTAGGACAGGATCGGCTGCAGGTCGCGCATGAGCATCGAGAAGAGCTCGGCCAGCACGGTCTGTGCGCTGCGGCGCTCGAGCGAGCCGGGCTTGTCGCAGTACAGACGGTCCTTCAGGGCGTCGAGGTACACGTTAGAAAGCTCGGTCACCACGAAGTCGTAGAGCGCACGGTAGGCGCGCGGGAACTCGTAGCAGGCGTAGGCGTCATCGACCTCGGCCTGGACCTGAGTCAGACGGGCAACCATGAGCTTGTCGAGCGGCAGCAAGTCGGCAAAGGCGACACCGTCGGTCTCGAGCTCAAACTGACCCTCGAGCTCGGAGAGCAGGAAGCGCAGCGTGTTGCGGAAACGACGGTAGGCATCGGACGTACGGGCAAGAATCTCGTGGTCGATGGACACGTCGGAGCTGGTGTCGACGGAGGCAACCCACAGGCGGATGATGTCGGCACCCATCTCGTCGCAGACCTTATTGGGGTCGATGACGTTGCCGAGCGACTTGGACATCTTGCGGCCCTGGCCGTCGAGGGTGAAGCCCTGCGAGACGACCGCCTTGTACGGAGCGTGGCCGTTGGCGCCCACCGAGGTGAGCAACGAGCTCTGGAACCAACCGCGGTGCTGGTCGGAGCCCTCGAGGTAGACGTCCGCCGGGTACTCCAGCTCGGGACGGTACTCGCAGACGGCCTTCCAGGAGACGCCGGAGTCCCACCACACGTCGAGAATGTCCTTATCGGCCTTGAGGTGATGGCCGCCGCACTTGGGGCAGACGCAAGCCTCGCCAAGGTAGCTCTCGGGAGCGTCGGTGAACCAGGCGTCGGAGCCCTTCTCGTGGAAGAGCTTGATAACGGCGTCGAGCGTGGCGTCGTTCATGACCTTCTCGCCGCAGTCGGCGCAGGTGTAGCTGGGGATAGGCACGCCCCAGTTGCGCTGACGGCTGATGCACCAGTCGGGACGCTGCTCGACCATGGCGCCGATGCGGTTTGCCGCGTGGGCCGGATACCACTTGACGTTCTCGCGGACCTCTTTGCCGGCCTGCTCGCGCAAGCCGGTCTTGTCCATCGAGACAAACCACTGGTCGGTAGCACGGAAGAGCACCGGGTGCTTGCAGCGCCAGCAGTGCGGATAGCTGTGGGTGATCTTCTTCTCGAGGACCAGGGTGCCGCGCTCGCGCAGGAACTCGATGATGTGCGGGTTGGCCTCATCGGTATCCATACCGCTGAAGGGGCCACCGGTGCCAAACTCCTCACCGGTGTAGAACTTGCCGTCGTCATCGACCGGCATGCAGATGTCGGTGATGCCCTCCTTGAGGCAGGCAAAGTAGTCGTCGACGCCGTGGCCGGGCGAGTTGTGGACGATACCGGTACCGTCATCGACACCGACGTAATCGGCCAGCAGCGCCACGCCCTCGACACCGTCGAAGATCGGCTGCTTGTAGTGGATGTGGTGGAAGGTCTCGGCAGGAACCACGTAGGGCTTGCCGTCGACCATAACCGGGGTGTACTCCCAGCCAAACTCCTCGCAGCACTTGGGAGCCAGGTCCTCGAGCATGACCTCGGCACGACCCTCGTGCTCAACGGCGACATAGGCGGCGCCGGGCTTAAGGGAAACGGCCTGGTCGGAGGGGATGGTCCACGGCGTGGTCGTCCAGATGATAAAGTCGACCGGGCCGTCGAAGTTCTCGAGGCCGGCGGGCTTGGAAGTCATCTCGAAGCGCACGAAAATGGAAGGGCTCGTCTCGTCAGAGTACTCAATCTCGGCCTCGGCGAGTGCGGTGTGGCAGTGCTTGCACCAGTGGACGGGCTTGTGGCCGCGATAGATCATGCCCTTGTCGAACATAGCCTTGAAGACCTCGATGTCGGCGGCGTCATGCTGGTGATAGAGTGTCAGATACGGGTTGTCCCAATCGCCGAGCACGCCCAGGCGACGGAAGCCGGCCTTCTGCAGCTCGATGTTCTCGACAGCGAACTTATTGCAAAGCTCGCGGATCTTAGCCGTGGAGGTCTGGTTGAACTTCTCGGTGCCGAGCTTCTCCTCGACCTTGTGCTCAATCGGCTGACCGTGGCAGTCCCAACCGGGGACATAGGGAACCTCATAGCCCTGCATCATCCAGTAGCGGTTGATCATGTCCTTGGAGATCTTGTTCATGGCATGGCCGATGTGGATCGGGCCGTTGGCGTACGGAGGGCCGTCGTGCAGCACGAACTTCTTATGCCCCTCGTTCTTCTTTAGAACTTGCTCGTAGACCTTGTTGTCCTGCCAATCCTTGAGTCGCTTGGGCTCGGACTTGGAAAGACCGGCACGCATGGGAAATCCGGTTTTGGGCAGATTCATCGTCTGCTTGTACTCGTTTGCCACGGTACCCCTTTCATGTCGTGGGCGCGCACGCCCTCTGGGCACCAAAAAAGCGCCCGTCCCTACAAGCTGGGACGAAGCGCCACAAAACAGGCAGTCTGCCCGTAAAAGCTCTTCGCTTAACCACCCAGCTTAGATGCCCTCGCCCGCGTATTCGCGCGCTCGCATCCGTTACTCGGCTGGCCTGTATCGACGGCCATCTCGGCGATGTCTACTAAGACGAACCTGCGCGGCACGTCCGTTGGGATCGCAGCTCCGGGGTGATTTTCATCGGTCGCATGCACGGGTTCTCAGCGCTCCCCGCTCTCTGTGGCATGCGGACGGCCGACTACTCGTCCCCATCAACGCTTATGCGGAGTATGCTAGCACGTTCCGCGCCGACGAAAAACCCTCAACACTGGTTTTATACGTTCGAAATTTCTCGCGGCTGTGGACCTTCTCTTGGAGCAAAATACCTGAAAGCACTTTATCGAACGAAAGAAGGTTGCTATGCGCACGATTGGAATGAGCGACTACACCGTTGGCGAGGATTGCTTTGACGAGCTGCCCACCGCACTGGCGGAGTACGGAGCGACCAAGGTCGCGATCATCGGTGGCAAGCGGGCACTGGCCGCAGCACTTCCCGGTATCGAAGCTGCGCTAGCGGGTACCGACGTCGAGATTCTGGAGACGCGCGTCTACGGCACCAACAGTACACGCGCCAATATCGCCAAGGTCGTAAACTCCCCCGCCTGCCAGGAAGCCGACGTGCTCATTGTTTGCGGCGGCGGCAAGGCGCTCGACACCGTGAAGACCGCAGCCATCGAGCTCAAGAAGATCGTCTTTACGGTGCCGACGATTTGCTCCAACTGCTCCGCTGCGACCGCCATTGCCGTCGTGTACAACGACGATGGCTCGCTCGAGGGCTATTCGTACCCCAACCGACCGGCGCACATCTTCATCAACCCCAAGATCATCGCCAAGGCACCGGCAGAGTACTTCTGGGCCGGCGTGGGCGATGCCCTGTCCAAACAGCCCGAGGTCGAGTACGCCACGAGCGCCGGCAACCTGGAGCACACAGCCGGTCTTGGCCTGGCGCTCGCCCACACCTGTTCCGAGCCACTGTTTACCTATGGCGTCCAGGGTCTTGAGGACGTGCGCCTGAACCTGTCGAGCGAGGCCGTCAAGCAGATCGCGCTCGACATCGTGGTCAACACGGGCTACGTCTCCAACCTGACCAACCAGAACGATTACTACTACAACTCGAGCGTGGCGCACGCGTTCTACAACGCCACCTGCAGCATTCCGCGTGAGGGCACTTACCTGCACGGCGAGGTCGTGAGCCTGGGCGTGCTCGTGCTGTTTGCCTATACGGGCGACACCGAGAACCTTGAGCGCTATGCTGCCTTTAACAAGCAGATGGGGCTGCCCGTGACGCTTGAACAGGTCGGGCTTTCCGAGTCCGATATCCCGGCCCTGTGCGAGTACGCGCACGCCACCAACGAGTGGAAGCAAGGCAACCCGGAGCCCTTCACCGACGAGAAGTTCGCCGCCGCCATCAAGGCCGCCGACGCCTACGGCCACGCCCTCTAGGCCTAACTCAAAACCACCACAAAGGGGACAAGCACCTTTGTGGTGGTTTTTTATTGCTCCAACATTCAGTTCGCACTCGAACCCGATTCTATACGAGAAAGGGTCCGGGTACGTTTTTTGTTTATCGGTAATTCTGCGGAAGGACCACTCGGAACGGTAAACAGAAACGAACAGAGGCAGGGTACCATCGTGGTGATGGTATCCTGCCTTTTGTTTTGCGGAACCAAGGTCGCTTTATGCGAACTTGATCGCCACTTATATGGCGCATTGATGGCAATTGCTGCGTACGTGCGTACCGGGAGCCTGTACACCTCTGGCAAGGCGTAACACGCTAGACTTTGTTCCAAAGTCCGTGTGCTAAGGGGGCAGGGCCATTAGAATTCCTGTGGAGTGTGTACGCACGTACGCAGGAAAACAGCAAATTACGCTATATCAGGGCGTTCTTTCATTGGTGAGTATGGTATACACGGCTTAGTTCAACAAATAAGAATTTATATACTAAGGAGAATATTGATGAAAATGTTTTTATGTTCGCACTTTTCAAGTGTAGGAAGTCTGATAAAGGAAGAAATTGAAAATAAAAAAGTCGCATTTATTCCAACAGCTTCGCTGCGTGAAG
>CABRCR010000004.1:0-4972 GCA_902469435.1 uncultured Collinsella sp. | reverse complement strand
GTGGTGGTGGTTTGAGAACTCAAGAGCGTGTTTGTACTACTTCTTTATAGTCAATGATTGCCAGTTCATTCCTCGCCTGATTGCCTGTCGTGGTGGTTGGGTACCCGGGAGGGTTTGATGAGGGGTGAGGTTTTTTGAGGGCGTCCTTCCTTAAGGACGTGCTCGTCAATTTTTTGTTTTGAGAGTCATCTATTCGGATGCTTTTCATGAAGTTTTTTTTGTGGAGGGTTCGATTCTGGCTCAGGATGAACGCTGGCGGCGTGCTTAACACATGCAAGTCGAACGGGATCCATCAGGCTTTGCTTGGTGGTGAGAGTGGCGAACGGGTGAGTAATGCGTGACCGACCTGCCCCATACACCGGAATAGCTCCTGGAAACGGGTGGTAATGCCGGATGCTCCAGTTGATCGCATGGTCTTCTGGGAAAGCTTTCGCGGTATGGGATGGGGTCGCGTCCTATCAGCTTGACGGCGGGGTAACGGCCCACCGTGGCTTCGACGGGTAGCCGGCCTGAGAGGGCGACCGGCCACATTGGGACTGAGATACGGCCCAGACTCCTACGGGAGGCAGCAGTGGGGAATATTGCACAATGGGCGCAAGCCTGATGCAGCGACGCCGCGTGAGGGATGGAGGCCTTCGGGTTGTAAACCTCTTTTATCGGGGAGCAAGCGAGAGTGAGTTTACCCGTTGAATAAGCACCGGCTAACTACGTGCCAGCAGCCGCGGTAATACGTAGGGTGCAAGCGTTATCCGGAATTATTGGGCGTAAAGGGCTCGTAGGCGGTTCGTCGCGTCCGGTGTGAAAGTCCATCGCTTAACGGTGGATCCGCGCCGGGTACGGGCGGGCTTGAGTGCGGTAGGGGAGACTGGAATTCCCGGTGTAACGGTGGAATGTGTAGATATCGGGAAGAACACCAATGGCGAAGGCAGGTCTCTGGGCCGTTACTGACGCTGAGGAGCGAAAGCGTGGGGAGCGAACAGGATTAGATACCCTGGTAGTCCACGCCGTAAACGGTGGATGCTGGATGTGGGGCCCGTTCCACGGGTTCCGTGTCGGAGCTAACGCGTTAAGCATCCCGCCTGGGGAGTACGGCCGCAAGGCTAAAACTCAAAGAAATTGACGGGGGCCCGCACAAGCGGCGGAGCATGCGGATTAATTCGATGCAACGCGAAGAACCTTACCTGGGCTTGACATGTTCCCGACGGTCGTAGAGATACGGCTTCCCTTCGGGGCGGGTTCACAGGTGGTGCATGGTCGTCGTCAGCTCGTGTCGTGAGATGTTGGGTTAAGTCCCGCAACGAGCGCAACCCTCGCCCCGTGTTGCCAGCGGATTATGCCGGGAACTCACGGGGGACCGCCGGGGTTAACTCGGAGGAAGGTGGGGATGACGTCAGATCATCATGCCCCTTACGTCCAGGGCTTCACGCATGCTACAATGGCCGGTACAACGGGATGCGACGCGGCGACGCGGAGCGGATCCCTGAAAACCGGTCTCAGTTCGGATCGCAGTCTGCAACTCGACTGCGTGAAGGCGGAGTCGCTAGTAATCGCGAATCAGCAACGTCGCGGTGAATGCGTTCCCGGGCCTTGTACACACCGCCCGTCAAGTCATGAAAGTGGGCAGCACCCGAAGCCGGTGGCCTAACCCCTTGTGGGATGGAGCCGTCTAAGGTGAGGCTCGTGATTGGGACTAAGTCGTAACAAGGTAGCCGTACCGGAAGGTGCGGCTGGATCACCTCCTTTCTACGGAGAATTCAGTCGGATGTTCGTCCGATGGTGTGCGCCCCGCGCGTCGCATGGTGCGATGGCGGCGGGGTTGCTGGTGTGGAAGACGTCGTTGGCTTTGCCCTGCCGGTCGTGCGGTGGGTGCCGGGGTGGTATGGATGCGCTTTTGGGCTCCCGGATCGCCACCCCAGGCTTTTTGCCTGGCGCGATTCGATGCCCGTCGTGCCTGGGGGCCGGCCGTGTGCCGGCGCGATGGCGTGGCGGTGCGTGGTGGCTTGAGAACTGGATAGTGGACGCGAGCAAAACAAGGGTTTTTGAATCTTTGTTTTGCTGTTGATTTCGAATCGAACTCTATTGTTCGTTTCGATCGTTTTGTGATCATTTTTAGTGTGATGATTTGTCGTCTGGGAATTTGCTAGAGGAATCTTGCGGCCATGCACTTTCGTGGTGTGTGTTGCTTGCAAGGGCGTATGGTGGATGCCTTGGCAGACAGGACCGATGAAGGACGTTTGAGGCTGCGATATGCCTCGGGGAGCCGCCAACAGGGCTTTGATCCGAGGATTTCCGAATGGGGGAACCCACCGACCGTCATGGGTCGGTACCGGCTTCGGCCGGGGGGTACGCAGGGAAGTGAAACATCTCAGTACCTGCAGGAAAGGATATTCCGTGAGTAGTGGCGAGCGAAAGCGGATGATGGCCAAACCTTGCGCGTGTGATACCCGTCGGGGGTTGCGCGCGGGGTGTTGCGGGATCGCGTGCGCCGGCTCCGACGGGCCGGCCGGCAGTTGCAGAAAACCATGTGTCAGGGGAACCGGGTTGAATACCGGGCCGCAGAGGGTGAGGGCCCCGTACCTGAACGCGCATGGTCTGCCGATCGCGTCTCCCAAGTAGCACGGGTCCCGTGGAACCCCGTGCGAATCCGCCCAGACCGTTGGGTAAGCCTGAATATTCCTGTCTGACCGATAGCGAACGAGTACCGTGAGGGAAAGGTGAAAAGTACCCCGGGAGGGGAGTGAAACAGTCTCTGAAACCGTGCGCCTACAATCCGTCGGAGCCCTTTTGTGGGGTGACGGCGTGCCTATCGAAAAATGAGTCTGCGAGTCAGTGGCATGTGGCGAGCATAACCCGTGTGGGGTATGCGTAGCGAAGGCGAGTCTTAAAAGGCGTTTGAGTCGCGTGTCCTGGACCCGAAGCGGGATGATCTAGCCCTGAGCAGGTTGAAGCGCGGGTAAGACCGCGTGGAGGACCGAACCCACCTGGGTTGAAAACCGGGGGGATGACTTGGGGCTAGGGGTGAAAGGCCAATCAAATTCCGTGATAGCTGGTTCTCTCCGAAATGCATTTGGGTGCAGCGTCGGGTCATTACGTCCCGGGGGTAGAGCTACTGGATGCTTGCGGGCCCGTATCGGGTACCAACAGCAACCAAACTCCGAATACCGGTGACGCGTATCCCGGCAGTGAGTCGGCGGGGGATAAGCTTCGTCGTCGAAAGGGAAACAGCCCAGACCGTCGTCTAAGGTCCCGAAGCGTGTGCTAAGTGGGAAAGGATGTGGAGTCGCATAGACAGCCAGGAGGTTGGCTCAGAAGCAGCCACCCTTGAAAGAGTGCGTAACAGCTCACTGGTCTAGTGGTTCCGCGCCGACAATGTAGCGGGGCTCAAGCACACCACCGAAGACGCGGCAGTATTTTGTACTGGGTAGGAGAGCGTCCCATGAGGGGCGAAGCGGCCGTGTGAACGCGCCGTGGACTTCATGGGAGTGAGAATGCAGACATGAGTAGCGAGAGACGGGTGAAGATCCCGTCCGCTGGATGACCAAGGGTTCCAGGGCCACGTTCATCGTCCCTGGGTGAGTCGGGTCCTAAGGCGAGGCCGACAGGCGTAGTCGAATGGATGAACGGGTCGATATTCCCGTACCGGCTTTCAGCCGCCAAAACCGAGGCTTGGAGTACTAACCTCCGGGTCCGGGCTTACTGCTCCTTCGGGGGCGGGATGCCCTGGCCTGTTGGGACCGATCCTTGTAGTAGGTCAGCGCAGGAGTGACGCAGAAGGGTAGCCGGCCGCGGAGGTGGTCTTCCGTGGTCAAGCACGCAGGGCGTGGGACAGGCAAATCCGTCCCGCATGGGTCCGAGGTGCGATGATGGGGGCCTTATGGCCCGATATCCGGTGATCCCGGCTGCCGAGAAAAGCTTCGGCGTCAGGCTCAAAGCCGCCCGTACCCCAAACCGACACTGGTGGTCAGGTAGAGAATACCAAAGCGATCGAGCGAATCCTGGTCAAGGAACTCGGCAAATCACTCCCGTTCCTTCGGTTTAAGGGAGACCCCCGATGGTGAACACACTTGCTGTGGGAGCTTTTGGGGGTGGCACAGACCAGGGGGTAGCGACTGTTTACCAAAAACACAGGTGCATGCGAAGGCGCAAGCCGCTGTATATGCACTGACGCCTGCCCGGTGCCGGAAGGTTAAGAGGATCCGTCAGCCTTCGGGTGAAGCGGTGAATTCAAGCCCCGGTAAACGGCGGTGGTAACTATAACCATCCTAAGGTAGCGAAATTCCTTGTCGGGTAAGTTCCGACCTGCACGAATGGCGTAACGACTTCCCCACTGTCTCGACCAGGAGCTCGGCGAAATTGCAGTACGAGTAAAGATGCTCGTTAAGCGCAGAAGGACGAAAAGACCCCGGGACCTTTACTATACCTTGGTATTGGCATTCGGTGTGGATTGTGTAGCATAGGCGGGAGGCCGAGAGGCGCGGTCGCCAGATCGCGCGGAGCCGTAAGGTGAAATACCGCTCTGTTCGCATTGGATGTCTAACCTCGAACAGTCATCCTGTTCAGGGACAGTGCCTGGCGGGTAGTTTAACTGGGGCGGTTGCCTCCCAAAGAGTAACGGAGGCGCCCAAAGGTCCGCTCAGCCCGGTTGGCAATCGGGTGGCGAGTGCAAGTGCACAAGCGGGCTTGACTGCGAGGACGACGGTCCGAGCAGGGACGAAAGTCGGGACTAGTGATCCGGTGCCGGTGTACGGACGCGGCATCGCTCAACGGATAAAAGGTACCCCGGGGATAACAGGCTGATCATTCCCAAGAGTCCATATCGACGGGATGGTTTGGCACCTCGATGTCGGCTCGTCGCATCCTGGGGCTGGAGCAGGTCCCAAGGGTTCGGCTGTTCGCCGATTAAAGCGGCACGCGAGCTGGGTTCAGAACGTCGTGAGACAGTTTGGTCTCTATCCTCTGCGCTCGTTGGAAT
>CABRCR010000003.1:0-1575 GCA_902469435.1 uncultured Collinsella sp. | reverse complement strand
TTTCTTAAAAGGGGGATACTATCCCCCTTTTAGATACCCCCTCACCGGTGAAACGTTCACCGGTGCCGCCGCTTAAAGAGCGGCTGGGTCAACGATTAAAATATTTACAAGGAGAAAGTTAAAATGAGTATTCTTGTTACCGACGGTATGGATAAGGGCGCGATCGAGAAGGTTCGCGCGATGGGTCACGAGCTCGTTGAGCAGTTCTACGAGCCCGACGAGCTGGGCAAGGCCCTGCGCGACTTTGATGTCGCCATCATTCGCTCCAAGACCAAGCTGCGCGCCAAGCAGATCGACGAGGCCAAGGGCAGCCGCTTCAAGTGCGTCATCCGCGCCGGTGTCGGCCTCGACAACATCGACGTGCAGTACGCCAAGGACAACGGCATCGAGGTGAAGAACACCCCGAAGTCCCCCTCCGAGTCCGTTGCTGAGCTCGCTATGGCTCACATGTTCTCCTGCGCCCGTTACATCTCCATCGCCGGCCACTCCATGCGCGAGGGCAAGTGGGAGAAGAAGGCCTATGGCAAGGGCGTCGAGCTGGGCGGCAAGACTCTCGGCGTCATCGGCTACGGCCGCATCGGCCAGAAGCTCGGCAAGATGGCCAAGGCCATCGGCATGAACGTCATCGCGTTCGATATCTTCCACATCCCCGGCATCGAGGAAGAGCTCGGCATCCCCTATGTTGAGATGGACGAGCTGCTCGCCAAGTCCGACTTCATCTCCGTCCACGCTCCCGCTGTCGACGGCGGCGCTCTCATCAACGCTGAGCGCATCGCCAAGATGAAGGACGGCGTCGTCATCATCAACACCTCCCGCGGCACCAACGTCGACGAGGCTGCGCTTCTTGACGCGCTCAACAGCGGCAAGGTCCGCGCCGCCGGTCTGGACGTCTATGCCGACGAGCCCGCGACCAACGTTGCGCTCTACTCCCACCCGATGGTCTCCTGCACGCCGCACATCGGCTCCGCGACCGTCGAGGCTCAGGGCCGCATCGGCGAAGAGCTGGTCGAGATCATCTCCAAGATGTAATTTATCGCTCACGCAAATGACAAGAAGAAAGAGCCGTCTTTCGACGGCTCTTTCTTCTTGTCCTCGTGCTCGGCACGGCATATCTCCACGTTCTTTTTCATAGGATACACCAACAAAACTGTGCTGAGGTGTACGATATGGAGCGCAACCAGAACTATGTGGAGCTGTGGGGCGTCGCCGCAGGCGAGCCCGTCTTTTCGCACGAGAACCATACCCGCCGGTTCGACAAATTTCCCCTGCGGGTCGAGCGCCTGTCAGGCCAGAACGACGTGCCCGTCATCGTGGCGAGCGAGGCACTGCTGCGCGTTTGCCCTGTGGAGGAGGGACAGAGCCTTCGCATCGTCGGGCAGCTGCGCTCGTTTAACAACAAGAGCGGGCAGGGCAACCGGCTCGTCATCACCGTGTTCGCCCAGAGCATCGAGCCGGGCGACGGCTCGTACTTTAACCGCATCCTGCTCTCGGGCGCGCTGTGCAAAAAGCCCGTGCTGCGGCACACGCCGCTCGGCCGCAGCATTTGCGATGTCATTCTGGCAGTCAACCGCCACT
>CABRCR010000002.1:0-40003 GCA_902469435.1 uncultured Collinsella sp. | reverse complement strand
TTTGTCGCGAGTTCCGCACGCAAAGGAAAGCACTTAATGTGCTTTCCGTCTTGCGCAGGACTGTAGAGCAGCAAACTTAACCGCCCCGCCCGGCAGGCGAGCGGACAAGACAGACATCCGTCCAACAATTCGTGCGAAACACAATGAAAAACCGTTTGATGTGAGTTAATATAAACAACGTCGTGAATCTGACTCCTGCCGCATGCATGACAGGGGTTAAACACAAAAAAGGAGTCAACTATGGTTTCTGAGAAGGCTACCCTCGTTAATCCTCAGGGTCTGCACATGCGTCCGGCTGGTCTGTTCGCCTCCACCATGGGCAAGTACGCCTGTGACGTGACGGTCGTCACCCCCGAGAAGGAGGTCAACGGCAAGTCCCCGATGGCCCTCATGGCTGCTGGTATCCCCTGCGGTACCGAGGTCGAGGTCAAGTGCGACGGCGCCGACGAGGCCGAGGCTCTGGCTGCTGCCATCGAGCTCATCAAGAGCGGTCTTGGCGAGTAGAACTCAAACGGGTCGCATGTTGAACAACTAAGTTCATATTTGGGGGCGCAGTGACCTGTTGTAAGGTAGCTGCGCTCTTTTGTCATGGATATGGCAAAACGCTTTATCACATGACACGGAGAGAGGAATGGGAATGTATCAGGGAGTCAACGCTTCCGAGGGCATCGGTATCGGCACCGTCATGGTCGCCGTCGATCCCGACTTGACGTTTGAGCCGCACGAGGTTGCTGATTCGGCAGCAGAGAAGGAGCGCTATCAGTCCGCTCTTTCGGTCTTCTGCGAGAAGACCCAGGCTCAGGCCGACCACATGAAGGAGACGGTGGGCGAGGCCGAGGCCGAGATCATGAGCGGACACATTGTCCTGGCTCAGGACCCGGGCATGACCGACGCCATCAACGCCGCCATTGACGGCGGCACCTGCGCCGAGCAGGCGCTCATGGACACCTCGACCATGTTCGAGAACATGTTCCTGTCCATGGACGACGAGATGTTCCGTCTGCGCGCGGCCGACATCGCCGACATCCGCACCGGTATTCTGGCCGAGCTGCTGGGCAAGGAGGTCGTCGACCTCTCCGTCCTGCCCGAGAATACCGTCGTTGTCGTGCACGACCTCACGCCGTCCATGACCGCCACGATCGATAAGGCCCACGTTGCCGGTATCGTCACCGAGACCGGTGGCCGCACGTCGCACTCCGCGATCATTGCGCGCGCCCTCGAGATCCCGGCTGTTCTTTCGGTTTCCAACAGCTGCACCGCGTTGCGCAACGGTATGACCGTTGTCGTCGACGGTGGCAAGGGTATCGTCGAGGCCGATCCCGACGAGGAGACGCTCGCTGCCTACACCGCCAAGGCCGAGGCCTTCGCTGCCGAGAAGGCAGCCCTCGAGGCCTTCCGTGGCAAGCCGTCCGTGACTGCCGATGGCATCAAGAAGATCATCGCCTGCAACATCGGTAACCCCGATGACGTGCCCAACGCGCTCGATCACGACGCCGAGGCTATCGGTCTGTTCCGCTCCGAGTTCCTGTTCATGGACTCTGCTGAGCTTCCTTCCGAGGAGGAGCAGTTCAACGCCTATCGTAAGGTCGCCAGCGCGCTCAAGGGTGCTCCGGTCATCATCCGCACGCTCGATGTGGGCGGCGACAAGGAGATTCCGTATCTGCACATGGTCAAGGAAGAGAACCCCTTCATGGGCTTCCGCGCCGTGCGTTACTGCCTGGCCAATCCCGACCAGTACAAGGTTCAGCTCCGCGCCCTGCTGCGCGCCAGCGCCTTTGGTGACGTCAAGATCATGATCCCGCTCGTCACCTGCGTCGAGGAGGTCGTGGCCGTCAAGGAGCTCGTCGAGCAGTGCAAGGCCGAGCTGACCGAAGAGGGTCGCAAGTTCAACGAGAACATCGAGGTCGGCATTATGGTCGAGACGCCTGCCGCCTCGCTGCTCGCTGACCGTCTGGCCGAGGTCGCCGACTTCTTCTCTATCGGCACCAACGACCTCATCGGCTACACCATGTGCGCCGACCGTGGCAACGACACCATCTCCAACCTGTACCAGGTGTACTATCCCGCCGTGCTCCGCTCGCTCAAGAACATCATCGAGAGCGGCGTGAAGGCCGGTATCATGGTCGGCATGTGCGGCGAGGCCGCTGCCGATCCGCTGCTTGAGCCGCTGCTGATCAGCTGGGGCCTGGAGGAGTTCTCGATGAGCGCTCCGTCCATCCTGCGCGCCCGCAAGACCATCAGCCAGTGGACCAAGGCCGAGTGTGACGAGCTCGCCGAGAAGGCACTCGCCTGCAACACTGCCGCCGAGGTCAAGGCGCTGCTCGAGTCTGCTGCTCGCTAATTTGGTATCAGAGGTAACCGCGTGGTTGGAATGGGCCAATCACGCGGCCCTCACATATACAGGGGGTACTGTAAATGTTCTACACGCTAACCGCTAACCCGGCTGTCGACATGACGGTTTCGAGCTCTCCGCTCGAGCCCGATGAGAACGTCCGCACCGGCTCGGCCAGCTACACGGCTAACGGCAAGGGCCTCGACGTGTCCTTCGCCTTTAAGAAGATGGGCGTCGACACCGTCGCGCTCGGCTTCTTCGCTGGCTTCACGGGCAAGTTTATCGTCGAGGAGGTCATGAACCTGGGTTGCCTGTGCCGCCCGGTCTGGACCGACGGCATCACGC
Organism: uncultured Collinsella sp.; assembly: GCA_902469435.1. Lineage (GTDB taxonomy): Bacteria > Actinomycetota > Coriobacteriia > Coriobacteriales > Coriobacteriaceae > Collinsella. The sequence continues at coordinate 37,326 of CABRCR010000002.1, read as the reverse complement.
GTATCAACACCTACGTCAACGATGGCCAGCACGAGTACGGCATCCTCAACCCCGGTGCTCCTATTACGCCGCAGCACCAGGAGGAGCTCTACAACATCCTGGACACCGCGGGCGATCTTGAGTGCCTGATCGTCTCTGGCTCCGTGCCTCCCAAAGCTACGCCCGACTTCCTGGCTCAGGTCATGGAGCACGCTCAGGCCCGTGGCGCCGATGTCGTCCTGGACCTGTCCTCCGACAAGCTCAAGGAGCTCGCTCACAAGAAGCCGCTGCTCATCAAGCCGAACCATCACGAGATGAAGGCTATCTTCGGCGTGCCGGTCGACACTGATGACGAGGTCCGCGTTGCCATGAAGATGGCTCACGACGCGGGCGTTCAGAACGTGCTGCTCACCCGTGGTAGCCGTGGCGACGCCTACTTCTCCAACGGCGAGGACATTTGGTACGCCAAGCGTGAGTTCAACATCAAGCTGGTCTCTTCCGTCTGCGCCGGCGACTGCACCCTCGCTGCGTTCCTGCACAAGTGGTACAGGGATCGCGACAACGTCGAGGAGGCCATGAAGCTCGCTATGGCCACCGGCGCCAACGTCGCTGAGTCCGTCGGCATCGGCGACTTCGGTCACGTTGACGAGTACAGCAAGCGCGTTGCTGTCCGCAAGCTCGATCGTCAGTAATCGAAACGCGACATATTCGTGCGCATGCGGCGCCCCGGTTTCGGCTGGGGCGCCTTTTTGTTCCGCCACGGGGGAGAGGAGTCCTTCCGTACTTCATCGCTTCCACACCGTTCACCGAGTTGTCCTAGCCTTTTACCGATGCGTGGAATATACTTTCATTAACACGTTGCCTTGTGAAAGGAACATTCATGATTTACACGCTCACTGCAAATCCCGCCATTGACTACAACATCACCTGCGACGGTCTTGCTGCCAACACCGTCACGCGTACCCGCAACGCCGTCTACACGCCCAACGGCAAGGGCCTCAACGTCTCGTTTACGCTCGACCACTACGGCGTCGACACCACGATCCTGGGCTTTTTCGCCGGTTTCTCGGGCGAGTTTATCGTTAAGGGCGCCGAGGCCCTGGGCGTGCCCGTCAAGCCCGTGTGGACCGACGGCATCACGCGCGTCAATGTGTTCCTCAACGCCGGCCCCGACACCGAGTACAACATGGTCAACGCCGGTGCCGCCATCAACGAGGCCAACGAGCGGGAGATGTTTGAGCTCATCGATTCGCTCGATGACATGACCTGCCTGGTCATCAGCGGCTCGCTGCCTCCCAACACTTCCGAGGGCTTCCTGGCCGAGGTCCTGCGCCGCGTCAAGGCCAAGGGGGCCGAGTTCGTGCTCGATATCTCGAGCCATCAGCTGGCAGACCTCATTGCCATGGAGCCGCTGCTGATTAAGCCCAATGACGACGAGCTGCTCGATATCTTTGGCATTAAGGTAAGCGGCGGCGACGATGAGTCCGTCAAGGGTGCCATGGCCGAGCTGCACGCCAAGGGCGCTAAGAACGTGCTGCTGACGCTCGGCGGCGCCGGTGCGTACTTCTCCAACGGCGAGCACATCTGGTTTGCCAACCGTACTTTTGAGGTTAAGCTGCTGTCGACGGTGTGCGCCGGCGATTCTTCGCTGGCCGCCTTCCTGTCCGTGTGGCACGACGCCCCGGAGCGCGTCGAGGACGCCCTGCGTCTCTCGATGGCCACCGGCGCTAACGTGGTCGAGTGCCCCGGTCTGGGCGACTTCGCCAAGGTCGATGAGTATCAGAAGGGTATTGCAATCCGTCAGGTTTGCTAGTTCCGGCACCTTGCCTGAATAGTTCAATTATTTCGCATCCGTCTTAGACCAGGACGGATGCGTTTTTGTTTATCGGACTTGCGTGTGCAGTGGAGGCTGTTTCTTGCTAGACTTCTTGCAGACGCAATCGATAGCCAATTTGATAGTCGCAGGAGGCCATAGGCATGTGCAATGTTTCGCTCAACGGTACGCAGCCGACCGATGCCTCTATCCGTGTCCTGCGTGCGCTTGAGGCAGCAGGTCTTGAGGCTTGGTACGTGGGTGGTTGGGTACGTGATGCGCTGATGGGATGCCCCAGCCACGATGTCGACATGTGCTGCAGCGGCCTGTGGCTGGAGTCCAAGGCGGCACTCGAGGCCGCCGGCATTGCGGTAGTTGAGTCGGGCATTAAATTTGGCGGCATTACGGCTATTTGCGATGGCGAGCGCATTGAGGTCACCACCTATCGCCTGGACGGCTTCTATACCGACGGTCGTCATCCTCAGAGTGTGGAGCGCGCCGCTTCGCTTGAGGACGATCTGGCGCGCCGCGACTTTACCGTCAATGCCATGGCGTGGCATCCCGAGCGCGGCCTTGTCGACCGCTACGATGGCCAGGGCGACCTAGACCGCAAGCTGATTCGTGCCGTCGGAGATCCCAAGCGCCGCTTTAACGAGGATGCCCTGCGCATGTTGCGTGCGGTGCGTTTTGCCTGCCGCCTGGACTTTGTGATTGAGCCCGAGACCAAGTGTGCCCTTGCCGAGTGCGCGCCGCTGCTCGATGCCGTGGCGCGCGAGCGCGTGGGTATTGAGCTCGAGGGCATTCTATCGACCGGCCACGGGGGAGACGCGATGCTTCGCTATCCCGAGCTCATCTGTGCCGCCGTGCCCGAGCTCGCGTCCGCTCGCGGGTTTGATCAACGCAGCGTCTATCATGCGTTTAACGTCTACGAGCATATCGCCCGCGTGCTGACGGTGGCAGGGGAGCTGGCGCTGTGCGACGGCGTCGCGCCCTCGTCGAGCCTTATGTGGGCGGCGTTTTTGCACGACGTTTCCAAACCCGAGTGCTTTACGGTCGATCACGACGGCAGCGGCCACTTCTACGGTCATCCCGAGCTCGGCGCCAAGAAGGCGCGTGTCATCATGGATCGCCTGGCGCTCTCGCACGATTTGGTGCGCGATGTGTGCCTGCTCATCAAATACCATGACAAGCCGCTGCGCCCCGAGCGCTCCTGCCTGCTCAATATGATGCGCGCGCTTTCGGGCGAGGGCGTCGACACGCCGCGTCTGATGGACGAGCTCATGGATCTTAAGCGTGCTGACACACTTGGTAAGGCCCCGTCGTGCTTCTATTACGTCGAGACGATTGAGGAGATGCGCGCGATGGCGCACGAGCTGCTGAAGGCGGGGGAGCCCTATACGCTCAAGATGCTCGCCATTAACGGCGGCGACCTGATCCGCGCCGGTGTGAAGCCGGGGCCCGAGCTAGGCCAGCTACTCAACTCCGCCCTCGACGCCGTGATCGAAGACAACATTTCCAACGAGCGCGAAGCTCTTTTGGTCCATCTCAACTTGAATTAGCTACCCAGTTTACCTGCGCGTTCCATAACCTGCCGACAATTTTTTCGGCAATTTGGAATTTCTTCTTGCGCTGATGTTTTTTGTCCCGTAATATATGTCCTCGCAGCACGGCAGTGCAGATGTCATGTGGCCCGTTCGTCTAGCGGTTTAGGACGCCGCCCTCTCAAGGCGGAGATCACCAGTTCGAATCTGGTACGGGCTACCACGCATCTGATACCCGGTCTTCCCATGGAAGGCCGGGTTTTTTATTTTCAAACAACCGTCTGCAATTCCCATTTGAACCAGAGCTTTGCGTTCTGCCTATGGCCCTTACGGGTACAATAACCAAGATATTTTGACTGTTAGAAGGAGTCTCATGACGGAGTCCTCTCAGCATACGTCTAAGCCCCAGGTCGAGGTTGAGGCCTCGGGCGGCGATGACAACAAGGGTGCACGTCGCGGTGCCATTTTTATCGGCGTCGTGCTGGTTGGCTATATCGTTTACTTGATTGCGACCGGTCAGATGGGGCAGTTCTGGGCCGCCATGTCGAGCGTTCAGGCGCCGTGGCTCGTCGCTGCATGCTTTTGCATGTTCCTGTACCTGTTCTTTGGCATCGTTGCCTATGCGATTGCCGTCTGGCTCGATCCCAATTCGCCCGTCGGCATTCGCGACCTGATCTCGGTCGAGGCGAGCGGCATCTTCTTTGGCAATCTGACGCCCATGATGATGGGCTCCACGCCTGCCCAGATTTACCGCCTGACCAAGGCGGGCCAAAACGTCGGCGAGGCTGGCGCCACGCAGTTCACGCGCTTTATCGTGTATCAGTTTGGCCTCGTTGCCTGGGGCGCCATTCTGCTGCTTGCCCGCATGCCGTTTTTCGCCGAGCGCTATGGCGACATGACGCTGCTGTGCGTCTTTAGCTTTGGCGGTCACTGCTGCATTCTGCTTGGCATCTTTGCCGTCGCGCTCATGCCCAAGACCGTCACGCGCGTCGCGCATTGCATCATCAATTGGCTCGAGCGAATGGGCGTCTCGGCCACCAAGATCGAAGGCTGGCGTACGTTTGTCGACGGCGAAATCTACTCGTTCTCCGAGAAATTCAAGCTTTCGGCCGGCCACTTTTCGTCCATGCTGCTCACGGTGGTCATCACTATGTTGCAGCTCGCGTTTTTCTACCTCGTACCGTATTTCCTGATGCTTGCCTTTGGCCACCACGAAGTCGACTTTTTCTCGGTCATGGCCGCGAGCGCCTTTGTTCAGCTCCTGAGCTCTGCTGTTCCCCTGCCCGGTGGCACCGGCGGTGCCGAGGGCGGCTTCGCGCTGTTCCTGGGTCATTTCTTTGGGTCGGCATCGACCGCCGGTTATCTGCTGTGGCGCCTCATTACGTTTATCGCGCCGACTATTTTGGCCGCGCCCCTGCTGGGCCTTAAGAGCGCTCACAACGAGAGTATCCATGCACGTTGGGATCGCATGATGCGCAAGCTCGGACGAACGCCTCAGACGTCCTCTAAGCCTGCAAAGCCCCATCCTGTGAATGCAGTTACCGTGGATCCCAATCAGCATGCTCAGAAGGCATCTGGGGCCGCCAAACCGGCGCATAAGGCCTACGTGCGCCAGACGGGCGACGGCATCCGTGTGTCCCCGGCTGCTTTGAACAAAAAGAAGCTCCCTAAGGCGTAATAGTTGGTCGTGCGTTCTTCATGTTGCCGGGCATTTTTGTGCCGGATGGGGGATAATCCTCTTACGTAGATTAACTCTCATCTGTTGATGAATGCTTGCATTCCGAAGGGACACGTCCATGGCCACCAGCAAACCGCGCCTCGACCGCCGCATCGTTCGCAGCCGCAATGCCATCCTGTCTGCGTTTGAGCGCCTGTTGATGGATAAGCCACTTGCCGACATTACCGTGAGTGCCATCGCACGTGAGGCAAATGTCGACCGCAAAACCTTCTACGTTCACTTTGGCACGGTCGACGGCCTGCTCGATGCCATCGCGGTTGATGTGGTGGAGATGATTGCCGACTCGGTCGAGAAAACGCTTGCTTCCATGGACGGTGACACCAACGAGCGCGCCCTGGGCGCGGCGGCGACCTTCTTTAAAACCGTTAACGAGGCGCTGTGCAACAACCTGGTGCTCAATCGTCAGCTGATCGAGAACATTCCGCTCGATGATTTTATGGCTCGTCTTCGTGCGCCGCTCGAGCACGAGATTGCCGAGCGCGATCTGCTGCCCCAAGGTCTCAAGGACGAGATGTTCGACTACTATCTGGCGTTTTTGCTGTCGGGTATTATCGGAATCTATCGCACATGGGCGCTGTCTGACGGCTCGGTTCCTATCGAGCGCGTCTCGGAGGTCGCCAACGACCTGACTCTCAATGGCCTGTCGAGTCTGGAATCTCGCTTGGATTAGGCGCAGGCTTGAGTTCGCGAGGCGCTTGTCGGGGTGCAGCCCGATCGACCAGGCGACGAGCATCCCGCCGAAGCAGTCGATGACCGGGCTCAGGTAGACCTTCTCGCCGCCCGGGAGCCTGAACTCGGTGATGTCGGTGAGCCACAGCAGGTTGGGCTCGTCGGCGTGGAAATTCCTGTTTACGAGGTTCTCCGGCGCCTTGTAGACCTCGCCGGCGTAGGAGCTGTAGCCTGAGGATCCTTAAAAGAAAGTCCAGTTTATCCTTTCCACCCCAATTGGGAATCCTCCGATGCGCCTTCGCACGCTCGCATGACCTCGATACCGTGCGAGCGTGCGAACTCGACGAGCTCTGCGTTGCGGGCGTTTATGGTGCCGAAGGCGGCGGGACACACGATAAGGCGCGCGCAGTGGACGAGGAGCTCTTTGGCGCGGGCTATGGTTCTATCCCCGATCGGCTCGAAGGCGCGCTCGGTCACGCATTCCGCCGCCAGGTCGCGCGCGAGCTCGCAGTCGATGTCCCCTTCGTGCAGAACGCCCGTGTAGAACGCCTTGCCCTGCCGGATGAGCTGGCGAAACACAGCCGACCCCGTACCTGCGCCGGCGATGACGAACGTGTGCGCATCGCCGTGCGGGCGTCCAATTTCCACGCTGCCGAAGCGTTCGTTGAAGGTGCCATGTTGAAGGCCGTAGAGCTCGCCAATCGTCTCGCGCGTGAATATGTCCTCGGGTGCGCCGGCGCGGAAGACCCGGCCGTCCTTCACGCAAATCACCTTGTCGGCGCTTTTCTGCGCGAGCTCGAGTTCGTGGATGGACATGATGACAGCCACATTCCGCGATTTCGCAAGGTGGCGAAGTATTCGCAGCAGGTCGATCTGGTAGCGGATATCGAGATACGACGTGGGCTCGTCGAGCACGAGCACACGCGGATCCTGCGCGATGGCGCGTGCGAGCATGACGCGCTGGCGTTGCCCGTCGCTTATCTGCATGAAGTCGCGCTCGGCGAGCTCTTCCACACGTGCGGTTTTCATGGCCTCGTCGACCCGACTATGGTCGTCGGGCGAGAGTGTGCCCATTCGCCCGGTGTAGGGGTGCCTTCCCGCCTCTACGACATCGCGGCAGGTGAGGAGCTCGGTCCGGGGGCGATCTGTCAGCATAACGGCAAGGTTCCTTGCAAACTCCGCCGTCTTCCATCGGGAAATCTCCCGCCCGTCGAGCTCGACCGCGCCGGCAAGCGGTGCCAGATGGCGTGTGATGGTTTTTAAGATGGTCGACTTGCCCGAGCCGTTCGGCCCGATGAGCGCCACGACGTCGCCCGCGCGAACCTCCAGATCGACGCCTCCGACTACGACCTTCTTGTCGTAGCCCGCCGACAGGTCGCTTATGTGGAAAAGCGGCGCTCCGTCAGCCTGCGTTTCGACCGTAGTTTCGAGGTTCGGCTCCGCTCGGAAGAGGCGTTCCGCGCGCAGTTCCGCACGAGCCGAAAGTGCCTTCTGGCGCTTTCGTGCGAGCTCAGGACTGTCTAAGCATGGAATGTCCCCTCCGAGCGTTTTGGGCCGCGGCACGAATTCCCCCATCTACCTCACCCGCTTCTTCAACATGAGCGCGATAACCACCGGAGCGCCGAAGATGGCGGTGACGGCGCTGATGGAAAGCTCGACGGGAGAGAACAGCGTGCGCGCGATCAAATCGCAGCCCGCGCAGAAGATGGCGCCTCCCAAGAAGCACGCAGGAATCACGCGGATGGGCTTCGACGACTTTAGCGCCGACTTCACGAGATGCGGAACCGCGATGCCTACGAACGACACCGGACCAGCGAACGCGGTCACGCAGGCGGAGAGCATGCTCGCTAGAAGGACGAGCACCACGCGGAAGCGTTCGACGTTCACGCCGACGCTCTTCGCGTAGGCTTCTCCCAGCTGGAAGGCGGAAAGGGGCTTCGATATCGCGAATACGCATGCGCTCACGGTGATCACCACGACCGCGATGACCGCGATGTCGTCCCAGCTCGAACCCGAGAAGCTACCCAAAGACCAGTTGTGCAGGTTCACGATGGACTGGTCGTCGGCGAAGGCGATGAGGAAGTTCGTCGCCGCCGAGCAGATGTATCCCACCATGACGCCCGCCACGATGAGCATGGCCATGGAACTTATGCGCCGTGCGATGAGGAGCACGAAGCCGATGGTGATAAGCGAGCCCAGAAACGCTGCGGCCACCATGGCCGGCGAGGACATGGCCTGGTTCGCGCCTAGAAGTACGATCATCGTAAGCGCGACGACGAACTTTGCGCCCGAGGAGACGCCCAAGATGAACGGGTCGGCGATGGGGTTGTTGAAAAACGTCTGCAGCAGGAACCCGGAAAGCGAAAGTGCCCCGCCGAGAAGCACGGCTGAAAGCACGCGCGGCAGGCGAATCTCCCAGATGACCTGGCTTTCCATGGAATTGGCCGCGCCGCCCGAAAGGATGCCGGGGATGTGGTCTGCGGGCACGAGCACGCTCCCGATGCACAGGTTGGCCCCGACGAGCACGATGAGGGCAACAGCGAGCAGCGCCGTCACGACGCGACACCGCGCGGCGCGCCCCGATTCGTCGTATGCCATGGAAAGCCGGCTTCTCATGGCGCTAACCGAGCTTCCTCAGATAATGGAAGTCGCTCGCGTCATCGCCGGTGAACGCCCCGTGCAGCTCGTCGATAATGTCGGCGGTAGAAGTCATCTGCTGGTACATGTCGGCGCTTGTGACCCAGACGTTGCCGTTCTTCACGGCTTTGAACTGCGACAATAGCGCGTTTTTGCCTACGAAGTCGTTCAAGGTGGCAACCGATTCGTCGATGGTGCCGTTGTAGACGATGATGTCGGCATCCTTCGCCGTCGCGTAGAAGCGCTCCATTTCGAGCGTTACTGACGAACCTGACGTCGACGCCGTCTGCGCGTCATCGAGCGCATAGCTGCCGCCTGCAAGCTCGATCATCTGCGCCACGTAGTCGCCCGCCCGCCGCGTGACGGCGGCCCCGTTCGAGTTAATGTAGAAATACGCCACGGTTTTACCTGACGACGCGAGCCCCGACGTTTGCTCGACGCGGGCCTTCTGCTCGTTGAACAGGTGCGCGGCCTCGTCTTCCTTGTCGAACAGGACGCCGAAAAGCTTAATCCACTCGACGCGCCCGAGTGCTTCGGGCTCGCTCGACGACTGTTCGGTGAGCACGACGAGCCCGAGCTTCTGCAGCTTTTCCTTCACATCGGGCGTGTGGTTGATCATGGTGTTCTCGATGGCAAGCGTACAGCCCGAGGCCGATATTCGCTCGTAGTCGGGCGCGCTGTACTTGCCGCCGTAGGCGATCGCCCCACTTTCGAGTGCGCTTTTGAAGCCCACGACCGAGCAGTCGTCGGCCTTCGTGCCCGACATGATGATATTGTCGTTCGCATCGAGCGCGTCGACCAGGCACATCGTCGCCGACGACACGAGGTACACCTTGTCGGCGGGGCGCCTTATGACCGCGATGTCGGAGCTCAACCCATCAGGTACCTTCGCATCTTGCGGCACCACGAGGAAACGCTCCCCATTCGAAACGCAGATAAGCCGCAGACCGCCTTCGAACTCGTCGACAGTGAAGTGCTCGGCGTATTCAAGCTGAAGCGCCCCCGTCGGCTCCCAGCCGCAGCCCAAATCGGCGTTGTGGAAGTCGGCCGCGGCGCTTGAAGCCGTTCCCGCAGGGGAGCCGCCGCTTGCATCGTCGCCCGATTTCTCCTTCATGGTGGATGAGTCGAAGTGGAGCGTGTAGTCGATGGTGTGCGGCGTCGACATGGCGACGGTCTCGGCCGACACGGCGATGTCCTCGTCGAGCGTGACGGGTATCTCGAACGTGGAGTTGCCGCCGTCGTTTACGGGCGCGTAGTCCACGCCGTCGACGGTCATCTTGTCGTAGTTCGAACTCGACCAGGTGATGGTCGCGGTGTAGGTGTCGCCATCCTTCACAATTGTGGTGGGTGAGGCGATGCTTGCGCGCCCTGACCCGCCGGAAAGCGAGACGCTCACCGTGTATTCCTGAGAGCCCGCCGTGCCACCGGTCGCGTTCGGGCTCGCACTGCACCCCGCGAAGGGAAGCGCGAGCAGGGCGACGAGAACGCAGGCGATCGCGCGCGCCGCGATGCTGTGGAGCTTCCTGTTTTCCCCCTTGGGAAGAATCGACCGCATGGCGTTACTTCAGTGCGTCGGCGCGCAGATCGACGCCGGCGGATTCGAACACAAGTGTGCGGTCGTACCACTGCTCTTTTCTAATACTCCACGCGGCACAGGCGGTGTCCTCGTCGAGCGCATCAACGGGCACGTCGTAGGTGTACTTGCCTTCCGCGTTTTCCACATAGGGGATGAAGTCGGCCTCGCTTGCGGCGGCAGCCTCGTCGCCCGTGCCCATGAAGAGCTTGCCGTAACCCGTGCCGGAAAGCGTCATCACGCAGTGCATGGAGCCGTTTTCCACGATGAGCTGGGCGTCCACAATCCTGAACATGTTCGAGCTGGAATCTACGGTGATCGGATAGGTGCCGTCAGCCACCTTGTCGGCGGTAATGGGGGCAGCGCTTGCGCCCTCGGGCGCATCGGCCGCCTGTTCGGTCTTTTCCTGGGAATCGGCATCGCTTGCCTTTGCGCTGCCGCTTGAATTTCCGCCGCAGCCGGCGAGCGAGAACGCGAAAAGCGCCGCCGACAGGGCGAAGACGAGGGTTTTCTTCAACATGGAGGGGTTCCTTTCAATCGCTTCGACCGCCCGCGCCGTGCGGTGGGCGGGCGGGATGCGAATGCAACGGGCATGCGTCGTCAGTCGGGGAAAGGCGCATGCCCGTTGCACGGGGACGCGACCGGTGCCCCCGTGCGCGGCGAGTTTACAGCTTGGCGATGGCGTCGTCCACGTGCGAGACGTAGATGTCGTCGACCGCGACGTTCTGTCCCAGACCCTGGAGCAGGCACGTCACTTCGAAGCCGGCGGCCACGAACTTCGCAGCCCAGCTGTCGGGGTCGGTCTCGTCTGCCATGTCGTTGTTCGCGTGGTCGCCCGCGACCACCATGAACGGCGCGAGCACGGCCTTCTTGTAGCCTGCGGCGCTCGCGGCGGCGATAACATCCTCGCAGGTCGGTTCAGCCTCGACGGTGCCGACGAAGAACTGCGTCAAGCCCTCGTTCTTGAACACTTCCTGCATCTTGGCATAGTCGGCGTTGGAATCGGCTTCGGTGCCGTGGCCCATGAGGCACAGCGCCGTCTTGCCGTCGTCGAAGGACGCCATGTTCTCCTTAATGGCTGCGGCCACCTTCTTGTAGTCGTCGTCGGAGGTGAGCAACGGGTCGCCGAGCGAGATCTTGTCGAACTTGTCGGCGTACTTGTCGAGCTCGTCTTTCACGTCGGTGTATTCCAGGCCGCCCATGAGATGCGTCGGCTGCACGACGATTTCCTTCACGCCGTCTTTCACGCAGCGGTCGAGCGCCTCGGTCATGTTGTCGATCGTGATGCCGTCGCGCTTCTTCAGCTTGTCGATGATGATCTGCGCGGTGAAGGCGCGGCGGATGTCGTAGTCCTGCCAGTACTTCTCGCGGATAGCGTCTTCGATGGCGCCGATGGTGATGTGGCGCGAGTCGTTGTAGCTCGTGCCGAAGCTCGTGACGAGGATGACCGGCTTCACGGCCTTCTCCTTTTCGCTCGATTTCTCGGAACTTGCGGAGGTGCTGGAGCAGCCCGCGAGCGTTATTCCGGCGAGCGCGACGGCTCCGGTTGCTGCGGCGCCCATGAAGCTGCGGCGTGACATCTGGTCGGACATGGTTTTTCCTTTCCTCGGTTTGCCGGTCCCCCGGCGACAGTTGCTTGTCGGCACAAGCGAAAGAAAAGCGCACCCCTCGGGGTTCACAAGGAGCTAACGCCACGGCGATGCCGTGAGGAAAAGGCGAAGCAGTCTGGCTTGGGGCGCGAGGCGGTTCGCCCGCGCGTCCTATACAGTAATGTCCCTTGCCCAGGATTCCCACCTGGTTCCCTCCGCAAGCCAGCGCGGGCTGTGCGGACGCCGCGCCGGTCATTTCCTTTTATCCGATTGTCATATGCTCGTTGCCGAATCTTTTACTATGATAGTGGGCACTTGTGAACGTGTCAAAGCCAGGGCGGGCGGCATTGCGCCTCCTGCCTGCGTATTTGCGCCGATTGCCGCTTCGGGCGCCGTGTTTTGCCCGCTGCGCGAATGGCGGCGTAAACGGTTGCGATGAGAAACGGGAAGGGAAGGCTCGGATGATTCATATCGTTGGCGCAGGCTCGGGCGCCGCCGACCTTATCACGCTGCGCGGGGCGCGCCTTCTGCGCGCGGCCGACGTAGTCGTTTGGGCGGGAAGCCTTGTGAATCCCGAGCTGCTCGCCGAGTGCAAGGAATCCTGCGTCGTCTACGACAGCGCGCACATGACCTTGGAGGAAGTGCTCGACGTGATGTGCGCGGCAGATGCGCGGGGCGAGGAAGTGGTGCGCCTGCACACGGGCGACCCGTGCCTGTACGGCGCCATCCAGGAGCAGATGGACGCGCTCGACGCGCGCGGCGTGGACTACGAGGTGGTGCCCGGCGTGTCGAGCTTTTGCGGTGCCGCGGCGGCGCTTCGCCAGGAATACACGCTGCCGGGAATCAGCCAGTCGGTCGTGATCACGCGGCTTTCCGGACGTACCCCCATGCCCGCGGGCGAGGGCATGCGCACCATGGCGGAAAGCGGCTCGACTATGGTCATCTTCCTGAGCTCGGGTATGCTCGCCGAGCTTTCCGCCGAGCTTTTGGGCGCGGGCCGCAGCTCCGACGAGCCGGCGGCGCTCGTGTACAAGGCGACCTGGCCTGAGGAGCGCGTGGTGCGCTGCACAGTGGGCACGCTCGCCGATGCGGGCGCGCGAGAGGGCATCGACCGCACGGCGCTCGTGGTGGTGGGCCGCGTGCTCGGAGCTCGTGGCGGGCTTGCGCACATCGGCGCGCAAGCGGAGTCGTACGAGCGCAGCAAGCTTTACGACCCTTCGTTTGCCACAGGGTATCGAAAGGCGAGCAGCTAGCGTGGCCTTCGAGCACTACATATATACCGGGACGACCCGCCTGCGCTGCGGCTACACCACGGGGAGCTGCGCCGCGCTCGCGGCGAAGGCGGCCTGTGAGATGCTCTTGTCACGAAAGCCCGTCGGCCGCGTGTCGATCGTCACCCCCGGCGGGCTGCCCGTCGAGGCGAACGTGGTAGACGCATGTATCGGCGAGGGGTGCGCCCAGTGCGCCGTGCGAAAGGACGCAGGCGACGATGCCGATGTGACCGACGGCGTACTCGTGTACGCGCGCGTGGAACATGCGGGGTCGGGCACGGGCGCTGCGGGCAGCAAGGGCGTGCCCGCGCGCGAATCGGAAGTTTCCGTCGATGGCGGCGTGGGCGTGGGGCGCGTGACATTGCCCGGGCTCGAACAGCCGGTGGGGGCGGCCGCCATCAACGCGACACCGCGCGCGATGATCACTTCGGCGGTGCGCGAGGTGTGCGCCGCGCACGGCTTTTCTGGAAATATTGCTGTGACGATTTCGGTACCCGAGGGTGTTGCCCTTGCCGAAAAGACCTTCAACCCGCACCTGGGGATAGAGGACGGCATCTCCATCCTGGGCACGACGGGCATCGTCGAGCCGCGCAGCCTCGCTGCCTTGCGCGACAGCATCGAGCTCGAGATCCGGCAGCATGCGGCTATGGGGCGGCGCGGAGTCGTGCTCACGCCCGGCAACTACGGCGCGCAGTTCATCTCGGGGCATTTCCACCTAAACGGTGCGCCGGTGGTCTTCATCTCCAACTTTGTGGGCGATGCGATTGATTGCTGCGTTCGCGAGGGATTTACCAATGTCCTTCTTGTGGGACACATCGGCAAGCTGGTGAAGGTCGCGGGCGGCATCATGGACACCCATTCGCGTACCGCCGACTGCCGCGCGGAGATTCTGGCCGCCCACGCGGCCTTGGCCGGCGCGGGCGCGAAGACCGTGCGCGAGATCATGTCGTCGGTCACGACCACGGCGGCGCTCGAGGTAATCGAGGCCGCCGGCGTGGGGGACGCTGCGCGCGCCTCGCTCGCTGCGGCAATCGAGGACAGGTTGCGCCGCCGCGCGGCGGGCGCATGCGACATCGCCGCGGTCGTGTTCGACGCCGAGCGCTGTGAGCTTTTCCGCACGTCGGGCGCCGATGCAGTTATCGGGGAATTGGGGGCGACGTATGAGTAAAGGCGTGCTGTACGGGGTGGGCACGGGGCCTGGCGACCCCGAGCTGCTCACGATCAAGGCCGTCCGCACAATCGAATCGTGTCCGGTCATCGCCGCACCGCAGACGGCGGACGGGGTCATGGTCGCGCTCGACATCGTGCTCGGCGCCGTCGACCTTACAGGCAAGACGGTGATCCCCGTGCGATTCTCGATGACGCGCGACGCCGAGCGCCGCGCGGCCGAGCATGCCTCGCTTGTTCGCGAGCTTGTCGCGCACCTGGATGCGGCCCGCGACGTCGCGCTGCTGAACCTGGGGGACCCAAGCATCTACGCCACCTTCCAGCGCATAGCGCCCGACGTGCGCGCCCGCGGGTTCGAGGCGCGCGCCATTCCCGGCGTGCCGAGCTTCTGCGCGGTCGCCGCAGCGCTCGAGCGCGACCTCACGCCCGAGATGTCGTCGCCTCTGCACATCGTGTCCGGCGGCTACGACGACGTGCGCCGCGCAATCGGCTGGCCGGGGACGAAGGTGGTCATGAAGGCGCGCCGCTCGCTTGCGGACACGAAGCGCATCCTTCGCGAGGAGGGCGCCTTCGACGGTTCCGAGCTCGTAGAGGACTGTGGGCTTCCGGGCGAGCGCGTGTACCGCTCGCTCGACGATGTGCCCGATCGGGGCAGCTACTTCTCGACGATGGTGGTGCGCTAGATGAGGGTTTCCTGCATAGCGTTCACTGAGAGGGGATATGCGTTGGCGGAGCGCACCGCACGCGCGCTTTCCGATTGCGCGCAGACAGGTGAGGATGACCCTGGCTGGGACGTTTCCGTTTCGCGCGGGTTCGGCGAGGGGAAGGCCGACCTGCGCGCATGGACGGCGCTCGCGTGGGAAGCGTCGGACGCGCTTCTGTTCGTGGGCGCGGCGGGCATCGCCGTGCGGGCGATCGCGCCGCATGTCGCCTCGAAGGCAAGCGATTCCGCGGTTGTGGTGATCGACGAGGCGGGGCGCTTTGCCATCCCGCTTTTGTCGGGGCATTTGGGCGGTGCGAACGAGCTTGCGCAAACCGTGGCCCGTGCGGCAGGGGCCATCCCCGTCATCACCACGGCGACCGACGTCCGCGGCGTGTGGGCGGTGGATACGTGGGCGCGCTGTGCGGGGCTCGCCGTTTCGAATCCCGAGGCTATCAAGCGAGTGTCGGCGCGGCTGCTTTCGGGCGGGCGCGTGACGCTCTATTCCGATATGCCGATTTCGGGACAGCCGCCTGAGGGGGTTGACATTGCGTCCGACCGCGCTCGGGCCGATATCGTCGTGTCGCCGTTCGCTGGCGCGAATGCAGGTGCGTCCGTTCGCGCGGCGGAGACAACGGGCGAGGTCGTGCCCGCCGGTGAGACGGGGAAGCCGGCGGGCGTGCGGGCGCAGGCGCCTGCACACGAGCCGCTTCGCCTTGTCGTGCCCTGCATCGTTGCGGGCATAGGGTGCCGCCGCGGTGCGTGCGCCGAAGCGATCGGGGAGGCGTTTCTTCTCGCGTGCGGGCAGGCGGGCATCTCGCCTTCGGCCGTGCGCGAGGCGGCGACGATCGACGTGAAGGCGCACGAGGAGGGTCTGCTCGCCTTCTGCCGCGCGCGCAATATCCCGCTTGCGACGTATTCCGCAGAGGAGTTGTCGCTGGTCGAAGGCAGCGTTTCGCCATCTGATTTCGTGCGCGCGACGGTGGGGGTCGACAACGTGTGCGAGCGCGCGGCGCTCGCGGACGGGGGCAAACTTATCTTCCCGAAGCTCGCTCACGGCGGCGTGACCGTTGCGTTTTCCAAGGTAACTATCGAACTTTCGTTTAAGGAGCGGTGATGGGAAAGCTCTTCGTGGTGGGGATCGGCCCGGGCGGCCCCGGCGGCATGACGATTGCGGCTCGGCGCGCGCTCGAGGCGGCCGACATCGTTGTGGGGTACACGAAATACGTGGAGCTCGCGCTCGCCGCCGTGCCCGACGCGGCGCATCTCGCGACGCCGATGATGCACGAGGTCGAACGGTGCCGTCTGGCGCTTTCGCGCGCGCAGAGCGGAGAAGCCGTGGCGCTCGTGTGTAGCGGTGACGCGGGCGTGTACGGCATGGCGAGCCCCGTGCTGGAGCTTGCGGAGGACTACCCCGATGTAGACGTGGAAGTTATCGCCGGGGCCACCGCGGCTCAGAGCGGGTCGGCGGTGCTCGGCGCCCCGCTTGCCCACGACTTCGCGGTCGTGTCGCTCTCCGATCTGCTCACGCCGTGGGAGGTCATCGAGCGCAGACTCGCCGCTGTGGCGAGCGCCGACTTCTGCATCTGTTTGTACAACCCGCGCAGCAGAAAGCGCGCCGACAGGCTCTCGCGCGCGGCGAAGATTATGCTCGAATGGAAGGCCCCCGACACGCTCTGCGGCTGGGTACGCAACATCGGGCGCGAGGGGCAGCAGTCGGGCATGTGCAGGCTCTCCGAGCTGGGGGAGTTCGACGCCGACATGTTCACCACCGTGTTCGTCGGCAACGCGGACACGAAGCGCGTAGGCGGTCGTATGGTCACGCCGCGCGGGTATCGGGAGATTCCATGCGAAAAGTAACGATCATCGGGGCGGGGCCCGGAAACCCCGACTTGCTCTCGCGCGCGGCGCTCGACGCGATCGACATCGCCGACGTGGTCATCGGCGCTCATCGCGCGCTTGCCGGCATCGACGTGCCGTCCGACGTGGTGAGATACGAGCTCGTGAAGACGGCGGACATCGTCGCCGCGCTCACCGATGCGGCGTCGTGGCAGCGCGCCGTGGTCGTGATGACGGGCGATGTGGGGCTGTTCAGCGGCGCGCGCCGCCTGGTGGAGGCGCTCTCCGGCGACGCGCAGGTGGACGTGCACGTCATTCCTGGTATAAGCTCAGCGTCGTATCTCGCCGCGCGCCTCGCGCGTCCATGGCAGGATTGGCGCTTCGTGAGCGCTCACGGCGTGGCGTGCGACATTGTGGCCGAGGCCGAGCGCGCAGGCGAGCTCTTCCTCGCCACGTCGGGCGGGGAAGACCCCTCGCGGCTTTCGGGCGAGCTTGTGCAGGGGGGCTTCGGGGACGCGCGCGTGACGGTGGCCGAGCGCCTGTCGTACCCCGACGAGCGCATCACCTGCGCGACCGCAAGTGAAATCGCAGGTCAGACGTTCGACGACCTGAACGTGATGCTTATCGAGTTCGCAGGCTGCGCCGGGTCGCCTGCGGGCTCTAGCGCAGCCTCCGAGGCGCCGGCCGGCGCGTCTGCGCCCGCGGCGGCTTCTTCCACGGCGGACTCTGCGGGCGCATCCCGCGCCGCGATCTCCCGCTGGCCGTACGCTTCCTCGGGCATTCCCGACGAGCTCTTCATCCGCGGCGACGTTCCCATGACCAAGCAGGAGGTGCGCGCCGTCGCGCTCGCGAAGCTGCGCCTTACCGCGACCGACACCGTGTGGGACGTCGGTGCCGGCACGGGGAGCGTGTCGATCGAGGCGGCGCTCGTCGCGCGAGCGGGGTCGGTATGGGCGGTCGAGCGCAACGCGGCCGGCGTGCGGCTCATCCGAGAGAACGCGGATGCATTCGGGTGCGGCAACGTGCATGCTGTCCCCGGTGTCGCCCCCGAAGCACTCGTGAAACTGCCCGTCCCCGACGCCGTGTTCGTCGGCGGGAGCGCGGGCGAGCTTCCCTCCATCGTGGAGGCGGCTCTCGAGAAGAACTCGCAGGTTCGCCTGTGCGTGCCATGCGTCACCGTTGAGACGCTCACCGAGGCGTGCGCGCTCCTCTCGGGTTCGCGCTTTAAGGGGTTCGAGGCGTGCCAGGTGTCGGCCGCCCGTGCCGAGGCTGTAGGCTCGCACCATCTTATGAAGGCGCAAAACCCCGTGTTCCTCGTCAGCGCACGTGGTGCAGGTGGGGAAGGCGGCGCCCGGTGAGCACGTCCATCCCGCGCTTCATGGTCGCTGCGCCCTCGAGCGGGAGCGGCAAGACGGTCGTAACGTGCGCGCTCCTGCGCGCGCTCGCGCGCCGCGGCCTTGCATGCGCGGCCTTCAAATGCGGCCCCGACTACATCGACCCGCTCTTTCATCGCCGCGTCGTGGGTGCGCGCTCGGGCAACTTAGACGGCTTCTTCACCGACGCCCCGACGCTGCGCGCCCTGCTCGCACGCGGCGCCGCAGGCGCGGATGTCGCGGTACTCGAGGGGGTTATGGGCTTCTACGACGGCATGGCGCCCGGCGTGGCCGACGCGAGTAGCTACCAGGTTGCGCGCGACACGGAAACGCCGGTCGTTTTAGTGGTGAACGGGCGCGGGGCGTCTTTATCGCTCGCCGCCGTAATCCATGGCATCGCCGAGTTCCTGCCTTGTGCGAACGTGCGCGGCGTCGTGCTGAACAAGACGAGCGCCGCTGCCTGCGCCTACGCGGCGCCTGCGATCGAGAAGCACACGGGCGTCACAGTTTTGGGGAATATCCCCGCCGACGAGGCGTTCTCGCTCGAAAGCCGGCATCTGGGGCTTGTGTCCGCCGACGAGGTCGAGCAGCTCTCCGCGCGCATCGACAAGATGGCCGAGCTGGTGGAAAAGAGCGTCGACGTCGATTGCTTGCTCGAAATAGCGGCGACGGCACCCGATATCCGCGAGGAACCTTACCGGTTGGAGCTGATCGCGGGAGCGCGGCCCATCGTCGCCGTCGCACGTGACGAGGCGTTCTCGTTCTACTACGAGGAGAACCTGCGCGCGCTCGAGGACCTTGGTTGCGAGCTGGCCTTTTTCAGCCCCCTGTGTGATAGCGAGTTGCCCCGGGGGACAAGCGCCCTCTATCTGGGGGGCGGCTACCCGGAGCTCCATGCGCG
Source organism: uncultured Collinsella sp. (assembly GCA_902469435.1). Lineage (GTDB taxonomy): Bacteria > Actinomycetota > Coriobacteriia > Coriobacteriales > Coriobacteriaceae > Collinsella. The sequence goes on along the minus strand of CABRCR010000002.1, from coordinate 18,536 downwards.
GCAGCTCTCCGAGAACGCGCCGATGCGCGAAGCGGTGCGGCGCGCGGTGGAATCCGGCATGCCGACGGTCGCCGAATGCGGTGGGTTTCTGTACCTGCAGCGCGAAATCGCCGATAGCGAGGGGCGGCGCTGGCCTGTTGCGGGCGCCCTTGAGGGCGCAAGCGAGAACGGGGGAAGGCTGTCCCATTTCGGGTACGTGGAGCTCACTTCCCAACGCGACGGGCTCTACGGGCCGCGCGGCACACGCATCCGCGCGCACGAATTCCATTACTGGCAGTCCACCTGCCCGGGCGGCGACTTCTGGGCGCAGAAGCCCCGGCGCGACAAGAGCTGGCCGTGCATGACGGCCACCCCGTCCCTGGTGGCGGGCTTTCCGCATGTGTACTATCCCGCGAACCCCGACGTTGCGCGCGCGTTCGCATCTGCCGCAGCGTCGTTCGCAGAGAGGAGACGGCATGGCTGAAACAACCGAAACCGCGCTTGCCTGCATTCGCGAGGAAGTCGAGCGCGCGTTCTCGTCGGCGCCGGGCGCCGTGCTCGAAGCCGCGCTCTCCCGGATCGCGCCCGCAAACGAATGCGCCCGCGCCGCCGCGTACGCCGCGTGGGACTCCATCGCGCACCCCTTGGGGGGATTGGGCGACTTTGAAGACGCCGTCGCGTGTATCGCTGCAGCTCAGGGGAGCGCCGTGGTGGCCGAATTCCCCCGTGCGCTCGCGGTATTCTTCTCCGACAACGGGGTCGTTGCCGAAGGCGTGTCGCAAAGCGGGCAAGACGTGACGCGAGCCGTCGCGCGCAACATGTGCGAGGGGGCCACGAGCGCCTGCCGCATGGCGGCGTTCGCGGGTGCCGAGGTCGTGCCCATCGACGTGGGTATGGCCCGGGGCTTAGAAGACGCGCGCATGGTGCGCGCGAACGTGCGGCGGGGGAGCGGCAACATCGCGCACGGCCCCGCTATGTCTCGCGATGGGGCCGTGCGTGCGATCGAGGTCGGAATCGCCGTCGCGTGCGGGCTTGCCCGCACCGGCGTGCGCCTTCTCGCCGCGGGCGAGATGGGCATCGGCAACACGACCACCTCGGCGGCGGTAGCCGCAGTGCTCATCGGGGCGGATGGGCGGAGCCTCGTCGGGCGCGGCGCGGGGCTCTCGGACGCCTCACTCGCGCGCAAGCGCGACGTGGTCGAGCGTGCTATCGACATGAACTCGCCCGATCCCGCCGACCCGATCGACGTGCTCTCGAAGGTGGGCGGCTTCGACATTGCGGCGATGTGCGGCTTCTACCTGGGGGCCGCGGCCTCGAAGGCCCCGGCGCTCCTCGACGGGGTCATATCCTGCACGGCGGCCCTGTGCGCGGCGCGCCTGTGCCCCAACGCCTTGGGCTACCTCGTGGGCACCCACGCATCAAGCGAACCCGCAAGCCAGGAGCTCCTTCGCGAGCTCGGCATAAAGGCACCCCTCGACGCAGGCATGCACTTGGGCGAGGGCGCGGGCGCCATGGCGTATCTGCCCCTTCTGGATTCGGCGCTGCGCGTGTACCGGGATGGGAAGACGTTCACGGCGACTGGCATGGCTGCTTACGAGCATTTCGAGGCCGGGAAATGACGGTGACGCTCGTCATCGGCGCCGCCGCGAGCGGCAAGAGCGCCTACGCCGAGTCTCTGTGCCTCGGGCACGACGGCCCTAGCGTGTACCTGGCAACGATGGAGCCCTTCGGGGAAGAGGGCGCCCGCCGCATCGCGCGCCATCGGGCGCTGCGCGAGGGCAAGGGGTTTTCCACCCTCGAGCGCACGCGTGACGTGGGCGTCGCAGCGCCCGGGCTTCCGCGCGGCTGCACGCTTCTTTTGGAGGACGTGGGCAACCTGGTTGCGAACGAGCTCTTCGCGGAAGGCGGCTTGTCCCCACGTGACCCCGACGCTGCGGCGCGCGAGGTGCTCGGAGGCATCGAACGGCTCGCTCAGGCCGCTGCGTATACGGTGGTGGTCACCGTCGACGTGTTCGCCGATGGGATGCGTTACGATGAGGGGACCGAGGCATGGAGGCGCGCGCTCGCGCGCGTGAACGCGGGCGTGGCGGCGCTGGCCGACCGCGCCGTCGAAGTGGTATGCGGGATTCCCGTGTGGATGAAAGGCGAAGGACCTACAAGGTGAAGATGGTAGAGGCAATCGGCGCGGCGTTCGGAACGTTCTCGCGCATCCCCGTCCCGAAATCGGCCTGGACCGATTTCGGGACAACCCATGCGCTTGCCGCGTTTCCCCTGGTGGGCCTTGCAGAAGGCTTCCTCATGACGGCGTGGGGACACGTTGCGAACCTGCTCGGCGTGCCTGCGACCATCGTCGCGGCCGTGCTCGTGGCGCTGCCTGTGGCGGTGACGGGAGGCATCCACCTAGACGGGCTCTGCGACACCTCCGATGCGCTTGCAAGTTGGGCCCCGCGCGAGCGAAAGCTCGAGATCATGCACGACCCGCGGGCGGGCGCCTTCGGGGTCATCGGTGTTGTTGTGTACCTTATTCTGCAGTTTTCCCTTTTCACCGCGCTGCCGCTTACGGCGGGGGCGTTCCTCGCGCTTCTGTGTTCGCTCGTGTTCTCCCGCTCGCTTTCGGGGCTCGCCGTTGAATGCTGGCCTGCCGCGCGGGCGGATGGCATGGCCGCGGGGCTCTCGCCTGCGAAGAAGCGCGCGGCGATCGTCGTGCCGCTCTGCGCTTTCGCTGCGGCTTCGGCTGCAGGGATGGTCGCGTGCGCTCAGGCCGTCGGCGCCCTTATGGCGGTGGCGGGGCTTTTGGCGCTCGCGTGGTACCGCCATGTTGCCCTGTCCCGCTTCGGCGGGGTGACGGGGGATTTGGCCGGATGGTTTCTGCAATGGGCCGAGCTCGCGATGCTTGCCATGCTGGTGGCGGGGGGCATGCTCCTATGATTCTCGTGGTAGGTGGCGCGCATTCGGGGAAGAGGACCTTCGTGCGCGAAAAGCTCGGGTTCGCGGCGGATGATTTCGTCGACGCGGCGCAGCATGCGGAGGGCGGCGTGCCCGCGGCTTTTGCCGGCCGCGTCGCGTACCGTGCTGAGGAACTCGTACGCGCGCTCGACGCTGACCGGGCGCTCGAGCGGCTGATCGGCTTCGACGCAGTGATTCTGCCCTTGGTCGGCTCGGGGGTCGTTCCCATGCGTGCGGAAGACGCCCAATGGCGCGAGCGCGCGGGGCGCCTGGGATGCGCGCTCTCTGCGCGCGCCGACGTCGTCGTGCGCATGACGTGCGGGATTCCCCAGGTCATCAAAGGAAACCTTGCCGATGCGCCTCGAGGGACGCAGGGCGCGGGCGCGCCTTTGGAAGTCGTCTTCGTGCGCCATGGTGCCACGGCGGGCACGGAAGACCATCGCTACAGCGGGGCGGGCACCGACGAGCCCCTGTCGAGCGCGGGCGAGCGCGCTTTGCGCGACCTCGCGTGCGATCGTGACGTGTTCCGTGTTATCACGAGCGGCATGGCCCGCACCGACCAGACGGCGCGCATCCTCTTCCCGAACGCGGAGCTTATGGCGTGCCCCGGTCTGCGCGAGATGGATTTCGGCGACTTCGAGGGGCGAAGCGCCGCCGAGCTTAAAGAGGATGCGCGCTATCGCGCCTGGGTAGACTCCTGGTGCGAGACGCGCTGCCCGCATGGCGAGGGCAAGAGCGATTTCACCCGCCGCGTCATCGCGGCGTTTCGGGAGGCGTGCGAATCGGAGCGCGCCCAGGGGAGTGGGCGCGCCGTCTTCGTCGTTCACGCGGGTACCGTGAAAGCATTGCTCTCCGAGCTAGCTGTCCCGAAAATTGGATACTTCGACGTGCATACCGAGCCGGGCGGCGCATGGGCCGCCACCTGGGATGGGCGCTGCCTTCGCGACGTTCGCCCCGCTTGGGGGGGCGATGCCCGGTGATGACGATTCTTGCCGTCGCCGCCGGGTTCGCGACCGACCTTGCCTTCGGCGACCCGCGCTGGCTTCCCCATCCCGTCGTCGCCATGGGGCGCGCGATCACGTGGGCCGAAGGCCGCCTGCGGCGCGCATTCCCGCAAACGTCCGCGGGCACGCGCGCCGCAGGACTTGTGCTCGCCGTGGCGCTTCCGCTTGCGTGTGGGCTTTTGACCTGGGGAATCCTGCATCTTTGCGGCATGGTTCACTCCGGCCTGCGCTTCGTGGCCGAGGCATGGGCGAGCTATCAGATTCTCGCGGCATGCGAGCTGCGCCGCCAGAGCCTGGCCGTGGCCCGTGCGTTCTCGAGGGGCGGCCTTGTCGCGGCGCGTGAAGCTGTCGGGCTCATCGTGGGACGCGACACGTCTGTTCTCGACGAGCAGGGCGTCGCGCGCGCCGCCGTGGAAACGGTGGCGGAGAACGCGAGCGACGGCGTCATCGCGCCGCTTTTCTACCTTATGATCGGGGGTGCGCCCTTGGGCATGGCGTACAAGGCGGTGAATACGCTCGACAGCATGGTGGGCTACAAAAACGAGCGCTACATCGACTTCGGCTGCGCCTCGGCGCGCCTCGACGATGCGGCGAACTGGATTCCCTCGCGCTTATCGGCCCTGCTTATGATCGCCGTATGCCCGATCGTCGGGCTCGACGCGCGCGGGGCGGCGCACATCTGGCGCCGCGACAGGCGTCGCCATGCGAGCCCGAATGCGGCACAGACCGAGTCAGCGTGCGCGGGCGCGCTCGGGCTGCGCCTGGCAGGACCCGCGGTGTATTTCGGCAAGCTCGTTGAGAAACCGACGATAGGCGACGCGTCCCGCGAAATCGAGTGGGGCGACATCGCCCGGGCGACAAGGCTCATGCTCGCCGCGTCCGTATGCGCGCTCGTCGTCTTCGGTGCCGCGCGCGCGGCGGTCGTGCTCGCCGTGGGGGCGATGGCATGAGGGAAGACCACGCCGCGCCCCGGGCTGCCGGGGGAATCCTGCGCGCCCGTGCGCATGGGGGTAGCACGCAATCGCTTGGCATCGCTTGCGAAGGGGACGCCTCCGACCTCATTGACTTCTCGGTGAACGTGAATCCGGCAGGCCCCTCGCCGCGCGCCGTCGCCGCAGCTTGCAAGGCGCTTTCTCGAATCGACGCCTACCCCGATAGGGAAAGCCTCGCCCTCGTTCGCGCCCTAGCGCGCGCCCAGGGCATTCCCGAAGATACTATCGTCTGCGGCGCGGGCGCGTCCGACATCATCTGGCGGCTCGCCGCGGCGGTGCGCCCGAAACGCATCGTCGTGTGCGCGCCGACGTTTTCTGAATATGCGGAGGCGGCATCGTACTACGGCGCATGCGTGCAGGAGTTCCCGCTCTCCGAAGCGGACGACTTCGACGTGCCCGCCTCCTTCGCCCGCGCGATCGAGGGGCCGGGAGACGTGGCGTACCTCTGCAATCCGAACAACCCGACGGGGCGACTCGTCGACCCCAGCGTGATCGATGCCGCGGCTTGCCGCTGCGAGCAGGTGGGCGCGCTGCTCGTCGTGGACGAGTGCTTCCTCGGATTTGCGCCCGACGCCCGCGAAAGGAGCGTGGCCGCACGTGCCGCGTGTTCGCGCCATGTGGCCGTGCTCTCCGCGTTCACCAAGCTCTACGGAATGGCGGGGTTGCGGTTGGGATATCTGATCAGCGGAAACGCCCAACTCATCGAGGGGATTCGCCGGGCGGGGCAGGCGTGGCCCGTCTCCTCGGTCGCCGAGGCCGCGGGCATCGCCGCCCTGGAAGACGTTGAATATGTCTCGCGCACGCGCGATGTATTGGCGGGCGAGCGAGCGTGGCTTTCCCACGAGCTCTCCTCACTCGGGCTTTCCGTCGTGCCATCGGATGCGAACTTTCTTTTAGTCCGCACTCCGGCGAAAGACATCCCCGAGCGCCTGTATAAACAGGGGGTTTTGGTCCGCACGTGCGACTCGTTTTCGGTACTGTCCCGTTTCTGGTGCCGCGTCGCGGTGCGCACGCGCAAGGAGAATGCCCGGCTTGCGATGGCGTTCAGCCGCGCGCTTCGGGCGGAAGGTGCATCGGGCGAAGGCGAACCCGACGAACGGGGCGGCGTTTCTTGTGGCGGCGCTATGGCGGGCGCGGATGGCCGAGGTTCGGCGAAGGAGGTCGATACCCGTGGGTAGGGCGAAGCCCATCATGATCCAGGGCACAATGTCGAACGCGGGTAAGAGCCTGCTTGCGGCGGGGCTGTGCCGTGTGCTTTCGCAGGACGGCCTGCGCGTGACTCCCTTCAAGAGCCAGAACATGGCGCTCAACAGCGGTGTCACGGCCGACGGGCTCGAGATGGGGCGCGCCCAGATCATGCAGGCCGAGGCGTGCGGCATCGCGCCCGACGTGCGCATGAACCCCATCCTTCTCAAGCCCGAAAGCGACCACCGAAGCCAGCTCATCGTGGCCGGCAAGGCGCAGGGAGCCTTCGCTGCGAGGGACTACTTCGCGCGAAAGAAGGCGCTCATGCCGCAGATTTTGGAGGCGTTCGATTCGCTCGCGGAGGAAAACGACGTCATTGTCATCGAAGGCGCCGGCAGCCCCGCCGAAATCAACCTTTCCGAAAACGACATCGTCAACATGGGGCTCGCGCGCGCCGTGTCCTCCCCCGTGCTGCTCGTGGGCGACATCGACCCAGGCGGGGTGTTTGCCCAGCTCTACGGTACGGTCGCGCTCTTTGCGCCCGAGGATCGCGCGCTTTTGCGGGGGCTTGTGGTGAACAAGTTCCGCGGCGATGTGGAAATCCTGCGCCCGGGTTTGGCCCCGCTCGAGAAGATGTGCGGGGTTCCCGTCGTGGGGGTCGTGCCGTATCTTACGCTCGACCTGGATGACGAGGACTCGCTCGCGCCGCGCCTATCTGCCCGCGAGGCGCGCGGCGTCATCGACGTCGCCGTCGTGCGTCTTCCGCATCTTTCGAACTTCACCGACTTCGACCCGCTTTCGCGCGTGCCCGGCGTGGGCGTGCGCTACGTTTCCTCGACGACCGATCTGGGCCGACCCGACCTGGTGGTGCTCCCCGGCTCGAAGACCACGCTCGACGACGCGCGCTGGCTTGCGGCTAGCGGCATCGGAGCCTGTGTACGCGCGCTTTCGGGCGCGGGCACGCCGGTGCTCGGCATATGCGGAGGCTACCAGCTTTTGGGAGACGAGCTTTCCGACCCGCACGGCAGGGAAGGCGCTGGCACCGCGCGCGGGCTCGGGCTCATCCCTGCAAGTACGGTGTTCAAGGAGGAAAAGCGCCTCGCCCAGTCGGCGCTGCGCATCACGGGCGCCCAAGGCGCGTTCTCGGTGTGGAACGGCATGACGGCGCGCGGGTACGAGATTCACGACGGCGAAACGACCGTCTCCTGTGCTCCTGCGGGCACGATTGGCGGCAAACCAGAAGGCGCGGCCTGCGGAAACGTGTTCGGAACCTATCTCCACGGCCTGTTCGACGAACCGGGGGTGGCGCTCGCCCTCGCGCGCTCGCTCGCGCGCATGCGCGGCCTGCCCGAGAACGTCGTGGGTGCTGCGGGCGCGGCGTCCGCGGCCGATCACCGTGCGCGCGAGTTCGACCGCCTGGCCGACGTCGTGCGCGGGGCGCTCGACATGGAGTATGTCTACCGCATTATCGAGGAGGGCGTATGATCCACGTGTATCATGGCGACGGCAAAGGCAAGACCACGGCGGCGATGGGCCTCGCCCTTCGCATGCTCGCTGCAGGCCGCCGCGTCGTCGTCGTGCAGTTCCTGAAAGACGGCGAAAGCGGGGAGGTGCGCCTGCTCGCCGAGCATTTCGGCGTGCCCGTGTTCGCGGGGAAGGTGTCGGACAAGTTTACCTGGTCGATGACGTCGGAAGAACTTGCCGCGACGTGCGAGCTGCACGATGGGAACCTCGCTTCCGCGCTCGCCGAGCTCGAGGGCGCGCAAGAGGGACTGCTCGTGCTCGACGAGGCGCTCGACGCGCTTTCGAAGGGGCTTGTCGACGAGGCGCTCGTGGAGCGCGCGCTCGATATGTCCGCGCGCGGCGTCGAAGTAGCGCTCACCGGGCGCGCGCCTTCCCACAAGATCGTGGAGAAGGCCGACTACATAACCGAGATGCGGTGCAAGAAACATCCCTACGAGCAGGGGATATGTGCAAGGGAAGGAGTGGAGTACTAGATGGATTCCAAGGAGATGGCGCCCGGCGACATCGAGCGGCGCAGCTTCGAGATCATCACCGAAGAGCTCGGCGGCCGCACGTTCCCGCCGCTCGAAGAGCCCGTCGTGAAGCGCGTCATCCACACCACTGCCGACTTCTCGTACGCCGATTCCCTCGTGTTTACCCATGACGCCGCGCACTGTGCGCTCGACGCACTGCGCGCAGGGGCCACGGTGCTCACCGACACGAACATGGCGCTCGCAGGCATAAGCAAGCCCGCGCTCGCGAAGCTCGGCTGCAAGGCCGTGTGCTTCATGGCCGACCCTGATGTCGCCGCGGCTGCGCGCGCCGCGGGCACGACTCGCGCCGTTGCGAGCATGGACAAAGCTTGCGGCATCGAGGGTCCGCTCATCGTGGCCGTCGGCAACGCTCCCACAGCACTTCTGCGCCTCGCCGAGCTCATGGACGCGGGGAAGATCGCGCCCGCGCTCGTCGTTGGGGTGCCGGTCGGGTTTGTGAACGTGGTCGAGGCGAAAGAGGAGCTACTCGCACGACGCGTGCCAGCCATCGTCGCGAGGGGTCGCAAGGGCGGCTCGACCGTGGCGGCTGCCATTATGAACGCGCTGCTCTACCAGATCACGCGCCCAGGCGGCCCGAAGTGACGGCGCCCGCATCCGCGCCGGCGCTGCGCATCTTCGCCGGCACCACCGAGGGCCGCCTTCTGTGCGAATGGGCGAGCAGGGCGGGCATCCCCGCCCGTGCCTACGCGGCAACCGAGTACGGAGGCGAGCTTTTGGGCGAGCTTCCGGGCATCGAGGTGCATGCGGGCAGGCTCGACGATGCCGACATGGAGCGCGAGCTTTCCGGCGCGTGCATCGTTGTCGACGCCACGCACCCCTTCGCTACGCTCGCAAGCGGCAACATCCGGGCCGCTTCGCTCGCCGTGGGTGCACGATGCCTGCGCCTTGCGCGCCCGGTCGAGGCGCTGCCCAAAGGCGTCGTGGCGGTCGCGTCGATCGCCTGCGCGGCGCGCTTTCTCTCCGAGAACCCGGGTCGCGCGCTTCTCACGACGGGGAGCAAGGAGCTTGCTCCCTACACGAGCGTCGCCGATTTCGCGGAGCGCTTCTTCGTGCGTGTGCTCCCGCTGCCCGGTGCTATAACGAAGTGCATCGACGCGGGGTTTTCGCCGTCGCACGTCATCGGCATGCAGGGGCCCTTCACCCGCGAGCTCAACGAGGCGATGCTTCGGCAGGTGGGCGCCCAGTGGCTTGTGACCAAGGACTCGGGAACCGTAGGCGGCACGGCCGAGAAGCTCGCCGCAGCGCGCGCCGTGGGAGCGCGCTGTATCGTGGTCACCCGTCCCGCCGAGGGAGGCGGGGCCCTTTCGCTTCGGGAAGTGGAAGATGCGCTCTTACGGGAGTTCGCGCGCTAGGCGCTCGCCGTGCCTGCGAGGAGGATCGCCTCGAGCAAGCTCGACCCGTACAAGCCCGTCATCCACCAATAGCTCGAGGACGCCCGGAACTGGCGCAAACAGCCCTTCAATAAGTTGCGGTGAAATAGTGTCTGTTTTTGCTGCTAGATAGCATATTCAGTCCCTAAATCACCGCAACTTGTCGGTGGTGGCTTACTGGTAGCGTAGGCACTCCACCGGGTCGAGCTTTGCCGCGCGTCGAGCGGGGTAGAAGCCAAAGATTACGCCGATGCCGACGGAGACGGCGAAGGCCAGCAGCACCGTGGCGATTGAAAAGCTCGGTGTGATTTGCCCGCTGGCACCGAGCTCGCTGAGAACCCCTGATCCTGCGGCAAACATCGCGAGGCCCCAGGCCAGCAGATAGCCAATCAGGACACCCAGCAGGCCACCGGTGACGCACAGCGCCGAGGACTCGGCCAAAAACTGCGCGGTGATATCGCGGCGACTGGCGCCCAAGGCACGGCGAATACCGATCTCGCGGATGCGCTCAGTCACGTTGGTAAGCATCATATTCATAATGCCGATACCGCCGACAAGCAGCGAGATACTGGCGACAGCGCCCATGATGAGCGAGAAGGCGCCCATAAACGAGTTGAGTGCATCGATGGCGCTTTTCATGGAGGTTGCCGATACGCTGTCGTACTCATCATCCTCCGAGATGCCCTTCATCGTGCGCACCTTAGACTCGATGGTCTTGCAGAGCTCGTCCATGTCTGTGCCCTCGGCGGCAAGTGCCGTCACGCTGGGGAATGAAGGATTCTCGTCGCCAAACAGGCCGGAGATGGTTTCGCGTGGCATATACAGCGTGAGCGAGCCCATGGAGTCGCTGCCGCCATCAATCACGCCTACAATCTGCACCTCGCCGTTGGACACCTTGATGGTTTTCCCCAGTGCGTCCTGTTCGTTGCCGTAAAGCTGATCGGCGCCGCCGCGGCTGATGAGCGCAACGCGCGAGCCTGATTGAGACTCTGCCTGTGAATAGACACGTCCCGCAACGAGCTTGCTGGCACCCACGGCGTCGAGCATTTCGCTGTCGACACCCTGTGCCATAACGGTATAGCTTTTATCGCCAGACTTGTACTCGGTATACGCGCTGTCGACAATGCCGATCTGCTCTATCTGCGGCACCAGTTTTTGAAGCTTCTCGATATCCGACTCCGTGAGTTCTTGGGACGAATAGATCTGTACCATACGAGCTGCGTTGAGGCCCAGGCTGTTTACCAGGCTGTTTTGGATGCCGCCGATGAGCGAAGTCATGGCGATAACCGAGGCGATGCCGATGACAATGCCCAGGATGGTGAGCAGGCTGCGTCCCTTGTTGGCCTCGAGCGAGTGAAGGGCTTCTTGGACCAGATCGCGGGTGCTCATGCCCTCGCTCCTTTCGGCTGATTGGTGGTTGCAGAAATCGCGGGCAGATTGTTGACGGCCCCGCGTAGCGTATTCGGTGTATGCGCGATATATGCGCCGTCATGGATTCGACCGTCGCGAATGGTCACGGCACGATCGGCCTCGGCGGCAATTCCTGGGTCGTGCGTGATGAGCACGATAGTTTTGCCTCGCTCCTGAAGCCTGTGGAAGGTTTCCATGACGAGTGCTCCGGTTGTCGAGTCCAGGTTTCCCGTCGGCTCGTCGGCTAGAATGATGGGTGGGTCATTGACGAGGGCGCGCGCGATTGCGACGCGCTGCATCTGGCCGCCCGAGAGCTCGGATATGCGGTGGTCCCAGTGGTCGACGGGCAGCGTGACAGCCTGCAGCGCGTGCACGGCGCGCATTTCGCGCTGGCTTCGGGGCACGTTGGTGTAGGCCAGCGGCAGCATGACGTTTTCGATAACCGACAGGCGCGGCAGCAGGTTGAAGCTCTGAAAGACAAAGCCAATGCTCAGCGCGCGCACCTCGGTGAGCTCATCATCGTCGAGTTCGGCGACGTTGAGCCCTTGCAGGTAATAGTCGCCCGCCGTTGGTTTGTCCAGGCAGCCCAGGATATTCATGAGCGTCGACTTGCCTGAGCCCGAGGGGCCGGTGATGGCGACGAACTCGCCGGGATCAACCGCCAGGCTCACGTTGTGCAGAATATGGGCGCAGCCGGCCTCGCTCTCGAAGATGCGGTGCACGTTGCGGATGTCGATGACGGGACGCATTACATGCCCTCGTCGGCAGACGTATTGTCGCCGCCGTCTGCCGTCATGCCTGTGCCGGTATCCGTCACGATGGTGTCGCCGTCGCGTAGCTTGGTAACCGGGACGTCTGGGTTGATTTCGTTGCCCTGGTCGTCGCGCTTGACCTGCGTCTTGCCGACTACAGCCTCGTTGTCGTTTTGCGTCACGACGGTCACCTTCACGCGGCGCGTCTTTTTACCCTCCGAATCGGTGGCCAAATTGACGTAATAGTGCTCGCCATCTTCGGTCATGAGCGCCATCGTCGGCACCATAACCACGTCGTCGAGCTTCTCGGTCACTACCGAGACCTCGGCAGTCATACCCGGCTTGAGGCGACTGTCGGGTGCTTCGATGAGGATGTCGACGTTAAAGGTCACGCTGCCGCCGCTACCGGAGCCGGAGTCAGAGTTTGCAACCGAGGCGATAGCCGTGACGGTGCCCTGGCTCACGATATCGGGAAACGCGGGATAGGTCACGTTGGCGCTTTGGCCCACGGCAATTTTGGCGATATCCTTTTCGCCTACCTGAACCGTCACCTTCATCTTGGACAGGTCGGCGATCTGCATGCACTGCTTGCCGCCGCTCGTATCGCTTTCGCCCATGATCATTCCGCCTGTTACCGTGGCGCCCACCTTGGCGTTGAGCTCCACGATGCTGCCCGAGCTCGGGGCCGTGACCGTTCGGCTGGCGGCCTTGGCGTTCGCCTGATCGAGGTTTGCCTGGACCGATGCGAGACTGCGCTGAGCGGCCGATACGGCGTTCGTGTCGGCGGACCCAGCGGAGGCGCCTGCCGCTGCGGCGGAAGCTCTATCGACGTCCGTCGTTGGGGTGGCCTGTGCGGAAGCGACGGCTTTCTGCGCGTTGGCGAGGTCTTCCTGAGCGGCTGCAACTGCACGCTGCGCCTCGACAACGTTACGATCGAGCTCGTCGTTTTTAATGGTCATGAGCACGTCGCCCTCGTTGACGGATTGGCCCGCCTGCACGTTGATCGAATCGACCGTGCCGTCGACAGAAGGGGAGACCACTGAGGATGAAATGGGTTTGAGCTGGCCTTTCGCCTCGACCGTTGTGCTAAACGTGCCCTCGGTCACCATGTCGGCTACAGGCTCGCTAGCGCCCTGTGGCTGCGCATTGATAACCAGGGTTGCGACAATGGCAATGAGCGCGATGGCACCTACGACGCCGACGGCAATACCGCGTCGAATCAGCTTTTTGCGTCGACGGTCGGCACGTTTTGCCTTGAGCTTGGCATACGCCTCTTCATCGGAAATCTCGGCCGTATCGTTCGTGCGTTCGCTCTGCTTGTCGGCATGTACGTTTGTAATCAGAGGAATCGTTTCGGTGGCACCTTCGGGCGTGTGCTCGGTATCATTCGGGCCCGGGGCGATCGTGGGGACATTCGGCATAGCGTCTCCTTTATAGAAAGTTCCTCAATAAGTATATGCGCCCGTCGCGTAAGGCGGGCGCATATGGCGGATTCTTTCGGAATTGTTAGATTGGTCGCAGCAGTTCCACGTTGTATGAATGTGCGCGTTGCACTACGAGTGGACAACCACGCACAGGCCGACTTTGATGCAATCGTGCAGCGCCTTGGCGTCGGCCAGGCGAAGGTTGATGCATCCGTGGCTGCCGCACCACTTGTAGGAGTTGGGATCGTCGAAACTCTTGTCGTTTTGCCACGTTGCATCGTGGAAACCGACCATGTTTCCCTCAAACGGCATCCAATAGCTGACCGGGCTCTCGTATTTTGGCTTGCCGGTCTCAGGGTCCTTGGCACCGATGAGCTTGCTGGCGCCATTGTTGCTGTTGATCTGCCATACGCCCTCGGGGGTGGCGTCCTCTCCCGGCTTGCCGGAGATAAAGTTGGCCTCCCACACGATATTGCCGCTCTCGTCGTAGTAGCGCGCGTGCTGCTCGGACAGATCGACATCGACGTATGCCTTCCAGTCGGGCTCTCCCTTTGCAGTAAAGGTGTCGGCCTTCTGGGAGTACTTGATCTCGATTTCGCCGGTCTGCTTGTTGTTAATGGCGTCCTCGACCTGCTTGGCGAGCGAGCTGCTGTCGATGGACCAACCAAAGTCGCCGCCTTCGACGGCGCATTGCTTGCCATCGGCGCGCGTCCACCAGCGAGTGGAGCCCACGGTATTGAAGCCGTTGGCGAGCTCGGCTGCCCAGCTGCTGATCTGCGACGTATCGAGTGTGGGGTTGGCCGGATCGGCAAAGCTGATCCACTGCAACACGGAGCTGCCATCAACCTTGCCGGCATCCTCGCCGTTGAGCTTGAGGGTCACGTTGACGCCCAGGAAGTTGTTGGCGGCATCGCATGCGGCCTGAATCTGATCATCGGTCAGCGTTCCATTGAGCGGCTCATAGGCATCGTTGCCGAGCTTGGAAAGGTCTACGGTCTCGGACAGCGAGGCAAGCTCGAGCTCGGCATACTTAATGACATGCTCGCGATCGAGTTTTTCGTTGGAGCGCGCCTTCTCGACGGTAAACTTGCCGGCCTGCTCGTCATAGGAGTTATTGGCCTCGAACGTGCCCGAACGTCCCTCGTTAAACTCGTCGATGGCGGCGCCCAGATCCTCCTCAAACTTCTTTTGGTCAAAAGTGTCGGAGAGCATGGACAGGTCGACGTCTTGATCAAGATCGACTTCGTTGGAGGTAGCGGTTGTTTTGGTCTTTCCGCTTAAGGATTCCACAAGGCGGACCGGCCATACAAAGGCTTCGTTGTGGCTGATGATCTCTTTTGCGGCAGCTTCGCCGTCGACGATGGGCTCATCGGACTCGGGCTGATACGTCCAGCTAAAGTCATCGCCTGTCACGGTGAGCTTATAGTGCTTCCATGCCGAGTTGACCTTGGTGGCGGCAGACGAAGCGTTGGAGAACGAGACGTCGACGCCGGCGATGGTGGTGTCAGGGTAGGCTAGCTGGGAAAACGCTACGACGCCTACGATATAGACAATGACGATAAGACCCAGGACGACAAAGAGCGTCGTCTTTTTGCCCGACTTATTGTTCTCGGCGGGTTTGCGCGCGGGGTTGCGATCGCCTCGACCGTGCACGTTGGGCTGCTTGGGCGCGTTGCCGTTTGCCTGGCGCTGCTGACGTGGCTGACGCTGCTGGTTTGGGCGTTGGGAAGCGTTTGCCGCACCACGTTGCTGACCGTGACTCGGCGCGATAGGACGCGGCGACTGAACGCCACCGGTGTGCCTGCTCGGCTGCTGCGGATCGGGGATCAGTTGAGTTCGATCGTTTTGCGACATCGTATGCATATCCTTCGAATTTCGCCTTGCGGCTCATCGTGTTTTTACTGGGCTTGCATTATAGCGATTACCTAGTTGTTTGTGGTACGGAAACGGTGGCATTCAAAAGAGGTGGGACATTTGTCCCACTATCGAGTCGTTCTTGGTCACTACCCGCACACACCGCATTTTGCACAGGCCGAAAGTGCGGCCGGAGCCTGCGCGATGCCGCCCTTTGCCGTCTCGCGCAGCGTGACCGGCAGGGCGTGGCCCACCGAGAGCATGACATGTGCCATCTGGTCAAACGGCACCAGGCTCTTGATGCCGGCGAGGGCGAGCTGCGCCGAGCTGAAGGCCGCGGCCACGCCGATAGCGTTGCGGTTTTGGCAGGGTACCTCCACGAGGCCTCCTACGGGATCGCATACGAGTCCCAATAGGTTACTCAGCGCGATGGAACTGGCGTCGAGCGCCTGCTCGGGCGTGCCGCCGAGCATCTGCACCAGCGCGGCGGCAGCCATGGCGGCGGCGCTTCCCACCTCGGCCTGGCAGCCGCCCTCGGCGCCGGCGACGCAGGCGCTCGTGGTGAGGTTGAGGCCGATGGCGGCTGCGCAGTAGAGCGCGTCCATGACCTGTTCGTCATCGAGCTGCAGGTGGTCTGCGAGCGCCAGCACGCAGCCGGGGACGACGCCCGCGGAGCCTGCCGTGGGGGCAGCGACGATTACACCCATGGTGGCGGAGCGCTCGAGCACGGCCATGGCGCGGGCCACGGCGTCAGTCTGGACGGCGCCCATTAAATTGGAGCTCAGGTCGTTGCGGCCGGTGGCATCGACAAGCTTGGCCTCGCCGCCGATAAGCCCGCCGAGCGAGCGCTGCGGATTGACGATAGGGGCCGTGGTCTCCTCGCGCATGACGTCGAGCACGCGGCGCATGGCGGCGACGGCGTGGGCCTCGCCGGTCAGACGCGCCTCGCGCAGGGCCATGACGGCGCCGATGCTGAGTCCCAGTTCCTCGCACGCATCGAGCAGCTGCTCGCCGTCGTCGAAGATTTCCTTTGCTGAGACGCCGGGGGAGAGCGACGAGGCAGAACCGGGGAGCTCGATAAAGGTCGCGTAATCGACATTGTCGAGCTTGCGCAGCATAGGGACGACGGTGTCGTCGGGTGCGCCGTCGGTCTCAAAGACGGAGTAGGCCTGGCCGCCCACCTCGGTGCGGTAGGTGCGGCAGAAGGCGATGTTCACGTGTACGTAGGCGAGCAGGTTCGTGAGCGCGGCGAGCACGCCGGGAACATCCTGGTGCGCCACGAAGAGCGTGGAGTACATGCCCGAGATGTCGACGCCGACGCCGTTAATGCGGCTGATGCGCATCTTGCCGCCGCCCAGGCTTTCACCGCGGACCTGTGCCGTGGCGCCCGTGTCGTCGACCATGTCGATGTCGACGGTGTTGGGGTGGATGGAGGCGTCGTCGCCCATAATTTCAAAGTGATATTCGAGGCCCTGCTCGCGTGCGAGGTTGAAGGCCTGCTTGATGTTTTCATCATCGGTGTCGAGGCCTAGGATGCCCGCGACGAGTGCACGATCGGTGCCGTGGCCGCGGTAGGTGTGGGCGAAGGAGTTCCACAGGCCAAAGGTGACTTTGGTGATGCGGCCTTCCAGCAGGCTTGCGGCAACTTGGGCGCAGCGCAGGGCGCCGGCGGTGTGCGATGAACTGGGGCCGACCATGACGGGGCCCAAGATCTCGAATGCCGAGGTCGTAGCTAGTGTTTGCGGCTTGCCTGCCATATGCGCTCCTGTTCTATCCCGTCGTTCCGAGGGCTTTGGTATTTGGTCGCCTGCTCTACAGTCCTGGCTCGCACGGAGGCCACATTAAGTGGCCTCCGGCTCGTGCGGAACTCGCGATCGACCAAATACCAAAGCCCTCGGAACTTAGGATACATGGTTGGAGTGGCTGGATGTCAAAATTCATCAGCTGGGGACGTGCTGTTCATTGCGCATCGAAATATTCACACCACCGTGTAAATAAAAAGAAGTACCGGTTGGGGCCGGTACTTCTTTTGGTTCTAATGCTTTGCTGTCTGGGCTCTGTGAACCTATTTATAGGCCGCAGGCTGCCTTGAGTTCGTTGACGCGGTCGGTCTTCTCCCAGGTAAAGTCGGCGTCTTCTCGGCCGAAGTGACCGTAGGCTGCCGTCTTTTCGTAGATGGGGCGACGCAGGTCTAGGTCGCGGATGATTGCGCCTGGGCGCAGGTCGAAGGTCTTCTCTACGGCTTCAACGATCTTGTCCTCGGCAACATGCGCGGTACCGAAGGTGTCGACCATGATTGAAAGGGGCTTGGAAACGCCGATGGCGTAGGCAAGCTCGACCTCGCAGCGGTCGGCCAGACCGGCGGCGACCACGTTCTTGGCGACCCAGCGCGCGGCATACGCGGCGGAGCGGTCAACCTTGGTGCAGTCCTTGCCGCTAAAGGCACCGCCGCCGTGACGGCCGTAGCCGCCGTAGGTGTCGACGATGATCTTGCGGCCGGTGAGGCCCGTGTCGCCCATGGGGCCGCCCACGACAAAGCGGCCGGTGGGGTTCACATAGATGTCGGCACCATCCCACGGCATGTTCTCGGCGGCCATGACCGGGGTGATAACGTGCTCGATGAGGTCGGCCTTGATCTTGCCCATGTCCTCGATCTCGGCGGCGTGCTGCGTGGAGATGACGATCGTCATGACCTCGACGGGCTTGCCTTCCTCGTACCGCACGGTGACCTGGGTCTTGCCGTCGGGACGCAGATAGGCGAGGGTGCCGTCGTGACGCACGGCGGCTAGGCGCTCGGCCAGGCGGCTTGCCAGGTAGTGCGGCATGGGCATGAGGGTCTTGGTCTCGTTGGAGGCATAACCGAACATCATGCCCTGGTCGCCGGCACCGATCAGGTCGATCGGGTCGGTGGTAGCGCCGGTCTGGGTCTCGAAGGACTCGTCAACGCCCTGGGCGATATCGGGCGACTGCTCGTGGATGAGGCTCATAACGCCGCAGGTGTCGCAGTCAAAACCGAACTTGGCGCGGTTGTAGCCAATGCGGCGGATAACGCCGCGGGCGATTTCCTGTACGTCGACGTAGGCCTGAGTGCGAATCTCGCCGGCTACGATGACGGTGCCGGTGGTCACGAGGGTCTCGCAGGCGCAGCGGACGTTTTCCACGTTGGCGGGCACGCCGTTGGGCGCAATATAGCCCTGCTCCTGTAGCTCTATTTCCTTGGCGAGGATTGCGTCGAGGACGGCATCGCTGATCTGGTCGGCGATCTTATCGGGATGGCCTTCGGTCACCGACTCCGACGTAAATACAAAGGACCCGTGTTGGGGCGGGATGGAACGAAGTTCTTCTGACATGATTGTCCTTTCAAAAACGTGTCCCGGCGACCGTTACCATTCCGACGGGCTCTCTATGCAAGGGCACATCATAGCGCGTAAATCAAACATTCACACCCTTTCCGCACCTACTCATTTAAGTCTGTCCCCAACCTTGATTGGCAACTTCATCCGAACACTTCCCACATTCATCCGCACATGTGCGGGTGAATGTGGGAATCCGATACCCTGAGG
>CABRCR010000001.1:0-15146 GCA_902469435.1 uncultured Collinsella sp. | reverse complement strand
TTTTGGAGGGAACTCATTTTGAGGAAGCACCCGCCCTGCCGGGGCCCCGGGTTTCGTGGCGACTCGGCCTTTCGGGTCAGGTGGGCTGGATTGAATTTGGTGAATGAGGGCGCCGATGGCGCCCTCATTCTTTATATATGTTGGGAGCGCCAAGCGGTGGGGGTGGTGCCGGTGTGTTGCTTGAAGGCTTGGGCGAAGGCGGCCTGCTGAGGGTAGCCTAGACGCTCTGCCACCTGCGCTATCGTGAGCGCGCTATCGGCCAAAAGGTCCTGTGCTCGCTCCATACGGCGTCTGCGAATGTAGGCGCCCAGGGACTCGTCAGTTTGGGCCTTAAAGGTGGCGCATAGCTTGGAGCGGCTTGTGTAGAGCCTCTCGGCCACCTCGTTGATACCCACACGCCTGCCTTTGTCGAGCGCGCGCTCAATCATTGCCGCCGCTTCCTCGGCAATGGTCACGCTGGCGCGTGTGTCTGCCGCCTGCCGCGCCTGCTTGTGGGCCGCGCGCGAACAGGCGAGCTCCGCGACCATGGTCTCCACGATGCCTTGCATATAGACGTGTCCGCCTACGGTGCGGGCGCGGTCCTCGTTAATCCTGCGCAACGTGTGGCAGATGGCAGACGTCGCCTCCTCGTGCCATGGCTCGGCAAACGCCTCAAAGACCCCTGCGAACTCGGTGGGATAGCGGTGCTCCAGTTCGTCAAAATATCCAGGCAAAAAGAGCACCGAGCGCGAGTGATAGAGCCGCCCTGCAAACAGTGGGCTTAACTCCTCGCCACAGTTATCTTGGATAAAGCTGCACACAGCATTGTTTGGCCACGGTCCATGCAGGGGTTTAAGGTTCGCAGGCGTTATGCCGGCTTCGGGCATGCACATGAGCGTGGGCGCGCTGACCTCGCTCACGCACGCGTACGGTTCGGGTGTGTATTCTGCCAGGTACATATCGTGCATCGGGGTAATGAAATGCTCCATAACGATGCAGGCGGGGGAGAGGGGCATGATCCATGCGCGTCCGTGCGCCCGATCGTTTGCCACCTCGCCGGTAAAGACGGCGCCCTTGCCGGTAAGCTCCAGGCCAAACTGCTCAAACTGCGGTGCGTAGAGCTCGGTTATGTCGGTCGCCGCCCGCCGCATTTTCAAAAGCGTCCCCTTCATTTGCGAAAACGTCCACGCCTGGCCCAATTGTGTGCCTTGGCTAACACGCCCATGATAAGTTTCTTACGGTTAACTCTCAAGCCGTTAGAAAGGAATCTCATGGCAAAGGGATCGAAAAAGGAAGGTGGCGGCATCGGCGAGCTGCTTGCATATGCTGGTGACCGTAAATTCCTAACGTATTTGGGCATGGCCCTCTCGGCGTTCTCGCAGCTGTTGAGCTTTGGCCCGTACGTGTGCATCTGGCTTGTTGCGCGAGATCTTATCGCCGTGGCGCCCAACTGGAGCGAGGCCGCCAATATCGCGATGTATGGTTGGTGGGCTGTGGGCTTTGCCCTGGCGAGCATTGTGGTCTATTTTGTGGGACTCATGTGCACGCACCTGTCCGCGTTTCGCTGCGCATCCAATATCCGCAAGACCACGAGTGAGCATCTGCTCAAGTTGCCGCTCGGCTACTTTGACACGCACGCCACCGGTGAGCTGCGCCGTATCGTAGACGGATGCGCTGCCTCCACCGAGACGCTGCTCGCACACATGCTGCCCGATATCGCCGGCGCCACCGCCATGGTCGTGGGCCTGCTCGTGCTGCTTTTCGCCCTCGATTGGCGTTTGGGTGCGGCATGCCTAATCTCGGTCGTCGTTTCGTTTTGCGCCATGGCCACCATGATGAGCGGCAAGGGCGCCGAGTTTATGAAGGCTTACATGGGCGCGCTGGTCAAGATGAACAAGACCGGCACCGAATACGTACGCGGCATCCCCGTGGTCAAGGTCTTCCAGCAGACGGTCTACTCCTTTAAGGCGTTTCACGATGCGATCGCCGAATACGCCGACATGGCGCAAAGCTATGCGGGCACGTTCTGCCGAGGCCCGCAGGTGCTCAACCTTACCGCGCTCAATGGCCTCGTGGCATTTCTTTTGCCCGTGGCGTTGCTGTTGGCGCCGGGCGAGACGGACTTCGCGCACTTTATGGTCAACTTCACGTTTTACGCGATCTTTTCGGCCGTGGTGCCGACGGCCATGACCAAGCTCATGTTTGTGGGCGAGGCGTCTCAGATGAGTGCCGATTCGCTGGCGCGCATCCGAAGCGTTATGGATTCCAAGCAGCTCTCCGTGCCTGCCCAGCCCAAGCACCCTATCGGCAGCGATGTGCGCTTTGAGGATGTAAGCTTTACCTACGAGGGTGCCGAGACACCTGCCGTCAACCATGTAAGCTTTAGCGTTTCCGCGGGTAGTACCCTCGCGTTGGTGGGTCCCTCGGGCGGCGGTAAGTCGACCTGCGCAAGCCTGATCCCGCGTTTTTGGGATGTTTCCTCGGGCCGTGTGCTCGTGGGCGGCGTAGACGTTCGCGACATGGATCCGCACGAGCTTATGGACCAGGTCGCCTTTGTGTTTCAGACCAACCAGCTGTTTCGGCAAACACTTGCCGATAATGTGCGCGCTTCCAAGCCTGCAGCCACTGACGACGAAGTGCGTGCGGCTCTCTCCGCGGCCCAGTGCGACGATATCGTGGCCAAGCTTCCGCAGGGTATCAACACCATGCTCGGCGCCGGCGGGGCGTACCTTTCGGGCGGTGAGGTCCAGCGCGTGGCGCTCGCCCGCGCAATCCTTAAGGACGCGCCTATCGTGGTGCTCGATGAGGCCACCGCGTTTGCCGACCCCGAGAACGAGGCACTCATCCAGCGTGCCTTTAGCAAGCTGGCGGCAGGTCGTACGGTCATTATGATCGCGCACCGACTTTCGACCGTGGTGGGCGCCGACAAGATCGTGGTACTCAACCAAGGTGGCGTGCAGGAGGCTGGTACCCATGCCGAGTTGCTGTCCCAAAACGGTCTGTACGCCAAGATGTGGGCCGAATACGAACAGGCCGCGGGCTGGAAGATCACTGCTGCGGCCGCGGATGTTGCCGTCGCGAAGGGAGGCGAGGCCTAAATGTTCGCCTCATTCCAAAAGAAGTATTTCCTATCCGATAAAGGCGTCGCCGGCGTTAAGCGCGGCATCTTCTGGACCACGCTCACCAATCTCATTATCATGGCCGGCATGGGCCTTTTGTTCCTGGTCATGGCCGGCTTTGTCGAGCATCTTGCCAATGGGGCCGACCTGCCGGGCGCACTGCCCATTGTGGGTGGTCTTGTTATCTTTTTTGCGTTGCTCTTTGCCTCTAATTGGCAGCAGTACTATTACACGTACTGCATCTTTTACGAGGAGTGCGGCAAACAGCGCATGGAGATCGCCGAGCGCTTGCGCAAACTGCCGCTGTCGTTTTTTGGTCGTCGTGATCTGGCCGATTTGACCGAGACCATCATGGGCGACGTTCAGACCATGGAGCATGCTTACAGTCATGTGCTGGGAGAGCTCTGGGGCGCCATCATCGCAAGCGCCATCGTGTTTATATCATCGCTGTTCTTTTGCTGGCAGCTGGCGATAGCGGCGTTCTGGAGCGTGCCCGTGGCCTTTGCCGTGCTGTATCTAACGCGCGGCCCCATGGCCCCGGTGTTCGACCGCGTGCGTGCCGAGAAGGTCAAGGTCACCGAGGCCATCCAGGAGACACTCGACTGTGTGCGCGAGATTCGCGCTACCAACCAGGAGGCCCATTATCTCGAGGGACTCAATGCCGTCATCGACGCCGAGGAGCGCGAGACCACCACAGGCGAGCTCGCTAGCGGGCTTTTGGTCAATTCCGCTTTTGCCATCCTGCGCCTGGGGATTGCCACTACGTTGGTCACGGGCGCCGCGATGGTCGCCTCCGGCCAGGTCGACTTTTTGGTGATGTTTGCCTTCCTGCTTATGGTGAGCCGCATCTATGCGCCCTTTGATCAGGCGCTGATGCTGATGACCGAGCTGTTTGCCGCCGAGTCGTCGGCCAAGCGCATGCGCTCCATCATGGAGGAGCCCATAGCGCGGGGCAGCGAGAAGTTTGAGCCCGTGGGCCATGACGTGGTGTTCGATCACGTGGCATTTAGCTATGGTGCGGGCGAGGACGGCCGTGCCGGCGAGAAGGTCTTGACCGACGTGAGCTTTACCGCCAAGGAGGGCGAGGTCACGGCGCTGGTCGGTCCTTCGGGCTCCGGTAAGTCCACGGTGAGCCGCCTGGCCGCGCGCTTTTGGGACGCCACCGAAGGCACGGTCACCGTGGGTGGCGTGGATGTTGCGAACGTGGACCCCGAGGTGCTGCTGCGCGACTACGCCATTGTGTTCCAAGATGTGCTGCTCTTTGACGATACGGTGATAGGAAACATTCGTCTTGGCCGTCGCGATGCCACCGATGAGGAAGTGCTTGCCGCCGCGCGTGCCGCCAACTGCGACGAGTTCGTAAGCCGCATGCCGCAGGGATATGACACTATGATTGGCGAGAACGGCTCCAAGCTCTCCGGCGGTGAGCGCCAGCGTATCTCCATCGCCCGTGCGCTGCTCAAAGACGCGCCGATCGTGTTGCTGGACGAAGCGACGGCGAGCTTGGATGTGGAGAACGAGACCGTGGTGCAGCAGGCGCTCTCCCGCCTGCTTGCAGGCAAGACGGTTATCGTGATTGCCCACCGTATGCGCACGGTGGAAAATGCCGACAAGATCGTTGTGCTCAAGGATGGCGTGGTAGCCGAGCAGGGCGCTCCGGCGCAACTCAAGGCGGCAGGTGGAGAATTCGCCCGCATGGTCACGCTGCAAAAGGAAGCAGCTACCTGGCAGTTGTAAGAAGGGGCAAAGGGACAGTCCCTTTGTCACATTGACAATCGGTTACTCCGCATCGTTAATTTTCAAAAGGTTAGCCATGGCTGACCTAGATAGTTAGATAAAATTGAGATATTTCAAAAGTGTGCTCGAGCAAACTTGTTTACTCGGGTGCTGAGGCACCATGCCGCGTCCAATGCGGCAAAAGGGAGAAGCAACATGAAGAAGTCGACGTTTAACACCCTGCTTGTCGGTGGCGGTTTTCTGCTCGGTACGGCCGGCATCAAGCTGCTCACCAGCGCTCCGGTAAAGAATGCCTGCGTGCAGGGTATCGCGTGCGGCATGCGCATCAAGAACGGCTACCAGGACATGGTCGAGCAGGCCAAGGCCGAGGTCGACGACATGGTTGCCGAGGCGGCCTATATCACCCAAAGCGAGGCCGCCGCGGACAAGGCAGCCGAGTAGCGCTCCTAGGCACAAACTATGAGATTCTCGATTATCAGCGAGATCCCCGGCAGGACCCGCCTCCAGTTGGCGGGTCCTGTGCCAGAGAGCGATCTCGATGCGCTTCTAAAGCTCAGTGGCGAAATCGATGGTGTGCGCAAGGTGCGCGTCTACGGCCGTATTGGCCAGATGGCGCTCGAATACGACGAGCAGCGTCGCGCGAGCGTGCTCGACGCCTTGGGCGCACTCGATGCTCAAGCTATCGCCGATGCCAAGTCGGGCTATGTGATGCAGCTTGAGCCGCGCAAGCACAAACTCGTTATGGACCTGGCGACACTCGTCGGCGCCCACTACGCGCGCCGCTGGTTCTTGCCGACGCCTCTGCGTGCGGTGTTTGTCGTGGCCGGTTACATGGCATTTTTGCGCGCTGCCCTTCATGAGCTGGCGCAGCCGCGCCTGACCGTTCCCGTGCTCGACGCTTCGGCCATCGGCATTTCATTCGTCAAGCGTGATGTCGACACCGCGGGCCAGACAATGTTCCTGCTCAACGTGGGCGAGCTGCTCGAGGACTACACACGCGCCATGAGCGAAAACGAGCTCATCAACTCGCTGCTCGATGTACCCGACAAGGCGCAAAAGGTCGTCGGCGATACCGAGGTAAGCGTTGCTGCGACCGAGCTCGAGCCCGGCGATCTGGTCGCCGTGCGCACTGGCATGTCCATTTGCATCGACGGTGTCGTCGAGCAGGGGAGCGCTATGGTCAACCAGGCGACCCTGACCGGCGAGCCGCTGGCCGTTGAGCGCAGCGTGGGCGACGACGTGTTCGCCGGTACCGTCGTGGAAGACGGCAGCATCTTGGTGCGCGTGCGCGCCAACACGGCGCAGACCAAACTGCGCTCGATCGTCTCGCTCGTGCAGACGGCCGACTCGCTCAAATCCGAGGGCCAGTCGCATATGGAGGACCTCGCCAACAAGATCGTCCCGTGGAACTTCCTGCTCGCGGGCCTGGTTGCGCTCACCACGCGCAGCCTTATCAAGACCTCGGCGGCGCTGATGGTCGACTACTCGTGCGCACTCAAGCTCACGGGTTCCGTCGCCGTCATGACCGCCATGAGCGATGCCGCCAAGATGGGCGTCATGGTCAAGGGCGCGAAGTACTTTGAGTCGTTTGCCAAGGCCGACACCATCGTGTTTGATAAGACCGGCACGCTTACCGAGGCGCAGCCGCGCCTGGCTTGCGTGCTGACGACAGATGGCTGGAGCAAGGACGAGGTCCTGCGCCTTTCCGCTTGCTTGGAGGAGCATTTTCCGCATCCGGTGGCGCGTGCCGTGGTCAATGCGGCACGCGAGCGTGGGCTCGAGCACCGCGAGCGCCATGCTGCTGTCGAATACATCGTGGCGCACGGCATCGCTTCGTCCATTGAAGGGCGTCGCGCGATTATCGGCTCGGCACACTTTGTGTTTGAGGACGAGGGCGCGCAGCTCGATTCCGACATTAAGGAGCGCATTGAGTCTCAGATGCAGGGCCTGTCACCGCTGTATCTGGCGGTCGATGGCAAGGTCGTCGGCGTGCTCGGCATCGAGGATCCGCTCAAGCCCGGGGTCCGCGAGGCCATCGCCGACCTGCATGCGCTGGGCGTCAAGCATGTCGTTATGCTCACGGGCGACTCCGAGCGCACGGCCGAGCGCATTGCGCGAGAGGCGGGTGTCGACGAGTTTAAGGCCGAACTGCTGCCCGAGGACAAGTACGCCTATGTGGAGCGCATTAAGAGCGAGGGGCGCCATGTTGCCATGGTGGGCGACGGCGTCAACGATTCGCCGGCGCTCGGTTTGGCCGACGTGGGCTTGGCGATGGGTGGCGGAAGCGACATCGCCAAGGAGGTCGCCGATATCATCCTGACCGATACGGATCTTGCCGCAATCGTGCGCCTGCGCCGCATGAGTCAGGGCCTCATTGATCGTCTGACGAGCTCCTACTCTAAGGTGATGCTCACCAACTCGGCGCTGTTGGCATTGGGTATTACCGGCATGATCACTCCGCAGACGTCGTCACTGCTGCACAACGGCTCAACGATCGCCTACAGCCTGGGCAACGCAAAGGCGTACCTGCGTTAGCAGACGTGTTCGCCCACGTTATCTGGCCTGCGCCCAGACGGCATCGGTGTCGTCCGAGCGCAGGCCTTTTGCGTTTGACCATGTGCTAGCTTCTCTATATAGTGTTGCTAGCAGGGCTAGCAATTGAAGGGAGCGGGATCGACGTGGGTGCTGTTAGCGGCATGGCGCAGGTGAACGTTCGCGTAGATCGCCAGGTCAAGAACCGTGCCGAGGAGGTGCTGCGGCTTTCGGGTGGGTCACTGCCCGAGCTCATCAAAAAGGTGGTGGCTAAGGTCGCGCAGGGTGGCGGGCAGTGCGAGGAAGTGCTTGCGGCCGTCGACGACCGGCAGCAGACCGTCGCGCCCGATGCACCGTTCGCCGCATCATGGGCGGTGGCGGATCAGCTTTACGCGGACCTGGGCATCGCTACGTCGCCCGTATCCGACAATCGCGATTGGGACACAATCTATTCCGAAGCCATGGACGAGCGCTATCGCCAAAAGGGGATGATCCTGTGAGCGGGGCTCCCCTCAAAATAATGGTGGATGCCAACGTATGGGTTGATTCGTTTTGCGTCGACCATGCCGAGTCGCTTGCCGCGCGTGCGTTTATTGGGCAGGCGACGGAGGCGGGGGCATTGCTGTTCTTTCCGGTGCATATCGCCAAGGACGTACTGTATGTTGTACAGCACGAACTGAAGCGCAGCGTTCTTGCCAGCGGGGGAGCGCTCGGCGAGGCTTCTGCCCGCGCGATTGGCGATGCGGCGCTGGCGTTTGTTCGGAACATGACCGAAAACGCCACGGCCGTGGGTGCAGATGCGTCGGACCTTTGGCTGGCCGACAAATACTTAGCGCTCCATCGCGATTACGAGGACAACTTGGTACTCGCCGCATGCAAACGCGCCCAGGTCGATTACTTGGTGACCAACGATCGAAAACTGCTCGAACATGCCGATCTTGCAGCAAAGACACCTCGTCAAATGATGCCGATTCTTGCCTTGGCCGAATGCGGCGGCGCGGCAATCGGTTGACGCGAACTGTTTGCGGGCCTCTTGGACGACGATGCGCCAAGGGGCCCGCGTCTGCTATTTACAAAAGCTCGGCCTTGATGGCGGGACTTTCTGCGAGCTGCTCGGCTGCCTTTTCGTCGGAGCTGTCGA
This sequence comes from uncultured Collinsella sp., assembly GCA_902469435.1. Classification (GTDB taxonomy): domain Bacteria; phylum Actinomycetota; class Coriobacteriia; order Coriobacteriales; family Coriobacteriaceae; genus Collinsella. Next base: position 6,638 of record CABRCR010000001.1, on the reverse strand, counting down.
GTGCTGCCAGACTGCGGTAGACCCACTCGTTGACCTGGGTGTTCTTGACGCCTGCGGTCTGCATAAGGGCGCCTACCTCGCGGATTGCTGCGAACAGATCGGCCTTGGGACCCGCGAGCTCGACCTCGATACCGTGGTAGGCGGCCACGCCGCGGTTCTCACTCACGTGGTCGATAAAGCCCTCGACGGTCTCAAGCTGCTGGGCGAGAGCTGCATCATCGTCAACGTCCAGCGCGACGAGTGCGTTCGATACCGTGAGGGCGGGATGTCCGCAGGGGACAAAGCCCTCGATGACATCCATAGCTTCGGTAATGGTTGAGCCCAGGCCTGCGAGGGCATCGACGAGTTGCTGCTTGGTATCCATAACGGTCCTTTCGACGGGTCAATTTTGCTTGGCGAAAATATACGTGACGCGATCGGTAACAAAAGTGCGAAGTGCGGCGCACATTGGGGTCTTCACAGCTCGTGCATAGAACAGCTGTCCGCTTTCAGAACGTGGTAAGATAACACTCCACAAGCGGGGCTCGCCCCGTATGTTCCTTGAAAAGTCGACGGTTATCGGGTGTTTGCAGGCCCGATACCATCCAGACTTTCCCGACATTCGGGGGCGACTGGTTTCGACACGATAGCTCTGAGAGAGGAAGCAAGCCGAGGTCTCCTCGCCTCGTTAAACAGGGGTACCGTCAAATTGAATTGACAACAACTCTTCTTTTGAGCCTATGGCTCTCGCTGCTTAATTTATAGCGGCGCGTCAACCCGGTGATTTCCCCGACACCGGCGCGACGTCATCTTAGGGGAATGCTCCTGCGCACGTAATCGGTATGGCGCGGGCTAAGACCGAACCGGTTAGGACGTCGCGAGCGTGTCGCTGCGCGCAAGGCGTCCGAGACTAAACCAGCGACTGAGCTTGGAGATGCCAATCAGGGGGCTTTCGTGGACCGGAGTTCGATTCTCCGCGCCTCCACCATAAGTAACAGGCAGGTAGATATTCGTATCTGCCTGTCTTTTTATTTCTAGTCCGTACCGCGGAGAATCGAACTCTGTGCAGGGCGCGGGCGTTAAGCAAACGCGAAGCGTTTGTAGCCCGCGGGCGAGGGCGGCGGCAGCCGGCCGAAGCCGGTGCAGCAAATACGCGGATTCTTCGCGCAAAGCTTCAGCCCAATATAGATGCGATGTTTATCGAATTTCAGCTGGCCTCGCCCAGCATCAACGGATCCCCCGTACCGCGGAGAATCGAACTCTATGCAGGGCGCGGGCGTAAAGAAAACGCCTCAGTGACGCAGAGTGGGACGCGTTTTCCCAATGACTGCCCAGGCGGAAACCGCATCCCGGAATCTAAGCTCGGAATGGGATACATTTTCCGGATGACGCCTCAAGTGGAAGCTGCGACCCGGAATCGAGCCGTAGAGTGGGACATGCTTTCCCCATGGCAACCCAGGCGGAAAGCGCATCCCGGAATCGCCCCTCAGAACGGGACGTGCTTTCCGCCAGCCGCCCCCTCAACTCCAAAACCCATGCGCCCTCCATTCCAAAACTGGGTAGAAGAAAGCCAAAACGCAATCGCAGGAGGTCAATATGACTGCAGAAGATAAGGCAAAGAACGCCGGCAAGGTCGCGCTCGTCTTGGAGGGTGGCAGTTTTCGTGGGCAGTTTACCGCCGGCGTGCTCGACGTTCTCATGGAGGCCGGTGTCGAAATTCCGGCGGTGTACGGCGTTTCGGCCGGTGCGCTCAACGGCGTCAACTACAAGTCGCACCAGATCGGTCGCGTCAATCGCATCAACCTGACCTTCTGCAATGACAACCGCTACATGGGTGCCGCATCCTTCGCATCCACGGGCTCCATCGTGGGTTACGACTTTATCTTCAACGATATCCAGGACCGCCTGGATCCCTTTGATAACGAGACGTTCGACGCCAGCCCTATCGAGATGTACGCCGTCGCGACGGACATGCTGTTTGGAACCGCTGCCTACCTGCCGGTCAAAAGCGCCGTGCTCGACCTCGATGCCGTGCGTGCCTCGACGTCGCTGCCGCTGGTGACGCCGCCGGTCGAGATCGACGGGCACAAATACGTCGACGGCGGCGTAGCCGATTCGGTCCCCATCGAGCACGTGCTGGAGGAGGCGGGCTTCGATCGCGCGGTTGTCATTGTCACGCAGGACCGCTCGTACGAGAAAAAGCCCTACGAGTTTATGCCTGCCGCGCGCGCCCGCTATGTCGACTACCCCTATCTGCTCGAGGCTATCGAGACGCGCCACGACCGCTATAACCTCCAGCGCATGCACCTGTGGAAGTATGAGCGCGAGGGCCGCGCGCTGGTCATTGCTCCGCAAAAGCCGGTCGAGGTCGGCCATGTCGAGCACGATCCGGCAAAGCTTTTGGACCTGTATATCCAGGGCCGTCAGGAGGCAAAGCGCTTGCTGGGAGATATCGAGGCGTTTGTCGAGCGTCAACGCTGCGACATCACGGCTCGTGGATGACATGTGCAGAAACTCTGGTCGGAGCCAAAATACCTGTTGACTCGTACGGCGAGCGGGGTAATATGGACGGGTTACTTGCAGAGCCCCGTGAATCTCTGTAACAACACGTACTGTACATGGAGGAGTCTAAGTGATTTCGAAATCGACTCACTACGCCAAGCAGGGCGAGGTCCAGCGCAACTGGGTTCTCGTCGACGCCGATGGTGCTGTCCTGGGCCGTCTTGCCACCCAGATCGCAATGATCCTGCGCGGTAAGAACAAGCCCCAGTTCACGCCCAACAGCGACTGCGGCGACTTCGTTGTCGTCATCAACGCCGATAAGGTCCAGCTTACCGGTAACAAGGCCGACACGAAGACCTATTATCGCCACAGCGGCTACAACGGCGGCCTCAAGGCTGAGAGCTTCCGCCAGGCTATGGAGAAGCACCCGGAGAAGGTCATCGAGCGCGCCGTTCGCGGTATGCTGCCCAAGACCACCCTCGGCCGTGCCCAGATGACCAAGCTTAAGGTCTACGCTGGTGCCGAGCATCCGCATGCTGCCCAGAACCCCACGAAGATTGAGCTGGAGGCTTAAAGATGGCTGAGAACACCGTTGTCTACCAGGGTACCGGCCGTCGTAAGAACGCCGTCGCCCGCGTCCGTCTCGTCCCCGGCACCGGCAAGGTGACCATCAACAAGCGTGACGCCGAGCAGTATTTCGGCCGTCATCAGCTCGTTGAGAACGCCCTTGCTCCCTTCAAGGTGACCGACACCGCCGGTCAGTTCGACGTTATCGCTCTGTGCGATGGCGGCGGCATCTCCGGTCAGTCCGGCGCTCTGCGTCTGGGCATCGCTCGCGCTCTTCTGAACGCTGGCGACTACCGTGCTGACCTCAAGAAGGCCGGTTTCCTTACGCGCGATGCTCGCGTGGTCGAGCGCAAGAAGTACGGCCTCAAGAAGGCCCGCCGCGCTCCCCAGTTCTCCAAGCGCTAAGGTTTTATCTCCTTTCGAGATACAATGTACAAGCGGGGCCTGCCGATTCCTCGGCGGGTCCCGCTTTTCTTTTTCGACTAGGGCGGGCGGTTGTATATCGCCTGCTAGGGAAGGAGCGATCCTATGCCCCAGAACATCTTCGGTACCGACGGCGTCCGTGGCGTCGCCAATGCCGACCTCTCGTGCGACCTCGCGTTTCGCCTGGGCCGCGCGGCGACCAAGTTCCTTGGCCCGGACATCTGCATCGGCCGCGACACGCGCCTTTCGGGTACCATGCTCGAGAGTGCTCTGACCGCTGGCATTATGGCAGAGGGCGGCCGTCCGCATTGCTGCGGCGTTATCCCTACGCCGGCCGTGGCGCTGCTCACCGTCCAAAACGAGCTCGACGGCGGCATCGTCATCTCCGCTTCGCATAATCCGCCGGAGTTCAACGGCATCAAGTTCTTTAGCCGCAAGGGCATGAAGCTTCCCGATGCTGTCGAGGAAGATATCAGCGCCTGGGTCATGTCCGAGGAGGCCATGGCTGCCGACACGCTGCCGACCGGCGCCGGTGTGGGTCACATCATCAAGATGAAAGACGCCCGCAAGGCCTATGTCGATCATGCCATCAGCACGCTCGACGGCCTTAAGCTCGATGGCCTGGTTGTTGCCGTCGACTGCGGCCACGGTGCTTCCTGCCAGACCACGCCCGCTGCGCTGCAACGCCTGGGCGCCACGGTCCATGCCATCAACACCGATTACTGCGGCACCGACATTAACGTTGAGTGCGGCTCCACTCACCTTGAGCCCCTGCGCGAGCTCGTGCTGCGCACCCACGCCGATATCGGCCTGGCCCACGACGGCGACGCCGACCGCGTGCTGTTCGTCGACGGCGAGGGCAATGAGATCGACGGTGACTACATCCTGGCTATCTGCGGTTCTGACCTCGCCGCCCGCGGCAAGCTCGCCAACTCCGAGATCGTCTCGACCGTCATGTGCAACCTTGGCTTCTCCATCGCTATGAAGGAGCAGGGCTTCGAGATGGTTCAGACCGCTGTGGGCGACCGCTACGTTTTGGAGCGCATGCTCGCGGATGGCGCCGTCATCGGCGGCGAACAGTCCGGCCACATCATCTTCCTGGAGCACAACACCACCGGTGACGGCCTGGTGACGGCTCTGCAGCTGCTGGCCGTGCTCAAGCGCACCGGTCGTACCCTCACTGATCTTGCCGGCATCATGAAGAAGTACCCGCAGGTACTCGTCAACGTGCATTCCGACAACAAGGCTGGCCTGGACGATTGCCAGCCCATTTGGGACGCCGTCGCTGCCGCCGAGAAGGAGCTTGACGGCCGCGGCCGCATTCTGGTGCGCCCGAGCGGTACCGAGCCGCTGGTCCGTGTTATGGCCGAGGCGGAGACGCACGAGCTCACTCAGCGTGTTGTCAACGACATCGTCGAGGTTGTCAAGCGCGAACTTCCCTAATGGTCAAAAACGGGTGCCAAGTGGTAAACTGTTAAAGCTATTTTGATTGATTGGTATGTCCGAGGGGGAGCATGTTCACTAAAGTCCTAAGGTCTTTTGGTATGCGTGGACGAGTTCTTACGCTGGATGCTCCCATCTCGGGCGACGTCATTCCGTTGTCCGAGGTCAATGACCAGACATTTGCCACCGGCCTTTTGGGCCAGGGCGTGGCGATTCAGCCTACCGGCACGCGTGTGATTGCGCCGGCAGACGCCAAGGTCGAGGCCATTTTTCCCACGGGTCACGCCGTTGCGCTCAACACGGCCGATGGCCTAGACGTGCTCATCCACGTTGGCTTGGACACTGTTCAGCTTGAGGGCAAGCATTTTAGCGTGCATGCACAGGTGGGCGATGTCGTCCATAAGGGTGACGTGCTCATCGAGTTCGATCGCGAGGCAATTGCTGCCGAGGGCTACGATGTGACGGTTCCCATCTTGGTGTGCAACTCCGTTGAGTTCTCGAGTATCAAGGGCTCCGTTGGTGCGCATGTCGAAGAGATGGACCAGCTCATCGTTGCTCGCGAGCGCTAGTAAGTGCACGTGGCCATTAGCCTACAATTCAAACACGTTTATGGAGGGCGCCCTTGAAAGAGGGCGCCCTCCGTGGCAAGATGGGATTTGTCCGAAGCTAAACGGCTTTGGGTCACCGTGGACGGGCAGGGGCCTCGACGCGGCTAGACACGAGACACATACATTACGCGACCTCGCCCTGGTGGCCGCACACGTTGGTTGCGGCCGACGCGGGCCGCGGGCAAGTGCTTGTAAGGGGAGCCTTGCCTCTCTTGTACGAGAAAGGACGCGTAATGAAGATCATTAAAGCTAAAGACTACGAGGATATGAGCCGCAAGGCCGCCAATATCATCTCGGCGCAGGTTATCCTCAAGCCCGATTGCGTGCTGGGTCTTGCCACCGGCTCCACCCCGATCGGTGCCTACAAGCAGCTCGCTGCTTGGTACGAGAAGGGCGACGTCGACTTTGCCGAGGTCAGCACTTACAACCTGGACGAGTATCGCGGCCTTTCGCACGACGATCCCCAGAGCTATCACTACTTCATGCGTGAGAACTTCTTCGATCACATCAACATCGACCTGAACAACACGCATGTGCCCGACGGTTCCAACCCCGACGCCGCCGCTGCCTGCTCTGAGTACGACAAGATCGTCGCCGCCGCTGGTTACCCGGATCTGCAGCTGCTCGGCATTGGCAACAACGGCCACATTGGTTTCAACGAGCCCGATGACCACTTCTCCAAGGGCACGCACTGCGTCGACCTCACCGAGAGCACCATTCAGGCCAACAGCCGCCTGTTCGACAGCATCGACGATGTTCCCCGTCAGGCCTACACCATGGGTACCCAGACCATCATGTATGCCCGCATGATCCTAGTCGTCGCCAACGGCGAGGCCAAGGCTCAGGCCGTGCATGACATGTGCTATGGTCCGGTTACGCCCGCGTGCCCGGCTTCGATCCTGCAGCTGCACACCAACTGCGTTGTCGTTGCCGACGAGGCCGCCCTTTCGCTCTGCGAGTAGCGCGAATCCTGCATCTCGACATAGCCTTGCCTAAGGCCTCCGCTTTGCGGGGGCCTTTTTGTTTAAAGGCTTTAGCCTGTGCGGGGCGCGCAGCGCGCCGCATCAGAAACCACCCGCTATGCGGGTGGGGACAACCGGCTTTACAAAGCCGCCC